>CALFBP010000008.1 GCA_937951625.1 uncultured Thermoguttaceae bacterium
AACCTCATCAAGATGGAAGAGTTGGAAGCCGGACTCAAATGGACCGACCAACCCATCTTGGATCGTCGCCAAGAGAAGTCTCAGGAGGACCACGACCCCTTCGACCCGCGAAAAGTGGACATGGCCCAGAACCCCTCGGCAAACAACGATCCGCCGCGCGGCTGGCGGTTGTTCCCACTGATCTACTCAGCCGGTCCCGACGGGGAATACGGTCTGGCTACAGAAAATGATCCAACGACTGACATCATCCCCCCGGGCGGGCCGGACGGCGATTATGTCTGGAATGACCACTATCCGCCTAACACACCTTACTTGCGAAATACCCACTACGCCCGCGGCTGGGGCATCCCTCTTCGGCAAAACGGCCAGTGGGTCCATTTCGACAACATCCACAACCACCGCATCGAGTTGGAGACGGAGTAGTACGATGCTGAGTGAGGCAACCCATCTCCACGGTGTCGCGACGGGCGGGCGTGCTGGCATCCGGCGCGGTTTGACGCTGATCGAACTGTTGGTCGTGGTTTCGATCATGATGCTCCTGATGGCGGTCACCGTGCCGCGATTGCGCCCGGCCATGGAGAACCGTCGGATTCGGGAGGCGGCGCGGTCGGTGAACGTTTACCTCAGCTCCGCGCGGAGCCGGGCCATCGAGAACGGCCGCCCTTGCGGCGTGGCCATCGTCCGCGACGGCGACTTGCCCCTGGCCGGCGCGAAACTGATCCAGGTGGAAGTACCCCCGCCTTACGCCGGCGAGATGGAAGGCAGCCGGATGGTGTTTTTCTCGCAAAACGGGCTGGTGGGCACGGCGCAGTTCTGGTCCGATTCTTCCGGCACGCAGCTCGAGGACCCGATTGGTACGCCGATCGGCACGGGACTCATTCGGCCTGGCGACACGGTGCAATTCGGCTATCAAGGCCACCTGTACCGGATCGTAGGTATCACCGCGACGGGGCCGAACACGTGGGACTTTCTCTTCAGCTCCACGACAACGGCGGCGCTGCCCAACATGCTCCCGTCGAATCCATCGCCTACACCCCAGGAACGCTATGCGGCCAGCCGGCCCTTCCAAGTTTTCCGCCAGCCGGTGACCTCCGCGGTCGCCCCGCTCCGCTTGCCGCGGAGCGTGGTGATCGACCTGTGGTACTCGGGCACGGCCTCCGCGTGGTTCGCCAACAGCCAGACGACGCCGCTCAAATTGCCCTATCCCACGATCATGTTTTCGCCCACCGGCTCGGTGCAGGAGGTGGCGGCGGACCCGTTCGGCACGGTCCCGGCGATCGAACCGATCTTTCTTTTGGTGGGTCGGCGCGATCGCGTGAATCCCGATCCCCAGCAAGGCAATGACGCCAATCATACCATTCCCGCCGTGGCCGAAGACGGACGCACAAACCTGGATGATCTGGCGAACCTTTGGGTGGCGATCAATCCGCAGACCGGCTACATCGTCTGCACGGAAAACTCCGCCGGGACGAACATCGCGGAGCGCCGCCAATACGCTCGGGAGTTCCAAGCGATGGGAGGACGGTAAAGCGGAGAGCGGAGAGCCGAGGGCAGAGAGCAAAGAGCAGAGGGTGGGCAACGGTGAGGAGAGAGCCTTGAGCGGAGGCGGTAACGTGGCAACGGGAAAGAACCGATTTCAGATGTTGAGGATAGTTGCTTTGCAGCCGCGGACTGGGCTTGGTTGGTTTTCCGCTAGCCCGCGTGGTCCCCGGCCAGTGCCGCCCTTCGCGGTCCGCTCTCCGCTCTCCGCTCTCTGCTCTTCGCCCTCTGCTCCGCGCTCTCCGCTTCCCGGCCGGCACGGCGTGGGCCTGCTGGAAGTGTTGATTTCGATGTTCATCATTCTTTTCGGGCTGTTGGGGGTGGCGGCGCTGCTGGAGATTGGACGCTCGGATGTGGTCTTGGCCGCGCGACAGGATCGGGCATTGGCCTGCGCCGAGTCGGCCATGGCCGAGATGAGTTCCCGAGGCATGTTGGATCCCCGCCGGTGGCTCGGCTGGTACGATCAGGCGCCGGCGACGAGTTTGGGCTGGTGGGCGCCCGTGCCCCCCCCGGCGCCGCCCTGGGTTTATCAGATTGCGCCGAACCAGACGGCCGCGTGGCGACGGGTGGGGAATGTCGACGGCGAACAGTTTGGGGCGTGCGTGATCGATCCGTTGTATATCTTGCGGACCATCTCGCCCTCCTCGACGCCAGCGGATATCGCCAGTCAAGTCGCCCGGTTTCCTTACGTGCCAGGCGTTCTGGCGATGCGTCGGGTGTTTTTGGACGTCTCGGATCGGGGTGGATCGCCCGTGAACTTCAATGTAGCAGTGTTGGCCGATTTGTCCGACCGGCTGTTCACCTGGCCGGACGACGTGGCCTTCGATCTCCCCGCCGACCCGCAACTACGGCCCAAGCGGCTTTTCGATGCGGTGGGTAGGGGACTTTTCGAGGGCAACTACTCGTGGATGGCCACGGTGGCTGGCCGGGGTGACGGCCAAGCGGAAATTTCGGTAGTGGTCTTTTATCAGCGGGATTTCTCGCCGCCCGCCAGCCCGGACGAACCAGAGAAGCCGGGCGAGCGGGCGATCGCGTGGACCGACTCAGCCAACATGGTGCAACCGGGGGTGGTGTTTGTCGGCGGGGGTTGGGGCGGCGGCGACGTCCGCTTGCAAGTCGACTCCGTGGCCTCCTCGATCCTCGGACCCGCAAAATCGCCCGCTTATCTCGATGTCCGCGAAAACGATTGGCTGCTGGTGTACGGCATTTCGGGCGGCCAGTGGGTCCTCCGCTGGTATCGCGTGATTGCAGTGGCCGGAGAGCCAACCCTGCTGAATCCGTCCCAGCCGCCCAGCAACACCAACCCTTGGACCCGCTCGGTAACCCTGGCAGGGCCGGATTGGAGAATCGACAACAACAACGACGGTGTGGTGGACAATGCGTGGGGAGTACTGTGTACGGGCGTGGTGGGCGTGTCCACGCAGGTGACAAGACTGGACCAGTAGCCGTGGGGTATTCGGCAAGCAGTTCCCGCGAGGTCGGGGCACCTGAACACTGTTTCCAAACAACTTACGGTTGAAAAAAACAACCCACGCAAGGCATTGAACAACGACATCACGCGAGGCGCGAGAGGGCAAGCTCGCGTTTCGCCGGATAAGGATAAACAAGATGGCTACGCACATGAACAGCCGATCCCGGAAGTCTCCTCTACCATGGGTTGGGGCCCCGATCGTCGGCCCGCAGCATGCTGTGTTGCCTGGGGCCGGGCGGCGAACACGTTCCGACCACAGGCCCGCCCGGCGTGGCGTGCTGTTGCTGTTGGTGCTCGCCATGCTGGCCATGTTCGGCCTGCTGGCCATCTCCTTCGTGTTCATCTCTGGCCAAGCCCGCCGCGGCGCCGAGGCGGTGTCGAAACAAAGCCGCTTGGAGGATTCGCCGCAGCAACTGATGGACGAAGCGATCAGACAAATCCTCCGTGGAACCAACTCGGTCTCGGGAATTGGCGGCCACAGCCTGTTGGAAGACCTCTACGGCGGCAATTGGGCCTACGGCCGGGTGCAAGGCGTGTCGGCGGTGATTGGTGGGCAGTTGCTCAATCTGGCCATCGACCCGCAGCTCTACTCCGACGAACAATTGGCCAACGTCGTCACCAACGGCGATGATCCTACCCGGCACATCGGCAGCGTGCTGACGATGCTCGATGGAATTGCCCGGGGTAAGAGCACGCGAATCGTGGGCGCCCAGGCGTCGCCCGCTGGCATCCAAATCGCCGCCTTCGACGACGTCGATTCCCAAGCGTTCCTCAACGACTGCACCATGCAGCTAGCCCTTGGGCGGCCCCCGCGGTTCCTCCTCAATGGCCTGCCCTTCAGCGGCACCGGGTTCGGTTATAACCCGACCACAGGGCAAATGACTAACTTGGCGTGGCTGCCTCGGGACGCGACGAGCGTGAACACGCCCGGCGGGGCCAACGAGGACTACGACGCCCCGGATTACCAAAACATGCTGCTGGCCATGATGCTCACCGACGGCAGCACGCCGATCCCCTCGCTGCACCGGCCTGAGCTGATCAATTATTGGATTCAGCAAATATCCCAACCCAATTGGGACGCGAATCAGAACAATATCCAAGACAAGACGCTGTTTCGTCCTATCACCCTTCCCACCCATCACCCCAATTTCAACGGCAGCAACCCGGCCTTCAATCCGACCTGGGATGGGACCACGGCGGGCAATGGCCAATGGGACGTGGACAACGACGGCGACGGGATTGCGGATAGCGTTTGGGTGGACCTGGGACTCCCGGTCCGCGCCACCCAGGACGGCCGGAGATATAAGCCGTTGTTCGCCATCTTGTGTTTGGACATGGACGGCCGGTTGAACCTCAATGCCCACGGTAGCGTGGCGCAATTGGCCAGCGAGTACGATCAAGCGCCGAGCGGGCCATTTGCCGGGGCGGAGCCGCCGAACTTCCAGGTTCCCTTGCCCCGGGGCGAGGGCTACGGCCCCGCCGAAATCCGCATCCCGCCCACCCTCATCCCGCAAGTGGCCCAATTGCTCCAGGGGGATCCCGCGAATCGCATCGAGGGCCGTTATGGCGAAATCGCCGCCACGGCGCCGCAGGCCGGGTCAACCAACACCTGGGACGACCGCACGCGGATCAAGTTCTTCGAGTTCCCCGAAAACAGCTATCTCGAGGCAGTAGCCAATGGGAACCTCGATCCGACGAAATTGACCTCCTTCGTCAGCCCGCCCGACCTCTGGGGCCGCACGGCCTTGGGCGTGGATTTCGCCGGCAATCCGCTCTACTGGCGGCCCACCACCTTCAACGGCGCGCCCGACAATTGGTGGCTCAACGAGGTACTGAACAATCCGTACCGGCTCGACCTGTCGTTGAAAGGGTCTCCGCGGGGGATGCCCAGTGGGCGAGGGATCGACAATCCCTTCTCCGCCGCTGAATTGGAGCGAATTTTAAGGGCCTACGACGCCGACGCCGGCATGCTCCCCCGCCGCCTGCTGGAGTTGGCGCCCAGCCTGGTCAACCACCGCACGGAAGTCACTACCGACAGCTACGACATCCCCTCCCCGCCCGGAAGCCTCAGGCTCTCGCCTGAACTGCCCAACGGTCCTCCGCCGGAGCGGGCCTCTGGCCTGGTCGACCTGTTGACCCGCAAGCTCCTTGCCGGCGGGGTACCACCAGCTCAGATTCCCCGACACATTCAGCGGATGCTGTCGTGGGAACTTTTGGCCCACCGTCGAATGGACCTCAACCGCCCCTTGGGCAATGCCCGCGACAGCAACGGCAATGGCATCGTCGACGAGTGGCAGGAGGCCACGTCGGAGGCTGGGTGGTTCAACCTCTTCCCTCGCAATAGCAACATCCCGCCCGCCCCGCCAGGAACCACCGACTCGGACAATGACGGCAAAATCGACGCGGTGACGTTCTGGCTTTCCAACGCGATGGACGTCAATTTCGACGGCAACCTGAACGCCACGGACCAGCTTTTGGCAAGACACCTCATGGCCCGCCACCTTTACGTCTTGGGCATGTTGTTGGGAGAGATCGGCTATCGAGCCCCTGGCGCAGGTGAACCAACGATGTTCTTCTTCCCCACCCCCGGGGAGAACGGTCTCTCGGACGCCGAGAAGCGCGAACTGACCTCACGCCGGGTGGCGCAATGGGCGGTCAACGTGGTCGATTTCCGCGACGCCGACGCGATCATGACGCCCTTCGAGTACGACGCCAATCCCTTCAATGGCTGGGACGTCGATGGCGACATCAACACCATCGAAACCAGCACCGATCGCCGCGTGGTGTGGGGATGCGAGGCCCCGGAGCTGTTGCTGACCGAGGTGCTCGCGTTCCACGACCGCCGCGTGGCCGACACCAGCTTCGATTCCACGGGCAAGAAGCGAACCGACGACACGAACAACGACGACGTGCCGGACGACGTGGACCTGGACCAGCCGCTCATCCCGCGCGGCTCGGCCTTCTTCGAGCTATACTGCCCACGCAATCCCAACAACCCTGTGGCCCCCACCGACCTGTACACGTTCAGCGGCGGCCAGTGGTATCTGGACGTAGGCCGCCTGGCCCCGCCCGGGCCTGGAAACGTGCGATATCCCGTCTGGCGGATCGTGATCAGCGAAAGCCGGATTGCCGACACGGCCAACGACGTGCATCGCCGCGTCGCGGATACGGCGAACAATGATCGCACGCCGCATTCCGCCTCCTTGGAGCCGAAACAGCAGCGGGGCATACCGGGCAGTCAAAGCAAGGACGGCTTCAGCCTGCTGCCCGGCAGCGCCAACGCCAACGTGGAAATCGACCGGATCGTTTGGCTGGCGCCCTTGGCCCCGCAGAACAACCACCTGGATAACGACCGGGTGTATTACAACCGCACCTCGACCACGGGCATTCCCTGCGGGGGTTATGCGGTCGTCGGGCCGCGGTTCAATACGCCGATCGGGTGTACGACGAACTTGGGAGAACCCTCGCCCCATCGGATCCTCTTGGACCCGGTGCGGGTGATCGACAACGACGGGGTGAACCGCTATCCGTCGAACGCCGCGATCAAGCCCGCGGTGAGCATCGTGGTGGCCGCCGACCCGCCGAATTCTTGGGGCAATAACTCGCCCGCGGCGGACCTCGACCCGTCGGGCAGCCACGGCTTGATCGGGGCCATGCGTTACGGGATTGGGCTCAGTGTCTCCGAACCCATCCCGGGCCTGGGCAACTACTATCCTGAACCCACCACCCCCAATAGCCGCAACGGCAACCTTGTCGAGGCCTACTGCGACGTGATCAATGGCCAGATCACCGGCAATCCGACGATCATGGACCATCCGTTCGATTATGACCTGAACCGACCGCTGCGAAGCGAAGGACTCACGCGGACCCAGACCACGGTCAACTACAAGACCGTGTTCCTGCAACGCCTGGCCGATCCCGGCAGGCCCTATCAACCTAACCCCAACCAGCCGGGACACAATCCCTACGTGACCGTAGACTGGTCGCCCCTGGACTTGACCGTGTTCAACGGTGCAGACCGCTACCCAGGGAATGTGCCTGGC
>CALFBP010000009.1 GCA_937951625.1 uncultured Thermoguttaceae bacterium
GCTGATATGCACCCCCGGTGAACTTCCGTTGACAGTTTTTGGGGTGGCCGCGTATCATCCGGGTGAGGAGAGCCGCGAAGCATGGGACCATTTGCCGGGTTTGAAAACATTGTGCGTCAGGGCGAACCTTTGGCCATGCACACGTGGTTTCAATTGGGGGGACCGGCGGAGTATTTTGCCGAGCCAAGCACGCTCGACGAGTTAGTCGGCTTGGTGCGGCGATGTTATGAGCACGACCTGCCGCTTCGAGTCTTGGGAGGCGGCTCCAATGTTCTGGTGCGCGATGAGGGGGTGCCTGGCCTGGTCATTCAGTTGGCCGCCCCCTCGTTTTGCGAGCTCCGGTTGGACAAGAACCGCATCACCGTCGGCGCGGGGCTCCGCTTGGGGCGCGTGGTGACCACGGCGGTGCATGCGGGCTTGGCAGGCCTGGAATCGCTGGTGGCCATCCCGGGCACAGTGGGAGGGGCTCTTTGCAAGAACGCCGGCGCCCATAGTGGCGATATCGGTCAATGGACATCCCAAGTCACGTTGCTGACCCGGTCGGGCGAGGTGATCGTTCGCAAGCGGGAGGAGCTGGAGTTCGGCTACCGTTGTAGTGGCCTGGATGAGCCGGTGATCGTCAGCGCCGTTCTCGAACTGGAACAGGACGACCCACGTGAACTCGCCCGCCGACTGCAAAAACATTGGATCGTGCGCAAAGCGAGCCAGCCCATGGGCCATCAATGCGCCGGCTGCGTGTTTCGCGATCCGCGGGGAGTTTCGGCGGGAACGCTGATCGAGCAGGCAGGTTTGAAGGGAACCCGCATCGGAGGAGCGGTGGTCAGTGATCGCCATGCCAATTTCATCGTGGCCGAACCCGAGGCCACCAGCTCCGACGTGCTCCGCTTGATCGAGCTGATCCGTAGCCAAGTCCGCGATCGCTTGGGGGCGGAATTGGAGTTAGATCTGGAAATTTGGTAGCCGTTCGCTCGCTATCGAGTAAGCCAACGCTGTTTCTCGTGGGTTTCATCGTGGAACCACGCGCTGTCTGAATCGCTCCCGCATCCGCCTCAGACGTTTCGATGTCGGATCGCAGGTAGGCATTCTGCGCTGGTTCAGGGGGCCAGGGAAACAAATACGGGTCTTCCACCGGATAGGCCCACAATGCCCAAGCTCAGGGCAACGTCTCCGGTTGCCGTGGTGAGGAGGTGCCTGGGACATGCCGTCTTCGAAGAAGTCTCCGCCGTCGTCCGGCCCACGTGCCACTGTCCCGCGCGGTCGGACGGGCGGGCGGCTGCTGGTGTTGCTGGCAATTCTTGGGGTTTTCGCGGGCGTCTGGTACGGGACATGGCGCTACGTCCGAAACCGCGTTTTGTCCGGTGAAGATTTTCTCGTCACTTATGAGAAAGTGGAAATTACTCCGCTGCCGGAGTGGATTCACACGGACATCCGCGTCCAAGTCTTTCGCGACGCGAGCTTGGATCGGCCGCTTTCGATCGTCGACGACGACTTGGTGGAACGGCTGCGCGGGGCCTTTGCGCTGCACCCCTGGGTGGCCAAGGTGGAGAGGGTACAAAAATTCCATCCCGCCCGGGTCCAAGTCCAGCTCGTCTATCGCCGCCCTGTGTGCATGGTCGAGGTGGGGGGGGAGTGGATTCCGGTCGACGCCGAGGGGGTGGTGTTGCCGCGGGAGGACTTCTCGCCGGTCGAGGCAGGGCGCTACCCGCGATTGCTCGGCATCGACACCATCCCTCCCGGAATCGCTGGCACCCGTTGGAACGATGCCCGGGTGCTGGGCGGGGCCGAAATCGCCGCGGCCTTGATTGCCTCGTGGGATAAGCTGGGATTAAGTCGTATCGTCGCCAAAAAACCAATAGGCGGCGGATTGGTAGATGCCCCGACATTCGACTTGCTAACGCGCCAGGGAACTGTCATCCCTTGGGGCAGGGCCCCTGCCAGCGACGCCCCAGGCGAGATCCCCAATGCCGAAAAAGTCGCTCGACTGGAACGATACTTAGCCGAACACGGGAGTTTGGAGAGCCAGCCGGGCGGTGCGGGTCTGGACCTCTCGCGGCCAGAAAGCCCCCAGTCGAGCACGTCTGCCGCCCCCTTGGTCCCACTGCCGCCACGTAATGACTCGCCCTGACGCCTTCCCAGGTTACTTGCCATGCACGACCTTTCGAGACCAATTGAGGGTGACACCGAGGCTGAGCAGGCAGTCCTGAATCCGAATGCCGCTTCCGTTTCGTTGGCGACGGCTCGCGTTTCCCAGACAGGAACAACGACACCGGCGGTTTCACTGCCCAACATAATCCTCTCACGCGTCGGTTCGCCAATCCTGCGGTGCGTGAGCGGGAACCTGCGGACGCGCGACGAAGGCCATGACAAGGGCGTGCTTGCCGACCGGGCCGTGGCCGTGATCATCGAGGCCATGCGCCGATCGAGCGAAACTGGACAGCGCGTGACGATCACGTATGAGTAGGGTGTATGAGGTAGCGCACCGCGCGAGGCTTGTCGCCGGTCGCTCTGTTCTCAAATTTCGAGGACCGTAAGACCACGCCGGAAGAACGACTGGAGACCGCCGTCGTCCCCGGCGGCGTGGTCTGTTATCCCGCTTTGTCTTGTTCCCGGAGCCGATGCGCGAGCCGGAGGGCATCTTCACGGGTGCGGATTTCTCCGTCCAATTGGGCGTCGCGAATCCTTTGCAGCAGGAGGCGGTATTCGGGCCCGGGACGGATGCCGCTTTGCAACAGATCGTCGCCTGTCACCAGCGGAGGGGGATCGAGCGCTTCGCGGGGTTGCGCAAGCAGCGATCGACACCAGGCCACGTGGTTGGCGTCGCGCCCCTCGGCTTCGGACGTTGCCTGTTCTAAGGCTAACAGGTCGTCGATCCCCTCTGAGACCAACAGGGGTTGCAATTGCGACCAGCGGAGCGAGCGTGGGTCGCGCAAGGCGGCGTGGTTCCGTACGAGCCACGCCGTGCGATCCGAGCAGCGATTCGAGAGGCGCCAGCGGCGGCATACGGCCAGTGTGGCTTCGGCGTCGACGAAAGGGCACAGCAGGGCGGCGAGGACCAACGGAAAACTCGGCTCCGCGAGCCGCTCCAGCACGGCCAAAGCGTGGTCGAGCCGTCGCTGAGCGGCAGGCTCGTGGGGAACAATCTCAGGCAAAATGGCCGCCGCCAGGTTTGTCTCGCAGAGCAATCGCACGGCCCGAACCCGATGCGGGTCCACGAGAATCCGCTCCATCTCCGCCGCGATCCGCTCGGGGCTGACCACGAGGATCTCGCTGGCCATGTCGCAGAGGGCTTCCCGGGTGCGAGGCTCCAGTTCGAACTCGAATGCTGCGGCGAACCGTACGGCGCGGAGCAGACGAAGCTTGTCTTCGCGGAACCGCTGGCGCGGATCGCCGATGGCGCGGATGAGCCTGCGCTGAAGGTCTGCTTGGCCGCCCACGAAGTCCAAGACGCGGTGCTCCAGGGGGTCGTAGAACAGGCCGTTGATGGTGAAGTCGCGGCGGGCGGCGTCTTCGGCCGGCGAGCTGAAGACGACTTCGTCGGGGTGCCGGCCGTCGCTATACTCCGCGTCCCGGCGAAAGGTGGCCACCTCGATCTGCCCTGCCCCTTTCGGACCAAGGACCGAAATCACGCCGAACGCCGCGCCCACCGCTACGGTTCGGCGGTAGCCGAAGATTTTGCGGACTTGCTCGGGCCGGGCATTGGTGGCCACGTCGTAGTCCTTGGGCACGCGGCCCAGCAACTGGTCCCGAACACACCCGCCCGCCCAGTAAGCCTCAAAACCCGACGCACGCAAGCGCTTCACGACTTGCAAGGCGAAACGGCGTTGGGCTTCGTGGCAAGTCATCGGATCGCCAAGTTTTTGGGCAAGAAGCAACCGGGGCGTGGATGAAAAAAATCTCCAAGACGAAGCCCCAAAATGAAGACTATTCTGGCCGGTCCCGCTACTTGTGCAAACCGCAATTTGATTTGATCCCCCCCAAATCGCATCCAGAAAGCGGAATACATCATATTGTGGGTACGATTATACCTTACACGGGTCATCTTTCGAGTGAAACATTGGTGGTCGCGTGGACTAGTCCGTGGAGGAGTAATTCGGCGCCCTCGTGTGTGGGAATAAGTTTGACAGGACCGAGTTGCGCAAGATACAATCCGAAGTTGGGTGTCCCTAATCGGAGCTACATTATTGTGAATATCCTGTTGTAGGAGGTAACCCATGATGTCGCGTGTCGCCAGGCGAGGTTTCACGCTCGTCGAGTTGTTAGTGGTGGTCGCTATTATTGCCATCCTGATCGCCTTACTTTTCCCGGCGATCCAGTCGGCCCGCGAGGCCGCTCGCCGGAGCCAGTGTACGAACAAGCTCAAACAGATCGGCTTGGCTTTTCACAATTTCCACGATAAGCAGAAGCGTTTTCCGTCGGCTGGTCGGGTGATCCGCAACCCGATCACGGGCCAGATCGTGGATATGGTTGGATGGAGTTGGGTGGTCGATCTCTTGCCCGACTTAGAGCAAGAGGCGATGTGGAAGACCCTGAACACGGTCAACGGTTTTCCGTTCGTCTATTATGCCGATTTGAACCAGCCCCATTCGCAGGTGGTGCAAAACCAGATTTTGGCACGGCGGACGGTCTTGGCGGAATTGATTTGCCCCAGTTTCAGCGGTGAGCGCGTGGTGGACACGAACTGGGACGGGTTTATCATGCCGGAGGCGCTGACGAACTACAAAGTGATGGGCGCCACGCACTTTCAAAGCCTTTGGGTCAATGACACATACTGGCGGACGGTTCCCAACACGCTGCCGATTTGGCCGGGCAAGCATCCCGATGGCGCCTGCTTCCCAGGCTCGCGGCTGACGTTCACCAATTTCAAGAGCGATGGGGCGGCCCACACGATTTTGGCAGTGGAAACGATCGAGCCGATCCGGGCCCGCTGGGCCTTGGGCTGGGAGGCCACGGTCGTTGGTTTGCCCACGGTCATTCCCGGCTACAGCCCGCCCGACGCGGTCACTTTCCGCAACGACTACGACTATGGCCGCTACTGGCACCCGACGGGATTCAACGGCAAGTTCACCAAGGACGAAAGCGGCATTGCCCTCAACTATCCGGAATTCCGCACCCACCTCGGCCGCCAGGATTACCAGAACTTTTGGTACCTGCCTACCGGTTTCTGGCCGATGCAGTACGGGCCGCGGAGTCAACACCGCAACGTCACGAATCACTTGTTCGTCGACGGCAGTGTTCACGGTATCATGAACGACATCGATGTGGCGGCCTACATGTTCATGATTACCCGCGAGTCGGGCGATCCGGCGCCGCCCACGGATATTGACTAGTACCCGCTTCGGCGCGACGTGTTCCACCACGGCGTGCGGAAGCCAAGGTGTTGCAGATACCTGCCACGTCCGAAGTCTGCGGGCTTCGGACGTTTTTGTTGCGCGGCCGAATCTCGGGTGGACCTTTCGGATAGGCAGGGTAGCGTGGCGGCGTGCCATCGCTTGCCATCCGTTAATAGGCGGTGGGAAGGTCGCGACGCGAGAAGACCACGGCGGCGATCGCGTAGCAGCCCAGTCCGATCGTCAATAAGACCGCGTTGTATTCCCAGGCCAGGCGGCGCGTCAGTTCGGGATCGAGCAGGATCAGCTTCTGGGGTTCGAACGGGGTGAGCACGGACAGATAGCTGAGCCATGCCCCCGGGGGCCACAGACGCGCAACCAGCTTGACGATCGACGAAACCACGAAAAACCCGCCGGCCACGAGCATGGTGCGCCAGCGGCTCCGATCGCAAGCAGAGAGCAATGCGGTGATTCCCGCCAGACAAAACGTCATGGCGAAGAGATTCAGCACGCCGGGGAGGAACTGCCGGGGCCCGGCAACCTCAGGAATGTCGACCGTCGCCAAACCCAACACGCTGCCCAGCCAAATCGAAAACGCCAGCACCAGAGAGCCGACCGCGGTTACTGAGGCGGAGGAGACGACGATCCAGGCACGTCGCACGGGGAGGGTCGCCAAAAGGTCCATCGTGCCGCGGCTGATTTCCCCGCTGACCACATCCGATCCCCGCCCGATCGCCCAACCCAAACAGACCAGCAGCGTCACCACATGCACATAGAGCACGCTGATCCGGCCGGCCGCCGTGGCCAACTTCGCCAGAGGGATGCCCACCATCGGCTCCACGAAACGGGGGAGGTAATCGAGGATGGCCACGATCATTCCCGGCCGAAACAGGCTCATGAGCCAGACGAAGCACCAGCCGAAGAGGATTAGCAGGACGACACTGGCGGCCAAATGGGGCCACGCATCGCGGATCGCCTTGCGCCACAACGCGGCGTTCATCGGTCGAACCACCGCTTCAGCACATGCCGCGTGGCGATGCGGCCGGCGCGGGCGATGGAACGGGTGAGCGGGATTTCCTTGGGGCAAACCCGGACGCAGTTCTGCGCATTGCCGCACACCTGGATTCCGCCCTCGGCCACCAAGGCGTCCAGCCGCTCCCGCGAGGTCATCTCGCCAATCGGGTTGGTGTTGAACAGGTCGATCTGCGCGATGGCGAACGCCCCGAGGAAGCCTCGATCGAACGCCGCTTTTTGCCGCTGGTCGAATTGCTCGTCGGTCTCGCCGGGTTGGCGCTGAAGTTCGATCTTGACGTATTGCGGGCAAGCCTCCAAGCAGCATCCGCAGGTCATGCACTTGCTCAATACGTAGGCCAACTCCTGGTTATCTTGCGACTGACGCGGGCCAGGCCCCATGTCCAGGTAGCTATCGACCGGCAACCAAGCGCGGATCTTCTTGAGGGTCTCGAACATCCGCGAACGATCGACCACCAAGTCGCGGATCACGGGAAACTTGGACATGGGCCGGAGTTCGATCTGGCCGGGATGTTCGTCCAGCAGACGGTCCACCAGGGCGGTACAAGCCTGCCGCACACGACGGTTGATGACCATGGTGCATGCCCCGCAGACTTCCTCCAGGCAATTGCATTCCCAGGCAATGGGAGCAACAGGCTTGCCCTCCGCGGTGCGGGCATTGGCGGCGATCCGCTGCAACACGCTAATCACGTTCATGTCCGGTTCATAAGCCACCCGGTGACGTTCCCAATAGCTTGGCTTGCCCGGACCATCCTGGCGGAGCACCACCACGTCGAACGCCTCGCGTCGCGCAGGGCCGCCGCCGTGTTCGTAGGGGTCGCGTGGGCTAGACATACACTCGCCTTCGGCTTGCAATTCGCGTGACTAGAAAACGATGACCATTCACCGATCTTTTGCCCGTGGTTGCCCCGGAGCGAAAAAATGTTTGCACCGTTCCCCGCCGAACCGATTGAGTTCAGCATTCAGCCCACGGGCACCGGCTTGGCGGCCCGAGCGGCTTGCCGCTGTTGCCACACCTCCTCGATCAGGTTGCCTCCCACCACGCCGTAAAGTCGGGGGCGTGGAGGAATCAGCGACGTATCGACCTCCTCATAACTCAATTGCGGCTCGCCGGCGGAGTCCAAAACAGCAATCGTCGTCTTGAGCCAACGTCGGTTGTTTTCCTCGAAACGGTCGCACCAGGCTTCGGCTTGGCGGCGCCGCTCGGTAGGGTCGGTGGCGGAAACGTCCGGCAAGGCGAAATCGGGTTTGTAATGGGCCCCGCGACACTCGTCGCGGGCACGGGCACCCTTGAGGATCGTCTTGGCCAGTGGGAACATATCAGCCAGGGCCCGGGTAAACACCAGGTTTTGATTCGTCCAAGTGCTCGTGTCGGCCAACGCGCAACGCGTCGCACGCTCCTCCAATTCCCTCACTTCGTCGTAGGCCCGATCCAAGTCCTCGTTGTGGCGCACGACGGTGGCGGCGCGGGTCATGATTTGGCCCAACTTCTCGTGCAGACGATAGGGATTCTCCCCGTTACCGTCCCGGGCCAGCAGGGCCTTGAATCGGGCCTGGTGCTCGCGGAAGGCCCGGTCATACAGCGACGACGGTTGGTCCGCCGCGGCCCCGCCTGGCAGCGATTCGAGCAGGGCCACGATCCCAGGGGCCGTGATCAGGCCGCTGAAAATACACGACACCAGCGAATTCGCGCCCAAACGGTTAGCGCCATGGTATTGATAATCGCACTCTCCGACCGCAAAAATGCCGGGAATATTGGTTTGATGATTGCGGGGCGAACCGACCTCTAGTCCCCCGCTTGCAGACCTCGCGTAATCCACCCAAAGGCCCCCCATCGAGTAATGGACCGCCGGAAAGATCTTCATCGCCTGCTGACGGGGATCGACGCCTTGGAACTTCTCGTAGATCTCTAAGATTCCGCTCAATTTGCGATCGAGCACGTCGCGCGGCAGGTGGCTCACATCGAGGTACACGCAGAGCCGATCCCGCTCCACGCTCAGCCCTTCCCGCGTGCAGACGTTGAAAATTTCCCGCGTGGCAATGTCGCGGGGGACTAGGTTGCCGTACTTCGGGTACCGCTCTTCGAGGAAGTAGTAGCGCTCGTTCTCGGGGATTAGGTGCGGCGGACGGGGATCTTGGGGCTTACGGGGCACCCAGATCCGGCCCCCCTCGCCGCGGGCGCTTTCGCTCATCAACCGCAGTTTGTCCGCGCCGGGAATGGCGGTGGGATGGACCTGGATGAACTCGCCGTTAGCATAGCGAACGCCGGCTTGGAACGTCCGGCTCACGGCGCTGCCGGTGCAAGCCATGGACATGGTCGAGCGGCCGAAGATCAGTCCGCACCCGCCGGACGCAATGACCAAGGCATCGGCCGGAAAGACGCGAATTTGCATGGTGACCAGATCCTGGGCGACGCAACCGCGCGCGATGCCGCGGTCGTCGATGACCGGTCCCAAGTAGTCCCAAAACTCATGCTTCACCACTTTGCCGCCGACTTCCCAGCGGCGGACTTGTTCGTCCAGTGCGTACAAGAGCTGTTGCCCGGTCGTCGCGCCCGCAAACGCCGTTCGCGCAAACAGCGTGCCTCCGAAACGGCGTTGATCGCGGAACCCTTCCGGCGTTCGGTTGAAGGTCACCCCTAGCCGATCCATGAGGTCGACGATGCGTGGCGCCCACTCGGTCATTTCCTTGACCGGCGGTTGGTGCTGAAGGAAATCCCCACCATAGACCGTGTCTTCGAAGTGGCGCCACTCGGAGTCCCCGAGCTGCCGTGTGAGACCGTTGACGCTGTTGATTCCGCCCTGGGCACAGCAACTATGGGAACGGCGCACGGGCGTAAGACTGAACAGATCGACCTCCACCCCCAGCTCGGCGAGCTTCATGACCGTCGCCAGCCCGGCCAGTCCGCCGCCCACCACCGCCACTCGGCGTTTCGCCATGCGTTCATGCCTCGCTTAATAAGAACCTTCTTTTTCAGTGCACCAGGGAGGCGCTGCGAATCGCGAAAAACCCGACCACGTCGCCAGGAGACGACCTCAAGTAGTCCGGCCCGCTCTCTGGGGCGGAGAGCTTGGAAAACGAGAGACCTCGATTCTCGCCGGGTTGGCAAACTCGACGGGCGAAGGGACACTCGCGGTCGGCGTGGGTATCCGCGAGTCTTGCGTTTGGACGGGAGGAACTTGCCCCGCACCGGGTTTGTCGGCAACCAACATGCCAATCAGCGCCGCCACGCCGGCGCAAGCCAGGAAGACCCCAACCGCCGCGCAGGGCACATTCGCCCAACGCTGCGCCCGAGGGCTGGTCCATACGCCCCACGTGATGCCCATCGTCCACAAGCCATTGGCGAAGTGGTAAACGCTCGCCAACACGCCGACGAAAAACATCGCCTGGACCCAGACCGACTCTTGAATCGCCTGGGCCGCTGTGTAGGCGTTGTGAGGATCGAAGCGGCCGCCGCCCAAGGGACGAACCACGTTTTCCACCCACCACGATGCCTTGAACCACCCATGCATATGAAACACGTGCCAAATAATGAAAAGGAATGCGATGACCCCCGTCCATCGCTGGAGGGTGTAGCGGATGTTGCCTATGAAGGGGTAGTCAGCCACGTTGCGCTTGCCGCGCGAGACGATGACGATCCCCAAAATGCCGTGGAACAGGATCGGAATAAAGATGATCGGCCATTCCAGGAGCAACACCACCGTCGTCACGCCGAGTTCATGGATTTGGTCCGCCCTCCGCTGATAAACTTCGACCCCATCGATGATCGAAGCATTGGTCAGCAGATGGAACGCCAGATACCCGCCGATGGGCATGAGCCCCGTTAAGGAATGAAGACGACGAAGCACGAACTCATAACGCCCCAGGGACGGGGCCAGACAATTGGCCTCCACAGTACGCCTTTCTAACGGAATAGCGAGTCGCAAAAGGGAAGCAGAAGCCTTGCAGGCGAAGAAATGGTAACGAGGGCACCATTCTGATTGTACGGTCAGAGTTAAACGGAAACAAGCATCGTCGTCTGTCAAAATGACAGACTGCTAGCCTCGCGGAAACAACTCGGGAGGACGAAAGCATCACCACGATTCCTATCGCGGCGGATGCTTGGCCAAGGTAAAATATTGCTAAGCTACAACTTGCAAGCTCATCGACTCTCTCGCGGAAGTTAGCCAAGGTTTTGGCATCGAAATTGCTGGGCAGTTTCGATGATGCGAGGCTTCAAGGGTTGCTTCGATGGCTATTGAAAGCCCCTCACTGCTGATCACCGACGACGACGTCGCATTCCGCGAGACCTTGCAGGGAGTTTTGGAGCCGCAGGGCTTCCGAACACTGCTGGCAGGGGATGGGGAGGAGGCTCTCGCCATTGTTCGCACGCAAGTCGTGCATCTGGCTTTGCTCGATATCCACATGCCTCGGTTGGGTGGAATTGAAACCCTGCGTCAGATGAAGCAATTCAAGGCCATGCTGCCTTGCATCATTCTTTCGGCCGACCTAGATGATGAGATTGTGGAGCAGGCACGCCGCGAGCATGCTTTTTCAGTGGTGCGGAAACCTGTGACTCGCGTACAAATCACCCAGTTGGTTACGCAGGCGCTTGAGCGAACTTATAATTGGCACCACTGGCACACGGGTCGAACGACGTGATCGACCGACGATAGCGACCGTGGCAAAAGGCTTGGGCTCGGTCGCCAAGGTGGCCGCAACCCGAGGTACAAAGCGATTAACCCAATCCATCCTCCGCGCGCGGGATGCCATCGGCCCCAGACACGTCGCTACGGGTGGAGGGGGGTTTCCGCGCTGAAGCCGCTGTGCCGGGAACAATGAGCGGGTTGGGGCTATTGGCCTCGATGATCTGCTTCAGCTCGTCGAAGTCGACGGTCTCTTTCTCCATGAGGCATTTGGCCAAAGCGTCGAGGGCCTTGAATCGTGCCTCGAGGATATGACGCACCTTTCCCAACGCTTCGTCGATGATGCGGCGAATTTCCTCATCGATTTCCCGGGCCGTCTCTTCGCTGTGGTGCCGTTCGCGGTGCAAGTCCGCGCCCGTGCCAAGAAAATCGAAGCGGCTCGACTGGCGATACGTCACCCGGCCCAAACGACTCATACCGAAATCCATGACCATGCTTCGGGCGATTTCGGTGGCCCGTTCCAAATCGTTCTGGGCGCCGGTGGAGATATCGGCGAAGACCATTTCCTCGGCGATCGTTCCCGCGAGCAGGACCTGGATGCGGCTTTCCAACTCGCTTTGGGTCATCAGGTAGCGGTCGCCCTCCGGGCGCTGCATGGTGTAGCCCAAGGCGGCCAGGCCCCGCGGAATGATCGAGACCTTGTGGACGGGATCGGTATTGGGCAGGCTGAAGGCGACCAGGGCATGGGCGCTTTCGTGATAGGCGACCCGCTGCTTTTCTTCCTCCTGCATGATCCTCTGCCGCTTTTCCAAACCTGCCGTCACCCGCTCCACGGCTTCGTTGAATTCTTCCATGGTGACGGTGGGTTTGTTTTTTCGCGCGGCGAGCAAAGCAGCCTCGTTGACGAGGTTGGCCAGGTCCGCACCGACAAATCCCGACGTGATGGCGGCGATTTCATGCAGGTTGACCGATTCGTCGATCTTGACTTCCTTGACGTGGACCTTGAGGATGGCTTCGCGGCCGCGGACGTCGGGGCGGTCGACCAGCACGTGTCGGTCGAAGCGGCCCGGCCGAAGCAGCGCCGGATCGAGGGTTTCTGGACGGTTGGTGGCGGCTAACACGATGACGCCGCTGTTCGAGCTAAACCCGTCCATTTCCACCAGCAAGGCGTTGAGCGTCTGTTCGCGCTCGTCGTGCCCGCCCACGATGCTGGTGCCCCGCGTTTTTCCCAAGGCATCCAGTTCATCGATAAACACGATGCACGGGGCGCGCGACTGGGCCTGTTGGAACATGTCCCGCACGCGCGCAGCGCCCACGCCCACGAACATCTCCACGAAGTCGGAGCCCGAAAGCGAAAAAAACGGCACGCCAGCCTCGCCGGCAATGGCCTTGGCCAGGAGGGTTTTGCCGGTGCCCGGCGGACCAACGAGAAGCACCCCCTTGGGAATTCGCCCTCCCAGCACTCGGAACCGCTCAGGCGTCTTGAGGAACTCGACCACCTCGCGGACCTCTTCCACGGCCTCGTCGATGCCTGCCACGTCCTGGAAGGTTACGCCAATGTCTTCTTGCGCGTAGAGTTTGCCCCGGCTCCGCCCGAAGGCGATTGCGGAACCAGCGCCCCCCATGCGGCGGAGAATGAAGATCACGAGAATCACCAAGGGGATGAGCAAGATCAGCGAAGTAAGATAAGAGTTCCAAACGCTGGGCGCATCCTCCGCCCGAACGTCCACAAATCCCTTCTCCTTCAGCAACGAAAACAAGGCGTTGCCGTCCTCTTCCAGGCCGTGGCGGGCTACGCGAAATTCCTTGGCTTGCGGGGGACTGCGATCCTTGTCCGGACCCAAGACCTCCCGGTCGATCAGTCCTGTGATTTGCGTGGGGCCGATCTTCAAGCGGCGGAGGTTCGAATAACGGACCTGGAGGGTCTTGGGTTCCGCGCCCTCGGTGCGGAGAATCGCGGCCTGCGGGTTGGTGTGTGGCGCGCCCTGCTCGGCCAAGCGCACGAACTCCATGTAGCTGATATCGACGGGCGACCGAGTAAACAGGCTAGCGATGAAAAGCGACCCCACGCCTAACGCCAAGGCGTACCAGAGGAAATTCCCGCCGCTCGTCGCAGGAGATCGGCGTTCCGGTCCTCGCCGCGATGGTTGGTCTTGCTGCTCGGCCATTTGCAATCCTCAAGAAACCCCGTTTACGCAGCCCCCTACCGTAAAGCATACTGAAGATGGTTGATTCCTCCCACCATCGCCGCCGCGCGAGCGGGGATGTTGACCCGCCAACGAGTTGCCGTGGGGCGAGGAACCACTTACAATGAGCCGCTCGTCGCCGTCCAGCCCGATCCTTTTATTCGACATCCTTAAGTCCGTTCGTTTCCGCCGTTTGGCATTCTGACACGGTTCCATGCCTGAACGCCCAAAAAACGTGGTGGTCCTCGGCTCCACTGGGAGTATAGGTCGCAGCACGGTGGAGGTCATTTCAGGCTCTTGCGGGGGCCTTCGAGCCTACGCCCTTTCCGCCCACGGAAACACCCAGGTTTTGCTTGAGCAAGCGAAAAAGCTCCGCCCGCGCCACATCATCGTGACCGATTCTCGGGCGGCTGCACACCAAGACTGGTCTGAGCTTCCGCCGGGGGTCAATCTGCTTATCGGCGCCGAGGCCATCGCTGACGTGGTTGCCTCGCCAGAGGTGGGGATCGTTGTCTCCGCAGTGGTCGGAAGTGCTGGGCTCCACGGTACTTGGGCGGCTCTGGCAGCAGGCAAAACGGTCGCCTTGGCCAATAAAGAGAGCCTGGTGATCGGGGGGGCTCTGATTACCCAATTGGCCAGAAATCACGGCGCAGCCATCCTCCCCGTCGACAGTGAACATAGCGCGGTCTTTCAAGCCCTGCAAGCAGGGAGAGCTGATGAGGTTCACAGAGTGATCTTGACGGCCAGTGGGGGACCTTTCAGAACCTTTTCGAGGGAACAACTCGAGTCGGTCACGGTGGCCGAGGCCCTGGAACACCCGACGTGGGACATGGGCAGAAAGATCACTATCGACTCCGCCACGCTGATGAATAAGGCCTTGGAAATCATCGAGGCCCGGTGGTTGTTCGACCTCCGGCCTGACCAGATCGGCGTGGTCATCCATCCGCAGTCGATCGTGCATTCGCTGGTCGAGTTTATCGATGGATCGGTCATTGCTCAAATGAGCGTGCCGGACATGAAGTTGCCCATCCAGTACGCCCTCTCCTGGCCTGAGCGGAAGCAGGGGCTCGTGCAACGTTTGAATTGGGAACAAGCCATGCGGTTGGATTTCGAGCCGCCGGACTTCGAACGGTTTTCGGCCCTGCGGCTGGGATTGGAAGTGGCCGAGGCGGGCGGGACCGCCGGCGCGGTGCTCAACGCCGCGAATGAAGCCGCGGTCGAGGCCTTTTTAGGCGGCGCTCTGGCCTTTCGCGACATCGTCCCGCTGGTCCACGATGTCTTGAAACACCATGACTTCGATCCCAATCCCACCCTCGACCAATTGTTGGCGGCAGACCGTTGGGCTCGACAGGAGGCTTTACGTTGGGTGAGTGCTTGATCGCGGCGGCCTGGTCCGACCCAGTGTGGATTTGGAACGTGCTCAAGGTCATCATTGGCCTCGGCATGGTGATCTTCGTCCACGAGTTGGGACACTTCCTCGTGGCCAAGCTCTGTGGCGTGAAATGCGAGAAGTTTTACCTGGGCTTCGACATCGGCGGCTTGAAATTATGGAAGTTCCAATGGGGCGAGACGGAATACGGGATCGGCGTTCTCCCCCTCGGCGGTTACGTGAAAATGCTGGGCCAAGAGGACAATCCCGCGCGGATCCGCGAGGAGATCCAACGGGCTAAGAACAAGGACCCTGACGACAGCCACCAGCCTCAGCACGTGAAGAGCCCGGCCGCGGCGGAAGCTGGGGAACAGCAACACGATGAGGCGGTTTCGACTGAATCGAGCGAAAGCGGCGCCGTCGCCGAGAGCGTTGGCGGTGAAGAAACAGCCTTCGATCCCCGGAGCTATCTGGCCCAAAGCGTGCCGGAGCGGATGGCGATCATTTCGGCTGGCGTGGTCATGAACGTGATTTTCGCCTTTCTGACCGCCATCGGCGCGTTTTGGCTGGGCATTCACGAAGTGGAGTGCGGCGTGGGGGCTGTGATCCCCGGCGCGCCTGCCTGGCAGGCCAATCTGAAGGTCGGCGACCGCATCAGGGAAATCCGCGGCTCGCCCGTGGATCGCTACAAAGACCTCCGCGCCGCGATCTCGGTGGGCGACATTCAGGGTGGGGTGACCATGCTCGTGGAGCGACCGGGCCAAGCAGAGCCGCTTTCCGTCACCGTCCATCCGAGGAAGACCGGCCCTTATCCCACGATCGGCGTGCTCCCGCCCATGACGCCGACCCTCGACACGCGCTTGGCGGCCCTGCCTGGCTCCCCGGCTGGCCAAGCCGAACCCCCCTTTCGACCCGGTGATCGGATCGTGGCCATCGAGGATCAGCCGATCTCGCATTACGCGGAAGTCCATCGGGTCCTTGCGCTAAACCCCGACCGAACCTTGAGGGTCACGGTGGAACGCTTGGCCCTCGATGGTCAGAACCAGCCCGGCGTCCACGTGCCCGCCGCTGGCGAACGTCTGACCATCGCAGTCCCACCCGCCCCGGTGCTGCAACTCGGCATGAGCATGACCATGGGCGCGATCACGGCGATTCAAGGGGGTTCGCCCGCCGAGTCGGCCGGTGTGCTTCCCGGCGACACGATCACGCACGTCGACGGCCTTCCCGTCGGCGACCCCCTCACGTTGCCCGAGCGACTCCGGGCCATGGCTTGGAAATCAGCGATCGGCACGGAGGTCGCCCTGAAGCTGAAGCGCCCCGGCGAGGCGAACCCCATCGAGGCGCAGGTCAAGCTCCGCCGCGCTGACTGGTTCGAGACGCCGATTCTTCCCGGCAACCCCGTCTCCGTTCCCGTGGTCGGGATCGCCTACGAGGTGCTCAACCCCGTGGCCGCGGTGGCGCCAGATGGTCCAGCGGCCCGGGCCGGCATTCGGCCAGGCGACGTGGTGGTCAAGGCCAAGCTGGTTCCCTTGAGCGACGACGCCATCCGCCGTATGCCTCACGGCGACGCTTACCTCGAACTCGGCGGCAAGCGATCCTTCAGCGTCGATCTGGCCAAGGAACCTCAAGGTTGGCCGATGTTCTTCGAGACGATGCAAAACCCGGTCCTCAGCGGCACCGTGGAATTGACATTGGCCGACGGGCGATCGGTCTCAATGCAACCGGTCGCCGATCCCCATTGGTTCCATCCCGAGCGGGGCTTTTCGTTCGAACCCAAAACGTTTTTCAGCGGCGGCCAATCGCTGGCCTTGGCGATGCGGCTTGGCGCTCGAGAAACGATCGACGCGATGACGCTGGTCTACCGGTTCCTGGGAAAGCTGGGCACGCAGGTATCGCCGACCGCGTTCGGCGGCCCGATTTCGATCTTCGACATGGCCTATCGTTTCGCCTCTCAGGGCTTCGCCGATCTGCTCTTGTTCTTGACGATCATCGGCGCCAACCTGGCGGTCATCAACTTCCTGCCCATCCCCGTCCTCGACGGGGGCCACATGGTGTTTTTGATCTACGAAGGCATCACCGGCAGGCCGCCGAGCGAGAAGGTCCACCTGACACTCACGTACCTGGGGCTAACGTTCATCCTTGGCTTGATGCTCTGGGTGCTGGGTTTGGACGTGGTGCGTTACGCCTCGTCGTTGTTCGAGCGGCTTTTCTAAACCGAATCGCGGCCGATCCATCGTTAGAGGCATGCAAGCCGGCCCCTCCGCTCCCTTTCCTGGAAAACCAAGATGCAAGTCGTAGCTATTGATGACAAAGCATCTTGCGTCGGAAAAGCTAGTTGCGTGGGTCTCGAAGGGCGCTTTGTTCAACCGGCGATTTCAGCACCAGAAAGACGTTCGCGGAGTCGGGCGGCCACGATCTCGACGTTCGGTTCCTGGAGCATGTGAACATGGTCGCCAGGAATGCGTACCACGTCGAGTCCCCCTTGAACGTAAGCGCCCCAACCCAAGAAGGGGTCGCGGGCAACTTCGATGAACTGGGGTTTCTCTTCCGCGAATAGCAGCGTGGCTTTGCCGGGATAGGGTTGTGGGCGATAGTCCATCATCGCCTTGAGGTTCGACTTGAACACCTCGAAGACGTGATTGCCAAGCGCGGGATCGACGTTGCCCAGCACGATTCCCGCTTGTGCCGCCCGGCGGAGAAAGTACTCCAAGTGCTCCTCCGGCGTCATGGCCTGGAGCCGCTCGACGGAGAGGTCGTCGGTCGAGGGAAACAGTTCCGCAATCAGGGGCAAGAAGTCCTCTTCCTTGAACACTTTCTCCGGCGCCAGGGCTGCTGCGTCCAACAGGGCCAGCAGGGCCACTCGTTCGCCCTGTTCGACCAACTGCCGGGACATCTCGAAGGCCAGGTTCCCGCCGAGTGACCATCCGCCGAGGAAATAGGGACCGTGGGGTTGCACACTGCGGACCGCGGCCAGATAGTGCGCGGCCATTTCCTCGGCCACTTCGTGCGGGGGTCGTTCTCCGTCGACGCCCACGGCTTGAAGCCCATACACCGGCCGCTCAGGGCCTAGGCGCTCCGCCAACAGTCGATAGCAGAACACCGTGCCGCCCGCAGGATGCACCAGAAACAGCGGCCGCCCTTTCCCTTGTGTCTGAAGGGGCACGAGGGAGGATTCGGGTGGACAGATTTCGGGTTGGCGGAGCATCCGGGCCAGGTGCTCCACAGTTGCCCGATGGAAGAGCGAGGCCAACGGCAATCGCCGCCCCGTCCGCCGTTCAATCTCCGCGATCATCTGCACCGCCAACATGGAATGGCCACCCAGTTCGAAGAAATTGTCGGTCACGCCCACCGGGCTGACCCCCAGCAGCTTCTCCCAAACGTCGGCCACGAGCCGCTCGTGGGCGTCCCGCGGCGCGACATAATCTCCGGACCAGCCCGGCCGTTCCCCCGGAGGCGAGGGCAGCGCGCGACGGTCCAATTTCCCTTGGGGAGTCAGCGGCAACGAGTCCATCGCCACAAAAGCGGCAGGGATCATGTAGTCGGGCAGCCGGGCTTGAAGGAATGATCGCAGCCGGGCCAGACGCCTTTGCAACAGCAAGGCGTCGAGCGGTCGATTGGCAAAGGCGGTCCAATCGATCGGCCGATGCGGGAGCGGCGAAAGCCGTTCGGGGCTTCGCGTAGATGCAGCCTCCTCCGTCTGCAACGGGCGTTGCTTCGCGCAGCCGGGGGGTGCTTCGCTGGTTTGACGGCGGAACATAGCATCGAAACGGCCCGTCGGGTCATCGCCCGACCAGCCGATTTCCACCGTGTAGTGCAATTCTTCAGCGAGGCGGAAAAGGGCTTCGGGATCAACGGCCCGCGGCAGGGGCTCGCCTTCTAACAGCTCGCGGAGCTCGCCTACGGTTCCCGGACCCGTTTCTGCTTGAACTAATTCCCAGGCTCGCAGGTCACGGGCGATCCGGCCGTTCGCTACATCGCGCACGGCGAGAGCCTGGGGCGATCGTTCCCGCAGGACAGCGGCGATCTCACTCACCTCCCTGGGCTCGCGCGACCAGTCGATTTGCTGTTCCACCTCCGGCGGGCCGCCATGGTCGAGGTGCAACACGGCGTCGTAACGGAACTGAAACAGCTCGTTGGCACTCGGCCCCCGTTTGAGCAACGTCTGCCAATGGGCAATTCGCGGTTGATGCGCGGCGAGTGCGGCAAAAAAGCCGGGGGCCACCAGGAGTTCTTCGTCACGTCTCCATCGGGCCTCGATGCGTCGCCGCAGGTTGGCGACGCTCATTTGAGGATCGGCCCGGCTCAATTCGATCGAGCAAGCCAAGATTCTTCCCAACGGCAGGCTGCGCAAATCGCCAAGGAACACATGGCCGCCTGGCGCCGCTAGGCGGAGTGCTCCTTCGAGCACGCGGACCAGGTAATCGACGCTGGGAAAGTATTGCACCACCGAATTGAGGATGATCACGTCGTAGGTGCCGGTCTCCAAGCCCTCGAAGCAGTCCGCTCGCTGCTCGCGCAAGTGGACGCGGCCACGAAGGTCGTCGCGCGATTCCAGGGCCTTGGCGAGCGTCTGCAAGGCTTGGGGAGAAAAATCGGTTCCCCAATACGCCTCACAGTGCGGGGCCACGCGAAAAAGCATCAGGCCCGTGCCGCACCCAATCTCCAACACGCGGCGGGGGCGGAGGGCCAACACATGCTCGGCGGCCGCCTGGACCCATTGACGCATCTCCTTTTCCGGAAATGGCTGGCCTGTCCGACTGCTCACCCAGCCCGCAAGGTTCCACGTCGGATCCGTTGGCGGCGCTGCGCGGCGGAGCGTTTCCTCGAAGAGCGTTCGCCAGCGGCCGAGATGTTCGCTCTCGGCAGACTCGTCCGTTTCTTCGCATCCTGTGTCGCCCGAGGTCAACACCACGTAAGCCACCAGACGCAGTCCGCCGGGACCGTCATCCCGAGCCACCACCGCGGCTTGTCGCACTTCGGGGTTTTCCTGGAGCACGGCTGCGATTTCCCCTGGCTCGATGCGATAGCCGCGAATCTTGACCTGATCGTCGAGCCGTCCGAGAAATTCCAAGGTGCCATCCGCTCGCCAGCGGCCTAGATCGCCGCTGCGGTAGATGCGAGCGTCTGAGGAGGGGTAAGCGTTTTCGCCTTTGTTCGACGCGGCCTCGCGGCGGGGGAAATCCGTAACGCAGCGGCCGACCCCCGGCCATTCGATTTCAAAAGGATCGGGAACGAAACGCTTGGCCGAGTCGTCCGGCCGGTTGAGGTAGCCGCGGGCCACGCCCACGCCTGCGATGCAAATCTCGCCAGGCACGCCAATCGGTACGGGCTGGAACTCACCATCCAGCACGTAGACGCGGACGTTGTCCAGCGGACGTCCGATGGGCGGGCGGTGTGCGACGGGGCCATTCAATTCCATCATGGTTGCGCCGACCGTGGCCTCCGTCGGCCCATAGGCATTGAACATCCGCCGCCCGGGCGACCATCGGGCGACCAATTCCGCGTCGAGCGGTTCCCCGGCGCAGCAAATTACCTTGAGCTGCTCCAACCCCCGGGGCGAAAGGAGCCGCAGCATGGAGGGCGAGAATTTGGAAAAATTGACTCCCTCCCGCCGAATCAAATCTCGAATGCCCTCGGCCGACTGCATCGTTTCCCGATCGCCGATCACCAGACAGGCCCCGTTGCCTAACGCCAGAAACATTTCGGCGATTGCGCCGTCGAACGAGGGCGAGAAGAACTGAAGGATCCGCCAGTCGCGCGTCACACCCAAGACGCGGCTCTGGGCGCGGACGAAATTCACGATGCCGCGATGCTCTACCAGCACTCCCTTGGGCCGGCCGGTCGAACCCGAGGTATAGATGATGTACGCGAGCCTGGGCGGCTCAGGCTTATGCTCGACGGTCGTCGTTTCGATCGGCGGCGTGCTTCCCCCGCCTGCTAGTTGCGCGTCGCCCACCGCAAAGCGGCCTTCTGGCTCCAGTTCTTCGCAAGAGAGGGTCAGCAAGCGGACAGGCAGATCGGGGAGGTTCGCGGCGTTCGCCGTGTCGGTGAGTACGACCGGGGCTTGGCTATCTTCCAAGAGGAAGGCCAGTCGCTGCGGGGGCAGATCGGGATCGATGGGCAGGTAGACGGCCCCGACCTTCAAGACTCCCAGCATTGCGGCGATCAAATCGGGCGAGCGCGGCAGACACACGGCCACCGGGGTTTCGGCCGAAATCCCGGATCGGCGAAGCTGTCTTGCTAACTGTTCGGCCCGGCGATTCAACTCCCCGTAAGTAATGTCCTGGCCATGGTAACGAATTGCAATGCGATCGGGAGCCCGGGCAACGTGCTCCTCGAACATCGCGTGGAGCGTCGGCGGCAGCGGTTCATTGCTCCGGGTACCGTTGAAGCCGAACAGCACTTGGCGACGCTGGCTTTCGTCCATCAGCGGCATCCGTCGGATCGGTTGGTCGGGATCCGTGGCAGCGGCTTCCAGCAACCGCAGGTAAGAACCAATCATGCGGTCGATCGTGGCCGGGTCGAACAGCGCAGTCGGGTATTCGACCGCTCCCTCGATCCGGCCCGCGCGTTCTGAAAAAAAGAACGTCAGATCGTGCTTGGCAGTTCCATTGTCCACCGGGAGCGGCTCGATCGACAGGCCCGCCCGAGTAGGAATCGACAAGGGCGCGTTTTGCATGACCAGGGCTGCTTGGAAAAGCGGAGCGAGATTATGATGCCGCTCCGGATCGAGCATTTCCACGAGTTTCTCGAAGGGCAACTCTTGGTGGGCGTGGGCCTCGAGCGTGGTTTCGTGGCAGCGGTGGAGCAGCTCGCGGAAACTCGGATTTCCCGACAAATCTGCCCGCAGCACGAGCGTATTGGTAAAGAACCCGATCAAGCCTTCCAATTCACGTCGGGTGCGATTGGCCACGCCGGTCCCGACCGCTACGTCCTCCTGGCGGCAATAGCGGCTCAAAAGCACATAATAGGCGGTCAAGAGGGTTTCGAAGAGCGTGGCTTGCTCGCCGCGAGCCAGTTGCCGCAATCGGGTCGCAAGTTCCGGCGAGAGGCTGAATCGCCGCGTCTCGCCGTCGAAGCACGGTGCGGAAGGCCGCGGCCGATCCGTGGGTAGGTCCAACGCCGTCGGGTAGTCGCCCAACCGTGATTTCCAGAAATCGAACTCGCGCTGAAGCAGCTCGCCGGTGAGATGTTCCCGCTGCCAAGCGGCGAAATCGGCGTATTGAATCTCCAGAGGCGGCAGATTGGGCGGTTGCCCCCAAGCCAAAGCTTCGTACACAAGCGACAACTCGTGGAGCAAAACACCCATGGACCAGCCATCGGAAATGATGTGGTGCATCGTCAGGAGCACCACCCACTCTTCGTCGCCGGTCCGAAACAGGGCTGCCCGCAACAGGGGCGCGGCGCTCAGATCGAAGGGCCTTCGGGCCTCCTCACGGAGTTTTCGCTCCAGTTGGGCCTCACGCTGGGAGTCCGGCACGTTGCGGAGGTCGTAACGCTCGACGGGAATGACGACGCTGGTGGCGATTGCCCGGCGTGGCACGCCCTTGTCGGCCGGGAAGCTGGTGCGGAGCGTCTCGTGTCGCGCGGCCAAACAATCCAAACTGCGGGCGAAAATCGCCTCGTCGAAAGGCCCGGTCAGACGAGCCGCCATCGCCATGTTGAAAAAGGGGTTCTGCGGTTGCAGCCGGTCCAGGAACCAGAGTCGCTGCTCGGCGAAGGAAAGCACCAAGGGGGCATCGGGCCGACGCCTGGGGATCGTCGGCTGCTGAGCGGCCTTGTCGCGTGCCGATGCCAGCAGCGCCTGCTCCAGCAAAGCGCGCTTCGCTGGCGAGAGCCTCCGCCACCGCTCGACCAGATCGCTCATGGGAGTTTGCCCACAGCTTCTGCCGCTCGGCCCGACTCCAGAAAACGCCGCGCCTCGTCGTCCGACATCTGTTCGAGTCGCTCGAGTGTCCGGGCCACGACCTCCCCCGGTTCCCGCGCGAATTGTTCGAGCACGATCGCCTCGGCCACACCCGCTACGGTCGGGCGTTCGAAAAGCGTCTTCAACGGCAGTTCGACCTGGCACATTTCCCGCAGGCGGGAGATCATCTGCGTGGCTAGCAGGGAATGTCCGCCGAGTTCGAAAAAGTTATCGTCCCGTCCCACGCGATCCACGCCAAGCACCTCGGCCCATAACGCGGCGATGGCCTGCTCCAAGGGCGTGCAGGGCGCGACGTAGGTGGCGGTTCCTGCTGAGCGGTCTAGCCCTCGACGGGCAAGCGAATGGAGGTCCACTTTGCCAGCCGGGGTCCGCGGTAGGGAATCCAATATCACGAACGCCGCGGGGATCATGGCGTCGGGCAAACGCAAAGCGAGAAAGCTGCGCAAGGCCTCCGGCGAAAGCGTGAGCGGTCTTTCCTCACAAGACCGCGTGGAATCGGCGGTGGGGTCAGGTAGCCCGGGCTTTGAAACCGGCACCACGTAGGCGACCAGGCGTTCCGAGCCGCTGGCATCGCGCTGAGCAACGACGGCAACCTCGGCGACCCCGGGATGGGCTGCCAGCGCGGTTTCAATCTCGCTTGGCTCCACGCGAAATCCGCGGACCTTCACCTGCCGGTCCAGCCGCCCGAGAAATTCCAACACTCCATCGCGGCGCCACCGCACGCGATCCCCGGTGCGATAGAGCCGCCCGGGGCGATTCCCGAAGTCAACGCTTCCACTCGGGCCGCAAGGCGCACAATTCAAACCATGGCCGCGCGCAGCCCCGCACCATTCAACCTCGACAAACCGCTCCGCCGTGAGCTTGGGGCGGTTCCAATAGCCTTGGGCGAGGCCTGAGCCTCCGATGTAAAGTTCGCCGGGCACGCCGATGGGCACGGGCAACCGGCGCTGATCGAGCACAAAAACTTGCGTGTTGGCGATCGGGCGGCCAATGGGCAAGAATCCATCGCCTAGGTCGGCCGACGTAACGCGATGCACGGTAGACCAGACGGTGGTTTCCGTGGGGCCGTAAACGTTCCAAAGCTCGCCAGCCGCAAAGAGCTGCGAGGCCAATTCCGCCGAAAGGGCCTCGCCGCCGCAGAACAGTCGCTGGCCTGGCCGGGGGCGCCAACCCGTGGATAACAACATCCGGAACGTCGACGGCGTGGCCTGAATCACATTCACGCCCTCTTGCTCGATCAACTCCGCCAACCGCCACCCATCCGTGGTTATTTCCCGCGGCGCCATCACCACCCGCGCCCCAACGGCAAGCGGCAGGAAAATCTCACACACGGCAATGTCGAAAGAAATCGTGGTCAACGCCAAGACCGTTTCGTGGGCACCAAGCCCCGGCATTTGGGCAAACGCCGCCAGGAAGTTGACGACCGCGCGGTGGGGGATCATCACGCCCTTCGGCTCGCCCGTCGAACCCGAGGTGTAGATCAAATAGGCCAGATCCTCGCCGGAAACGTCCGCGGGCAGCGGATCAGCGCTTTGGGCGTCGACGGCCTCGCGAGCTTGGTCGAGGCGGATGATGCGAAGCGCACTGCCTCCGGAGCGCTCGATCCCATCGAGCTCTGGCGTCTGTGCAGCCCAGTCGAGTTGTCCGGGGCCATCGGAAAGGACCCACCGCAAGCCGCTATCAGCGGTCATGAAGGCCAATCGCTTGGCGGGCAAGGCCGGATCGAGCGGCACATAGGCCGCCCCGGCCTTGAGCACGGCCAGCATCGCCGCGATCAAACCTGGCGAGCGTTGCAGACAGATACCAACACGCTCGCCCCGAGCCACGCCCAAAGCGCGGAGATAGCGTGCCAAGCGGTTGGACTGGCGGTCCAATTCGCGGTACGTCGTGCTGCGCCCCATGAAAACAATCGCTGGGGCGTCTGGCGAAAGTGCCGCCTGGCGTTCGAACGTCTGAGGAATGGTTTCTGCTGGCAGACCCGGTCGGGCCGTCGCGTTCCACTCGACGAGCAGGCGGTGGCGTTCGCGGAAAGAGGGCACCGGCAGTTCGGCGAGCCGCAGCGAAGAATCGGCAGCCACCGTCTCGAGCACCGCGAACAGCGAATCGAGCATCCGTTCGATTGTTTCCGGTGCGAACCAGGCTTTGTTGTAGGCCAGCGTTACCACCACTTCGGAGCCGCGCGGTTCCACGACCAGGGTCAGGTCGAAGGCGGCCAGCCCCGAGTAATCGACGTGGACCTCCTTGAGCAACACCCCATCCATCATTCCGACCGGGGCCACCGGGGATTGGTAGATGAACATCGCCTGAACCAGTGGCGGACGGCCAGGCACGCGGGTCGGCGAAAGGGCCTCGATCAATTTCTCGAAGGGGACCTCGGCATGGGCAAGGTCCGCCAAGGTCTTGCGCCGCACCCTTTGCAGCAATTCCACGAAGCTTGGATTTCCCGACAGGTCGCAACGCAAAACAACCGTGTTGACAAAGCACCCTACCAACGGTTCCAGCTCTGGACGAGGGCGGTTGGCCACGGGCGTGCCTACGCACAAGTCCTCGGTGGCCGCATAGCGGCCCAACAAAGCGCAGAACGCGCTGAGCCAAACCATGAAGGGCGTGCATCCCTGCTGGCGGCCCAATGTCTCCAAGCTGCGGACAAGGGCCGCGGAGAGCTGCCGCGAGCAAGCCCCGCCCTCCCAAGGAACTGTGGTCTGCCGAGGATGATCGGTGGGAAGCTCCAGCGTCTGGGGAGCGTCGCGCAATCGCTCTTTCCAATAGGCGATGCCTTTCTCAAGACGCTGACCGGTAAGTCGCTGGCGCTGCCAATGAACATAATCGACGTACTGCACGGGAAGCGGGGGCAGCGCGGGCGAGGTTCCATGTCGCGAGGCAGCGTAGACGGCTGCAACCTCGCGCAACAGCACTTCCAGAGACCAACCGTCGCAGACGATGTGGTGCAGCACGAAAAAGGCCACATACTCGCGTTGGCCCAGCCGCACCAAGGTCACGTGAAAGGACTTCCCCCTTTCCAGGTCGAGGCGACGTCGCGGCATGTGCTGGGCCATTTGCTCCAAGCGCTCGGCCCGCTGCTGAGGCGGAAATTCGCGGAGATCGATCTCCTCCCAAGAGAAACTGTCGCTACCGGAAACCTCCTGCCAAAGACGGCCGTTGTGCTCGACGAACCGCGTGCGCAACACCTCGTGTCGGGCGACGACGGCCTGGATTGCTCTGCGCAGGGCCGGGGCATCCAAGTCCCCATCCAAGCGGACCGCTAACGGCACTACGGCCGATGGCGTGCCCAGGGCGATCCGCTCCCACAACCAAAGCCGTTCCTGGGCAAAGGATAAGGGCTGAAGACCACTGCGCGAACCGGGCGGCAGCGATCGAAGCGATAGCCCGTCGTCGCTGGGGCCGCGATCCGTGCCAGCCAGAAAGCGACGTTGGTCCACTACCTGCGCAAGCCCCGAGAGCGTCGAGCGTTCGAACAGTTCCTCCAGCGGCAATTCGATATTCCATTCGGCCTGGATCCGCGCAGCAAGCCTCACGGCAGGCAGCGAATGCCCGCCCATGGCGAAAAAATCATCGTCCCGCCGTCGTGGTGGCTGGCCAAGGACCTCGGCCCAGATGCGGGCGAGCCGTTGTTCCGTATTCGTGGCGAACGCGTCTTGCGGTGTCGTTTCGCCCCCCCGGGCTGACAACGCGGCATCGTCCTCATGCAGCCAGGTGGCGACGGTGTGCAATTGGCCGCGGAGGAACAACTCGCGGCAGCGGGTACGTCGCGTTTTGCCACTGGAAGTCTTGGGCAGCGTACCGGCGCGGATCAACACCACCGCTTCGGGACACAATTCGTATTCCTCGGCCAGCTCTCGCCGCACCGCACGCAGGACCTCGTCGAGGTTCCATCGCTTGGGGCGAACGATCTCATGGACCACGACGAGTCGCTCTCGGCCCTCCCGTTCCACGCTGAAGGCCGCTCCGCCGTCGGGTTTCAAGGCGGGATGAGCGCGTTGGACGGTGCGCTCGATGTCGTGCGGATAATAATTGCGCCCCCCAAGGATGATCAACTCCTTGAGCCGCCCCGTGACAAACAATTCGCCCTCGTAGAGGAATCCCAGGTCGCCGGTGCGGAGATACGGTTTGCCGGGCTCGTCGGCTAGCTCGGCGTAGAACACTTCCTGCGTCTCCGCGGGGCGATTCCAGTAGCCCAAGCCTACGCTCGGACTGCGGACCCAGATTTCGCCCACGCGGCCATACGGCAAAAGTCGCCTGGTTTTGGGATCGACCACGGCGATCTCGCCATCGGGGATGGGTTGTCCGCAGCCCACCAAACGACGTACTTGGCCCGGGCATGTTGTCGCGCTTCCCACGGCTTCCACACGGTGATGCAACAGGGCCCCGGCGGCGAAAACGCGGATCACTGGCGGGGTTTCGCGGCGTCCGCCGGTGACCGCCAAGACCGACTCCGCCATGCCGTAGCCCGGCAAAAACGCCTCCGGCCGGAAGCCGTAAGGTGCGAACGCCTCGGTAAAACGTTCGATCGTTTCTGCGCGGACGGGCTCGGCGCCGCTGACCACGGCCGTCCATGAACTCAGGTCCAAGCCTTCACACTCGCTGGGCGAGATTTTTTGAAGGCACAATTCGAAAGCGAAATTCGGGCCGCCGCTGGTGCGACCGCGATACTTCGACATCGCCCAAAGCCATCGCACTGGCCGCTGCATGAACGCCAAGGGCGACATCAACACGCTACGGCGGCCGCTATAAACGGCCAAAAGAATGCCCCCGATCAGGCCCATGTCGTGATAGGGCGGAAGCCAACACACGCCGCCTACTCCTTCGGTGTCTACGCGGTGCATGGAGGCCAGATTGTGCATGATGTTGGCGTGGCTCAGCATCACGCCCCGCGGCGAACCGGTCGAGCCCGACGTGTATTGCACCAATGCCGTCGCCTGGGGGTCGAACATTGGCGGCTGCCAAGCGGATTCCTCGCCCACCGGGATCGACTCGATCGAAATCGCCTCCACGTGGGTCCAATGGGCGATTGGACCGCGGGCGTAGGCCAAAATCTCCTCCGAGGTGAGCACGTACCGGGCTTGGGCGTCTTGGCAGATGGCTTGCAGCCGTGGAAAGGTGCGGTCCATACGGAAAGGGTCGGGCGGATAGGCGGGGACAGCCAACGCCCCAGCGTAAAAACAACCGAATACCGCCGCGACGTAATCCAGCCCGGGCGAGAACAACAGCAGCACCCGTTCTCCTGGCGCACCCCGGGCCTGTAAATGCGCGGCGATCGCGCGGGCTCGGGCGTCCAAGTCGCGAAACGAAAGGTGCCCCCCCTCGCTTTCGCCATCGGCAAGAAACGTAAAGATTAGCTCGTCGGCCTGGTGTTCGGCCCGCCAACGCGTTACATCGACCAGAGTACGGAGGTGGTTCGGAGGGCCGGGCGGACCATACCAGGCGTCGCGCGGTGGTGCGAAAACCCGTTGCTTTGCACGATTCATCGGAAACGCCGGTTCACACGACAGGCCTCCTTGCGTTTTTTCGTTTTCCCTGGCCGCTGCAAGATAACTACATAAGATACTTTCGGGAAATTCGGGCCATGTTTCCAGAACGGCCCATGCTTCTCAACATGACTGGCATATAGCGGTAAGTTAGATATTATCGGAAATACGGGCAGATTTCTAGGAGTGGGGGCCATGTGGGCGTACCCAGCACGCTGGATGGTGCGAAGCGGGGCCCTGATTGCTGCCTTGACGCTGGGGCCGACGCTTTCGTGTAGCGATTTCTCGACCACGCCTGGGCAGCCCTCGACGGCCGAACATGACGATTTTGTCGATGTTCGGGCCGTGCCGCTGGAACGGATTCGACCGGGAACAGTGATTGGAGATACAGCCCCCACGGGCTGGACTCACCTGATTTTCAAGACCCGCTCCCGTTTGGCCAGCGGAGACCTCGACGCTTTGCCCTCTTGGTCGGCCGAACTCAGCAGCTTTTTATGCACCGTGCTGGTCGCCAAAGCAAGCCGGGCGGCTTCGCCCGCCGGCGCCGGTTACCGGTTGGAATCGCTTGCCATCGGGCTAGGCACGCGGATCGGCCAGGACGACGTGATCATCTCCAGCGATACCCAACAGGGCCTTGGCGCGAACTTGGGACCAATCAAGCGGATCATCCTCAGCCAAGCTGAGGATCGGCTCAATCAAGTGCTCCGCGTCGCTCGGACGGACACCTTGATCGTCTTCGACGCGCCGCAAACCATGCTGACCGAGGGGCGGCATCAACTGGTCGTCTTTCGTTACGCCGTGCTAGTGAATCCTAGCGACGGCCGATTGGCGACTCTCGTCTGGCGGCTCGACCGCGGCCGCGATGGGCAGGATCGATTGCATCCCGAGCCTGCGGTGCTGATGAAACCCAACCTGGTGACCCTGTGCGACTTGCACGTGGACAAACGGGAATTCACGGCGGGCATCCCCACGTCGCGGGCCTTTGCCACGATGCGATTACCACTCGGCGACCCTTTTCCAATGCCCCAGGCAATTCGTGCGGCAGCCGCAAAGAAACAGCTCACGGAAGCGATGGTCCGCAGCTTGGAAGCAGCCCTCCGCCAAGCCGTTTTCCTAACGCAGCATGCGATCAAGGAAAACCCGCAGCAGTAGATTTCGATTTCGGGGACCGAAGACGGCGAAAAGGGGCAGCGCAAGGCTGTTCTGCGGCGGAGCGACCGCGTCAGGTCTCCATGACTTCTTTTTCTCGGGCCTTGGCCAAATCGTTGGCCTGGGCCTCATAATTCTTCGTAAGTTCTTGGATCTGCTCCTTGACCGAATCGCGCTGGTCCTCGGAGAGTTCTTTGTCCTTTTCCGCTTGGTCGGCCAGCTTGTTCGCGTCGCGGCGGATGTTGCGGATGGCGACTTTGGCCTCTTCGCACAACTCGCGCACGCGGCCAACCAGTTTGCGGCGGACCTCCATCGACAAGGGCGGCACGTTCAGCCGAATCACCCGGCCGTCGCTCTGCGGATTGAAACCCAAGTCGCTGGCTTGAATCGCCTTCTCGATATCCTTGATGGTGTTTGGGTCGAAGGGTCGAATGACGATCTGGGTCGGTTCTGGGGCCCCCACCGTGGCCAATTGCTTGATGGGGACCGACGAACCATAGACCTCGACCCGCAGTGAATCGACCAATCCCGGATTGGCCCGGCCCGTGCGAATCCCCGCCAGCGCTTGCTTCAGCACAGCGATGGCCTTTTCCATGCGTTCTTCGGCGTCGAGAAGGATTTCGTCTTCGGTCATGGCTCACTGGCATCCCCGGCTGACCCACGTGCCGACGCGTTCGCCACGGACGGCACGCTCAATGTGGTCGGCCTTCTTGAAATTGAACACCAAAATCGGCAGGTTGTATTGTTGGCACTTGGTGACCGACTCGAAGTCCATCACCCGCAGATTTTGCCGTCGCACGTCGTCATACGTCAGTTCGCTGTACAGGACGGCGTGGGGGTTTTTCTCCGGGTCGTCGCTATAGATACCGTCGACGCGGGTGGCCTTGAGGAGGACATCGGCCTCGAGTTCCAAGGCCCGTTGGGCGGCGGCCGTGTCGGTGGTCACGAAGGGGCTACCCGTGCCGCCGGCCAGAAGCACGATGCGGCCCTTTTCCAGATGTCGGGAAGCGCGGCGGCGGATATACGGCTCTGCCACCCCGTCCATCCGGATGGCGGTCAAAAGGCGGGTATCGCAACCCAGCGACTCGAGGGCGTCTTGGAGCGCTAAGCCGTTGATCACGGTGGCCAACATACCCATGTAATGGGCCGTGGCCTCGCGGATGGCGGTGTTGCCCGCCTTGAACTGCGCGCCGCGGAGGATGTTTCCCCCGCCCAACACAATCGCAATTTGCACCTGAAAGCGGGAGGCCCGATGAATCTGTTGGGCCAAGGGGAGCACGGCGTCCATGGCGATGCCGCGCTCGCCGCGATGGCAGAATCCCTCGCCGGAGATTTTCAGCACCACGCGCCGATAGCGCGGCGTCGCGTCGAGCACCGTCGCTTCCGCCATGAGGTCACTCCTTGCCGAGTTCCCAGTGAACGAACCGCACCAGCTTCATGCCAGCCGCCGCGGCCAGCTTGCCGACTGTTTCTCCGCCGTACTTTTCCTTGTTCGGGTGGATTTGCTCGGCCAGGCAAATCTGGGCGTAGAAATCCTTCAGTCTACCTTCGGCGATTTTAGGGATCACCTTCTCCGGCTTCCCTTCGTTGCGTGCCGCCGTGGCCGCGATCTCGCGTTCTTTTTCCACGAGCTTGGGATCCACATCGTCCCGCGACACGACGGTGGGCCGCATGGCCGCGATGTGCATGCAGATGTCTTTGGCCAACTCCGCGTTGCCACCCTCGACGTGAAGCAACACGCCCACGGTGCCGTTGTGGTGGGCGTAGCCGCCGCAGGGACCATTCAGACGGCAAAGCCGCTTCAGCCGGAACACCTCGCGAATGCGGTTGGTCAAGTCGTCGAACTGTTGCTGGAGCGTCTGTCCTGGTTTGGCCGGCGAGGGCTGGGCGAGGAGTTCCTCGGGCGTTGTGGCTCCCGGCCCGACGGCCAATTGCTGCGCCAAACAACTGGCCAGCTCGATGAACTCCTGATTGTTGGCGACCGGGGCGCTCTCGCAGAGCAATTCCACCATGGCGCCCACGCCGGGGTCGAGGCTAGCATACACGGCGATGCGCCCGGCGGAGGTCTCCCGATCACTGCGCCCGCCCATGAGCTTCTTGCCCGCCTTGCGCAGGGCCTCGATCGCGGCCTCCGGGTCCCCGCCCGCCTCGGTCAAGGCCCGCTTGCAGTCCATCATGGGCAGACCCGTTCTTTCGCGAAGGGCCTTCACGTCCGCTGCGGTAATTTCTGGCATACAATCAAACCTCCCTTGGAGTCGTTGCTATTCTGGCGATAATCTGTGAATGGTTTGAAGTGGCTGAGGTCGTGGACGATAAGGCATGCCACTGCTCCCAGCGCTTGCCCCGCCCCGGCCAACGTTCAGTGTTCCGTCTTCCAGGTCCAATCGATCGGGGAATTGTCAATCCTTGACCGGCTGACCGTTTCCGCCCTCCGGCCCAGAAGGTTGGTCCCCCTTCAAAGCCCCCGAGGCCGCCTTGCCCGCCAACACCGCATCGGCCAGTTGCTGCACGATCAGTTCGATCGAGCGGATGCTGTCGTCGTTTCCCGGGATGGGCAAGTCGACCTCGTCGGGATCGCAGTCGGTGTCGATGAGGGCCACCGTGGTGATGCCCATCTTTCGGGCCTCACGCACGGCGTTCTTTTCTTTCTTGGGATCGACCACCACAAGGACCTCGGGCAGTCGATTCATGGTGCGAATGCCGTTCAGATTGCGAAACATCTTCCGGTATTCGCGATTCAAGGCCGACTGCATCTTTTTGGAGTACGTGGCCAACTCCTCGCCGGAGCGGATGGCTTCGAGTTCCTCCAAACGGGAAAGCCGGCTGCGGATCGTGCGGAAGTTGGTCAAGGTGCCGCCAAGCCACCGGTTGCTCACGTAGGGCATGCCGCAGCGCGTCGCCTGTTGTTCGATCGTCTCCGCGGCCTGACGTTTCGTGCCCACGAAAAGCACCAAACCGCCGTTGGCCGCCACTTGCTGGAGATATTTTCTCGCGCGCAACAGGCCGCGGATCGTTTCCCTCACGTCGATGATGTGAATCAAGTTCTTGCGGCCATAAATGTATGGCCGCATCTTGGGATTCCAACGGCTCGTGCGATGCCCGAAATGAACCCCCGCTTCGATCAACTCCTTCACTAGCACTGTGGCCAAAGCAAGACTCCTCCCACTTCAAGGCACACCGGCGAAGTCCCCACCATTGTGGGGCGTCCGGCGTTCAACATACTGGTCGGTCAACCACTCGCTCCAATCGACATCCCTGGACCGTTCAGGGTATCGAGCCCCTCATCCTAATGCGTGACCCGATTTCCGTCAACGCAGGCCTCCACCCCCGCTGATCGGGGGGTAAAGGCTTGCGGCCCCTACCTTTAAGCATCAGCGTCAGCGTTTCCGACTAAGTATGGGAACAATGAAACAGCAAAATACGTAATCTACACTCAATCCTTCTGATTAAGCCTTAGATTCTCCCCTGGCGGGTTGTCTCAAGTGTAGTGATCACCAACATTAGCTCCATAAATTAGCCAACTTACCATCCCGGGAGAATAGAACGTGCAGCGATTGGAAAACGTCCATTGGCACCAGCTTGAGGTCACCGAAGTCGCACGTCTGTTGGAAGTCGATCTCACGAAGGGACTTTCGCAGGAGGAAGTGAAGCGTCGCCAGGCAAAGTTCGGCTTGAACCAGATGACCCCGCGGCGAGCGACGCCGGCGTGGGTGAAATTCCTTCAACAGTTCAACCAGGCGCTGGTCTACATTTTGCTCGCTGCCACCGTGGTCTCGGCCGTCTTGGGGGAATTGGTCGATGCGGCGGTGATCTTTGGCGTGGTGTTCATCAACGCCGTGATTGGGTTTATTCAGGAGTCGAAGGCTGAAAAGGCCATCGAGGCCCTGGCGAAAATGGTGCGGACCGAGGCGACCGTGCGCCGGGATGGGCGGAAACAGAAGGTCCCCTCGACGGAACTCGTGCCCGGCGACGTGGTGCTTTTGCAATCCGGGGATAGCGTGCCAGCCGACCTCCGCTTCTTCGAGGTCCGCAGCCTCCAGGTCGAGGAGGCCGCCCTCACCGGTGAATCGGTCCCCGTCCAGAAAAACACCCTGGTGCTTCCAGCCGAAACCGTGCTGGGCGACCGCAAGAACTTGGGTTTTGCCGGGACGTTGGTGACCTACGGCCAGGCGGAGGGCGTCGTCTTGGCCACGGGCGATCGGACGGAGATGGGCAAGATCGCCACCATGATCTCCCAGGCCGTCGATCTTTCCACCCCTCTCACCCGAAAGATCGCCGAGTTCAGCCACCTCCTGCTGTACGTCATCCTTGGTTTGGCCGCGTTGACGTTTCTGATCGGCGTGCTCCGCGGCGAATCCATGGTCGACATGTTCATGGCCGCCGTAGCCCTTGCCGTAGGCGCGATTCCCGAAGGTCTGCCGGCCGCGGTCACCATCACGCTCGCCATCGGCGTCGCCCGTATGGCGAAACGCCATGCCATCATTCGCAAGATGCCCGCCGTAGAGACGCTGGGCAGCACCACCGTGATCTGCTCGGATAAGACGGGCACGCTCACCGAGAATCAAATGACCGTGAGCCGCATTTACGCGGCTGGCCGGGAGTTCGAAGTCACCGGGGCAGGTTATGAACCGAAGGGAGAGATCCTGCAAGATGGGCAGCCAGCGGACCTGACCCAAAACATCGCGTTGAAGGAGACGCTCGTAGCAGGCGTGCTGTGCAACGACTCGCAACTGGTGCGCAAGGACGGTCGGCTTCAGGTCGAGGGCGATCCGACGGAGGCCGCGCTGCTCACCTCTGCCCAGAAGGCGGGCATCGAAACGGAATCCTCGGCCCAGCGTCTCCCCCGACTGGACGTGATTCCCTTCGAATCCGAGCACATGTACATGGCCACTTTGCATCGCGGGGACGATGGCACGGTGATCTATGTAAAAGGCTCGGTGGAACGGCTGTTGGACCGCTGCGAGACGATGCTCGACGCCGCCGGAAACGAAGCGCCTTTGGACCGGAAAGCGATCCTTGAGGAAGTGGAGAACATGGCGGCGCAGGGTCTTCGCGTCTTGGCGTTTGCCCGCCGCCGCGTCGAGCCCAACCGCACGAAGTTGAGTCATGACGACGTGTCGGGCGGGATGACGCTGCTAGGTCTCCAAGGCATGATCGATCCGCCCCGCCTCGAGGCGATTCGCGCCGTGCGTCAGTGCCAGAATGCCGGCATCGAAGTCAAGATGATCACGGGCGATCACCAGGGCACGGCCGTGGCTATCGCCAAACAACTCGGTTTGCGGGGCGGTCAGGGGAGCGATGGGCAGCCGGTGGCTTTCACCGGCAAACAATTGGAAGAGATCTCCGACGACCGCTTGCCTGCCGAGGCGGAGCGGGCCGCGGTTTTCGCCCGCGTCGCACCCGAGCAGAAGCTCCGTTTGGTCCGCGCCCTTCAAGCCCGCGGGCACATCGTGGCCATGACGGGCGACGGCGTCAACGATGCCCCAGCCCTCAAACAGGCGGACATCGGCGTGGCCATGGGCATTACGGGCACGGAGGTGGCCAAAGGCGCGGCGGACATGATTCTGACCGATGATAATTTCGCCTCCATCGAGGCCGCCGTCGAGGAGGGACGCAACGTCTTCGACAACCTCACCAAGTTCATAACCTGGACCATGCCCACCAATGGTGGTGAAGGTTTGGTCATCTTGGCTGCCGTGCTGTTTGCCCTGCCGCTGCCGGTTTTGCCGGTGCAATTGCTTTGGATAAACATGAGCACGGCTTTGCTGCTCGGCTTGATGCTGGTCTTCGAGCCGAAGGAGGAGGGCATCATGGCTCGGCCCCCGCGCGATCCCGCCCAACCGATCCTCACCCGACTCTTGATTGTTCGCATCGTGCTGGTTTCGGCGTTCATCGCGGCGACCGGAATGCTGCTGTTCGAGTGGGAGCTGCTGCTCGGGGCGACCGAGGCCCAAGCCCGCACCGTGGTCGTCAATGTGATCGTCCTCATTGAAGCCTTTTACTTGCTGAACTGCCGTTCTCTCACGCGTCCGTTCTTCTCGCTGGGTTTGTTTTCCAATCCTTGGGTGACTGGCGGGATCGCGGCCACGATCGTCGCCCAGCTCCTGTTCACCTATGCCCCCTTCATGCACACCCTGTTCCATAGCGCCCCGATTCGCGGTTGGACTTGGCTGAAAATCGTCGGGGTGGGGCTCCTGGTGTTCGCCGTCGTGGAAATCAAAAAGTGGCGTGAGGCCTGTCATCGCGCGGCGCTGGCGGCATCGCCGCCGAGCTGACCAGACGTTGCCCGATCGGGCGAAGGGCAGCGAACGATGGAAAGTCTCGGCGGGGCGATTGTCCCCGGCGTCTCGGGGGGCAGTCGGTCTTGCCACTGATTTGCATTCTCTTTCAGGCGGTGATACACTCAGCCGTAGCCCCTCAGACGCCGCTTACGTGGTGGTGATCGGGTCGAACCATCGCGGGGTGAAGTCATGGCCGTGGAAACCGCCGCATCGTTCTTGGAAGTCCTCCAAAAGAGCAAGCTCTTCACGAGCGAACAACTGGACATCGCCCGCCAGCTTGCCGAGACCGCTGCCGATGCCCGGGCCCTCGCCAGAGCCTTAGTGCAAAAAGAACTCCTCAATCGCTGGCAAGCGGGCCAGTTGCTCGCCGGGCGGACCGCCTTCCTTTGGGGCAAGTATCGCCTGGTCGATTTGTTGGGGCGCGGCGGGATGGGCAGCGTTTTTCTGGCCTGGCATACGATCATGAATCGAGCGGTGGCGCTCAAAATCATTTCCAAGGAATTGGGCAAAGACCCGGCGGCCTTGGAGCGGTTCTTCACCGAGGCCCGCGCCGTGGCCGCCTTGGATCACCCCAACATCGTCCACGCCTATGACGTGGCGAACGAGGGTGATCGGTACTATTTGGTCATGGAATACGTCGAAGGCCGCGATCTTCAGCGGATCGTCGAAGAGAAAGGCCCGCTCGATTTCACCCTCGCCGTCGATTACATCCGTCAGGCTGCCGAGGGGCTGGCTCACGCTCACAGCCGGGGCATGATCCACTGCGACATCAAGCCGGCCAATCTGCTCGTCAACCAGCAAGGCGTGATCAAGATCCTCGACATGGGGATGGCCCGGGCCGTGGGGGCCAAGACCCATGCCACCGACGGTTCTTCCCCGGACAATCAAACAGTCTTGGGCACCGTGGATTACATGGCCCCCGAGCAAACCGAGGGGATCGAAAAGCTCGATCCACGGTCCGACATCTACTCGTTGGGCTGCACCTTCTACTTCACCCTCACCGGGCATCCCCCATTTCCCGAGGGCACTTTGGCGGAACGCATCCTGAAACATCAGAAGGACAATCCCCGGGACATTACTGAGTACCGACCGGACGCGCCGCAGGAACTGATCCGCATCTGCCACAAGATGATGGCCAAGGACCCTGCCGATCGCTTTCAGACCGCCGACGAGGTCGCCCAAGCCCTCGCCGAGTGGCGGCCCGCACCAGCGAAAATCCTTCGGGCGAAACCCCTGGAAGAGGCCGAAGCCGAAGCCGAGCTGGTCGATGACGAAACGCCGTTGGAAGCCTTTCCGGGCGAGGGGAAAAGTCAGCGGCCCCATCCAACAGTCAAGGCGTCCGTCGTGTCGCAGCTCGCGCGGCGGGCCAAGGACTGGATCGACTACCTCCAGGCCGACCGGCGACGGATGATGATTTGGGGCGGAGCGGTCGGGGCAATTGTGGTGTTGATCGTCTGCGGGCTGTTGGTGGCGATCGTTCTATCGGTGCGAAACGCCCGAAAGCAGCCTCAAGTCGCCGCGCAGGCCATGGCGCAATCCAAGGTGGCGAAACAGAAATCCCCTGACAATGATTTCGCCGACCTGGAATTGGAATTGGAAAAGAAGTGGGCCTCGGAGGAGGAGAGCAAAGATACTAAAGAAGCAAAGATCGTGGCGTCGGGTCCGCCGCCGTCCAAGCCGTCGGGTCCGCCGCCCAAGCCGGGCGGTCCTCCTCCGCTGCCAGGCAAAACCCCGCCCCCCGGCGTTCCCCCGGCCAAGTCGGGAGCGTCCGAGGGCAATCCTGCCCCCCCAACGCCGCCCGAACCCAAACCTTCGCCATCGCCCCCCGCCGAAAAAGCTGGCAACACGTCCGCTTCGGCAATGGCCGCGGAGAAGAAGGGGCCAGAGGAACCGAAGAAATCCTCGGATGAAAAGCCGCCGGCGGCGAAAAAAGAAGAGCCTCCCCCGCCGAAGCCCGCGGCCAAACCCGCGCCGCCCGCCGACGCCTTGGCGGGCTTCCCGCCTTACGTCGAGTTGCCTCCGTTGCCCGACGCCGGCGAATTCGCTCCCGGTCCAACTTTGTTGGGCAATGTTCACGGCCCGCTGGACAACCCGATCACGTTGGATTTGCTGGGTAGGGAGACGGCAGTTCGAGGGAAACGCCAGTTCAGCCTCGAGCCTGCCCCGAACGACAAACAACAGAGCTGGATCGTGCGTTTGGAGTCGGCGGGCAAGGAAGACGCCCCGACCGAGGTGGGCCAGTTCCTTCGCGACGGGGATGGGCTGAAATTCCGTTGGGCGGATAAGGTGGCTGAAATCGCGGCCACCGCCGAGTACTTGCGCAATTGCGCTTTGGAGCTGCGGGGCGGGGGGCCGCCGCACCTGGTCGCGCTCCGCAAGCCAGTTATCGTCGAACCCGTGGTGCTGGACCTGATGAAAGGCGTCAGCACCGTGACCGTGCCCATCGAGTTCATGCCGGATCCCGCGCATCTGCGGATCGAGTTCACCAAGGTGACCGGCGCCGCGGGCCCCCTGGCCATGGAGCGTCTGGACAAGCCTGTGTTCAATCCCGCCACGCCCCTTGCGGTCAAAAGCGCCGCCACGCTGCAATTCCCTCGCAAGGCACTTCGTGGGCACTTGCTGCCCGGGGTCGAGTTCTCCATCAAGACCATGGTCAAGGGCAAGGGCCTGTCGATGACCGTCAGCCTGACCAGTCCTTCCCCGCAACAGTTCAAGGCGTTGGTCAGCCAAATGAACATTCCCGCCGTGCGCAACGAATTGGAGCAGAAAGTGCGGGGACTCCCGCGACAATTCGAAGCTGCCAAGCAGGAAGGGGAGAAGGCCAAGATCGCCGAGGATTTCGACAACCGCAGCCTCCCGCTATGGTACGAGGAATTCTACCGCCAAGCGCATCGCAACGCTCGGCTTCACTTCCGCGTTTTCATCGACGCCAAGGACCTTCAAATCGATCTGATCCGCACCGAGGCCCCCAAGTAAACGGGGGCTGCTGCGGGCTGCTGAAGATAGGCGTCCCTGGCGTGGCTTTGCGGTAAACAGACCGTTTCAGGCTTAGCTCTCCCAAGGAGGCCAACCTTCGATCCGATTCCGGGCGGCGGTTTTTCTCTGCCTTACGAACTGCCGGAGGCCTACGTCTCGCGCCACGCCCAAAATTCGCCGAAGCGCAAGAAGTAGTACTCGAAGAGCGGTTTGCGGACCGCCACGCGGAAGCCTTGCGACCGGAAGAGCGAAACGAGCTCGTCGTGGCGGTCGCCCGGTCGCAGTTCGTGGAACTCCATGGCCACGCGGTCAATGCGGTTCCAGTGCTCGAGGGCGAGTGTGCGGAAGATGTCGTATTCCGCCCCTTCGCAATCGACCTTGAGGAAGTGAATCCTTGGCAAGTCGTAGTCGTCCATCAGCGAGCCTAGCGAACGGCAGGGCGCCATCCGCCGCACGGTTGGCGTTTGCACGTGGAAATAGCGAAGAAAGATGAGCCATCGGGTGAGCAGTGCGGGGCCTATGCCTGAAGGATGGCTGACAAGATTGAAACCCGGATATTCGATCAGTTCCATTTGGCAGCCGTCGGCACCCACGGCGCACGGTACGGAGGTCACATTCCGCAGACGGTTTACCCGGACGTTGAAGTTCAGACAATCCACCATCTGACCAGGTTCTATGGCCACAATGCGCCCCGCCGACGCCTGGGGGGCCGCCCAAAGCGTGAAAAGTCCCATATTGGCGCCGATATCCACCACGGTATCGGTCGGATGGATTTCAAATCGCTGACGAAAGTACCGCTTCCGGCCAAAGATCTCTCGGATCGAATACTTTGCGGCAGGGCGGGTCTGGCTCGAAGGCAGCCAGAAGTCCAAACCGTTGGGAAGAGACAGCTTGGTCGTCCACGGCCGGGTTGACCCGGACTGCGGTGACCGGGGCTGGTACACCCGATTCTTGGCAATCGCAGGCGAGATCGAGACAGCGCTCTGGGGGGGAAGTTTTTGGGTAAGGGCCAAGTTGGCGCCTCCTTGCGGGCCGTTCGTACGCTCTTGCCCTTCCAGCTTGTCGGCAAGACTTAGCGGTCAACTCGCGGGACAATCATCCGACGCGGGAAACCAGTCCCCACCGACAAACTTTTCCGCAAACACTCATGTTACAACCGCTAAAGCACCCCCCCGCTTAGGCGTGATCTCGGGCAAAACATTACTTGCTGACGCGTTATTTTTCCGACCTGAGCGCGCTATCGGAGCGCCAACGTGATCAGGTTGTATTTCTGCCAAACCGCTACCAGCCACCCATCCAATAGGTGGATTTGTAAAGATCAGCAACTTGGTACCAGCCTACCGCCCAGGGCAATCCAAAGCAAATAGATTGGCGTCTGCTGAGGGAGCGGGAGGGAGCGGGGCGAATCCATCGCTCGCTGGACGACGGCAGCAGCTAATCTTCAGACGAGCCGATATCTTGCCCCTTGCGGCTGCTGGACTTCTTCGCTTTGCGGCCACGTGCCGACTTGGCCGTGGCCTTGGCGGTAGATTTCGCAGCGGTTTGCGCCGCGGCGGTCGTGCGGGCAGTGGTCTTTTTGCGAACCGTGCGTCGGGTGATCCCTTTTTCGGCCCGCGCAGCCAGCAAAGCCACGGCCTCCTCGAACGTCACGGCTTCCGGCGGCGTTCCCCGCGGCAGGGAGGCGTTTGTCGTCCCGTCGGTCACATACGGGCCATACCTGCCGGCCAAGAGTTGAATAGGTTGGCCCGTGAGCGGCGAGGGATCGAAGACGCGCAAGGGTTCGCGTCGCCGGGCGGGGCCGCGACCCGGCTTGGGCCGCGACAGCAATTCCAATGCCTGTTCCAAGGTAATTGTCAAGGGAGAAAGATCGGATGGCAGGGACCGCGTTTCAGTACCGCATTTCACGTAGGGACCGAAGCGTCCGTTGTGCGCCGTAATGGGCTGCTGGGTTTCCGGATGCTTGCCCAGCTCCCGCGGCAGCGACAGCAACGCCAACGCCGTGGCAAGATCCACGTCCTCCGGACGCATTCCTTTCAACAGCGACGCATTTTGCGGCTTTTCTTCGTCGTCGGCGTCGCCCCGCTGGACGTAGGGACCAAACCGGCCCGTCTTCAAGTACACGGGCTTGCCCGTCTGAGGACACCGCCCCAACGGTTCCTCGCCTTGTGCTGCTTGATCGAGGAGGGCCAAGGCTTTATCCAGGGTCAATTCGTCGGGCGCCATGTCCTCGGGCAGGCTGGCGCGGCGATTGCCTTGTTGGACGAACGGCCCGAAACGTCCCACGCGGACGTAGACGGGCTCGCCCTTCCGCGGGCCGTCCTGCGGCGTTCCAATCAGAATCTGGCTAACGTCGCGGGCGTTGATCTGGTCCGCCTTGCTCACCACTTGCGGTTTGAGCCCCGGGTGATCGTTGCCGAAGTAAAACCGCGCCAGGTAGTCCAGGTGTTCCAATTCGCCGCGGCTGATGGCGTCGAGTTCGTCTTCCATCTGGGCGGTGAACTGATAATCCACGAGGTCGGGCAGGTGTTTTTCCAGCAACTGCGAGACGGCGAACGCGGTCCAGGTGGGAACAAGGACATTGCCGCGTTTGAAGACGTATTTGCGGTTCAAAATGGTCTCGATGATGGTTGCATAAGTGCTCGGTCGGCCGATGCCCATTTCCTCCAAGGCCCGCGTCAGCGAGGCCTCGCTGTAGCGATTGGGTGGCTGGGTCGTGTGCCGCTTGCACTCCATGCGGCGGCACTCCAGGACTTCGCCCACGCGAACCTGAGGAAGCACCGTATCGCGGTCGGCTAGTTCCGATTCCGGATCGTCGGAACCTTCGACGTAGGCCCTGAGATAGCCCGGGAAATCGATCGTCGTTCCGCTCACCTGAAACACCGCCTCGCCCGCCGCCACGGTGATCGTCACCCGGTGCCCCCGCGCGTCGGCCATCTGCGAAGCGATGGTTCGCTTCCAGATCAAATCGTAAAGCTTGAATTCCTCAGGCGACAGCTCGCGCCGCAAGGCCTCGGGAAAATCGAAGGGGTGGCCGGCCGGGCGGATCGCCTCGTGCGCCTCCTGGGCGTTTTTGACTTTGGTGCGGTAAATGCGGGGTGCCTCCGAAAGGTACTCCCGACCATACTGCGAGGCGATCAAGTCCCGGGCAGTCTCTACGGCCACGGCGGCCAGATTCGTGGAATCGGTGCGCATGTACGTGATGTGGCCGTTTTCGTAAAGGCTTTGCGCTAGCTGCATGGTCTGCCGGGCCGTGAAGCCGAATTTGCGGTTGGCCTCCTGCTGGAGCGTGCTCGTCGTGAAAGGCGGATAGGGACGCGTCACATAGGGCCGGTCTTCCAGGTCGGCGACCCGGCACTCCGAGCGCGAGACTCGCTCGCGAAGGCTCTGGGCCGCCTCTTCGGAAAGCAAAAGCAGCGAAGGATCCTTCAACTGGCCCGTCGCTGGATCGAAATCGCGACTGGATGGAATCCGACGCCCGGCCACGCTGACCAGCGTCGCCTCGAACGATTCGCCGCTGGTTTTGGCGAACTCGCCCAGCAAATCCCAAAACGTGGCGGGAACAAACGCCATGCGCTGGCGTTCTCGTTCCACGATCAGTCGCACCGCCACGCTCTGCACCCGACCGGCCGAGAGCTTCGGCCGGACCTTGCGCCATAATAATGGCGACACCTCGTAGCCGTAGAGTCGGTCGATGATTCGCCGGGTTTCCTGGGCGCGGACCAGGGCTTGGTCGATTTGGCGTGGGCTTCGCAAGGCCTCCTGAATCGCCTCCTGGGTGATTTCATGAAAAACCAGCCGGCGCACGGGCACTTTGGGCTGCAAGACCTCGCACAGATGCCAGCTTATCGCCTCTCCCTCGCGGTCTTCGTCCGTCGCCAGATACAGGTCCTTTGCATCCGTCAGCATCCGCTTAAGCTTCCGGACCTGTTTCACCTTATCTTTGGGTATCACGTAAACTGGTTCAAATCCCCGCTCGACATTCACCCCCAAATAGGCCCAATCTTCCTTCTTGTACTCCTTAGGAAGGTCTTTAGCCCCCTCTGGTAGGTCCCGGATATGGCCGATACTCGCCTCGATCGCGAACTCTGGGCCGAGAAAACGACTGATCGTCCTCGCTTTGGCGGGCGATTCCACGATGACCAGGGATTTTCCTGATTTGCCTGATGTCTTGTTGGCCATTCGTTCAAACATCAATCTCGGAAAAAGCGAAGCTGCCGGACTGTTCGCGGCATCGCTGGTTTGACCATTTCACTTGCATTTCGGCAGCAAACTCATGCCTGCATTCCTGGCGGCAGAAATACCCCTCTGTCGAAAACAAGCTTATGCCCCCGCCGGAAACATAAGTGGCGAAAAAGCAACAGTCGCGTGGCTTCCAATGTTTAGTAAGGCCCCCTCGTTCACTATCCACGCACTGCAATACGCCATTAATGGGGGTATCAAAAAGTGTTGCTACATCCCGGTCGAAAGTATTGTCTTCTGGTATCCGTTCCTAGGAAGTGTCACCCTCGGCTTCATTCTTTTCTACTTGCCGCGTTCGTCCAGGGGATACCTTGGAGAAAACCCGTATCCGAGCCTAAGCTCGTATGAGGGATTGCATTTGCGCCAAATCCACCTAAAATCTTCGGCTTACGTTGGCTTGCGCGCATCGGACACTCATAATACGGTGTCCCAGTGCCTGTCAAGTCGAGTTTGGCGTTTCGACCCACCCTTTGGAGGGCAAAATTGGCCGAGATTGACCGAACCAATGGTTCGTTACCCGGCTTATTGGCAAGCACCGCTCGTGCGATGGTTCCCCGCGGCGTGGGGGCGGCGATTTGAAGGAAGGAAAGATTCGTGGCCCAATTCATGAGAACGTTTCGCAAGCACCGCAAGGTCTTGCTGGCAATCTTAACGCTCTTGGCGATGTTGTCGTTCGTCTTCTTGCCGACGATCTTGGAAATCATGCAGACAGAAGGGCGCGGGCGCAATCCGGTCGTGGTGAAGACCTCGAAGTATGGCTCGCTCACGGAGCGCCAGGTGGATGGGCTGTTGCGCCAACGGCAGCGTCTCTACGCATTTCTGCGACAAATGCATGAGGTGGTGCGGACCAAGGGCGGACGCGGCGACGCGATTCGCGAGGCCTTGACTTCCTTTGGCGCATCCCCAGCAAGCGAAGAGGCGGCGATCGAAAACTGGCTCCATGCCTTGCGGGCGGAGGAACTCGGTTTCAAAGTCAGCGAAAAGGCCGTCAACGACTACTTGGCCAGCCTTGCCGAGGGCAAGGTCAGCAACGAAGACGTCAAGCAGATTCTTAAGCAGATGCGCATGTCCCAGGGGCAGTTGTTCGAGGGCCTGCGGACCGAATTATTGGCCTTGCGGTTGGCGCAGACCTTCTGGATCAGCTTGGCGGCCGCCACCCCAGCCCAACGCTGGGAATACTATCAACGACTCAACCGAAAGGCCAAAATCGAGGCCATTCCAGTTCCTGCCGTTCAGTTCGCCGAAAAAGTTGCACCGCCCTCCGAAGCGGACCTTCGGGCTTTTTTCGAGGAACACAAGGACCGACTCCCAGACCCGGATGCGCCCGAGCCCGGTTTTAAGGAACCCCATCGGGTTGACATCCAATACTTGAAAGCCACGGTAGAGACCTTCATGGACCCCGCGGCCGTCACCGAGCAGGCGATCCGCGATTATTATGAGGAAAACAAAGACCGGCTTTACAAGGACATGCTTCCGGAGGGCCCCGCTCCGGCATCCCCCAAACCTGAAACGCCCAAACCTGAAACGCCCAAGGCCGAGCCAGCTGAGGCCGAGCCTGCTAAGGCCGAGCCAAACCCACCGGAATCGTCAAAGTCCACACCGCCCAGTGGGGACGCAGCGCCTAGTAGCGAGGAGCCTGCGTCACCGGGGCCGGGCAAAAGTTCTCACTCGGCGCGACGTTCCCCCTTCCGGCTGGTCGCCGAAGAAAAGGCGGCGTCGCCATCGCTGCCCAAACTGGATGCTCCGGTCAAGCCGGAGATGCCGGCTTCGGCTTCAGGCGAGGACCAAGCAAAGGCGGATTCAGCTTCGGCGAAACCGGCGCCTGCGTCGGCAAAACCCGATCCTGCCGCCCCAAAGCCGGAATCGCCCGAGGCCGCCAAACCCGAGGCCACTAAACCTGAGACCGCCAAACCAGCGCCGGTCAAATACAAGCCGCTTGCCGACGTGCAGGAGGAGATCCGCAAGACGTTGGCCCGCGAGGCAGCCGAAGCCAAGATCCGCGACGTGCTGCGCCGGCTCCAGGACCGGCTAGTGCAATTTGAGACGCAATGGACGTTGTACGATTCGTTGGATCCGGAGAAGAAGGCCTCCACGCCTCCACCCGCCCGGCCAGATTTTGTCGCCCTGGCCAAGGAACACCGCCTGACCGCCGCGCAGACCGGGCTGATGTCGGCCCGGCAGATGGCCGAGACGGACATTGGCAAGTCGATGACCGAGGGAGGAACGTCTTTCATCCAGGCGGCCTTTCAGAAAAGCGCGCTGGCGTTTCGACCGGGCCTAGCCCAGGACAACGAGGGTCATAGCTATCTGTATTGGGAAGTGGACGACGCCCCGGAGCGTGTGCCCGAATTCGACGAGCCGGGCGTGCGCGAGCGGGTTCTCGAGGGTTGGAAGTTGTTCCATGCCCGGGACCTCGCCACGCAAGAGGCCGAACGGCTTGCTGCCGAGGCCCGCAAAGCCGGCAAGCCCCTGGCCGAGGCCTTTGCCGGGCAGAAAGACGTGCGAGTGCTTACTCCCCCACCCTTCACCTGGCTGACCTTCGGTAACCTGCCCGTATGGTTCCGAGTGCGTCCGCCGCAATATAGCGAGGTCGTCGGCATTCCCGGGGCAGGCGAAGACTTCATGCGTGCTATTTTCGCCCTCAAGCCCAACGAGATCGGTCTGGCCCCCGACCGTGCGAAAGCAACGATCTACGTGGTGCGGTTGGTCGAGTACAGCCCCAGCGATTCGGTGCTGTGGGACATGTTTGTCGCCGACGATTACCGCGGCTATGCCATGGTGGCGCGCTACGACCAACTCGAGGTGGGCAGCCGTTGGCGGGAGCAGGTCCGCAGCGAAGCAGGCTTGAAATGGCTTCGCGAGCCTTTCCGCGGCCGGGGCGAATTCGAGGACTGATGACTTGAAACTACCCCTTCGCCGGGAACCATGGGACGGACGGGAACACTCGGGGGGCAGTCCGAAATGTGGCGCTCCGCTCGTCTCATCGTCAAACCAGGCCGCCGTATGCCGCGTGATCGCATTGCCTGAGAGGGAGAGAGGAAGCGGCCATGCGGGTATGCTATCTGAACCTACGGCGCAGGGCCGATCGCAACGCCCAGTTCCTGCGTTGGAACGCCGCCGTCGCCGAGTTGGATCGCGTCGAGGCCGTTGATGGAACGTCCGTGACCATCGAGGAACTCGTGCGCGATGGGGTAATCCGGGAACCGCTCAAGCACTTCACTGCTGGCTCGCTGGGCTGCACCGCGTCGCACAAAAAAATGTGGGAACGCGCGGTGGCCGAGCAAGCGGTCCTCACGGTGGCGGAGGACGACGCCGTGCTGAATCGGCGCTTCGCCGAAAAGGTCCCGGACTTGCTGGCCCGCCTACCGCCGGATTGGGACATCGTCCTCTGGGGCTGGAATTTCGACGCCCTTCTGCACGTGGAGATCATCCCGGGGCTGAAACGGGCAACCGTTCGATCCCACAAACAACCCCTTGGCCCACGGCTTGCCGAGTTTCAATCCAAGGATTATGAGGCGTGCCTTTTTCCCTTGATCGCGGCCTTCGGCACAGTCTGCTATTCCATCTCGCCGAAGGGCGCCGACCAATTGCTCAGACGATGTTTTCCCCTCAAAAGGGAACGCATCCTGGTGCCCGGCATGAAGATTCGCTTGCCCAATAACACCATCGACGTGGTGTTGATCCAGCATTACCGAAACGTGAAATCCTACGTCTGCCTTCCTCCTTTGGCGTGGACCGAGAACGACAAAAGCGGCTCGGACATCGAACCCAAGCGGTCGTGGCTCAACCGGGTCGGCCGATGGGTTTACGGTCGGATTTGGGGAGGTTGACGTTGGTCGTCCGGCTGAACTTCATCGCGTTGCGGGCGAAAGCATTCCGAAGACTTCCCGGGGGTCGAACAGCAACGGGAAGAATTGTCCGCCCATCTGTTGGCCTTTGGGGATGGGGGGAACCCCGTGGAGCAGCGGTTTGTCGGAGGCTGATTCTGTGCCATCTAGGAACATATTGATGACCACCGCGCGGCGAGGCCGGTCCGAAGCGTTGCCGTAGGAGCCGTGGACCATGAGCGGGTGGTGGAATGTGGCGAAGCCTTTTTTGAGTTCGGCGGCCACGGGCTTGAACTGGGCCTTTTGTTCGTCGGTCAGGACGCTTTGGATCGCGTCCATGCCACCTGCCAGCCCCGTGATTGGCAAAAGCGGCCAACGGTGGCTGCCCGGAATGTAGTGAACGCAACCGTTTTCCACCGTCGCGTCGTCCAAGCCGATCCAACAGGTCAAATGGTTCATCGGCTGGGTGCGCGTCCAATACGAATAATCCTGATGCCAGGCCACCACGCCGCCATGATGCGGCGGTTTGCAGAACAATTGATCGTGCCAGAATCGCACCGCGCCGCCTAAAAGCTGCGCGGCGGGGACCGTCATGGCCGGGTTCCAAAGCACGTCGTGCAATCCAGGGGTGATCCGCCACGCCCCCAAGGCGTGGAACAAAACGGTGTTGGGGTCTTTCGATTCATTCGAGTGATATTCGTAGAACAATTCGTGGCCGGGGTGCTTGGGATCGAACAACGACTCCAACTCCCGGCAGAGCGCGTCGACCTGAGCCTCGTCCAGCACTTTGATTCCCGCGAGGTAGCCCTCGCGGCGGTAGAACTCCACCTGTTCCTCGCTCAGCCGATACCGCAACCACTCGTCCCGCGTTTGAGGAAGGGAAAACAAGTTGCCGATGGGGCGATGATGTTGGGAAAGGTCTTCCACCATAGCTGATTTTTCCTTAATTTTGGCAGGGACGATCAACGATTGGCCAAGCAATGGTATCGGTAGCCGCGGCGGAGGCAAGTCCGTCCCGGTGGGGCCTGCACAAACCAGCGTCGCGACGTGTCGGTCGTCAGTGGTCGCATGACAATTGACGCAAGTTGCGGGAGTCGGGCAGTGGGTCGCCAATTCAGCCTGCAAGCGTTACGATGACATCATGGTAGCCACGCTCAACACGCCCCTCGCCACCGTGCCGCCGCCTGCGCCTGGGAGCTTGCGGTGGCCCATGGCGCCCGTTTGGATGGCGTGTTGCGTCGGGCTGGGGCTTTTGGTGGGGTGGGCGGCCGTCGTGACCCGAGCTTACGCCGCGCCGCTGCTCCTGTTTCCCCTGGTAGTTGGCTGTGTTCTCGGGGGCTTGCTCGCGCTGGCGATGCGACTTTTGAACGTGGGCCACCGTCCTACGATCTGGGGGGGAGCCGTCACGGCGGGCGTGTTGGCCGTGGCCGCTCAACACTACTTCACGTTCGTGCAAATGCATCGTCAATATGCCCGGCAACCGGACCGCCTCGTCAAACTTCGCCTCGTGGCGCCGGAGCGAGTGCCGCCGTCGCACTTTTTTCCCTTTTTGCTGTGGAGCGCCGAGCGGGGACTGCCGTTGGGAGGTTGGCGAGCCCAGGGCGGCTGGGTCTGGCTCGCCTGGAGCATCGACGGGCTTCTTGTGTTGCTGCCCACGATCCTTCTTCCCGCCGCCACCGCCAAGCTGCCGTATTGCGACCGCTGCAACCGATGGTACCGCACGGTTCGCAGCGGAAAATGGACACCCTCGCTGATTGCGGAATGGCCGGACTTGACTGAAACCTGCCGCGCCGACGTCGCCGACGCGGTCGAGCTTTCCGCGCCCTTGGCGACGATCCAACGTTACCGCCTGATCGCTTGCGAAGGCGGCTGCGGGCCGACCGGCTTGATTCTCTCCGGTGAAGACGTGCGCGGCCGCCCCGCGGCCCAGGTCCTTTGGTTGGACGCGGCGGGGCGCGAGCAGGTCGTGGCTGTCCTCGACCGAAGCGTGCAGACGTCCTCCGCCTCGCTTTCCTCCACGGACAACCTTTAATCGCATTCCGACCTTTCCATGGACGTTCTTGGCATTGGCACCGACATTACTGAATGTCTGCGAATCGCGCAGATGATCGAGCGGCACGGCGAGCTGTTCGTCGATCGCGTGTACACGCCTGAGGAAATCCGTTATTGCCAGCAGCGTAAGCAAGCCACGCAGCATTTCACGGGCCGCTGGGCTGCCAAGGAGGCGGTGCTCAAGGCCATTGGCACCGGCTGGCGCCAAGGAATAAGCTGGCGCGACATCGAGGTCCAAAACGAGCCGGGCGGAAGGCCCACGATCTGTCTTCGCGGCGGGGCCAAAGAAGCGGCCCAACGACGAGGGATCGTCGAGGTCCTTATTTCCATCTCTCACTGCCGGACCCACGCCACGGCGTTTGCCGTGGCTTTAGGCAAGTCCACGGGGCTGCCTTGAACCAACCCTATTTTGGCCCGCCGCCTTGGCCCTCATCCGCCGGAGGAGCCGAACGACCCGACAAGGAACCAGTCCAGCGAAATTCCTAACGAATAGTGCTGCGCCAGACCGGCCAACAGCGAACGCGTGCGAAAGGCGATGATGCCCCAAAGAGCGCCAGCCAAAAGCGAAAGGAATGTCTCGCTCGCCGGGCGGCCGATGTGAAGCAGTCCTGAGGCCAGCACTTGGACGAGCAGGGCGTTTGCATCGCCAAGCCGTTCCCGCAATCCAAATTGCAAGAAGCCGCGAAAGTGGAACTCCCAACCAAGGTAAAACATCAGGTATGCAAGCGCGTGCGCGGCGAACATCTCCGGCGACTTGCCGGCGCCGGGATTGAGCGGATAACAGGCGCGAATCGACGGATCGGTCGAAGCGACGTACCCGGCCAAGACAAACGCCGGACAAAGCAGGACGGTGGCCCGAACCGTGCGGAACCGGTTACCAAGCTGCACGCCATAATGAGCCAAAGGCTCGCGAAACACCAACCGCACGAGAAGGGCTGGGACAAGGCCCAAGACAAGGAACGCCGCGACAAACGAGTACACCGCTCCGCTTGCCGCGCGATCACCCCAAAGCACCCAAGCATCGGGAAGGGCCTGGGCCAGATAGCTGGGGTCGGCGTAGTACTTCCAAGCGAGCATCAAGACAGGGGCGATCGCCAAGATCAAGGTCGGCTTGAGCTGCTCGCCGCGAAACGCCGACGCCAGACCATCCCACGCCGGTTGGCTGTTCATGCCCTTTCCTTTCGCACCCGCTGGAGCCAGTCGTAGGTAATTTTCAGGCCCTCGGACAACGGGGTTGGCCGATAGCCCAATTCGCGTTGGGCCTTTTCGGAACTGTAGGCCCAGTCGACCAAGAACATCCGCACCCAGCCCGGCGTGATTTGCGGATAAATCCCGAACCACTCCGCCCGTTTCTTCTGGAACCACGCAAACACCAGCGCAGAAAAGCGGAAGACGGGGACTTGAAAGTGGCGACGTCCACTCACCTGGTCCACCAGGCGGAAGAACTGTTTGAGCGAGGCGTTCTCGCCGCCAAGGATATAGCGTTCGCCGATCCTTCCCTTTTCCATCGCCAGAATGTGGCCCTGGACCACGTCATCGATGAAGACCCAGTTGCCGACGTTTTTGCCCAAGTTGAGCAGAAACGGCACCTTGCCACGATCATACATGTCGATCAGCAGCGACGCCGAATTCCCCTCCGTCCAGTGTCCCGGCCCGTACACCCGCGCCGGATTGACGATCACCACCGGAAACCCCTCGGCGGCCCGACGCAGGGCCTCCTGTTCGGCAATGGTCTTCGTCCGATCATAGTCGGCGAAGAAGCGGTCGGTGATTCGGGGGGTGTCTTCGTTGTGAACTTGGCCGGGCGGCGTGGGCCCGAAGGTCAGCATCGTCGAGGTCCACACCACACGTTCCACGCCATGCTGTGCGGCCGCGTCGAAGACATTGTGCATTCCCTGGATGTTCATCTGGTCGAAGATCGCCGGATCGGGGGCCCAATTCTTCGCGTAAGCCGCCAGGTGATAAACTTGAGAGCATCCCTCCATGCCGCGAATCAGCGAATCGCGGTCGGTGATGTCGCCGCGGACCCATTCCACCAACGGCGAGGCGAGCGGGCCGCCATCTTTCCAGCCGAATCCCGGCGGGGGCGTGGGCTGCGGTTTCGGCCGCCGGCTCAACGCCCGCACCGGTTGTCCCCGCGCCACGAGCGCCTCGATTAGCCGCGTGCCAATAAACCCATTGGCCCCCGTGACGAACGCCTTGCCCGAACTCGACATGCGTTCCCTCCTCCCAGCGGTCCTCGCCACTCGATCACGGTCCCGAGACGATCCCCGCTCCTCAGGCCCACCTTACAATTTCGCGTGACATTCTTTCAGGTAGGCGATCGATCGGGCCAAGGCCTTGGCGGTTTCGTCGGGCGGCGGTTCGTGATGCAAGAAGGGATTCACGTAGCCGCGGTAACGGATCTTCGCCAAGGCTGCCAGCCAGGGGGTGAAATCCGTGGGACCGTGACCCGGAAGTTGTCCCAAGCCCGGCGCGAGCTGCCAGGCATAGAAGTAGAAGAGCTGCTCGCCGGCAATCGCGATGGCCTCTTCCACAGAAGCCTTTCGCGCCTGGAGGTGGTACGGCGCCAAGGCGATTCCCACGCGGGGGCTCTTGTTCACGTCGACGAACGCCTTGAACGAATCCAGGGAATCCAATAGCGCGTGGCCATGGTTCTCGATCGCCAAATACGACTGATGTTTTTCGGCCAGCTCGATTTGCGGCTTCAACTGTTCGAAAAAGGCCCGCATCCGGGCCGTCAGCTCCTTGGGATCGCAGGGCGGCGCGCTTCCGGTGATCGCAACCCCGCCGCCGCATTGGCCCAGCAGCTCGGCGTAGCGCGGGTATCCGCCGACATAGACGGAAAACGAATTGAGCTTCAAGCCCAGCCGAGCCAAGAGCGCCTTGAACCCCTCGGCCTTGAGCCGATGCTGCACATCGTCCAGGTGAGGACAATTGGCGTAAGCCGACCACACGTCCACGGCCTCGAAGCCCAAGGCTGCCAACCGCTCGCAGGCCTGCTCGATGGACAAGGCCGTGAAACTGATCGTTGAGCCCGATAGCCGCATCGCCCAACGCTCCGCCGCTTGCGAAGCGATTCCGCCCAAAGCTGGCATCCCCAATCCGATGACGCCGCCCGTGATCGCGCGGTTAAGGAATTGGCGGCGGGACCACCCCTCGCGGGCCTCGCTTGAAAGTACGTTTCCCACAGTCTTGTCCTTTCCAAATTAAGCCGGTGATCCAGCAGCGGCGACGTCACCTCCGCCATTCGTGCCGGCGGATTTTCTCAGATAACCGCAGGAAAAATGGTTTGCGGCGTCCTTGGCCCATACCCTACCAAGGCGGTTAGCGCTGATCAAGTCGCCGGTCAATCGCCGATGGCATCCGCGGGGTCGAGGATCACATCGTCGATGCGAATCGCCTTGTGCCCCTTGAACACGCCTGGGCGGGCGCGAAACTTGGGGACCCCTTCGACCGAGACCAACAGCGGGCGGTGAATGTCTTTCTCCGTGGTGATGATGTCCCCCACGCGGAGATTGATCAGCTCGCCCGTCGAGACCCGGGTGCGGGCCAGCCGCACGCTCAATAGCACGGGCGAGCCGCGGAGGGTTCGGGCGATCTGCTCGACGTTCTGAGCCGAGCTGGCCTTTCTTGCCCAGGCCACCCAACTGTTGGACGACAGCTTCCCGCCGATTCGCTCTATCGCGTTGTAGGGGATGCACAAATTCACCATCCCCCGTGTCTCCCCCAAGGCCACCTCAAAGCTGATCACCACCACCACTTCGTTCGGTGGGACGATTTGCATGAGCTGCGGATTATGCTCGACGCGGATCACCTCCAGTTGCAGTTCCAACACGTTTTCCCAGGCGCGACGAAGTTCTTCCAAAAACAGGTTGGTGATCCTCGACACAATCCGCAGCTCGATGTCGGTCAAGGGCCTGCGCGCCAGCAGCGACGGCTCGTGCCCCCCGCCTAGCAGCCGGTCGATGATCGGGTACAAGATCGAGGGATTGATGTCCAGGATCAGGTTCCCTTCCAGCGGCTCCGCCTTGAGCAGATTGAAGCACGTGGGGTTCTCCAAGCTGAAGATGAATTCGCTGTACGTGAGCTGATCGACACTGGTCAACTTGACCTCGACCATGGTCCGCAGCATCGCCGACAGCCCCGCGGCGAAATTCCGCCCGAACCCTTCGTGCAGCGTCTGAAGCGCCCGCATCTGTTCCTTGCCGACGCGTTCGGGGCGTTTGAAGTCATAGGGGGTGATCTTCTCGCGGGGCTTGAAAGTGGCCAAGGTGGAGACGGGCTTCGGGGGCGCGGCCTCCGCGGTTGCCGCACTTTTTCCTGCCCCCATCGACGCCAGCAAACTCTCGACTTCCGCCTGGCTGAGCACGTCCTCGCTCATCGTCCTCACTCCCGCACCTGCCCAGTCCCGAACACCACGTACTTGTAGCTGGTCAGCTCATTGATCCCGCAGGGTCCCCGGGCATGAAACTTGTCGGTGCTGATACCGATCTCCGCGCCGAGGCCGAACTCGCCCCCGTCATTGAACCGCGTGCTGGCGTTGACCATCACCGCCGAACTGTCGACCCGCGAGGTGAACTCTTGCGCAGCCTCCAGGTCCCGCGTGACGATGGCCTCGGTATGCCGGGAACCATAGCGATGGATGTGCTCGATGGCTTCGTCGAGCGAATCCACGACTTTGACGGAAATGATCGGACCGAGATACTCGGCGGCAAAGTCGGCCTCGGTGGCCGGTTTGGCGTAGGGCACGAAGGCCCGCGTCGCGTCGTCGCCGCGAATTTCGATTCCGCGATTGGCCAACGCGGCGCAGACCCGCGGCAACAAGCTCCCCGCCACCTCCCGGTGTACGACCAACGATTCCGCCGCGTTGCAGACCCCCATCCGCTGGCACTTGGCGTTGACCGTGATCCGCTCGGCCAACTCGGGATCGGCCGAGCGGTCGAGATAGACATGGCAATTGCCGGCGTAGTGCTTGATGACTGGCATTTTCGCTTCCTCGGTCACGCGGCGAATGAGTCCCTCGCCGCCGCGAGGAATGGCCAAGTCGATGTATTCGCTCAGCCGAAGGAAATGGCCTACCGCTTCGCGGTCCGGGGTGGCGACCAACTGCACAGCATCGGACGGCAGCCCCACGTCGGCGGCCGCCTCGGCCAGGATCTCGGCGATGGCGGCGCTGGAGTGGGCGGCCTCCTTTCCACCGCGGAGAATGACCGCGTTGCCGCTTTTGACGCACAATGCTGCGGCGTCGGCGGTCACGTTCGGCCTCGACTCGTAGATGAAGAAAATCACGCCCAGCGGCACCCGAACCTTTTGCACCTTCAGCCCGTTGGGGCGCACCGAGGACCAGATCACTTCCCCGATCGGGTCTGGCAACATGGCGATTTCTTCTAGGCCCTTGGCGATGGCCTCGATTCGGGCAGGAGTGAGTTTGAGTCGGTCGATCTGAGCGTCGCTCAGTCCGTAGCCAGGCGCAGCCGCCAAATCACGTCGGTTGGCCTCGGTGATGGCCAGCGAACGCTCGGAAAGCAGCCGGACGGTTCGCCGAAGCCAGGCGTTTTTCACAGCGCCGTTGACCCGGCCTAGTTCCTCCGCCGCCCGTTTGGCCCGTCGTGCCACGTCCACGCAATACTCGCGGAGGTCCCCAACGTGGTTTTCCGCCATCCCGCAACCCTCTCAAAAACAATGCATTAGAATAACCAGCTAGCCTCCCTGCGATTCTCGCCCACGCGCGGGAAGTATCTAGCCTCAGGGCCACCGAGTCAACGGGAGTTGCGTGAAGCGCAAAGCAAATCGGCGAATCGCCGATCCTAAAAGAATCACTCTTCCAACAAAGAGGTGGCACTATATCAGTGGGGTTTAATTCTAATTCCCTGGTATGTAAACCCTAAGATCGTTGCCAGGGAGCGAACACGAACAGCGCGCCAAAGGCAATCAATACAAAGCCCGTCACATAGTTCCACTTCAGCGGTTCCTTAAGGTAAAGCACGGAAAAGGCGCAAAATACAGCGAGCGTAATAACCTCTTGGAACGTCTTCAGTTGCGCCGCGCTCACGCCGGCACTGTATCCAAGACGATTGGCAGGAACCTGAAAACAGTACTCCACGAAGGCGATTAGCCAACTCACCAAAATGGCCGTCCAAAGCGCAGTGTTCTTGTATTTCAAGTGTCCGTACCAGGCAAAGGTCATAAATACGTTTGAGATCGTCAGCAAAAAGAGTGTAGCTAACCACATGGAAATCTAGGAAAAACAGGAAACTGGATGGGCTGCTAGCCCAAGTCGGCATCGAACAGATCGTTCGACGCAAGAAACCAGAAAAAAAGAATACCAAGATTGGCCCTGAAACGTCAACGAAAGAAATTTTTAAGATCCGGCGAAACGGCGGAACCGGGCGATAAGGCAATCTCTTGTCCCCGCTGCATTTACAACTTTTGTGTCAAACCGCCCGCCCTCCAACGACCGTTGCTCTCTACGCCCACCCCAAAAATAGCTTTCTAACGCTGGCCCAAAGTGCTGGCTAACAAACTTTGGTCCTTCACAACTATTTTCGGATGCGACTGGGTGCCCACCGAATTCGCGCCAGGAAATTGCCACGCAACCGAGGTGCTCGAATAACTAGCCGGCATGTGAAAATGGATAAGATCGTGAAGATCAAACGATTGCATCAAGCTTTTCTTTTGGGGTGGAAGTGCTAATTCATCAAAGTCTGCGGGTTGCGCGGCCGATATCAGGGCTACCGATTATTCCGAACTCTTTTGCCTGCTCGGACGGTGACTTTTGCGCGAGCGCTTCGAGCGAGAGTTTACGTCGACAAGCAATCACTCGGAAAGCTGCTCGGATTGGAGCCATGCAAAGGAACGCAACATCCATGAGACGGCAGTTCTCTACCCTGGCGGTGGTGTTAGCTGCAACTGTTTGCGCAGCCATCGGTTGCAGCCCACAACAGCCGTTTTATTTCAGCCGCTCGAATGGGGGCGACCACTATGTGGGCGTGGCTCAACAGATCGAATACCCGGACCTCGAAACTATTAGCCTGGACGAGGTGAACGGGGCCAAGGCCCCGCTTACGCTCGATAACCCCAAACCAGAAAGCTATTGGGACTTGAGTCTTCAGGAAGCCATCCACATTGCCTTGCAAAACAGCTCCGTGATCCGCACTCTTGGGACAGTGGGTTCATTGGCAGGGGGAGTGGAACTCAACCCAAGCGGTATGATCGGTACCCCCTCGAGCTTGCTCACCGCTCCTCAGGCAGCAGCGACGATCTATATTCCCGCTTTGGCAGAGGCCGATCCGCGTTTCGGCATGGAGGCTGCTTTGGCCGCGTTCGACGCCCAACTCTCCAGCAGCATCTTTTGGGAAAAGAACATTGTGCAACAGAACACGTCGGGATTTGTCTCCACGTTCCGTCCCCCGACGTTCAAACAGGACGTAGGCAACTCCACTACCGAGATCAGCAAGACTGCCGCCACCGGCGACCAGTTTGCCATCCGCAACAACATCCGCTACTCCATGGACAATGTACCCGCCTTTCCTTCGCCGGGGGCTGCCAAGCGCTGGCCGAATGAATGGCTCGCCGAGATTCAGGCCGAATTCCGTCATCCGTTCCTTCAAGGCGCCGGCGTAGGATTCAATCGGATCGCAGGTCCGGGGGCGATCCCTGGCCAGGCCAACGGGGTGATGATCGCCCGGCTGAGGACCGATCAGAGCCTCGCCGATTTCGAGGCCGCGGTGCGAAACTTGTGCGGTGACGTGGAAAAAGCCTATTGGTACCTGTACTATGCGTACCGGCGGCTGGATTCGGTCATTGCGGGCCGGGACGCGGCCTTGCAAACTTGGCGCCAGGTTAAGGCCCGCTTCGACGTCGGTGGCAGGGGTGGCGGCGCTCAAGAGGAGGCCCAGGCAAGACAGAATTTTCTACTTTTTGAAACCACCGTGGAGCAGGCCCAAAGCAACCTCTACAAGACGGAGAACACCCTCCGCTACATGCTGGGGCTGAGCCACACCGATGGCCGATTGATCCGCCCATCTGACGAGCCGACCAAGGCCAAGGTCGAGTTCGATTGGTACGACGCGCATGCCGAAGCCCTGACCCGATCCGTCGAACTCCGCCGACAAAAATGGGTCATCAAGCAGCGCGAGCTGGAATTGATCGCGGCCAAAAATTACCTCCTGCCCCGTTTGGACGCCGTTGGTCGCTACACATTTTCGGGAATGGGGGACATGCTGATCGATCCCAGCCGGAGCCTCGAAGACCGCGATCCGGCCTCCATTCCACCGGACTTGACCCAAGTGCCGCACAGCGCCTATGGCTCGCTGACGCGGGGGGACTTCCCGTCCTGGCATCTGGGCCTGGAATTCCGCATGCCCTTCGGTTTTCGCCGCGAGATGGCCGGGGTGCGGTATGCCCAGTTGAACCTGGCCCGGGAGCGGAAGATCCTCCAGGAGCAGGAACTCGAATTGTCTCATCAGTTGGCCGACGCCTTTCGCGACTTGTCCCAGAACTACATGCTCAGTCAGAAGAGCTACAATCGGTGGCTCGCGGCGCGGCGCGAGGTGGAAGCCGTTCAGGCGGCCTACGAGGTGGGAACCACCACGTTGGATCAAGTGCTCGACGCCCAACGTCGCCAGGCCGAGGCCGAAAACGAATACTACCGCAACCTGGTGCAGTACAACCTCTCGATCACGCTGGTACATTTCCGCAAGGGATCGTTGTTGGAGTACGATGGCATCTATTTGGCCGAGGGGCCGTGGCCGGCCAAGGCCTACTTCGATGCCCGACGCCGCGCCCGCCATCGGGAGGCCTCGCACTACATCGACTATCGCTTCACGCAACCGCGGGTCCTCAGCCGAGGGCCGATAGATCAAGGGACGGGCGACACGGCGTTCGTGGACGACCTCCCGCTCGAAGCCCCCTTGCCTGCTGCTCAGCCCGGCGCGGCGGGCACCGAAGGCTCATCGTCGCCCTCGCCGATGCCACCGCAGCAGGCTCCGGCATCCGGGAAGCTGAAGCTCGACGAGTACCCGCCGTACGCCCCACCCCCAAAGTCCCCTCAGGCCGAGCGAAACAACCCCACGGCGAAAACGCAATCTAGCCGCAACCCGACGAAGGATGCCGATAGGTCGATCACAGGCGTCCAAACCCAAGCCATACCACCCGAAACCCCTGAAATGCCTCCTTTGACTTCCCCAGTCGTTCGTGCGAGTCATCAGCAGGCGAGATTGAATCCGCTGAAAGCGGCTGTCCCCGAGCCTATCGACACCTGGAAACCCACAGTCACCGCGAAAAAGACCGATGGCGTTTCTTCCGCGACAAACGCCTTGCCCGATACCTCGCCGATCTCGGACTCTGGCGGAGGCTGGAAAAGCGTGCAGCGGCCAAGGGGCCAATAGCGGATCATTCTCGCTGCCTCTTGATAGCTAGGCATCCGTGCTACAAAAAAGTTCGTTCTGAGGGGGGCCATCACTCCGGTCGTCCAGCGGCTCAGCGCCACTCCATCCTGGGAATGAAGCGGCGTTTCTAGCACGATTTACAGGCCTTCCAGGGGGGATTTTGCTGAGAGTATCCCTCTGGGCCACAACCTTTTTCGCTGAAGAAGGTTACCAATAAGGGAAAGACCTTTTGGCCAGTGTCGTCAAATGAACCCTTTGCAATGGCCCGAAGGTGCATTAGAATGCAAAGAGGAAGAGCGAGCCCCGCCCTGCGCTTCGCCCGGGCCGATCGGTTCGTTGGTTGAGGCGAGCCGATGCGAGTATCGGGCGGCATGAACATTCCCCACTTCCAGCTCTGCGAGGTTGATTATGGGTTCCATGAGCCTTTTTCATTGGTTAATCGTGATGGTGGTCGTGTTGTTGCTCTTTGGCAACCGGTTGCCCTCGGTGATGCGTTCGCTCGGTCGCGGCGTGACGGAGTTCAAGAAAGGCCTGGAATCGTCTGGGGAGGAAGACGACGAGGAGCTCGAGTACGAGCGGCCGAAGAAGAAAAAGGCCTCGGCCGAGATCGAGGGGAACGGGGCTGGCCGGGAAGAGAAGGCCAAAGAGAAACAAACGAGCAACGAATAGTCGCGTCCAGATTACGGGGGTGCGGTGTGCTTCCGTTGGGTTTGTTCGACGGTCTCAGTCCCGTCACGATGATTTTCCTGGGCGTCATTGCCGTGTTGCTGTTCGGAGAACAGTTGCCCGAGGTGGCTCGAACTTTCGGCAAGAAGTTCGCTGACTTTCGCAAAAACATCCAAAGCATTCAGGACGAGATTCGATCGGCGGCAACGGCGGCGACCTCGGAATTCTCATCGGCGTTCGACGTGAATTCGCCCTCGGCGCAAACGGCCTCATCGTCTTCCACTGGCGTATCAACGCGAAAACGACGTTCGCCAAGTTCGGACCAAGACTATGAAGAGGCGACCGCGCCGAAGTTCGTGCCTCCGCCGCCTTCGGCGGAGGATTCTTAGAGCTTATCCCACAAGCCCCCCTCCCGTGCGCGGGAGAGAGGTTGGGGGTGAGGGTAACTGCAAGGCGGGCCTTTTTCCCGTCGTCTGCAAATATCTTGGGCCCGTAACCCGACCTTCTCCCATGGGCAGAGGGGACTTTTAGGATAGACATTGAGGGCGGGTTCTGAGCTCGTCGGGAAGGCGACATCGTCGCCGAAAAAACGCCTTTCTCGTACCGGCAAAAGGTCCGCATTGTCACATCGCCCCGGTAGACGTGCCGCACGCCGGCGGCCAAAGGCCTGCCATGGCGGAAAGTGCTTTTTAGGAGGCGAGGGCTTTGAGGGCGTCCTCTCGAGTGGGATAGATTTCCCAAAGGGCGTCGAACTTGGCGGCACGGATGATTTCGTCGCCCAGCGGAGTCAATTGGCAGAGTGCGAGACGCCCGCCGTGCTGGTGGCCTTGTTTCCAGAGGGCATTCAGCTCGCTCAGAAATACGGAACCGAAAAACGTGACCTTTTCCATGTCCACGAGCACATGGCGACACTGCCGCTGACGCACGTAGCACACGACCTGCTCCCACTCGCTCTGCACTTCCTGGCCGGACAAATTGCTGATCGGCCCCGTGGGCATCACGATCAAGATGTCAGCCTCCTGGCGGAAGGGGAAATACTTGGCGTTGGCCATTATGAGTTCTCCGCAGGCTGGGGCACGGTCGCGGTCTTGCGTCGCTTGACCAAAGTGACCTCGCTGCCTGTCGCATCATAGGACACTTCATCCATGAAAGCCCGCATTAACAGCAGTCCGCGGCCACTCGCCCGCTCCAAGGCCGAGGGGTCGTCGGGATCTGGCAACTTCGATGGATCAAAACCGGGGCCCTCGTCGCGCACCACGAAGGTCGCTTGCTGGCGTGTGAAGTTAGCGCGAACAAAGATTTTCCGGTCGCGATAAGGCGGCTCGCTCCGTCGCTTGGCCACCAAGGCGTAGTAGGCCTGATCGTCTTCGCCGCGGAGCTCCGAGCCGACTTCCAGATTGCCATGGTACAGGGCATTGACCAGTGCCTCTTCCAAAGCCACGCCAATTCGGGTGACTTCCGACTCCTCGCAAAGCTCCATCTGAACGGCCACGTCTTGAAGGTAAGCAATGAGCGATTCTATAAGCTCCACATCGTTGCCGAGGACGAAGCTGCAATGTTGTTCCGTCATGCAGCCCAAGAGACGAGCCTTGACCTGACGCCTGCTGGAGACGGCCAAGACCCGCCGCACGGTCTCCGCAAGTTCTTGGAACAAAAGACGTTTCGGAACATAACTGGCCGCGCCCGCGTGCAGTGCCCGAACGGCGATCTCCTCTGTACCTTTGGAGGTCATCAGGATCACCGGAATGTCGGGGTGTCGGCTACGCATGGTCGCGACGAGTTCTAAACCATCCATGCCCGGCATGACAAGATCGGTGACGACCAGATCGATCTCCTCCTGTTGAAGCTTGTCGAGGGCTAAGTTTCCGTTACCGGCGTAGTGAATCACAAACTGACCATCGGGCTCCAGCAATCCCCCGGCAAGAACGCGGTCCAAAGGCGAATCGTCCACAATCAGGATTTTGGGCATAATACCCCCCCGGGGTGGCTATAATGCGATCTCTCGGGCAGTCTGCTCAAGCCCTGAGGTTGCTCCCTTCCCTTGCCGATACTGCTCCAGTTCCGCAATCGCCTTGCCCAGAAGCCGGTCGAGATCGGCCAACGGTTCAGCCACCCCGCGCAAATCGGAAGCTCGCCCCATTTTCTCCAATTGGAGCGCTAGTTCAAACCCAATTTGAATGCCGAAGTAACCCAGAGAGGTTTTTAAGGTATGGGCGGGTTGAACCAAACTGGCCGCGTCCGAACGGTCCACGGCATCATGAATGGCTGCCAGAAGCCGGGGACTCTCGACCAAGAACATCTCCACGACCTCCTGAAGCAAGTCGCGGTCGCCACCGACCGTGCGCAAGGCAACCTGCCAATTGACGACTTCGCCGAGAGGGAGGCCGCTGGAGTCGATCGCGGAGAGGGAACCGGAATCGAACAATGTTGGGGCGGGGAGAGGCGAGGCCGCGGCGGATGAGGCGGCCGGAGCACCAACCGAGACGGGCGAGGCCGCACGCTCACCCTCCGACGCTGTACTCGCCCCTGACGGAGCCGGAATCCCCCCCACCACGCGGTCGATCGTCTCAAACAACTGCCGGGTCCGAACCGGTTTGGAAAGATACTCGTCCATACCCGCCTCCAGGCACCGTTCGCGGTCGCCCTGGAGTACATGCGCGGTCATCGCCACGATCGGGGTGTGGGATTTGCGATGCCGTTCCGCGCGGCGAATGGCCATGCTGGCTTCCAAACCGTCCATTTCGGGCATTTGAATGTCCATGAGGATCAGATCGAAAGGCTCCGCCAAGAAGGCCGTGACCGCCTCGCGTCCGCTGTTGGCCACCACCACCTGATGACCGCGACGTTCCAACAGCGCTCGCACCAGCTTCTGGTTCACCAGGCTATCCTCGGCCAAAAGGACTTTGAGCGGTCGGCGGGCGGGTGGGGGGGCTTGGGACGCCGCGTTCCCTGGCTCCTCCTCCGCCGTGGAGACGCCCAAGGCCAAGATGAGCGCGTCAAACAATTCCGAGGGCTTCACCGGCTTCAACAAGTAAGCCGCTACGCGAAGCTGCTCGCACCGCGTGATGTCGCCCACGCGATCGCCCGACGCCAACATCATGATGATTGTCGCCGAAGCGTCCACCTCCTGCCGCACCTGCTCGACAAGGCAAAAACCGTCGGTTTCGGGCATGGAAGCGTCGATGAGCAGGAGGCGGTAAGGCCGTTGGGCGGCAGTCGCCTCGCGAAGCATGTTGACGGCCTCAGCGGCCCCGGAGGCCAGCGAGGGCTCCAGCCCCCAAAGGGTCAGCAGTTCCGCCAAAATCTGGCGGGTCGTGGCGTTGTCGTCGACGACCAATACGCGGGTCCCCTGAAGGGACGTGGAAGTAGGCTCGGAGACTTCTGGGGCCGCTTGTTCCGGGAGTCCAAACCGCACCGTGAAATGAAAGCTGCTCCCCCGGCCAACCTCGCTGTCGACGGTAATCGTCCCTCCCATCAACTCGACGAGCCGGGAGGAGATGGCCAAGCCCAAGCCTGTGCCACCGAATTTTCGCGTCGTCGTGCTGTCGCCCTGGACAAACGCCCCAAAAATCGCCGCCTGTTTCTCCCGCGAAATCCCGATGCCCGTGTCGGACACCGTGAACCGCAGCATGACTTCGCCGGGCGAAGAGTCTTGGCGGGCTACCTCCACGACGATCTCGCCGCGATTGGTGAATTTGATCGCATTGCCAACGAGATTGACGATGATCTGCCGCAGCCGCGTGGCATCGCCCAGTACCACCTCCGGCACGCCAGGGTGGATCCAGCAGCTCAATTCCAGGCCCTTGCGATGGGCTCGGTGGGCAAGCGACTTGAGCGTATCGCCGAGGCTTTCGTGCAGCTCGAAAGGGCTGCGGTCCAGTTCCAGTTTGCCGGCCTCGATCTTGGAGAAATCGAGGATGTCGCTCACCAACGACAACAAGGACTCGCCCGACTCGCGGATGACCGTCAAATACTCGCGTTGTTCGGCGGTCAGGGGCGTGTCGAGCACCAGTTCCGTCATGCCCAAGATGGCGTTGAGCGGGGTGCGGATTTCGTGGCTCATGTTGGCCAAAAAGGCGCTTTTGGCGCGATTGGCGGCCTCGGCGGCCTCCTTGGCGGCGGCCAAGTGGTTTTCGGCCCACTTCCGCGAGGTCACATCCCAGAAGACAGCCTGCGTGCCCACGATCTTGCCCGCCGCGTCCCGCACCGCCGACTTCATCACGTGGACATAGCGCGTCTCTCCTGCCTTCTCGTACTCCTCGATGTCCTCGAACAGTTCGCCCGTGGCGGCGACGCGGGCATCGTCCCGGCGATATTTTTGGGCCAGCTCCGCCGGATAGAAATCGAAATCGGTCTTGCCGAGGATTTCGTCCAGATTCTTGCCTAGGAGCTGACAGAACGACTTGTTGGCGAAGGTGAAACGGCCCTCGAGGTCTTTCCGGAGCACTTGGACGGGGAGGTTTTCCACGAGCGACGAATACAGGGCCTCGGAATCTCGCAGCACCTTGTCGGCGTGGAGGCGGTCGGCGACCTCTTGGGCGAGTTTGTCGTTGGCTTGCTGGAGTTCCAAGGTGCGTTCGACGACCAATCGCTCGACCTCGGCCGTCTGGTTGACGAGGGACCGGACATAGGCGGCCGTAAGCAGGGTGAGCATCAGGCCGGCCAGGATCACGCTGGCGGGAAGCCACGTCCTGCGTTGAGCCAGGTAGGCCTCGCTCGCCACGGCCAGCATCGTCCATCGTCGCCCAAACCGTTCGAGTTCCACTTCGTGAATCAATCCGCCGGACACGGTCAAGCCGAGGTCTCCGGCCAGGGCGGCTCGCCTTCGGGCTGCGGACGGCCAGGAGTACACGATCTCGCGGCCCGATGGCGTGGCGCTTGCCAGATGGATGTCGATGCCTCCCGCTTCTTCGCCACCCATCGCCTCGCGCATGACGGCGTCGAAATAAAAACCGCCGATCACCGCGCCCTCGGAGCAGATGTCGCGATGGTTTCCCCCGCGGGCTTTCGCGGCCTTGGAGCGGATCGGGCGGACAACGAAAACGCCTTGGGAATCGGCGAGGGGAGGCTCCAGGGGCAAGGATTCCGTGACAACGAGCTGGTCCGTGTCACATGCCTCACGGAGGGCCGCGCGGAGTGGGGCGATCGCAAACAAGTCCAAGCCCAGTCCCAAGCACCGGGCATCGGATGGTTCCGCGTACCAGACCGGGAAGTAAACGTCGCGATCGGGCGCCACCGTAGGGTTTCCTCCCGGCCCACGTTCCCACACGCGAAACTGCGACAACCCCAGGTTGCGCGGGTCCTTCTCGGCGCGAACCTCCCGCTCGCGGTCCGCGCGCTGCTCGCCCCGCACTAGCGCCCCCACCGCAAGAACTGCTAACCCGCCACTGCGTCTGAGGAATACCTGAGCGAAGTCATGGAACTCCTCGCGGGTCACCTCGTCGGAGCTGATGTAAAGGGCGGCCACCGCATCGACGACCGCTAAATTGGCCTCGATTTGCCGCTGAACCGCGCTCGCCCGCTGCTCGCAATCCAAATGAAAGAGCGTCTCCACGCGACGATTTTCCACTTCCCAAACCAGGTAGCTGATCGTCGCGGTCAGCGAGATTCCGGCTAGCATTACGGCGAACAACAATCGACGCCGACACGGTCTGCGGTCCGACATTGCCGGCGCGCCGCTGATTTCTGCATTCTTTAACTCGGCCCGGGATGGGCGATCGAACCAAGACATGAGAACTCACGGCCGGGGAAATCCCGTCATCGTAAACGTTCCTGAGAGCTGTCGCAATTTTCCAGGCGAAGCCAAAAGAATGGAATCATCCCCTTCGCCATCAGCGGCCTTGTCAACGGATACCCGTCTCCCTCACAATTATAGGTCAAGAGGCCGCCTTCACAATCCCCGGAATCCCGGCGGCGGCCAAAGCAGGAATCCGCGGACTGCGGCCTAAAAACCGAGCGGACAGGGAGTTCTTTTCGTAAAACCGCGAGAATTGGAATTGCCCGGGCGCCATCGGGGCGTCGCGGAATTGCTGAAATTGCCCCCATCCAGAATCGCGCCACGGCCAAATTGCACGACGGCGAGAATCCCGCTATGGTGGCAATTGCAAAGCGTCTTGGCACGCAAGAAAGGGGTCGCATATGTCGAGGAAGCAGCCAGGCGGACTCGCCGTGTTGGCAGCGGCGGCCTGGGCCGCGATGGGGGCCGCGTCCGCTGCGCCGGCGGAACACTCGGAAGTGCGAAACGACTGGTATTTCCGCGAGTCGCTCCGGGCGATTCGCGATTGGGAGGCCGTGCTGGCAAGGTGGGAACGCGACAAGTCTCCCCTGGCCGCCGCGCCGGCTTTTCCTATCGCCGCCAACGGCGATCCGCTCCAATGGCCCAACCCGTTTCCGCTCCGGCTCCTACCCGTGGAAGACCGGGGGAGAGGAATTCGTTTGCGGCTGAAGGACGGGCAAGTGGCGGTCGAGCGACTCGCCGCCGGACAGCCCCTGAAACGCGAGACGCTGGCTTACGGCGACTCTCTTGTCGCATACAAGCATCCGGGCGGGGGAGGAAAAGACCAGTGGTATCATGCCTACCATCGCCGTTTCGACCGCTTGAGCCAGTTCACGGTCAAGCCTTCGCCGCTGGCCATTCAGCTCGACGCGCCGCTGGATTTCGGCCGCGGCAGTCATGAGCTTGTTCTGTCATTGCGCAATATCGGCGACCGCCCGCTTTCGCTCACGGCCTCCGCCGATTGGCACGGGCCCGACAAGGTCCGCCCCTGCGGCCAACACACCATCTCGCTAGCCGCTGGGGCAACGCACGCCGCTCGATTTCCTATCACTTTGGACCGCGAAGGCGGCGGCATCGTCGCCATCCGGCTGGAGTGGGACGGCGAATCCTCGTGGTTCCCGATGTTGACCTACGTGGAAGATGTCTCCGCGGTGCTGACAAGCATCGCGCAAATCCTCGACGACACGCCTGACGACACCGCCGGTAGAGAACTCGCCTCGCTGCGGGAGCGGGCGGCCGCGTTTTCGCGGGCCTCGACAAATCCAGGACACGAAGACGCCGCTTGGCGGACGCTGTTCGAGCAGGCCAGCCGTCTTCGCGATCGGCTGCTTTTGAGCCGATTGAAGTTCCACACGCTCCTTTTCGTCAAACGCAAGCCGTACTTCTCGGAGCAGCCCTTCATGGATGCCCATCACCTGTTCAATCGACCGGGCGGCGGCATCTATCGGCTCTCACCGGTGCGGCCCGACGGCAGGGTGACGCCGGTAGTCGATTCGCTCGGCGAGGGCATCTATCGCGATGTGTGCCTCCACTGGGATGCCCAACGGCTGCTGTTTTCTTTCGGGAACGGCTCGGACGATTGGGATGGTCAACAGAGTTATCACATTTACGAAATCGGCGTCGATGGCTCTCGCCTCCGACAGCTCACGTTCGGTCCGAAGAACGATTGCGAGCCATTCTATCTGCCGAACGGGCAGATCGGCTTTACTTCGGACCGTTCGGAACATTTCGTGATGTGCGGCGGCGACCGGCACGCGCCCACGCTGTTCGTGATGGAGGCCGACGGGTCGGGCGTGCGTCAACTGAGCTTCAACGTCTTCAATGATTTCACGCCCACAGTCCTGCCGGACGGCCGCATCCTATATAGCCGTTGGGAATACAACGAGCGCTCGGTGACTTCGCTGCACAATCCGTTCACGATGAACCCGGATGGCACGATGGTCCAGCCTTACTACGGCAACGCCACGATCCGGCCCAACGTGGTCATGTTCTCACGGCCGGTGCCCGAGAGCCACAAAATCATGGCCCTGTTCACCGCGCATCACGGCCAGACGCACGGGGCGGTGGGGCTGATCGACGCGCGTCGAGGGATCGACGGCGAGGAGCCATTGACCGTGCTCACGCCTCACGTGCCGATCATGGGGGAGAAGGCGGAAGACAGCGCCTACGGCTGGTTCAGCGATCCGATGCCACTTTCGGAGAACACCTGGCTCTGCTCGTACACGCCCACGGTGCTGCCTTGGTTGGAGCGGAGTTGGGCCTTGTACGTGGCCGACCGGCACGGCAACTTGGCCTTGGTGTATCGGGACCCGGCGATTTCGTGTGCCGAACCTGTGCCGTTGGTCCCTCGCCCGCGACCCCACGTGCTTCCTCCCGCCCCAGCGGACACCGACTCGACCTCGGCCGAGGCGACGCTTTTGCTGGCTGACGTTTACCGCGGCTTGACCGGGGTGCCCCGCGGCACGGCGAAGCACCTCCGCATCCTGGAGGACGTGCCGCGCAAAGGCGTCAAGACCGGCGGGGTGATTTGCACCTCCGGCACGCTGATTTTCACGATCAAGCGAGTGTTCGGTACGGTGCCGATCGAAGCGGATGGCTCCGCGCATTTCACGGTGCCCGCCAACCGCAATCTGTATTTCGCGGTCCTCGACGAGAACTTCCAAGAGATTCAGCGGATGCGGAGCGTGGTGTGCCTGAAGCCGAACGAGGTCCGCGGCTGTATTGGCTGTCATGAGTCGCGCAATCAGGCCCCGCCCTCGGTCCGGTTCCTCGCGGCCCATCGGCCGCCGAGCCGTCCGCAACCGCCGCCCTGGGGCACGAAAACGGTGAGTTATCTCCGCGACGTTCAACCGATTCTCAACGCCAAGTGCATCGCGTGCCACACCTACGATCGGGAAAAGAACAAGGTCATCCTGACCGACGATTTGACCAATCGATTCACCATCGGTTACGAGGAACTCCTGCCGTACTTGACGGTGGCCATCGCCGATCGTTGGGACCATCCCGACGATGTGCTGCCGCGGCCGCCTTACACCTACGGCTCGAAGGTCTCGCCGCTCACGAAAATCCTTGCTGCCGGACATCACGGCGTTCAGCTTACGGAGGAAGATTGGCAGCGGCTGGTGACGTGGATCGATTGCAACGGGGTGTACTACGACCGGTACGAGAACGATCACTATCCCAATCGGCGGATTTTCGCGGGCGAACCCCAGGAAGCGGCACAACAGATCGTGGCCCGACGCTGCGGCCACTGCCACGACAGCGACGATGGCCAGGGCGATACCTGGTGGTTGTCGCTCAACCGCCGTGACGTGCGGCAGTCTCGCGCCCTCGCGGCCCCGTTGGCCGCCGCGGCCGGCGGTTGGCAGCGGTGCGACACGATCGTCTTTGCCGACCAGAACGATCCCGACTATCAAGCCCTGCTGGCGATCCTTTCTGCGGTTCGCGATCGGTTGGTCAAACACCCTCGGGAGGACCTGCTGTCGCTGGTGGGCAGCGAGGCGGAGCGGCAGCACGTGGTTTTGCCCTCGCCCCCGCCGCCTACCCCCGCGAAGGCAGCCCCCTTCGACAAGGATTGGGTCTATCTGAGCGATTTGCCTTGGCAGTTCGCGCGATCCGGCTGGACGCCTAACGGCGACGGCCTGCCGCGGCGCGACCGCGACATCGAGGACAAATACATGCGGATCGGCACCAGGCGTTACGCCAAGGGCATCGGCACTCACGCCCCATCCGAGATCGTCTATGCCTTGGACGGCGATTACGTACGCTTCCAAGCCGTCGTCGGTCCGCCAGACCGCAACGGCTCCGTCGTCTTCCAGGTCTATGGCGACGACAAGCTCCTCTTCGACAGCGGTACGCTTTACAATCGCCAGACCACCAGCATTGACGTGCCGCTGGAAGGCGTGCGGCAGTTGCGTCTGGTCGTCACGGACGCCGGCGACGGCTACCTCTGCGACAACGCGAATTGGGCCGCGGCCCGGCTAAAGAAGAAGGAAGGCGTCCCGCGGTGACGGTTTGCGGATACTGCCCACTCCCGTCATGCGCCGCGTGGCGAACGCGGATGCAATCACGCGGAGGGGGCGGTCGCTCAGGCCCCTGAAAAATCGTGAGCGAGTGCCGTGGGGAAGGCAGTCATCGGCTGGGACCTGCCGCTTGGCAGTGGCGGGCGATTTCGTCGTGCGTCAGCGCCCGATCGAAGAGTGCCGCCTCGCAAAGTTTGCCCTCCCAGTTGAACTGGTTGTCGCCTCGGCCGCCGAGGAAGATTTCCGTGGGCCCTGTCGCAACCGGAGCGTCGGTCTGTCCTGAGATTTCCGGCGTGGGATCGCCATCGAGGTAGACCACCACCTGCCGTCCATCGCGGACTAAGGCCACATGATGCCACGTGCGGACTTGAAGCACGGTCCGGCCCACCAACATTTGCTTGGATTCATCTCCGCTGGTGAAGATCAACCGGCCAGCGGCATGGGCCTTGCCTGCGAGGCCCAACCGGTCGCCGCCCCCTCCCCCTTGACTGGCCAAGCGATGGCAGAAAAACCATCCCGTCACCGGGCGGAAGTCATGGGCCAGCCCATTCCACAGCCAAAGTTCCAAGGTGTACGCTTTTCCCAACCCGTCCCCAGGAACCCTGACGCGGCCACCGGCGAAATGGGGCGCGCGTGTCGTAGGGGCCAGGCCCGCGCGAGGCGGCCCTTCCAGCCACCGTGCGATTCCTTCTTCGTAGCAACCGGAGAAACGGCCCGTCGCGTCCACCGCGATCGACCCACTGCACTCCTGGAGCCGCCAGTAGGCGATCGGCCGCGAGGCCCAAATGGCATGGGCATAGGCGGTCTGCGGTGGTTGCATCGGTCGGCGTTTGCTGCCCGATACCTCCTCGAGCAATTCCAGCACGGCCTCTACGATCTTGGATTCCGCGGTTTTCTCCAAACAGGAGGTCTTGGCTTCCCAAGTGCTGTAGCCGCCCAGGGCGTGTTGCTCGGGCGGGGGGATATAGCCTTCGGCGCCGTTGGCCAGCTCGATGTTCATGGTGGGAACCAAGGGGCTCTGGGCCTTCAAGCGCAGGCCCGTAATCCCGTAAACCTCGCAGGGTATCGCGGCGATGCCCAGGCCGCCAACTCGCAAGGCTTGGAGCTTGAGGCTTCGCGTGGGTGGGGTCTTGCTCAACAAGACTTGTTCGCGGGCGTAGACCTCCTCGCGCGTGGTCGGAAGACGGTCGCCCAACCGCTTGGCAATCGGCTTGGCCCAGGCCAGGCGGGATTCCGGCGGCATACGCACGCCAAGCTCCAGTTCCCGCTCGCGCATGGCCAGCGGGACCCAATCGTGATAGCGAATCTTCTGGAAGGCAGCGTAGGCGACCTTCACCACGGAGGCGGCATAGCTCTTATGGTCGCCCTTCACGGCCGGGCGACTGAAATCCATCCAATGCTGGTCGCCGGAGGTCCCCTGCGACATGATGGCCACGAAAGGCGGTTCTTGCGGATGAGGGGCGATCAGCGTCTGGATTTGCTCGCAAAACTGACCGCACCAATCGGCGGAAAGCGGTTCTACCCCCGCCCCGTAGAAGTGCATCCCAAAGTTCGCCAGCAGCGCGAGCGGATGCCCGTCCAGCGTTTGGAGCGACAACAGAGTAAGGTCGCTATCCACCGGGCCAGCCGGCCCGATGTTGGCTGGATCGGCATACGGCGGAGTCATGAGGATCCGCTTGCCTGGCTCGCCGAACGGCGTGGGCGGCACGCTGCCGGGCGTGCGAATCCACAACCGGCAATGCGTCAAGTCCGGCGCAGGGGCGACTGTCCAGCCGATCCGGGCCGGGGCCAGCCTCCGCTGGGCCTGGACAATCGCCTCCGCGATCCGGCCGGGGAGCCACGCCGCATATTCAGGGTCTTCGCGGCTACCGAGCGCCGCCATCACGGAAGGGGCGCTGTGCGTGTGCGTCGCCGAAATGAGCATGCGCTCGGCAGGGATCCCGGTAGTCTGCCGGGCAAGCTCCTTGGCCCGATCCAGCAACGACCGCGGCATCAGGCAGCTATCCACCACCACGATCGCCACGCGGCACGTTCCGTCGTCAAGCACCAAGCAACGGGCCGCCAGGCGATCCATGGCGCGGGCAGCCGTGCGCTCGAGGGTGTAGCCGTTGACAATCACCGGGAACTTTGGCGGCGTGACGTCCACAGTAGCCGCCCCGGCGCGAAAGACGTTGCTTTCAGCCGCGGTGATCGGACGAGGAACGATCAGAGCGCAAATTGCCAACACGACGCCAGCGGCAATGCTCCATGCCGGCGAAATTCCTGTTTGCTTGGGAAAGTCCGAATGCTTTGCCATGGCCGCTTGCTGCCAAAACTCGAAGACTTGTCAGGGATTCCCCGGCGGTTCCTTCTGCGGTGGGCCGAGGCAGATGCGGAAACCGTCGCGCGAATCGGAGTAGGAGGGGCTGTGGAGGCCCAGCCGCACGGCGCAGCGGGCATTGCCCGGCACATCGAAATAATTCCCTCCGCGGCAGACCGGATGAGGGTCCTTCTCCACGAAGTGTACTTCTTCGTGCGCGCCCTGGGGATCGAAGTGGTCCAGCACGATTTCCCAAACGTTGCCGCACATGTCGGCCAACCCGAACCCGTTGCGTCCTTTCTCGCCGTAATGGTCCACGGGGGAAACAAACGCGAAGCCATCGCTCCAGGGCGCCTTGGCCAGCGGCCAAGTCTTTGTGCGGCCCGGCAGGAAGTCGATCGCCGAGATATTCAAGCGGCCCTCGCCCTCCTCCAGTTCATTGCCCCACCAGAAGAACGCGCGAGGCCGGCCGCCGCGGCAGGCATATTCCCATTCGGCCTCGGTGGGCAAGCGGTAGACCAGGCCGTTGGGCAACCGGCCGGCCTTTCGCTCGCGTTCCGTCAGCCACTTGGCGAAGGCCCGCGCATCGTTCCAGCTCACGCACACCACGGGAAAGTCATCGCGGTTGGGAAACGGCCAGTTCGGATCGCGCCAGCTTTTGCCGGGCATGGGCTTCCAGGGATGGACCACCTGGGTGGTGAAGTGATAGCCATCCCACTCGGGGTCGAAGCACTGCGTCCAACCGCCGGGCTTTTCGGCGTCGGTGACGTAGCCGCTCTCCTCGACGAACCGCCGAAACTGGCCTACGCTGACCTCGGTGCGGCCCATCCAGAGGCCATGCTTGACGCGCGTCAAGCGTGGATCGCCCTCGGGCTTCTCTCGCGAGGTTCCCGGCGTCGCCCCGCCCTCGATACCCGTGGCCCAGGCCCGCTCCTCCGCTGTGCTGCCCATCATGAATTCGCCGGGCGGAAGGTACACGACCTCCAACGTCACGCCCCCGCCGAGGTCCACTTTTCTCGCCTCGCCCTTGACGGGTTCCTTGGCCGCCGCGGCGTACGCAATGGCCAGCATCAAAGCGTACGCGGCGGCGAAGAGGCCGTGCGGCCGCGGGGCTTGGAACACGACCTCCCCCCAAGGAGATCGGCTATTGGATGCATCGGATTTCATCACGTGTCTCCACGGTTTCAGGGTGCGTCACTTGGATTGTTGTTTCGGTTTCCTGACAATCGCCGCGCTGAAGCCCTCGGCGATGCGAAGTTCGGTAAAGGTCGCTCCGTCGCGAACCACGCTAGGCGCGGGGAACTTGGGAACCTCGCGCCCCACGTCGTCGAAGACGTGGACCTCGTGCTCCGAGTCGTCGCCCCAGCCGAAATAACCGCTGCGGTTGGTCAGGATCCGCTCTTCCCCCACGATGTATCCCTCGCGAAGCTCGATCGGTGTGATTGGGAACATGAATTTGGTGATCGTTTCGTAGGCCGGTATGACTTGCACGTCGCTGTACCAATGCGACACGCAGCCGTAATTGAGCGCGGCCAGCATGTTGCGATAGGCGTCCTCTTGGCTGCGCTCGGTCAAATGGTCGCCCAGCGCGATCGGCGAATGGAGTTGGGCCCGCGCGCAATTGCTGATGCTGCCCGTCTCGACGAAGCGCGGGATTTTCAAGCGTGCGATGGTCCGCGTATGCGGCTGGCCGTTGGCGATCAGGGGTCCTCGAGCGAGAATCTCGCGGGCCAATTTGAGGCGATACGGTTGCGAAAGAAGCGTTACGGAAGACTTCAGTCTGCGGATTTTCATCGTCTTCGGGTCGATGTCCGCCGAACATCCGTCCCAAGGCTCGCCGAAATGATACATGTAGGCGCTATATTCCATTTCGTCCCAATATACGCCGTCGGTCTTGATCTCGTCGAGGATGATCTCCACGTTGCGGCGCAGGGCGCGACCGAAGGCATTGGCTTCGGTGGGGAAGAAGATGCGGTCGCCCGGCGTGCCGTAGTCGGCTTGCGAGCCGTCGCTGCGAAGCACGCGGGCATCGGCGTATTTAGTGGGAGCATCTTCCCAGGTATCCAGGAAACAATGGAAATAGACGCACGTCTTTGCCTGAGGCGCGAGGCGGCGGACCCGCTCGACCCACCTTCGGTAGGCATCGTGGGGCACGAGTTGGAACGGCGTACCGTGAGTATAATGGCCGTGCCACGTCCGCTCGATGGTGTAACACACCAGATTCGCGCTTTTGAAGCGGATGAAGTTGGCGAATTGCTCGTCGGACCAAGCTTCCGTGAGCCGCCCTCCACGGAGAAACGCGAAGCAATAGGGCAGAGTGAAGTTGGCGTCGAGCAGCCGGCGGGCGGCGTTGACAAAATCGAAATAGTCGGGTTGCGGCGTCGGCACGATGGCCCATTCGGCCGTGTAGCTCTTGCCCGGCTGGAGGACGAACTGGTTGTCCGCCAACCCCAATCGGCCTTCGGCGGCGTAATTGGAGACGTGGACCTGGAACTCATCGTTCAAGGGGAGCAGCCCGATGCCCGCTTTCCCCGTGACACCGAAGCTGCTGGGGTTGGCCGGTTCGGAAGACGAACCGACCAGGCCGGCGGGCGAGAGGCCCGCCAGCCAAATCTTAACGAGCGGCGAGGCCGGCGAGACCTCATGCCGCTGCATCAGCGGCAGATTTTCCCGGCCCAAATTGCGGAACGTGTCCCGAACCACGATCGCTTCAGCCAGATGCTCCACGGTCCGCGTGTGTTCAAAGAAGCTGTTCGAGCCGCGTTCCCATTTGCCTGTGGGCGTGGAAAACCGGCTCTCGATCGTGAAGGTCTCGCCACCCGCCGCGACCTCGACCTGGGCATCGGGAAGCTCGCGGACTTTGTACTCCGTTTTCCACGGCCTTCTGGGGGCGTAAAACGGCAGCGGGCCGGTTGGCGGCCCAGCCTTTGGTTTGGGCGGTGGGGGCGGCGCGGCGAAGCGGACCCGACAGTCGGCCGCGATAAGCCAGCGCGTGACATTTGCAGCGCAAGCGTTTTCGATCACGAGTTGATTGTCCCCCTCGCGGATCAAATCGGCCACGCGAAACTCAAATTCTCCTGTCCTCACGCCGCCAATGGCATACGACGACGAATCGGCGGCCGTGAAGTCCGGCGCATAATAGACCGAAAATCGGTCCACCGCCACCATGCGGTGGATGCGGCCATCCTTGCCCTGGATTTCCAGGGGCTTGTTCAACAGTCGCTTGCCGTCGATTGCTTTGCCATTGAGCGTCAACCTCAATGCCTGCGTGTAGCCACCGACTTTCGGGAATTCCAGTCGGGCTTTGAGTTCCAGCACGGCTTCCTTGCCCGGCGGCACCCGCCCCGTGGTGAAGGTGAAAGTCTGTTTTTCTCCCGGTTTCAATTCCGCCTTTTCGAAGACCACGGCGCCCCGGGCAATCGTCGGCTGCTGGCCGTCGGCTCCCCCGAGCACGGCATCGTTCAAACGAGTGCGGGTGATGGCCCAAGGCCGTGTGGACAGGCTGAGCAGTTTTTCCGAGCGCGGCTCAGCGCCGTCGGTGTCGAAGACGGCGACCTCGAAAGCGAGCGGCGTGCCGACGTCGGGCCATTTCACCCCAAGCACCGACCAGGGGATGGAAGCTTCGAGCGTGTAGCCCCGCTCCGATCGTTGGGCAGCCACCACCGCTTCCCCCAAGCCCTGCCCCGTCGGCTGGAAGCAGTAAACCTCCGCAGGGCAATCCAGGCTGGGATCGCCGCTTTGGCCGAAGTTCCCCGGGCTGAAGCCGATTTGAAACTGGCCGTTGCCAAAGGCGGTTCGGGCGGGGTCTTCGTCGGGAGTGGTATCGAAGAAAAGCTGGATGCAATCGCCCTTGTAAAGATTCGACCCGCGCTGGGTCTGTCGGATAACGTCGTCGGTCACATCAGCGGCCAGATACAGTCGATCCGGACGCCAGGCGAGCCATACTTTCGCGCTGAGGTCGGTCGGCGATTTCCACGCCGCGCCGCCCCACGTCGCCTGCTCGGCGCGATGGAGCCAAAACGGGTTCGGCACGTTGGCCCACTCGTCCAAACGCCCGTCGACCGCGGGCGGCGGATCGGGCTTCAAGGGAATCACCACCGCTTCGGCGGCGACAAGAGTCGTCGCCCAGCACCACAGCAGGCTGGTTGCACCGATTCTGCACATGATTCTCGACCACCAAAAAGTCATGGAAACCTCGCTCATCATGGAAAGTTCGCCCCCCGTGCTCCTCTTGCGGCCGACGCGTGCGACAAATTCTTCGGCGGAACCGACCTGTGGCAACATTCTCCGTCCTTGGGGCAGGTTCGGTGAGCGAAGCTCGTCGGGAGGTGTGGAAGCCAAGGCGAGCGACAACCACAGCCCAAGTGTACCGCCTCCTTCTGCCAATGCTCAAGCACGTGAGGAATTTTGTCATCTGGGGCTTGGCTGCGCGTGCAAGGGCGTTTTGCCGAAAAAAACAGGGCGCAGTTTTCGCTCATTTCCAGGGGCAACGGCATTGGCACCCGACCGGTTGGGCGAGTACCATGGCGCGTTGTGGCCGCAACTGGCACCTGCGACTTTTCCGCTGCATGCCCCTTTGGGGCAGGGGTTTGAGGCCAACGCAAGTTCTGGAGCAGAGGCATGTCCGTTTGGACTCCTTCGTCGTTCAGGCCGCCCAAGGCGATGTTGCTTGCGGCGCTCGCCTTGGTGGGAATCGGGCTTTCGCTCGCCGCCTATGCGATGTTCGCAGCCCAACAGCGGAAGCTTCTTGAATCTCAACTCGAAGCCGACGCGGAGCAGCGGCATCGGGCGATCGAGCGGCGTCTGCGATCCGATGTGACCTCGGTGTACCAGCTTTCACCGTTCCTTGGGGAACAGGGGCCAGGCACGCGGGAGGATTTTCACCGCCTGGCCGAGGGAATCTTGGGAACCAACCAAGATCTCGCAGCCCTGATGTGGATCCCGCGGGTCCGAGCAAGCCACCGCAACGAGCACGAGGCGGCGGCTCGGGCACAGGGATTGACCGATTATCGGATCCGCCCTTGGGCGTCCGCGGGCGAGCCCAAAAGCGACAAGCTTGCGAAGCCGCTTGATTATTCCTTACCCATTTATTTCGCCGAACCGCAGGATCGCCAAGCTGGTAAACGAGGAATCGACTTGGCCACGGCGCCGCTCCTTGCCGCCGAGCTTGCCGAGGTGGTGGCAATGGGGCGACCAGGGCAAATGGGTCGGCTCCTGGTGACGCGGCCCATGCCTTGGGGCGACGATCACCACGGATACACGGCAATCCTTGTCTTCCGGCCGATGTTCGACAACGCCTTACCCTCGGATACCGACCAGGACCGCCGCGAGAAATTGGTGGGCTATCTGGCGGTCGTGATTCGCGTCGACGCCATGCTGGAAGGGGCGCTGTATATTTTCACTCCGGAGATCCACGTGGCGATGTTCGACGACGCGGCTCCCAACGGGCGGGAGTTCCTCTGCGGATTCGACGCAGACGCCGGGCGAGCGTTCTTTTCTCCACCGGTTTCCGGAGTGACATTTGGCGGCAACGGCCCATGGCTCCGCATGGCGATGGAGGTCCCTGGCCGCACTTGGTCCATTGAGTTCCATCCCGCCAGCAGCTACTTGACCCGGCATCGGGGACCATTGCCGATGGTGGTCTTGGTTTTCGGCTTGTTGTTGACGGCGCTGGTGACCACCTACGCGACCACGCTGATGAGTCGAGCGGCCGGGGTCGAAAAACTCGTGGAGCAGCGGACCGCCGAACTCGCTCACGAACGATTCCTCCTCGACACGCTCCTCAACCATTCGCCCGACTACATCTATTTCAAGGACGCGGAAAGCCGCTTCCTCCGCATCAGCCGGGCCTTGGCGAGCTACTTCGGCTTGAACGATCCGGCCGAGGCCGTGGGCAGGACGGATTTCGATTTCTTTGAGGCCCATCGGGCCCGACAGTATCGAGCGGATGAGGAGCAAATCATGCGAACGGGCCTGCCCATCGTCAACAAGGAAGAGGAGCAGCCTTGGCCCGACGGCCGCGTGACCTGGCTGTCCACCACCAAGGTCCCGTTGTTCGATGCGCAGGGCCGGGTGATCGGCACGTTCGGCATCTCGCGGGACGTGACCGCGCAGAAGCGGGCCGCCGAAGAGGTCCGTCAAGCCCGCGACGCCGCCGAGGCCGCCAGCCGTGCCAAGAGCGATTTTTTGGCGAACATGAGCCACGAGATCCGCACGCCGATGAATGCCATTATCGGCATGACCGAACTGGTGCTCGACACCAAGCTTTCCGCCGTGCAGCGAGATTACCTGACCATGGTCCAGGCCTCGGCCGAATCGCTCTTGGCCATTTTGAACGACGTGCTGGATTTCTCCAAGGTCGAAGTAGGCAAACTCGAGCTCCATCCCACGTTATTCGATCTCGAGGAAGAACTGAGCAAGGCCACCAAGTCGCTGGCCACGAAAGCCCACGCCAAGGGCTTGGAGCTGGCTTGCCGTATCCGCCCCGGCACGCCTTCGCAGTTTGTGGGCGACGCCACCCGGCTCCGGCAAATCCTAGTCAACCTCTTGAGCAACGCGATCAAGTTCACGGAGCATGGCGAGGTGCTGGTCGAGGTCGACAGTAGTCCGGCGGGCGAGGGCAATACCGGCGAGGAGGTCATGCTCCATATCGCGGTGAGCGACACGGGAATCGGCATCCCGCCCGATAAGCTCCATAGGATCTTCGACGCCTTCGAGCAGGTCGACACGTCGACCACGCGGAGATTCGGCGGCGTGGGGCTCGGGCTGGCGATTTGCTCGCGCCTGGTGGAGTTGATGGGTGGGAAGATTTGGGTAGAAAGCGAAGTCGGGCGGGGGAGCACGTTCCATGCGACCGCTCGGCTGCGGCTTGCGAGGGACGGCGCTACCCAGCCTGCCGCCCTGCCCGACGCGATCCGAGGCGTCCGCATCCTTATCGTCGATGACAATGCCACCAACCGGCGGATCCTCGAGGAGATGCTCGCCAATTGGGGGATGAGTTCGGTTTCGGCGCCGCACGGAATCGCGGCGATCGAGGCGCTTCGCGAAGCCCGGCGCTCGGGCCGCCCCTTCCAGCTCGTGCTCACCGATGCGCACATGCCGGAACTTGATGGATTCCAACTCGCGGAACAGGTCAAGGCCGATTCGCAGTTGGGCAGTACCGTCGTCATGATGCTCACGTCGGGCGACCGGCCGGGCGACGTGGCCCGCTGCGAGGAAATCGGCGTGGCCGCTTACTTGCTCAAACCGATTCATCAGTCGGAGCTTTTGGACAGCATCTTGGTGGCCCTCGGCGCCTCGACCGCCCAACAGGAGTCGTCCCCGGCTCTGGCCGAGGCCGGACCGCTCCCCCCTTTACGCATTCTCTTGGCCGAGGACAGCTTGGTGAATCAGAAACTGGCGGTGGGCTTGTTGAGCAGGCACGGCCACTCGGTCATCGTGGCCAATGACGGCCAGGAGGCCGTGGCCGCCCTCGCTCAACACGAGGTGGATTTGGTGTTGATGGACGTGCAGATGCCCGTCATGGACGGCTTCGAGGCCACGGCCGCGATCCGCGCCAGAGAGAAGCGGTCGGGCAAGCACGTCCCCATCCTCGCCATGACCGCCCACGCCCTGAAAGGCGACCGCGAGCGCTGCCTCGAAGCCGGCATGGACGACTATATCGCCAAACCGATCTCGGCCAATCAGCTTTTGGCCAAAATGCGCGAGCTGGCGTGCCGATTCGCCCTGCCCCGCTGACTCGCGACACCGCGACTCCGCCCCTGTTTGCGACATCGCGTGCCGATCGCGGTGGACGATCACGTCAACGCCGAAGCACTTTCCTGTCCCGGATCCCGCACGTCTGTCCGATGGGAAATTCTCCGCCATCTCCGCGAACGTCGGGCGTCCGTGGAGTCAACCGGTGCAAGTTTTCACTTCGAGGACGACTCATTCACGAGTGCATTGGCCAGCGCGAGTCCCTCGTCGACGCTGGCCACGCATCCATCAGCGCCCCAAGCCCTCACCAGGCTCTGGCAACCAGCCGCCCCGCGACCGCCCACGAGGATCTTGACCTTCGGCCCATGCCGGCTTGCCCGAATGGCGGCGATCGCCTGCTCCAGCGTGGGCAGTTGCGTCAACAGCGTTACGGACAAGCCAACCACGTCGGGCTCGAAGAAATCCACCGCCTGGCCGAGGTCTTCCGCGGGCACATTGGCCCCCAGGGAGATCACTTTCCAACCCTCGGCCTCGAACACGTCGGCCACGGCTTGAACGCCAAGGTCATGCTGGTTTCCGGCCACCGCGGCAATCAGCAGCCTTTTGCCCTCGGGCCGCTTGGCGACCAATCGCGCGTTAAGCTCGGCCATGACCGCACGCGTGGTGGCCGTGGCGAAATGTTCCTCCGCCACGTTGATTTCATCGAGCACCCACATCCGACCCAACTCTTCTTGAGCCGGCAAAAGGACCTTTCGATAGATTTCGAGAGGGGGGACGCCCTGATCCACGGCATCGAGCACCAGCCGTCGCGCCCTGTGCCGATCGCCCTCCAGGATCGCCACCAAATACGCCGCGGCGAGCCGCCCCTCCGGCGTGTCTGCCGACAGTCGCGGCGTCATGCCCGGCGGATCCCCATGGAACTCTTGCAGGGCGCGATCCAAATACGCGATTGCCAAGGGCGCCAAGGCAGCGGGAATCTCCTCCGCCAAGACGCTCCGCAAAGCTTCGAGGCGTGCGCGAAGAGCCCTGGGCGGAACGCCACGCGACTCCAAAGCGGCGCGAATCCAACGGACTTGTTCGACGAAACGCTCCGGCGTTCCCGTCAAGACCGCGACCGACAGCTCCTCAAGGCGGGCAGTCAAAAGGTGGTGCCACTGCTGGAACTGAGTTGCGGCAGGGTCGGATTCGCCGCTCATGTGTTCAACAACCGATGCCTCCGCCGTAGCTCCCGAATCGCTTGGGTTCCCCAGACTTTCCCCTGGCTCGGACACCTTTTCCAAAGCGTAGGCGGCCAACGCCCTCGCCCCGTTTTTCAGTATTTTGGCAAGCGTCTGCTCGGGCTGAGCCATCATGAGGAAGCCTCCTCTTCGGACGGCGCGCCGCTTTTGCTGGCGACGCTCTTTTTCGATGCGACCTCCAGCAATTGCCGCAACCGAATCAGTCCGCGACGTGAATGCGTTTTCACCGTTCCCAGCGGAAGCCGCGTGGCTTCGGCGATCTCTTGCTGCGAGAGCCCCTCATCAAAAGAAAGTTCCAGGACGCGGCGTTGCTCAGGCCGGAGTTGCGCAAACAAACTTCGTACTCGGCGGCCTTCTTCCAGTGTCTCCAGCCGCTCCGACTCCGACGGCATCGTAGCCGCCGGCTCGGCGACGATCGACGTTGCCTCGGGCCGCCGCGTCCGCCGCCGGTTCCGGTCGATCAGCCGCCGTCGCGCCAACATGGCTACGAAGGTACTCTCCGCGGCCACGGAAGGGTCGAATCGCCCCGCGTGCCGCCATAACTCGATGAAAATCTCTTGCACGGCGTCTTCGGCATCGGCGTGGTCATTCGTGAACCGACGCGCCATCGACCACACCAGTCCGCGATACTGCTCCATGCATTCATCGACGGCGCGAGAGTCGCCCTCCGCGATCCGTTCTAGAATCGTCCGCGGTGTGTTTCCTATTTCGCTTAACGAGAGCATCGAAGTCCACTAGGGAGCACGTCGGCAGTCTAATTGCGAGTTTGGCACGCCGCGGGCCAAAAGGCAAGCCACTCTTGGCAAAACGCCGTAAGGCCCCCGAAGGTTCCCCTATCGTACACGATCCCAAAACGAACATTGCCCCTCCCATCTCTTCGAGCAAAAACAACCCCTGCGGGTGTCACTCCGGAATGGAGAGAGATGCCTTGAGAAAAATGGCCTCGCTTTGGGGACATTGGGACGACGGTCGCACCGCTGGTTCCGATTTTTTCCGACCGAAGCAGTGGAGCCGGTGTCAAGAGCCAGTCGATTCCCGTACAATACGTCTCTGTCTCCCGGGTTTTGAAGACATCGCGATGACCTTGTGCTCTCTGGAGACACCAAAAAACGCCCGATTGCGAGGAGGCGTGCCATGCGACCGGCTTTCTGGCCGATGCTGATGCTTTTGCTTTGTTGGAATTGTTGGGACTACGCCTCGGCGGAGGCCGCAGAGGGAGTCCAAGGACGCAAGCTTAAGGTCAGCGAAAATCGCCGATTCCTGATTTATGAAGACGGCACGCCGTTTTTCTACCTCGGGGATACGGCCTGGGAATTGTTCCATCGTCTCAACCGGGAGGAGGCGGACCGCTATCTGGAGGATCGCGCGAAGAAGGGGTTTACGGTCATTCAAGCCGTGGCCCTCGCCGAATTGGATGGCTTGAACACGCCCAACGCTTACGGCCATCGTCCCTTGATCGGAAACGACCCGACCAAGCCCGACGTCAAGGAAGGGCCGCAGAACGACTATTGGGACCACGTCGATTACATTGTCGACAAGGCCAACGCCTTGGGGTTGTTTGTGGGCTTTCTGCCGACATGGGGCGACAAATGGAACAAGAAATGGGGCGTGGGAGGCTGTTCGTTCACCCCGCAAAGTGCCGAGGTCTATGGCGAGTGGATTGGCCGCCGCTACAAGGACAAGGCCATCATCTGGATCCTTGGCGGCGACCGGCCGGTGGAAAACGACGAGCACCGTAAAATCATCCGGGCCATGGCGAAGGGGTTGAGCCGAGGCGACGGCGGCACGCACCTCAAGACGTTTCATCCGGTAGGTGGGGAAAGTTCCTCGACGTGGTGGCATCACGACGAGTGGCTCGACTTCAACATGCGTCAGAACGGACATGTCGCTGATTTCACCGGCCGGTATGAGCGGACTCGGGCGGATTACGACCGTGTACCGATTAAACCGGTGCTGGACGGCGAGCCGATCTACGAGGACCATCCGATCGGCTTCGACGCCAAAAAGAACGGCTATGCGACCGCAGCCGACGTGCGGAGGCCGCTTTATTGGGACTTGTTCAGCGGGGCATGTGGCCACACCTACGGGAATCACGCGGTGTGGCAAATGTGTGACCCGCGCCGCTTTGCGCCAGTCAATCACCCGTTGATGCCCTGGGGCGAGGCGATTCACCAGCCCGGCGCCTCGCAAATGCAACATGCCAAGAATCTTTTGCTCTCGCGGCCCTTCCTTTCACGCATTCCCGACGATTCCGTGGTTGCGCCCGACAACGTCCCAGCCAGCGTGCCTGGGGCGGGCCGGTATCGTTTCGTGGCCACGCGCGACGCTTCCGGGAGTTACGCCATGGTGTACGTGCCGGTCGGGCGACCATTTCAAGTCCACATGAACAAAATCCAGGGGGCGACGGTCAAGGCCTGGTGGTTCAATCCCCGAACCGGCAAAGCCGAGTTGATCGGCGAGTTTCCCAACCGTGGCACGCGACGTTTCATGCCCCCAGAGCCGGGCGAGTTGCTCGATTGGGTGTTAGTATTGGACGACGCCGCGAAGCAGTTCCCCCCGCCCGGAAGCGTTGCAGACAGCACGTATTCCTCCCCCGGTCTAGCGCAGTAACGTGACACTGGCCGAATCCCCCTCATCATAGGGGTACTCATCCACGGTTTTCGACACCGAGGGGTCAGGCCAAGGCCGAAGGCTTCAAGCCGGGAAAGTTGTTCTCGCCCCTTTTTTTCCTCCGTACGTGCGGATCGGATGTGCTCACAATAGGGGCCCAGCTTTTTTTATTTAATCCAGATGTAACTGAATTATTTTCTGAAATCTTGAATCCTACGCCGACCGGCCCGCGAAATGTCTGGCAGGTTCGACACACGGCGGGCCAGTGAGGCTCGCGGAGACAAGCTGGGAAAAGGAGATTTGGAGATGAAGACGCTGGTAGTTGTTGGTTTGGCATGTGGGCTGACCGTTGTCACCCTGAGCACTGTTTCGGCCGGGCGACGGTGCTCGTACGTAACCGAGAGTCACTCTACGGCCGCAGTCGAGTGCGATGCTAAAGACATCGTGGACACCGCGGTCGCGGCTGGCAAGTTCAAGACCCTCGCTGCGGCCTTGCAGGCGGCGGAATTGGTGGAAACATTGAAGGGCGAGGGGCCGTTCACCGTGTTCGCTCCCACCGACGAGGCATTCAATAAACTGCCCGCCGGCACCTTAGAGGATCTGCTCAAGCCAGAGAACAAAGGCAAACTGACAAAAATTCTGACCTATCATGTCGTGCCTGGAAAAGTGATGGCGGCCGACGTGGTCAAGCTGTCGAAGGCGAAAACCGTCGAGGGATCCGAAGTCAAGATTCACGTCCATGATGGCAAGGTGAAGGTGGATAATGCGAACGTGATCGCTACCGACGTGGCAGCCTCGAATGGGGTCATTCACGTAATTGACGCCGTGATCTTGCCGCAATAGGCTCGTAATGGCGCGAGGGGGCCGAATAGGCCCCCTTTTTTTATGCGCACGGCAACTGTGGATTGCACTTTTTTGAACCGTAAGTCACAGCGTAGCAAACACGGCGTCTGCCCGTAGGAGGAGCCGCGTCTTTTCAATCGGCGTGGCGAGACAAAGAGGCGGGCAGCGCGTCGGAGCTTTATGCGGCCGAGCGACGCGCAGCGGACGAACTTCGGGTACGCCGATATTCCGGCAGGAGCTCTTCGAGTCGGGTTACAATCTCCTCGGGGGCGTGGTGAGCAAGGTGTTCCAAGCGATCGATTGCGCTGGCCAGACGTTGGAAGTCGGCCGGCCGATGGTCCGCGACGATGATCTTGGGGTGAACCGTGGGAAGTTGCTGCTCGTCGGAGGATCGCAGCTCCTCGAACAGTTTTTCACCCGGGCGAAGTCCGGTGAATTCAATCGCGATGTCCTCGCCTACGCGCAGCCCAGAAAGCTCGATCATGTCGGTTGCCAGGTCGACGATACGGACGGGTTCGCCCATGTCCAGCAACAGGATCTGCCCGCTTTGCCCGATGGCGCCAGCCTGAATGACCAGTTGGGATGCCTCCGGAATGGTCATGAAGAAGCGACGCATTTCGGGGTGCGTGACCGTGACTGGGCCCCCTTCGAGGATTTGCTGGCGGAAGATGGGCACGACGCTGCCGGCCGAATCGAGCACGTTGCCGAAACGGACGGTAATGAAACGGCAGGGCGAAAAGCTGGTGAGCGACTGGACGTACATCTCGGCAACGCGTTTACAGGCCCCCATGACGCTCGTGGGGTTGACCGCCTTGTCAGTGGAAATCATGACAAACGATTCACATTGGAACTCGAGAGCCCAATCGGCCATTTGCCGCGAGGCGACGATGATGTTTTTGACCGCCTCGCCAGGGTGGGCTTCCATGAGCGGCACATGCTTGTAGGCGGCGGCATGAAAAATGACATGGGGTCGGTGTCGTTCGAGGATGGCCCGCATCCGCTGCTTATCGAGGATGTCCCCAAGACAAACCTCGATGTCGCTCGAGGCCCCGCGGCGCGTGAGTTCCCGTTCCAAGAAAAACTGTCCGTTCTCCGAACGGTCCACGAGCACGAGCCGTTTGGGGGAGAAATGGAGAAGTTGTCGGCAAATTTCCGAGCCGATGCTGCCCGCGCTCCCCGTAATCAGCAATACCCGATCGTCGATCCAGCGTCGAATGGATTGCATATCGAGGGCGACAGGTTCGCGGCGCAAGAGGTCGTCGATGGCCACGGGCCGGGGCTGAACGCTCACTGTGCCGCTAAGCAACTGCTGGTAGCTAGGCAAGACCCGCACGGAATACCGGCGCCTGCGAGCGTTTTCCATCACGTCGCGCAGATCTTTGCCGGAAAGCGCGTCCTTGACCACCAGGATCTCCCGGACATCGTGGCGGTCGGCCAGTTCCCAAAGGTCGGCCAAACCGCCGAGCACTGGCAAACCGTCGATTTTCTCGCCTTGCCGCTGGTCGTTGGCGTCCACAAACCCAATTACGCGGTAGGTGCGATTTCCCTCGCGGATCATGGCTCGCCGCAGCAACGCCCCGGCCTCGTTGGCACCGACGATCAATGCGGGGACCTGATTTGCGGCTAACAAGACGGGCCAGGTGCATTCGCGAAATCCCCGCCACAGTGCCCGCGTCCCGCCAAGCAAGACGATGGTAGCCCCCCAATCGAGAATATAAACGCTCCGCGGAATGAGGCTGGTGGCGAGGAAAAAACGGTCCACCAGCAAGATAACTAACGAGCTGGCCGTCGCGGCCTTAATCAGAGCGATGAGATCGTAGAACGACACAAACCGACGCCAGCCGCAATGCAAACGGAAGAGCAGAAATATGGTCAATTTAGCGGAAACGATCCACCCGAGCGTCAGCACGAAATGTTGCTTTTCCACAGGGCCCAATTCGCCGTCGAATCGCAACCAATAACTGACATGGTAGACGGCCAAAAAGGCGAAAATAAAAAAGAGTGCAATTACGAACTGGCTACGGACGCGATACCAGGGAGGTGAGGGGCGAGGACTCGATGAGGCTCGAAGCTCGGCCTGATGGATATGCGTTACGTCGCCGCGGTCCAAAGCAGCGCCTTCGTTGGGCAACTCTGCAAGGCGGATGAGCTTGACGGGTTTCTGTGGATCGCTTTTCATCACAGGCAGGGTGGCTTGAGTGACTATGAATGTTGGAACATCATGTTGTCGCAATACTGCCTTGGAGGCGACGATTCGGTTCGGCGAAATGTCACCGGGGTGGTGGCGATAAGGATCGGCGAGCGGTCGATGTTTCCTGGTCGAGGCGTCCTTTCACAGACTCTTTCCATCGGGATTCGGCCCTTTGGTCGCCGGGACGACGCTCGACGCACCAACGCAAATGCCGCTCGGCTTCCTGGGGACGGTTCTCAGCCAACAAGATTTCCCCGAGAACGAGACGGGCTTCAAAGTCTTGTGGGTCGGCAGCAACTGCGTTTTCCGCACATTGTAAGGCAGGGACCATGTCGCCGATTGCGGCATAGTTTTGGCGGGCTTCGTTCCACCATCGGACCGCGGCCTTGCCACCACTGGCTCGCGCCGTTTCAGCGGCACGTTCGGCGTAATGACCGCGGAGCCAGAACAACTGCTCCGGTCGGGCTTGGGCCTGCGCGCTGATAAGGAGGATATGGAGTACTTCCGCATTGGGCTGAAAGGTTTGGACGAACGCTTGGAACAGGTCCGGCAAAGCTTCCTGCGCGGTGCTGCGCACCAGTCGTTCGATCCATCGTTGTTGAAAAGGATGACTGCACTGGAGCAAACGCGAGACCAATTCGACCCAGTGATCGTGATCACCCGCCGCGATCGCCTCGGCCGCGGCCGTGTCCAGCACATCCCCATCGTAAGGCCGCACGCGCAGGGCCTGAGCAATGCAAGCTTTTTTCCAAGACTCACCAGCGTTTTCCAGAAATCCGAGCTCTGCAAGATAAAGATAGGCATGCCCTTGGAGGGGACAAAGCGATGCCGCCCACCGGGCGTGGTGTAAAGCCAAGTCGAGGTAGCGGGCGTGGTCGCCCACCGCCCGACGCAACCATTCGTCCAATGCTTGGCGTGACGGGAAACGCGATCGCAGCGCCGCGTCTCGCACATCGCTGACGCGCATGGGGTTCTCGTTGTCCAGTTGGATCAACTCGAAGAGGCGCACATAGGTTTGGGCCAGGCGGAGATGGGCGCGGGCCCGAGTAGGGTGTCGTTCCACCGTCTGCTCAAGCCATCGCAGACGACGTTGCTCCGCTTCCCGGACTTCCTGTTGTCGCTGCGGATCTTCTAAGGCCTCTGAGGTAGTCTCAGGGAGGGTCTCGGCGGGGCCAAGCGACTTTCGATACTCGTTCCAAGGTCCTTCTGCCCACGCCGCGCGGATTTGATCGGGAATGGCCCATGCCACAGCCGGCAGGAACAGCGTTAAGAAGGCGACATAAGCCAGACGCGGTAGACGCCAGCCCGAAAACGACCCTCCAAAGCCGGCATCGAGCGCGGGAGGATTGCCAAAAAACGCGACCCCACTCAGCCTCCACAGATTCGCAGCGCATGCGGCCAGCATCACAATCATTACCACGCAGGCGGGCACGTACCAAATGAAGTCGACCAAGGCGTGGACCGCGGTCGCGGCCAGTCCGCCGGTTACGGCCGCCATACAGGACGCGAGGCGAGCGGAGCGGGCCCGCATCAGCCCGCCGATGCACCAAACGCCGCAACACGCCATGAACCCGCCAAGCAACACCAGGCCCGCCAAGCCAGTCTCGAACCCGATTTGCAGGTAGCTGTTTTCCGCGTGCGTGAATTCGCGGTCGATGGCTTCCCGGTAAAGTTCTGGGGAGTAATAGGCACGGTAGGCCTCGACGTGGGTGCCCACGCCTGTTCCGATGATGGGGAACTGGCGGATTCCTCTTGCCACGGCGATCCAAATGGAGCGACGGGATTTCACGTGATCCAAACGTTCGAGCGAGCCTGCCCGAAAATCATCGAGCCGATGATTCACCTGATCGAACCCGAAGATGCCGAGCATCATCGCCAAGATGAGGATTGCCCCCCCCAGTGCCGCAAGAAGTGCCCGATTTGACGACCAGGACCGCCAGGATAGAGCGAGGGTCGACGCGAAGGCGATTCCGATGGCAACCATCCCGCCGCGCGACAGCGAGAGCAACCCGGCGAATATCACGATTCCCAGGCACACAGCCAACACAAAGGGCATGACGTTTTCCGGCCGGGGACGTCCGGTTTCTAAGCCTCTTGGCCTGGTCCCATCATGTCGCATGCGCCTAAGGTGCTCGGGTCGACGAATCGCGGGTGGCGAACCAGGTTTGCGAGCATTTTGAGGGCGGGGCTTGGCGAAAGAAACATGAACCCACCAGAGGAGTGGGCCCACGCCCAAGGCGAGGAATGCAGCAAAGTGGTTGCGCGTGGTAAAGTTGGCCTTGGCGGCATCGAGGGTATTGCTGGTGGGGTCTTCGTAAATCCAAAAAAATTTCCCGTTGCTCGACACGTACTGGATGATGCCGTAGATGCCCACGAACGCCGCGGCCGCCGCGCACCACCGCAACAGGCGTTCCACGTCTTCCAAGCGTTCACCGCGTTGCACGGCTATGCAAAAGAGCATGGCGTAGGCTGAGAATAGCACGAGACCATCGCGGGTAGCAGCTGGGTAAAGCGAGAGCGTCCGCCAGATTCCCAGACGATCGCACGACGGCGTGGAGGAATCCCACATCGGCAACATGGGATAGAGCGCCGGACTGATTCGTTGGAGCACAATCTCGGGCAAAGGTATCAACTGCACGACCAAAAGGATCATGCCTCCCAACAACAGCGGCGATGCCCAAGTAGGCCGAAACGTGGCCGAGGGGCGTATCGTCTGCCCTACTGCCCAAGCCGCGGCAGCCGTCGCCGAAAGTATCACCAAAACCGCTTGCCCCAGCGGATGGCGGCCTGCCATCAGCAGCGGCGTCGCGCAAAGGCTTGCCAGCAACGCCGCATCAACGATTTTCACACTGATGTTGGGAGGGGACATGCTGACTTTGGCTAAATTCAGCTCCATTCCGCCGCCTCGGTGTTCAGCCGTGCGGCGAAACTCGTCTTCCCACGAACTGACCATCACGCCGCTCGGCGGCGAATCTTTCGCGATCGAGAATTGGAATGGTCGGCGCGTGGCCCCGATTCCGTCTCGTCTGTTTCCGCCGAGGCTTGCTGTTCGAGGTCGAGCTTTGGCTCTTCCTCCACGTCGTTCTCTTCTTCCGAGCCGTAACCGTAACCGTAGCCGTAACCGTAGCCGTAGCCGTAACCGTAGCCGTAGCCACTATGATAGCCGTAGTAGCCCTTGTCCTCGTCTGAGCCCACCCGGTTGACCACCAACCCAAGGACTGGGATTTTAAGCAGGTTGAGACTTTCTACAACGCGGGTAAGCAAGCGGCGCCGGTTTTTGGCAGGCTGTACCACGAGCACAATGCCATCGACCAGGCGGCCAATGATTGCCGAATCGCTGGTGGCCAACGTTGGTGGGCTGTCGATAAGGATCTGATCGTAGACCCCCGAGGCCCACGCCAGCAGTTGGGAAAAACGGGCACTGAGCAGCAGTTCGTGGGGATTGTTGGGGCGGGGTCCGGACGGCAGTACGTCGAGGTTGGCCAATCCCGAAGGCTGGATGTGAATCGCCGCCTGCTCCGCGATGTTCCCCTCGGAGCGCAGTAGCTCCGAAAGCCCGTATACGCCCCGCATATTCAACATCCGCGTCAGGCCGGGCCGGCGGAGGTCGGCGTCGATCAAGAGGGTCTTCTTGTCTGACTGGGCATAGCCTACCGCCAGGTTCGCCGAGACCGTCGTCTTCCCGTCGCCTGGCTCGGCGCTGGAAAACACGATTTGTCTGGCGTCGGGGTGGGCCAGGTCCAAGGCCGTGCGGAGTGTGCGGAAGGCTTCGCTTTCGGGGGAGGTGGGATCGGCGTACATCGTAATCGCCGACAGGCCGACGGTCTCGGCCGAGGCCATCTGTTGCACCATGGCGAGCACCGGAACGCCCATCCGGCTTTGCATCTCGTCCAACGACCGGAACCGGTCATCCAGCGCATCCAGCAAGTGGACGAGGCCAAATCCCGCCCCGAAACCGCCGACCAGCACCAGCAACACCACGTAGCTCAATCGCGGAGAGACCGGCCGCAGGTTGGGTTCGGGTTGTTGCATGACCGCCGTACGGACCTCCGAGCCGTCGCGGCGAAGGTCCAGTTCCGTAATCTTGCGAAACAATTCGTCATACTCATCGCTGAATCGTTTTTCTTCGCGTTCCAGGCCCTGGATGTGGAGCAAATGGCCGCTCAATCCCACTGCCTGCTGCCGGGCCTCGTCATAACGGGCTTGAATTTGTGCTTCTTTTTGGCGGATTTCTTCGAGCCGCTGCCGCACGACTTCCAAAAGCCACGGTCCCAAACGCCCCTTCCGCAATTCGGCGATTCGCTCTTGGAGACGATCCTGGTAGCCACGGAGGAATTGCTCGGTCATGGCGATTCGTTCACGCAGGGCCATGAGCTGAGGATGATTGGGGCCGACTTCGGCTTGGAGCTGAGCCAAGGCGGCACGATCCTCCATGAGACGCTGCTCCAAGTTCGCTTGAGCGGTGCTGTCGCGGGGCCCCAGGCCGAGAATACCCATCAACATCTCCCGGCCGGCCACATCGCCAAACGCCATCAAATGCTGACCGATGTCCTCCCCGTTGCGCACCGCTTCGTCGAGCGACTTCCAAGAGGCTTCCAACTCGGCCCGCTGCTTCTGCAAGGAAATCAAGGCATCATTGAAGAACACGCACCGCTGAAGCAAGGGGTGCAAGGTTTTCGTCTCGGAGTCGAACTTGATGTCGTTGAGCTGGCGGCGGGCCTCGACGAGCTGGTCTTGAATCGCCCGAAGACTTTTGCCGACCTCAGTCCGCTGCTTGATCAATTGCTCCATCAGCTCGGCCGTCGTCCCTTGGTGCATTTCACGCATAAACTCCACGTAAGACTGGACGACCGCGTTGACGACGCGGGCGGCGACGTGGGGATCGAGCGAGGTATAGGCGACCTCGATGATACTGGTGCCGCGAATTGTCCTCGCCACAAGCGTCTTCTGGAGTTTTTCGACCCAACGATCGCGCGACAGCCCCTTCCAGTCGATGTAATCGTCCGGCCCCAAGTTGCTCAAAGCCCGTTCCACTACCTTGGCGCTACGAATCATGTTCTCGAAGGTCGGCATCGTATTGCGGCGGAGCGATTCCTCGCCGGTCATCGAAGTATTGAGCTGGTCGCGGCCGACCTGGGTGACAAGAATCGCCGCCTTCGAGGAATACAAGCGGGGGGCTGTGAAGTAATACAACGCGCCCAGCATGGCGGCCACGGCCAAGGTCATAGCGACCACCTTCTTCCGGTAGCGGACCGCCAACAGAAATCGAAACAGATTCTGCGCCGCCATCGCGCTGGATGGCTCGCTCGCCGCCCCGGCGTCGTACGTGGCTCTGGTCTCGTCCTGCATGTTCGTCGTTCAGAAATCAGAAGATGGGTAAATTGCTCGAAAACCCGATGCGGAAGAACGTTTGCAGGGTGTCGACGAACACGGTCGCCGGCGTCCGTTCGATCGAAACCGTGTCGCCCGGCTGAAGCTCCAGATTCTGGGCGCCGCGCTTGGCGGCCTGGATGCTGACCTCGATCTGGGCGACGGTCTTCTGATCCGACGTCCGCCGAATAATGAGGGCCTTGTCGGCCACGGGACTGGAAACGCCGCCTGCCAGCGCCACCGCGTCGAGGAAATACAAGGGACGATTGCGTGGAAACTCGAATTCGCCCGGTTTTTGCACCAAGCCAATGACCGAAACCGGCGGGATATCCCGTTTCAAAACGTGAACGACGTCCCCGTCCTCTAACCGACACGGGATTACCCCATCTCGGACAGCGGTGGCGAGGTTGATGCGGATACTTGTGCCCGGCAGCCCTTCGCCTCGCTCGTCATATCCCGCAAGCGAGGCGTCGCGTGCGACGGGCGGGCGTTTGACAACGTCTTCCGCTGTTTTGCCGCGACGGATCTCCAGTTCGGTGCTGGCCTCTTTACTAAGCCCCCCGGCTGCCACAAGGGCCGCCAGCAACGTGCTCGCGTTGCGCGGCAACTCTTGTACGCCTGGTTTCTCGACCGCTCCCAACACCGTAATCTTGTTCATGCGGGGCTGTTTCATGGTCACGGTGATGCATGGGCTACGGAAAACGCCCCGCGCTACCGACTCGGTGATAACAGCTTGCTCCGCCTGTTCGATCTCCATGCCCGCCACCTGAACCCTCCCCACTAAGGGCACCTCGATCGTTCCGTCCGGACTGACCCGCACCGGCGTTGTCGATGTGGTCCATTTGCTGAAGTCCGTCACCAAGGTGACCTCTAACAGATCACCGGGAGAGACGACGTCGGTTTGAACCGACGGATCAGCCAATTTGGAAAGGTCGAGGGAATCGATGGAGACGGGTACCTTGGCCATCAGTTCGGCGGGAAGCGTCTCCGCCCGATACATCTTCTGCGCGCAGCCTGAGAGCGCTAATGCAAGACACCAAGCGATACAATGAAGGACTGCCTCCAACCGCCAACTTGATAGGGTGACCGACTGCCGAGAGCAAGCAGTTTGCATCGAACGCGAGGTCATAAAGGCGGAAACCGTAGGTTTTGGTAGATAAGTCGAAACGCCCCACGGCTACGGCCGCGTTGTGGCCGTCTGAGGAGGAAAAGACGAAACCTTTCCCCCCGGGAAAACACGGCAGGATGTTACTGCAACTTTCCCCGCGGGAAAAGGGCATTTTGCTACAAAAAATGGTCGCTCCCCAGTTAAGGAAAGGAGGCGACACTTATTTGCAAGTTTCAATCAACAAATCAAAAACCCTCGGGTCGGCCTCAATAGCTCCCTTGGGAGAGCTGATCGAAGCGAACTCGAGGGTTGTCTTTGCAGCAGAAAAAAGCTAACGCCCTAATGGCCGCGTATCACTTTTGCGTTGATGCTCACGGCGACTGAGGGCTGGAATGCTTCGAGTTATGGATCGCAACCGGAACGGCGATTGCGGTAGCCACGACCCCTGCAATCACGAGCGGGTTGGTAATGAAGGCCACGAAGCCGCTGCGAGCTTGGCCGCGAACCACGGGATCGCCGCTGACCACCAAAGCTCCCTCTTGCGCGGCTGGGGGGGCAGTCCCCTCTGCCCACACGCGATACACGCCGTGGCCTTGATCGGCAACAATCTGATAAACCCCGCCCCGCAGGCCCTTGAAGCCGAACGTGCCATCTGGATTCGTCTTGCCAGCGGCAAGTTCGCGATCCTGATACCGGAGCGAAACGGGGACATTGCCCAATCCCACTCCCTGCTCATCCACCACTTGGCCAACGAGCAACCCGCCTTCGCGGAGAGCAACGTCCACGATGGGCGAAGCTGGAGAAGGCGTCGCCGCCACAAGCGGTTGCGGCAGCACGAAGCCGATCGTTGCCAATGCAACCATCACTCCTTTGACGATCTGCCTGGTTTTCATCGTTCCTTTCCTATTGTCAATTGAAAAACGGAAACTAACTTCCATGCTCATGCTTGGTCCTGAAGATTTAACAACAGACACCTGGGCCCCACTTCTGGTCGATGGGCCGTCTCTGTTATCGGACGGCTTAGGACTCGATCTTAAACCGTTTGTGCGCGTTTTTAGGGATTTACCTTCGTTACCAAATTCTTCTGTGACCAACCCGGGGGGCGTTAGGGTGGGTGAAACTGATGATGGGCGGCCCGAGTTTTCATGGTCTTGACCAAGTTCGCAGATGTGCGGTGAACATTTCCATCGGATCGCCTAAGCGAAGGCGGAGCCTCTCACTAAGCAGCCCAAAGGGCCTGCCTGACTGAATGTCGCCAATAAACCTCACGAGCTCTTCCCGAGCCGCCGGGGGGCCATGAAGCAGAAAATGCACCCAGGCCCAGGCAAAGCGGTAGTCGCCTCGATCCAAGTCCTCGACGCGGCGTATCTTTTCCAAATTTTCCAAACGGCGAGCCCCACCAAGCCGCAAAGCCCAGCGAATGCTCTCCCATTGAGGGCTGTCGAACAGCCGTTTTTCAGGGGGATTTTCGAAATAGACTGCCAGTCCCTCATCCAACCACAGGGGAACCACAGGCAAGACGCCGTGCAGCAGGGCATGGGTCACTTCATGCCGCAAGTCCTTATCGAAATGCGGTCCCCGATAGGCGTAAACTTGTCCCGGTCCGTTATTTTTGACGTAGAGTGCCCTGCGATAGGCGACTTTGGGAAGATTTTTGGCGAGATACCGGTCATAGGTCGTTTTGCTGGAGAACAAAAATACCTCGATCGGTTCCCGAGTCGCGGGAATCTCTAAAAACTCCATGAGCCCTGCTTGAATTGGCGGCAATTGAGACAAGAGTGGTTCGATTTCCGCCAGCGGGAATTCTGCCCGACACAGGAAAGGCCCGTACCTCCTCCCGTCCACCCAGGCCCCGTGAACATCAATAACATCGCCCGCCAAGGCTAGCAGCAGCCCCGCCGTCGCCGCAATTTTAGAAAAGCTGGTCGTCGAGTTCGACCTCATCCTGCCCGACTCCATCGAAACCAGCCCTGGCGTGCTGGCGCGGCGACTCTCCGATTGACCAAGGGGACCTCCCGGCCCTCCACGACGGCTGCGGGATTGTGGCAAAACCATTGGTCGGCAGTGGCGGGAGTAGTTAACGCGGCGACGTAGGCGTAAGCTTCGCTCAGCAGCGGGGGCCTTGATCGGGTATTGTGGGCATCCGTGCTCACAAAATGCACCAAGCCCTCTTTGACCAGCCTCTCGGCCAGGGTCCGGGACCGCGATCCGAATCCGCCTAGTAAGCTGGCTGCCGTGATCTGGATCAGGCACCCCGCCCGAACCAACGAAGACACCAAGCTGGGCCGGGCCAGAATTCCTTGATTACGCTCGGGATGGGAAAGAATTCCTATCAAACCAGCCCGCTTCAAATCCTCCAGCAGACGATCCAACGGCAGATAGACCTCGTGGGGTAACTCCAGCAAGACATGACGCCCCCGGTCCGCTAAGGTAAGCACATCGCCCTTGCGGATTTTCTCGATCATGTCAGGTTCGATACGCACATCCGCGCCTGGCAGGACGGTTAAGCCGATCCCCTCGTCATCTAACAACGACTGTAAGCGATCCGTTTGTTCGCGAATCGTGGCGCCGCGATTGCCCGAGAAGGCCCCTAACTGATGGGGCGTGGCCACAATCGTTGAAATGCCATCGTCGACGGCCATGCGGGCCATAGCCAGGGCGTTCTCCCAACGGCTGGCCCCGTCGTCGAGCCCCGGGAGTAGATGACAATGCAGATCTACGAACGGCAACGGCTTTTTCAAGTCGGACTTCCTTGCAATTAGCGAGCGATCAAGCGGCGTCGGCCCGACGTGTCTTTTGGCGACGATACATCGATCGGGCCTGCCGTCCGTCCAGGTGTGACATCGAGCGTCTCGCACCAACCGATGGCCGGCTATCACGAGTCAGGGGAGCAATGCGCAGGGGCGGGGGCTCGATCACTTTGCCCAAAGTGAAAAACCACAACATCGAAAACTTGTAATAACAGTGCTGGCAGCGCATTGGCACCAAAAAGAGACAACCCAGTAAAAACTGCTCCCAAACGCTTACCTTTCGTCGATACGCCTTGTCCGACCAGCAGCGTGGGCACTTCATGCGGAGACCTTTCGATGAAGCTGGAGACGAGACTTGACTGAACTGTGCCGACGCTTTACCGCGGTCAAAAAACCGGCACGAACATGCCGAGCGGAGCCCCGACACGCCATTGCACAAAAAGGGTCGGTACCCTAGCGAGCTTTTTGGAAAACGTCAAGATCAGGAATCAGGAATTACGGGATCGGGATTGCGGGGTCATACTCAGTTAGGGGGCATGGGTTACAAACACCCCCCCATACCCATGCGGCCATCATGAGAAGGCCCCTGCTTCAAGACCGTTCACAATTGGCACGTCGCCCCGCGACGCAAATCCCAAGCTGTAACCGTGAGACAAACCAGCATACCCCACTTAGGTCAGTCGCACTCAATGCACGACTCGCCCAGCCATTGGCCGATCTGGGCTCGTATTTCGCTGCGCCGGATGGGTACCGACGCCGATCCGCTGAATCCCAGCTTGACTCGATTGCCCCGAATCTCGAGTACCGTGACCTCAATGTCTCCCCCGACGCATACGCGCTCGCCCTGCTTTCGGCTCAGCACCAACATGGGTCCAACCTCCTGATATGAGCATTTCCAATGCGAAGTAAACCGGTTTTCACCGCACTGAATTAAACCAATTTGGAAAGAATAAATTGCGATATATCGTCAGGTCAAGACCAGTTGTTGAAAGACACGAGACCAACTGGAGCCATTGGGGAGCGGAGCCAAGATGGCGTTGTTAAGTAATTGCCTGTGCGACTACCGAGATAAGTTTTGGGCCGTCTGCCGCGTCGAACACGGTCGCCACTCGGGCCGCGCGGAGCAATCATGCGTGTCCGCGAGTTCTATTCGTCCGCGGAGTGGATGGTTGGGACTGAGGGGTGAGATTTCAGTTTACTTGGGGGCAAACAGAAGACCGTTTTCCATCTCCCGTTTCCCATGATGCGGCGCTCCCTGCCGGTGGCCGCTGTTCTGTTGGTGTTTGTGGGAAATTGCTAGTGGCCACGTCTGGTCGGGTATTTTGGCATGCGGCTAAGACGCTCGCCACGCGTTTTTCCAGGTCGGCCAGGAGCTCCAGAAGTTGGTCGTGCCGGCTTTCGAGATCGAGGATAGTCTGGAGGTGATCCGGAGGGGTGCGCATCGGTTGAGGACTCCTGGCGTGCAACATGAGGCGAAAGCCGTAGGGAAAGCCCGTTCCGACGGCGAGTCGCCTGTTTTATTCCCCCCCTCAGAGGAAGGGATCGCGATGGTGGGATGCTTTCTTTGCCATCGGCTTGCGGGGCTTCGCAAGTCGAGACCTGGGCTGCTGGATATTATCTTAATGTCAATCTGCGCAAGGTTTTAGGAATATGCCTAGCTGGTCGAACCGGAGCGTGTAAATCTCGGCAAAAAAAGTGCAGTTGCCCTGACCGATACAGTGGACAAGGGGGTGACGGAACAGTATAAGATGAATGGGTAGTCACGTATTGGTTGGCAAGAAGGAGGAACGAGTGGTCAAGTTGACGTTGCGGGACAACGAGTCGATTCAAGAGGCGGTGCGGCGATTTCGCAAACTGGTCGAACGGAGCGGGATCAAGAAGGAGATGCGCCGCCGTGAATATTATGAAAAGCCGAGCGTGATCAAGCGCCGTGCCCGACTCCGCGCCGAGCGACGTTCCCGCCGCACGCGTCTTCTGCCCATGTAACCCCCTTCAGCCCATCGTGCGGTCCAGCCAATCGAGGCCGAAGTCCAGAGCTGGCGGGGAGTGCGTCAAGGCCCCGATGCTGATCCGTTCCACGCCGGCCTGGGCAACAGGGAGAATGTTTTCAAGCTGGATGCCGCCAGAGGCCTCGAGTTCGATACCTGGGGCGATGGCGTCCCGCCGCCGGACCGCTTCCGAGAGTTGATCGGGCGTCATATTGTCCAGCAGGATGAGGTCCGGCCCGGCAGACAGGACCTCATCGAGCTGAGCAAGGCTGTCCACCTCAATCTCAACGATTGTGCGTGCGGCAATTTCAGCAGGGACGCGACGCTCGATCCAGCGGCGGGCCAAGCGGACAGCCTCGGCCGGTGAGAAGCCGTTGGAATCGGCTTGACGGCCAAAGGCGAGGTGGTTGTCTTTGATCAGGATCGCGTCGTAAAGTCCGGTGCGGTGATTGCAACCGCCGCCCATCCGAACTGCATACTTTTCCAATCTCCGCCAACCCGGCGTCGTCTTTCGCGTGTCGTAGATTCTTGCCCGCGTGCCCGCCACGGCCTCCACGAAACGACGAGCGAGCGTGGCGATGCCCGACAATCGGCTGAGCAGATTCAAGAGCAGCCGCTCCGCGGCGAGAATGCCCCGCACCGAGCCCTGGATTCGCGCTACGCACTGCCCTGCTTCGATGCGTTGTCCCTCCGCGAGGAAAGAAGTCCAAATCAAGTTGGGGTCCACGAGCTTAACGGCTAACGCGGCAGCCGGGAGACCAGCCACGATTCCCGCGTTTCGTGCCACCACTGCGGCCTCGCCTTGCGCTTGGCGAGGAATCAAGGCCTTGCTTGTTAAATCACCGCGTTGCCCCAAATCTTCGCGGATCGCCCGACGCAACAAGGCGCTCGCCTCGCGCTCGAGAGTCTCGTCCCAACGGATTTGTTGAAACTCGGACGCCAATCCAAACCTCGCGAAAACTCGTGAACAAAACTAGCGACGCGGTTGGAAGCTTGCGCTACACCGAGACGAGCATGTGGCGCTTCGGACCCGACAAGAAATCTTTCCGCAAGCAGCAAATCAGCGTGGTTTGATCGTCTCCAACGACGAACGAGAACTCACCTGAGCGGCGCGACGGGCCTCGAATTGACGCCAGGCGGTGACGACCAAATCCGCGGCGGCTTCCAGTCCCAAGAATTCCGTGTTGATCACCAGATCGTACCAATGGGGATCGGTCACATCGCGATGGAAGAACCGGGCGACGAACTCTTTGCGTCCCCGATCCAGGGTGGCGATGTATTGCCGGGCCTGGGACTCGCTCAACTGGAACTTTTCCATCACGCGCCGTACCCGGTACTTCTCCGAGGCAATAACGCGGACTGCAAGGCCCTGGCCGGGCGGTACAAGGAAGTGGCAACCGCGGCCGACGATCACCACATTGCCGCGCCGAGCAGCAGCCAAGACAGCCCGGGCCGCGTGGACCATATATTTTTCGTGCGGTACGATCCGCCGGTCGAGCCACGGCCCCACCACGTCGTACGCCCAATTCGATTGGGTTTCGTCCACCTGATCCAGCATGGCGCGAGGCAAACGAGCCCCTTGAGCCACGCAATCCAATAGGCCCTTGTCCAATACTTCCCAACCGAGTCGCCGCGCCACCGCCTCGCCGATTTCGCCGCCTCCGGCCCCCGCCTCGCGCGACAGCGAGATGAAGTCTCCAAACTGGCCATGCGGCCGATCCACCCGACAGGCACTGGACGTGCTACCAGCGACTTCCTGGGCTAAGGACCACGCCCGCATCTGCCGCTCAGCTACCGCCGAGATGCGTGGATCTTCATGGATGAGTTCTCTCATGATTAGGCCCCTTTTTTCTAGCGCTGGCCCCCATGTTTACAGTATGATGGCCTTGATGGGGGAAGTCAACCCCCTCTCTGTAGAAAATGATCGTGCTCAGTTTGCCAATACCCGTGCAGAGTATGTGCTAATCCCACCGGTTGGCGCAATTGCTATCCCGTTCTCTTATCGCTGGGTTTTGAGTTCTTGTTGCCACTCAACGTCGCGCCGCATTACTCTGGGTGGCCGGACAAATCGATGGCGGCGAATCTAGCCGAACAGCAACTCAATCCGGGGAACGATACGTTTCTATAGGTGTCTTAGATTTACCTCTAAGTGGTATTTTGATCGCAAACTGCTCTTGCCCGACTTCTGGGGCAGGATTACTATTCCGCCCGCTGGTCGTCCCCCGGGAGAGTCTCGCCATGCGGAAGAGCGTGGGGTCCGCTGTTTTCGGGGCCCCCAACGAAAAGCGACGTGCCATGGCATCGCACTGCGCAAGGCTGGGCTTTGTGTTGGCCCTTGCGGTGGCCATGGTCGGCGGCTGCGCTGGCAATCCGATGGTGATGAAAGGTCAACTCGAGAAATCCCAGGAAGAGCAGATCGCCCTCTCTCGGCAGAAGGAGGAATTGCAGAACCGCGCCGCGCGTCTTGACCGGGACAACCAAGACCTCATGAATCAGCTTACCCAGGCCAAGCAACGCACGAAGATCCTTGAGGACCAAGTGAACGTCCTCCGCGAGCAACTCGTGGCATCCAATGCGCAATTGGCACGGCTTACCGACGAAAAGAAAAGCACCGAGCAGAAAGTCCAGGCATTGACGGCCTCGCTCCAACGTCAAACGGGGACGCCGATTACGCCTAATAGCAGTTTGCTTCAGACGCTGCCGACGATTAATCTTCCGGATGTACCGCCGCCGCGTCGCGACGGCGACGTGATCCGCGTGGAACTGCCTGCCCATCGCCTCTTCGAGCCTGGGGGCAACCGGCTGCGGCCAGACGCCGCCGCGATCATCCTCAGCGCGGCACGAGAGATCGCGAGGATCTATCCGAACCAGATCATCGGCATCGAAGGCCACACCGATTCCGACCCTCCGCCCGGTGGACAATGGCAAAGCAATCACCAGCTCTCCATTGGCCGGGCCTTGGCGGTGTATGAGGTTTTGGTCGGTCAAGGTCGATTTCCGGCCTCGCAATTTCTGGTCGTGGGCCACGGCGGCAACCACCCCATCTTTTCCAATGCCACGGCGGCCGGCAAACAGCGCAACGCCCGCGTCGAACTGGTCATCTACCCGGACACCATCACTCGTCCGTGAATACCCGGCAGGCAAACACCCCGCGCTGCGTGTGCGGCGAATCGCTCAAACCAAGTCAAGTGTGCTGCGTGCGAATGCGATCCGCCTCGCGTTGCAGGGCCGCAAGTTCGGTCCGTAGTCTTCGATCCAGATTGGAAATTTGCATTCGCATCCTTGGGTTTTTCGCCAGTTCACTTCGATGCCTTTGGAGGAAATCCCAATACAGCACGGTGAACGGGCAGGCGTTTTCGCCACGACTCGCTTCAGGCGCGTAACGGCAGGATTGGCAATAGTTGCTCATCCTCGCAATATACTTGCCCGACGCGGCATACGGTTTGGAGGCCATGATCCCGCCGTCGGCATATTGCGACATTCCCAAGGTGTTCGGCAGCTCGACCCATTCCACGGCGTCGACATAGACCGCCAAAAACCACCGATGGACCTCTCGGGGATCGACCCCCAACAGCAGCGCGAACAGACCGACGACCATCAGTCGTTGGATGTGATGGGCATAGCCGTAATCCAAGGTTTGTTGGATCACTTGACGCAGGCAGTTCATTTCCGTTTCCGCGGTCCAATAGAATCGCGGTAGAGGGAGGGTGGCGTTCAAGGTGTTGCGATCCAGATACTCCGGCATAAAACGCCAATACACGCCCCGCACGTATTCCCGCCACCCAAGAATTTGCCGGATGAATCCCTCGACCGAGGCGATGGGGGCCTTCCCTGATCGAAATGCCGCCTCGGCTTCCTCGATTACCTCGCGGGGATCGAGCAGCTTGAGGTTCAGCGCTGAGGAAAGTGCCGAATGGTATAAAAAAGGCTGTCCTGCCCACATCGCGTCCTGGAACTTTCCGAAATCGCCAAGACGATTTTGGATGAAGTCCCTCAAGCTGGTACGGGCGTCGGCGGGTGTGACGGGCCAGGCGAAGTGATTTAATCGCCCCGGGTGCGAGGCAAACGCCTTCTCCACGAGGGCGAGGACCTGGCGCGTGACGGCGTCCGGTGGGAATCGCTGCAGTTCCCGAAGGTCGCGCGGCCCTTCCTTTCCAAAGCTTCCCCGATTCTCCTGGTCGAAATTCCATTTGCCCCCCTCAGGCAAGCCTTGATGCATCAGAATCCCGGTCGCTCGCCGCATCTGCCGATAAAAATACTCCATGCGGAGTTGCTTGCGCTTTGCGGCGTGCGTGGTGAAGGCCTCTCGGCCGCAGAGGAAGTGTCGATCCTCAAGCATTTCGACAGGCACTTCCAAGCGCTGCGCGGTCTGCTGGATCGACTCCCTCACGCGCCATTCCCCCGGTTCAACCAACACAAGACGCCCTGGGCGGAACGTTCGCACGGCAAAGTCTAATTCCTTGGCAAGGCTCCCCAAGTTGCCGGGATCGTCGAGCTGGCGATACACGACCGGCACGCCCCGCTTCTGGAGAGCGTCCCGATAATGCCGCATGGCCGCCAAGAATAACGCGATCCGCGCCTTATGCGACCAGACAAACGTGGATTCCTCGGGTACTTCGGCCATCCACACGGCGTCCCGCCTCGCATCGAAGCCTTGCAGCGCGGCGGACTTCGGGTCGAGCTGGTCGCCCAGCACAATTACCAGATGACGGAGTGGTTTTCCGGCAGGGATTGGCATGGCACGGCTGGTATGCTATCTGGAGTTCCTATTCCGTGTTTTTTGCAACACTACCGAAGGCGAGGATTCGCGATGCTTGAGACAGCCTTGCACGAACGATTCATGAGGCAGGCCATCGAGCTCGCCGCAACCAACCCCAAGGCCCCCTTCGCTGCCCTGCTCGTCCACCGGGGCACTCAAGAGATTTTGGCCACTGGGATCAATCGGCACGAGCAAAATCCCACGTTCCACGGGGAAATCGAGGCGATCAACCAACTCGCGGCATCGCGGCCTAACATGAATTGGACTCAGCTCCGATTGTACACCACCGCCGAGCCGTGCTGCATGTGCCAAGGGGCCATTCTCTGGGCGGGTATTGCCGAAGTGGTGTACGGCACCTCGATCCAAACCTTGAAGCGCTTGGGCTGGAAGCAAATCGACATCTCTGCTGACGAAGTGACGCGTCGAGCCGGCTTCGCCGACTGCCGCCTCATTGGCGGCATTTTGCAGGCCGAATGCGATCGGCTTTTCGCAGACGCGATTCAAGCCGAGCTTTGAACGACCCGCAAAGAATCGAGTACACGCCCCGATTTTCTCGAAGAGCACGTTCTCGGCGAACCGTCGATTGAGGCGCCGAGTTCCCAACCGTCCTCGGCCGCGTTCGTAACGCGAGGCGAGAGGGTAGAAGGCTTACGGCCTCTTGCCGATGCAATACAACTTGCGTGTCGTTCGGATGAAGAGCTGGCCGTGCGCGGCCACGATCGAGGAGCGGACTACCTCGCCTTCTTTGGGGTCATCCATGGAGATGGTTCGCAACACCCGGCCGCTGGCTGCGTCGATTACCGAAACCTCCCCGTTGAAGTTGACGATATACACCTTTCCATCGGCGGCCAGCGGCGAGGCCTCGTACTTTGCCCTGCCCGGGGTCGCCACGATCCACTTCGGCTTGCCGGTCGCCGCCTCGACGCGGGAAAGAGTCTTGCGCACGTCGCTGAGGACGAAGAAATCGCCATCGTAAAAGGCGGGCGTGGGGACATCGGAGGTGATGTCACGGGCGTCGCGGCTGACCCAGGCCAGGGCCTGATCGTCGAGGGTGCCTTTCCCGCCCGCCTTGACCGCATATACGGGCTCGCGTTTCGGAGCGCACACGAGGATGACGCCGGCCCCTGCGACTGGAGAGACCACCTGGCGCCAATGGCCGATGCGGTTGGGATTCCACGTACCCCAGCGCCAGAGTTCCTGGCCGCTGGCGGGATCGTGCCCGGTAACGACGTCGCCGCCGACGACCAACAACTCTTTGCGGCCTTGGTGGGTCCAGGGGATCGGCGTGGTGAAGGCCTCGCGGGATTCGGCCACGGCCTCGCTCGGCCGCACATGGCGCCAGAGCGTCTTGCCAGTAGCCGGATCCATGGCCAGAAGATACGACTGGTTTTCCCGGTCGCGGAGTCCCCGGTCCCCTACCGGCACGTCGCGCTGCAACACCTGGAAATAAAGCCTTCCCTCATACAGCAAAGGGCTGCTGCTGAACGTCCAAAGAAACGCGAAGGGCCCATAGTCTTTCTCGAGATTGCGCGACCATAGGGCGCGGCCCTCGGTGTCGAAGCACACCACGTCCCCATTGCCGAAGAAGAACACGACGATCTTGCCGTCCGTCACCGGCGAGGCCGAGGCATAGTTGCTTCGCTGGTCGCGACGGGTTCCCTTGGCAATGTCATGACTCCAGAGCAATTTGCCATGCGTGCGGTCGAAGGCCATGGCCTGGAGCATGTCGCGCGCTGCATCCACGCCCGAGAGAAAAACCCGCTCGCCGCAGACCACCGGGGTCGAGGCCGCCGCTCCAGGCAAGTCCGCAGCCCAGGCGATATTGTCCGTCCTGCTCCACGCCTCAGGCAGGCCCTTTTCGTCGGTGGAGCCGTTGAAAAAAGGGCCTCGCCACTGCGGCCAGTCTGCTCCCTGGACCTCACAGCTCATCACGAGCATAATACCGGTCACAATACCGATCCTGCCCAAGCAACTCACGGTGCAAGCTCCTTTCGCTAAACAGGGGGAAAACCAACCAACCCCGTTCGCATTAGTCCGCAAAGGGGTCCGTCGGTTCGGCTGTTGACAATCGTATTGACGGCGGGCAGGAGGAACTGGCTGGGGAAGTGGGGCGTGGAAAAACACCCGGTTTTTTAAGGTCTTTAAAAGCCGCCGGAAGGGCTCGCAATGACGACGCGTGACGACAGACCTCTTCGGGCGTCGCGCGGCTTTGTCTAAGGCTGGCTCGGCCCGGCGACGCGGGCTCCCGCGATCTGAGACGATTCCTCCACGACCAATTCGTTCCTCACGTCCCAGACGCCCGGCTCCATGCGGACGACGTTTTCGGCAAGCTCCCGGTCGTGTCGACTGGCCACCCGGCCGCGAAGAATGGCCGTTTCGCCCCGCATCACCACCCGAATCGGCGAGCGTTTCACGATTTGCGGCATCCGCTCGAGCCTTGCGGCGATCCGCCCCGCGAACAAGTCGTTCACCTGCCCGTCTGACGCAACCAGCACGGCGGCCGCCTTCCTAGGCGGAGAGTGGTCCGCATTCACCTGTTCGCCTCGCGCGGTAACGGACCCAGGTTGTTCCTCTTCGATGCTCCAGGGCACAGGCACGAGGGGATTGGTCATCGCGCCTTCGGTGCGCAGCCATTCGTCGGGTGCAGCGGGAGGCTCGACCATCGGTTCCGGCTCAGCCGGAATTGGCGTTGGCAGGGAAGGGGCTGAGGGCCGCACGCCGGGTTCCGGAAACCTCCGCCCGCTATACGCGCGGTTCACGCCGAGAAAATTGCCATAGGCATCTCGGGCAATACCGCGGTCGGCACGCTGCACCGGCGATTGCAGCGGCTGCCCAAGCACCCGCGGACCGAACATTCCGTAAACCACCTTACCCGGCGGCCCCTCCTGGGCCCGCACCGTCTGAACGACCAACAGGCCAAGGCCACACGCAACGGCAAGCCCAAGCAGTCCCGATTTCCACAACATGTCCGAATCCTTCTCTCGAGGCGCACCTCTACCGATGAAGTATAGGAGCCTAACTCCGCGCTGACCAGCAGGCAAGCCTCCCACAACGTAGGGTGCGTCGCGATTCCGCGGCCGTCATTGGACATAATCGGGCGGAATCGGGTCGGTGGGCTAGCTGCTCCAGGCGGATTCCGCGTGATATATTGCCCAAGGCTGCCTCGCTGCTCATCCGCGGCCGTAAAACCAGCCGTGGTCATCGCGGACACCAGTAGTTTCCCAAGGGGTATAAAACGGGTCTTTGGGGGGAGAAATCCGTGTCAGCCGAAGCGCGACTTGTAGAATTGGGACTGGAACTGCCGAGCGTCGCCAAACCAAAGGGACTCTATCGCCCAGTGGTGATCTTGGACCGGCTGGCCTACACCTCCGGCCACCTGCCTACCCGGCCCGATGGTTCGCTGGTGACTGGCCGCGTCGGCGCCGACCTGGACCAAGCCGCTGGAGCGGCAGCGGCCCGATTGACGGGATTGGCCATCCTCGCCACGTTACGGGCCGAATTGGGTAGTCTCGACCGGGTGCGTCGTGTGGTGAAAATGCTCGGACTGGTGCAATGTACGGCCGAGTTCCAGCAGCACCCCGCGGTAATCAACGGCGCCAGCGAATTGTTTGCTGAAGTCTTTGGGCAGGAAAACGGCGTTGGCGTTCGGAGCGCCTTTGGCGTGGCATCGCTTCCCTTGGGCGTGCCTGTCGAGATCGAAGCGGTCTTCGAACTTCATTAGACCGCTCGGTCAGACGTAGCTGGAGGCGGACTCTTTTGGGCGTCAAACAAGTCCGAATCGCAGGATTTATTCTCCGGGCGTTTTCGGGCGATCTTCGGCACGAGGAGCGGTCGTGGACTTCGTGTGAGAACGCGACTACCATAACTTAGGGGCGGCTGTCCGGAGAAACGCCATGGCCGCACATGATTGGTCTCGCGTCGAGGCCGGCATCTTTCACGATTTTCATGTTGCCTGGATTCCCGAGATTCGCAAGGCGCTCAACGGCGGCTTGCTTCCCGAGGGGTTCTATGCCCTTGCCGAACAACACGCCGGGCAAGCAATCGCGGATGTGTTGACCTTGCACGCCAGTCCGGCCATCGTGGAACCGTTGCCTCCGCTGCCCGTCGCCGGCGGCATTGCCGTGGCCGAAGCGCCGCCGCGGGCCCAGCGGCGGCAAACAATCGAGTCCGCTTATCTGACACGCCGTCGCACCCTGGCCATTCGCCACGTGAGCGGTCATCGTCTGGTTGCGATCCTGGAGATCCTCTCTCCAGCGAACAAGGACCGCGCCGTTTCGGTGGAGCAGTTCGCCGTGAAGGCGGCCGAAGCCCTCCAGGCGGGCGTCCACTTGCTGCTG
>CALFBP010000010.1 GCA_937951625.1 uncultured Thermoguttaceae bacterium
AGCCATGACCGACCTTCTTCGCCAAGAAATAGCTGCTTTGGCCCATACGATTGTGGTCAAAGTAGGTACACGAGTTGTCACCAAGGAACGTGGAACTCTCAACGAGGAGCGGATCGCACAACTGGCGGAGGAAATCCACCAAGCGATGAGCACTGGCCGTAAAGTGGCCTTAGTCAGTTCCGGGGCGGTCGGGGCTGGGATGGGCCGGTTGGGAATCGAGTCTCGGCCCACGGACTTGGCTCGGCTTCAAGCCGTGGCAGCTATTGGCCAAAGTCTCTTGGTCGAGGCCTACGATCGTTCGTTGCGGGCCTTCGGGCGTCATGCTGCCCAAATCCTGCTCACAGCAGATGACCTCGACCGACGCAAGAGCTATCTGAATGCCCGAAACACCATCATGACCCTGATGCACGAATACGGGGCGGTGCCAATCATCAATGAAAACGACACCGTCAGCGTCGAAGAGCTCCAGACGACGTTTGGCGATAATGACCGTTTGGCGGCGATTGTGACCAACCTGATTCAAGCCCCGCTACTCGTCTTGCTTTCCGATGTGGAGGGCCTGTTTGATGGCGACCCCTCCCAACCGGGCGCCAAGCTCATTCCCACGATCAAACGCTTAGACCGATCCATATTCGACTTGGTCCGCGACCGCGCGACGGGTTTGAGCAAGGGGGGAATGGCCAGCAAACTTCGGGCGGCGCAGCAAGCGGTGGCGGCAGGCGAAAACGTGATTATTGCCAGCGGGAAAAAACCCGGTGCGTTGGCCAAGATCCTTGCCGGCGAACCTGTCGGCACGCTCGTCCTGGCCAAGGGCCAGACCGTCGCGGCCCGAAAACGGTGGATCGCCTATACAGCCAAGCCGCGGGGTCAAATTATCCTCGACGCGGGGGCGTGCAAAGCGATCGAACAGCAAGGGCGGAGTTTGCTGGCCATCGGAATTCTCAAGGCGGTGGGAAAATTTCAAAAAGGCGACGTGGTCTCCCTTTGCCGCCCGGACGGCACCGAAATCGCCCGAGGATTGACCAACTACAGCTCCGAGGAGGTCCTCCGCATCCGTGGTCTGAAGACGCGAGAAATCGCGCAAACGCTTGGCCAATGCCCCCACGACGAGGTGGTTCATCGCAACAATCTCGTCCTGACGGAATAAAACAGAAACAGTCAGGCAGCGGGGCGCAGGACCGTGTTCCGCGTGGCTGGGGGCATGGGGTGTGACGGAGGCGCGAGCTGGCTCGAAATCATTGTCGAGCGGCAGCGACAGGAGGCGGCTCCGGGGCGAATCGAACGGCCGGGTATTGCACTAAAGCGGCCCGTTTCATCCAAGCCGGGTCGCTGTAAACACCCGCTTTGCTGAAATCGAAAGGCTCGAGTCCGAAAGCGGCGCGACGTGCCTCTTAGGAATTTCCCGAGCAACTCTTGCCCGCCCAGGCCTGGCGACGGAGTGCGATCAGCCGTTTTCACCGGAATCTCGCACGAAGGGGGCACCCACGTCTTCGTTCACCGGAACATATGAATAGGGTATAGGCACCCCTCTACGGAAACATCCCGAGAATATCGAAATCCCACCAACGACATGATTCCCGCAAATCTTCGCTTCGCAAGACTCCAGTTGGTTTTTTAAGGGGTGTCAATACGTGGAGGGCCGTACCCGCACGGGGGACAACACAGCAAGCTACATGGAAGGTAGCGGGCGACGGCGCCCCCATGGCAGCAAACTAAACACCATGCCTACAGCAATTTGGGCGATCCAACACAGCGGCATGGCCCAAAGGAAACTGATGCCTTTCGTTCCGGTAAGCTCTTCCCAGAAGTTGATCGCCACGACCACGGCCAGTCCCGCGGCCGCGCCCACCAGCGTGCCGAACCCCGTAGCCCAGGGCACGAACATGGCCATGCAGAACAAGCCGAAAAGAGGCGTCGTCAATAAGTTGACTACTTTGAAGGCGATCTCCAACAGATTGCCGTGAACGTACCCGACCGACGAACTGAGCGCGATCATCAAGACGCCGATGACCAGGGATACGCAACGCTCCAGCCAAGCCCCGCCGCCCTCTCCGCTAGGGGGCGAGGCTTGGGCTTGCACCGGACGCGCACCGACCTGTTGGGCCGCAGTTTCGAGCTTTCCGGGCGTCGTGGCGGTTGGTTGTGATCTGGAAGACGCTTCCGTCGTTTTCTGCCCGCGGCGCAGTCCAAAGCGGTCGATGAAATCGGTAATCACCACCGAGCATGAGGAATTGATGCCCGCCGACAGGCTCGACATGGCCGCGGCCAGCAAACCGGCGACCACCAGACCTGTGAATCCCGAGGGCAGACCTACCGCGATAAATCGCGTGAACAGCAAGTCGGCCCCCTCGTAGATGGTCAAGCCATCGGGCAACTTGTGCGGATTGGCTTGATAATAGCCCAACAACGCCAAGCCTAAAGCGCTGAGGAGCAAGAGGACCAGCATGTTGGCCGCCAGCGAGGTATTGAGGACTTTTCGCGCGCTGCGGGCATCGCGGGTGGCGAGATACCGTTGCACAGCCATCTGGTCCGACCCCGCGGTCGCCACGTACCATGTGAACGTTGCCAGGACGACGCCAAGAAAGCTCACCCGGATATTCGGATCGTAGAAAACCGGCTCGGTCCAGTGCGGCTCCCAACGCCGCGGCAACCATCCGCCAACACCCCCTAAATATAGGGTCACCGCGGCGATGGCGGTCACGGCGCCCGCAAAAAGGACGAGGGATTGGACGACATCGGTCCAAACCACCGCCCGAAGTCCTCCCATCGCCGTATAAATCAGCGTCACTCCCCCGAGGACGACGCAGACCCAAGGCGTGAACGAGGGATCCAGACCCAACAGAGGCATGAGCACTTTGCCGACCGTCGCGTAAATGATCACCGACATCCACAAGACGCGGAGAAGGAGGAAGAGCGTCGAACCGAGCAGCCGGACGGACAGACCGAGGCGGACTTCCAGCAATTCGTAGGCACTGGTGATCTTGAGCTTCATGATATGAGGGATCAGAAACCACCCGGCCACGATGGCCACCAGCGGGTAAGCCACGGCGATGGAGAGAAACATCGGGCCGTACTTGATGATCTCGCCCGGCCAAGCCAAGTAGGTGATCGTGCTGAAAAGCGTAGCAAACAGCGAAAGGCCCACGGGCAGCGACTTCATCTTGCGGCCACCAAGCAGGTAATCTTCGCTGGTCTTGCTTTGCAGCCAATAGTAATATCCGATTCCGAACATTCCCAAGCCGTATAGAACGATCACGCTCCAATCCAGCGCGCTGAGCCGGTGCGGTATCCGCCGCTCCAGCCGGAGAAGTGCCCAAGCGGCGGTCGCACGCAAGTCCCCGTCCGTGTGGGGAAGCAGCTCCTCAAGCACCGCGGCGTCGGCCTGATCGGCCACGCGGGCCAAGGCGTCGACTGCGCGGAGCTTCTGTTCCAACGTTCCTTCGCGGACCAAGTCGAGCAGTTGCTGCTTGAGACGCTGCCGGGTCTCACGTGGCGCGTGGATGGCGGCCGCGCCCACGAGCATCACCTGAGCCGGGGAGTCGGCTGGTTCCCGATCCGCGGCAGCTAACAATCGCGCCGCAGCCTCCGGCGAGACGCTCCGCAATCGGCCGAAGACATAGCCGGCCAGCCTCCGCGTGTCCTCATGCGGCGATTCCACGAGTTCCACGAGCCGTTCCTCAGCTCCGGGCAGGCCGGAATTGAACAGCACCCAGCGGCTGAAAACGGTCATGGCCCCTGTCGTCTCCTGAGCAGCGTTCAGCAGAGGGCCGTGCAACTCCTTGGGGGCCTTGTAATGGAGCTTGGCGAGGGTTTCTACGGCATGGAGGCGATCCGAAGCCGCGGGATCGAGAAACACGTCGCGGATGCGGTCCATCCAGGGGGTAGCGCGTCGCGGATCGCGCTCCGCCTGGGCGAGCACTCGCCAAATTCCTATGCGATATTCAGGCTCCCGGTCATGAGCCTGAAGCTCCTGCTGGAATGTTTCACGAACGCCCTCCGGATAATCCAGCCAAAGCAAATACTCCGCCGCGTGGACCTTGACCCACCGCTGCTCGTCGCGGAGCGCTTGGCGCAGCGTGGTGAGACACTGTTGACGTCGCTTCTCGAGTTCGGCTTCACCAAGTTGGGCGGCGGACAAGGCGCGCGCCAACACCAGCAAGAACCCGACGGCGAGCGGATAAGTCCCTCGAGCGCCGGGTCCGACTTTTTTCTCCCCCATGCGATCTCACCCTCCCTCTTTCCAAGTATTCCCTGGCAAAACCTTCTTCGTTAGCAAAGCACGTTGGGAAGCAGGTAGCCCTCCCTTCTGGAAAGCGGCGCCTCGCGTTATCCTTCTAGTACTTGATGACCTTGAACATTCTGAAGCTGGTTATCGCTGGCGAGAAAGTTTCATCACGGATTCCCCCATGAGCGAGTTCCTCAGCGTGGCCCATGTCGGCGACATCGCCGAGGGCCGTGGCCGAACGTTTCGCGTGGGCGATCGGGAAATCGCCCTGTTCTTGTTGAACGGCAGGTACTATGCTCTTGACGACGCCTGTCCCCACATGGGCGCATCGCTTGGGGCAAGCGATCTGGACGGCGACGCGGTGGTTTGCAATCGCCACATGTGGGCATTTCGCTTGGCGGATGGCACGAGCCCCGACGCCCCCACCCTTCAGGCCACTGTGTACGAGGTCCGCGTGGTGGGCGACGAAATTCAGGTCCGCTTGCCGTGAAGGGGCTACAGTCAAAGGCAGTGGCTCCCCCAAACGTCGCCGCTTAGAGCATTACTTTCCCGCCCGGCGACAACACAATCGGTTCGGCCGAGGTCTCCCGGCGCACACGTTCAGCCCACGCCTCGGCATCTTGGGCAATCAAAGGCCACGTGTTGCGATGAACGGGCACCACCCTCCGGGGCTGGAGCAATTTGACCGCCTCGAGGGCGTCGTCGGGGCCCATGGTGAAATTGTCACCAATCGGCAGCGCGGCCAGGCTAAGGCCCACCTCCCCAATCCGCTGCATGTCGCCGAACAGGCCCGTATCGCACGCGAAATACACGTTGCCTTCTGGCAGTAAAAGCAGAAAGCCAGTTGCGGCGCCGCCGTAGGATCCGTCGGGCAACATGGAAGTGTGTTCGGCCATCGTCAGTTTCAATCGGCCAAAGGGGAAGCGGAAACCTCCGCCGATGTTCATCGGGTGGAGTTTGTCCAGGCCCTTTTTCCCGTACCACTCGCAGATTTCATAGGTTGAAACAATGGTCGCTCCCGTGCGGCGCGCGATTTTTTCCACGTCCGCCACATGATCGAAATGCCCGTGCGAAACGAGAATGAAATCAGCCTCGACGGCGTCGGACTTGATCGGCGCCACCGGCGAATCATCGAGAAACGGATCTAACACCAGTCGATGACTGCCGCTATGAATCAGCCAGCTTCCATGTCCCAGCCAGGTCAATTCAGTAGCCATGTTCCTTCCCTCCTTTGAGCATCTCGCGCTGTTTTGCTTATCGCGGATCGTAGCCGGAACCCCTTCGTGAGCATCTCGGTACCGAAAGCGACCACGGCGGACCGTTACCAAGCCCTAAAATCCCGCATGATCGCGGTGGCCGAGGGAGTCGCCGCACGCTGTCGCGCCGAGCCAAGACAATGGGCTTCGCCAATCCATGGCTGCCGCTCGCGGTGCTGATGGCGGGCAACGAGCCTTTGCCGTTTCGGTTTGTGGAAAAGCTTAATCGGTGGTCGCTTTGAGGAAAAGTCCCTTGGCCAGGTTATTCGACCTCGAGGATTTCCACCCGCAAGCGGCCGATCACCTGCGCCACGGGCAAAAAGCAGGTCAAAGCCGACGCACCCGAGAGGTTGCTGTGCGTAAGTTTGAGGTGCGCGGCGCCGATGCCCCCTTGGGCCAAAGTGGCATCCATCGGGATCCACTGGCCTTCGACGTACAGTTCCGTCCACATGTGGTAGAGGAACGACTGTTTGGAGTAAACCAGGCCGATGGCCACGCGGGCGGGGATCCCGCGCGCTCGGGCCAAGGCCGCCAAGAGCACGGCATGTTCGGTGCAATCGCCTTCGCCGGAGCGCATCACGTCGGCCGCCGTGTCGAAGGCTTGGGAAAAGCCGGGCCGTTGAATCCGTTGCCGAGCCAATCGCTCCAGAGCGACGGCCGCTTGCCAGGGGTCTTCGATTTTGCCGGCGGCCTCTTGGGCCGCAGCGACGATGGCCGGGTGATCGCTTTGAATCCAGTTGTTGGGCTCGCGGTCCTGGGGCGTGGGCAAATCGCTTGACGCGCCCTCCGCTGCCACTTGTTTTTTGGCGTTTGCGCCCGACCCGAGGCTGTTCGATTGGCCGGGCCGAATCGCTACGACCGTGATTTCCGCCGTTTGAGGATCGATCGAGCGGACTTGCTGGGACGGCCCGGAGGCAAACGCCTCGGCCGGATTGGCCCCATCCATCTGCACACGGTAGCGAACCCGCCGGGTGGCATGAGGTCGGTCCAAACTGCGATTCACGGGAACAGCCGTATTCCAGGCCAAATCCAATTGCCCCGGCTCCACGGCGCGAAGCGCCTCCTCCTTGTCCACACGGACCTGCTGGAGGTCGAGCATATCCGTCCGTGTCTTCCAAATCTCCCCCGCGTGGTCGACCCAAAGGTTCCCGCGAATGGTCTGGTTCTCCAGAGTCGTCGTGGTGTCGATGCGCAACAATTCGGCCTTCTTGCCGAGAAGGTCGACCGACTCAAGACCGCGTGCCACCATTTCGGTCGTGGCGATCGAGGCGGCGCCGGGTTCCAAGGCCCGCACGGTGCGCCGTTCGCCCGGCTTCATCGGTTTGCGGCTAAGACTTTGCTGCACCGCATAAAAGCCGCCCGTCTGCGGGGTCCAAGGAATCGTGGTCCGCGTTGTTTTGTCGGAGGTTCTCATCTCGAGATGCAGCGTGCCGTCGACGACGCGGCCCTTGGTCACGACGGTGACAGCCGCTTGAGAGATGACACTCTCACAAGCCAGCAATCTCCCATCGGCGGTTTCGCTCGAAGCGAATCGAATCTCCATGGTCATCGGCGTGCCGAAGCGTCGGATGGCCAAACGCATCGTGCCCTCGATCAGCAGGCGGTCGTGTCCGTTGTCTTTCAGACGGCGAATGACGGTGTGTGAGTAGCCGACGCGGCTTCCCTGCATCAGGGCGACTTCCCAGATTTCGCGTTGGGGCGGGGCGGACGCCGAGTCACCCTCGACCGGCCGCACGCCTTCCACAACGGGGGCGGGAGAAGGATGCTGCTCACAGCCCGGCGTGCCCAGGGCCAGCCCAAGAACCGCCAGTGCGATGGCGCGTGTCGGCGCGATGCCAACGTTGGAATCCCGCTTGCCTGCGCAACTGATGCCTTTCGTCAACATTTTCTCGTTCACGCCCGTTTCCTAATTGGCACACCCGACCCATTGTACCGCCTTCCTATTGCACCAGCGAGGCCGTCGACGCGCTCCGTAAGCGATAGCGCGCTGGAGCGGCCGCAGATTTTTTTCGCGTTCTGGCGTACATCGCGCGCCTCGTGTTTTTCAAGTGCTAAAGTAGCTTAGACCCGCTGCGAGGCGGTGTGAACAGGGAGCGGGAGCCTCGTTTCGCCCGGAGTAGCGCGGGGTTGCGGCCTTGTTCCGCCTCGAAACCGATTGGAGCGCCCAGGGCGGATGTGCTGGATTTTCGGGGAGGATATGCACACCGCCGCGGGGAAGAAAATCGCTCCTGCCGGAGCAAATTGTGACCTAGGGTTGGGTAGAGGGCTTCCGTCGCCAGCGACCTCCGCGCCCGGCGCGAGCCGCGAGGCCGGGGCTTCTTCCACAAGAGAGCACCGATGGGATTCTTGAAGAAGTTTTTCCGGAACGTGTCGAGGGACGGGTCGATCCCGGCCGGCGCCAGCAGCTTCGAATCGCTCGACGAGGACGAATTGGAAGCGCACCTCGGCGTGGCCCGCTACGGCAACTTCCGCCTCACCGACGCCATCCGCCCTTCCTACGATTTGCAGGTGATTCCTTGCGAGGGTTACCGCCACGACACCTACCGCGACGAACAGAACCGGACCGCGGTGCCGGTGCTGATGGGCGCGTGCTCCTGCGAGCGGCTGTTCGACGTTTTCATGGAACTCCTCGATCCGCTTGGTCCGATCGTCGACACCGTCTTGGAAACCAGCCATTGCCGCGAGCGCGGTGGTCATCAGGACCTCTACCGCGAGCACATCGACTTGCCGGTCCTGAAGAGCATCCTCTGGGAATTCGAGGACCTGCTGCTGAACGATGGCTGCACGGGCATTGCCGTGCTCAACCCCGACGTTCCCCAGGAAGTCCAATTCGATGAGCACAAGCTACTGATCATCTATGGAGAGGAGCTTGATCCGTTCGAGGCGGTCTTCCGCGAAAATGGGATTCCCTGGAACCAACAGATGAAGTTCATTACCGAGGCCGAACACGTCCATTCCTCGAGCGACCGCTACGTGAGGCAGTTCGAGGAATTTCGTATGCGGCTGGGGATGGACGACTACCATCGGTGATGAGCCTGGCCGAGGTAAACCCGCTGCCGATCCACAGTCATCCCACGCTCGTCGCTCCGATCCCGAGCGCCGTGCCCACGGAGTCGCCTTTGCCGATCGGGTTTTCCTGCCCCGTAACAGGGATGCCCTGGGACGCGGAACACCAGATTATGTTCCCCAGTCGCGGGCATAGCGGAAGTCGCAGTCCATGGTCCGAGACGAGAGTTTGGCGATCACCGGCATCCGACGCTTATAGTGGTTGCGGCGGATCAGTTCAGCCACGTGGTCGACGAACTGGGGGTCGAAGCCAAACTCGACCAGCTCGGCGCGGCGCCAACGACAATCGACCATGAGTACCAGCAGCCGGTCGACCTCGGCGTAGGTGAATCCCAGCTCGCCCTCGTCCGTCTGGCCGACCCAAAGGTCGCCAGTCGGCGGTTTCTTGAGAATTGGTTCCGGTACGCCAAGATATTCCGCTAAGCGATAAATCTGGGTTTTGTAGAGATCGCCGACCGGGTTGACGGCCGAGGCCAGGTCGCCATATTGCGTGCCATAGCCCAAGAGCAGCTCGCTCTTATTGCTGGTGCCCAGTACCAGGCCCTCGAAGGCAGCGCTCTGATCGTAGAGCACCGTCATCCGTTCGCGGGCACATTTATTGGCCAACCGCAGGCGCGAGGCGTCGGGAAACCGGCGAAAATAGGCGTCGACCGATTCGGTAATCGGCACGTCGAGACTGCGGACGCCCAGGTGTTCGATCACGGTCTGGGCATCCCGCCGCGTCGCCTCGCTCGAGGTTTTGTAGGGCATGGTCACGGCCAGCACGTTGTCTGGCCCCAAGGCCCGGGCCGCCAACGTGGCGACGACACTCGAATCAATGCCCCCCGAAACCCCCACCACAGCGCGACGAAACCCCGCCCGATATAACTCCGTGGAGATGAACCGGTCAAGAATCGACGTGACCAGCTCAGGATTGATGTCGAGAGCGGCTTGGGCGGCGTCACGTTCCATGAGAACAGTTAGCCTCCTTTGGGTCGTGTTTTTTTGCACACAAACCCCCTATTAAGGCTTTCATCATTATCCCCCGTAACGGCGCCGTTTGATCCGTTGGAGTTCTTCGATGGTCAGAAGGAGCCGTTCGTCGCGTCCCAAGGGCGTGATCATGCGCTGGCGGCGAAGTTCGGCGAGGTCGATGATGCCCAGGGTGAGGGATTCGTCGAGCATGGGCGCCTCCGCCACCACACTGCCGTCCGGGCCGACGATTCGGCTTCCTCCCCAGAAGCACAACCCGTCCTCAAAACCCACACGATTGACAACAATCACCGTCGCTCCCAAGAGTTGGGCGAACGTGCTGGCCATCAACCGATAAGTTTCCGCGGAACGGATTCCTTGGTCGGTGATGCCTCGGACAGGCGAATTGGCCACACAAATCAAGAGGTCCACCTCTTCCGCCTGCATGATCGCCGCAGCCGAAAGGTGCCAAAAATCTTCACAGATCAACAGGCCGACTCGCCCAAACCGCGGCGAATCGAAGGCCTCGATGCGTTCGCCCGCCGCAAAATAGCGCTGCTCGTCGAATAGGCCGTAGGTAGGCAAATAGACCTTGCGATGAACGTGGACGATCTTTCCCTGTTCGGCGAACAGTGCGGCGTTGTAGAATCGGTGTTGCGGCGACTCTTCGACAAACCCCACCACTAGAGCCAACGTCCCGGCTGCCTCGACCAAACGCGCGATCTCGGCCGATTCGCGGGGCAAGGCGACCTCGGGCACCATGTCGCGTACGAAATAGCCGGTTAGGGAGAGCTCAGGGAAGATCACCAGATCGGCTTGTTGCTGCCGTGCCGCCTCGATCTGGCCGAGGTGCATGGCCAAGTTCCGCTGGCGGTCGGCGAGCCGCGGGGCCACTTGGGCCATGGCCACGCGGAGCACTCCGCTGCCTCGCGGCTCGCTGGCCGCGCCGTTTGCCAGCCCGGCGTCGGTCGATGTTGCCTTCACCCGTGTCTCCCCCTGCTCTGCGACGCCGTCCCTCGCGGCTGTTTCTGGATTCGCTTGGAAACGCCGGCTTAGGCCCCCAACGAGAATCGGATGGCCCGTTCCAGATCGCGCTGCGTGCTAGGCGAATACTCAATGTCGAACCAAAGGATCTTTCCCGCCGCATCCAGCAGATACACGCGGGGGATCCGATCCGTGGCCACCGCGGCGAAATACTCGCCCTCGGGATCGAGCAGGCAGGGATATTTCGCGCCGGCCTCCTCGACGGCCTTTCGGGCCGCGTCGAGTGAATCCTTGACGCTGATTCCAATCACCTGGACTCCCTGTCCCCCAAACGGCTTGACGACATCACCCTCCAAGTACTCCAACGCCTGGGTGGAGTACAGATTGTCGGCTTGCCAAAACAACACCACGGTGAGCCTCTTGCCTAACAAGGAATACAGCTCGACCGTCTTCCCATCCAGGCCAGTCAAATTGTTGTTTGGTAGGACGTCGCCAACGTTTACCAGGCAAGTTTCCGCGAGGGCGGCGGGCAACTTGACCTCGGGCATCTTGGGAGCTGGTGGCGGTTCGCTGGCGGCTTTGCTCCGCTCGTTTTCTGTCGCCGCCTTCAGGCCTTGCCGATAAGTTTCGGCCATGCTTTTGGCGCTTCCGGCCTTTTTCGCAGCCCCGTCTTGGCTCGAGGGTCTCCCGCACCCGCCGACACCCAGCACAACCCACAATCCGGCCACGAACGTCCTTCGCAGCACCCTGAGTTCCATGGGATATCTTTCCTCGATGCTAGAGGTTCGTCCGAATACCCAGTTCTCTCAGTTGCTTGGGATCCACCGAGCTCGGCGCCCCGGTCATCAAGTCTGTAGCCCGCTGCGTCTTCGGAAACGCGATGCAATCGCGGATGCTGTCCAGGCCGCCGAAGATCATCACCAGGCGATCAATACCCAGCGCGATGCCGCCGTGGGGCGGGGCGCCGAATTGAAGCGCATCCAGCAGGAACCCGAATCGCTCCCTGGCTTGCTCCGGACTGATCCCGAGAAGCTGGAAAACTTGGCTCTGCAACTCCTGGTCGTGAATACGGATCGTCCCCCCACCCGCTTCCGACCCGTTGATCACCAAATCGTATGCCTGGGCCCGGCACTTCCCGGGTTCGGTCGCCAACAGGGCCCGATCCTGTTCCCGGGGCGACGTGAAGGGGTGGTGCATCGCGGTCCAGCACTTTTCTTCTTCGTCGTAGGCGAACATGGGGAACTCGACGACCCAAGAAAAGTGCTTTTCCGATGGATCGTAGAGCTTCAACTCCGCGCCCAATCGCTTCCGTAAACCATACAGGGCCTTGCAAGTGACCTCGAACCGATCGGCCACGATCAAAAGGAAATCGCCTGGCTCCGCCTGAGCCTTCTCGGCGATTTGGCGCAGCAGTTCGGCGGAAAAGTTCTTGGCGATGGGGGACCCCAGCACACCGTTGCCATCGACCTTGAACCAGGCAAGTCCCTTGGCCCCGAAATCCTGCTTGACCCAGTCGGTCAACTCGTCAATGTTTTTGCGAGAATACCTCTCGGCGGCGCCTTTGGCGTTGATGGCCCGAACGCGCCCACCGCTCTCCACGGCCTCGCGAAACACACGGAACTCACACTGCCGCGCCACATCCGTCAGGTCGATAATCTCCATGCCGAAGCGCAAGTCCGGAGCGTCGTGTCCAAAACGCTCCATCGCCTCGTCGTAGGTCATGCGTGGCAGAGGCAAAGTCAATTCCCGTCCGAGAATCTCCCTCGACAGCCTCGCCATCAATCCCTCGACCACGCCCATCACGTCGTCGGCGGTCACAAACGACATCTCCAGATCCAACTGGGTGAACTCCGGCTGACGGTCGGCCCGAAGGTCCTCGTCGCGAAAGCACCGCGCCACCTGGACGTAGCGGTCGTAGCCCGCCACCATCAAAATCTGCTTGTACAATTGCGGCGATTGCGGCAAGGCGTAAAACGTCCCCTTTTGAATGCGGCTGGGCACGAGGTAGTCTCGGGCCCCCTCCGGTGTGCTGCGGCCAAGCATCGGCGTTTCCACGTCGATGAATCCCTGCCGGTCAAAATAGTCCCGCATGATCTGGATCATGCGGTGACGGAGCAAGAGGGTTTTCTGCATCTCCGGCCGCCGGAGATCGAGATAACGGTACTTCAGCCGCAGATCCTCGCCGGGCAAATCCTTACCGGTCATGCTGGGATAGAATGGCGGTGTCGCACTTTTGTTCAACACCACCACCGACTCGGCCCGAACCTCAATCTCGCCCGTGGCAAGCTTGGGATTCACCGTACCCTCCGGCCGGAGGGCAACGCAGCCCGTCACTTGAACCACATCCTCTGGCCGCAACGAGCGGGCGATCTCCACTGGCGAGGGAGCGGCCGAAGAAGCCTCTTCGGCACCGCCCGCTCCGCCAAAAACAACTTGAGTTTTGCCATATCGGTCTCGGAGATCAATGAACAACACCCCACTATGGTCGCGATATGTATCCACCCATCCAGCGAGTGTTACCCGTTGGCCCGAATGTTCCGCCCGAAGCTCACCACAGGTGTGGGTCCGTAACAACGCCAATCCCCCTCAATGATGGATTCCTTAAAGTCCCCGCCACGGACATGAAAAATTGGCAGGTCTGTTTCGACCGTGACCTCTCCATTGTAACGGAAAGCGGGGCGAGGCGCGAAGGTTGACCAATTCACGCCGCCTCAAGCGGCCAGAAGGTGGGCCAACCGGAACAAACTGTCCTCTTTTCAGGGCTTGATTTGGTGGGAGTATGTCGAGAAGTTGTGAATTTTTGGCGGCCAATGATTTTCTCCTATTTTTGTCAACTTCGCAGTTTGCCCCTTCGCAGTTCCGAGCTTGCGCGAACTTGGAGCCGGGCAGCTGGTTCTCGCTCGACTTGACCGGGTTTATGAGGAACAATAGACTGGCAAGATGACTGGCCAGCCGTGGGGGCAGGAGATGGGGTGCTGGGGTGAGGTTCCGCAAGAATCCCGACTGAGGGGGAGGGCCGGTGAAGGGGATCGGGACCGCACCTGTTCCGCGAGGAGGAGACCCAGCCAAGAGGCTCCGTCATTTTCTCCTCTGTTTCTTCTGAGCGGTCCTCTGTAGAGCGCAACAACGTGAAAATAGCGGTCATCAGTGACATTCACAGCAATCTGGAAGCCCTCACCGCCGTGCTCGACGATATCCGCGGCCAAGGGATCGACAACGTGATCTGCCTGGGCGATGTGGTTGGCTATGGGCCCAATCCCCGCGAATGCATCGACTTGGTGATGAAGTGCAAGGTCTGCCTCTTGGGGAACCATGACCAAGGCGCCCTGTTCGATCCCGAGGGGTTCAATACCGGCGCGGAGCGGGCCATTTTTTGGACTCGGGCTCAACTGGAAGATCCGGGCGGGGACTCGGCTGCGGCGGCTCGACGTTGGGATTTCCTCGGTGAATTGCCGCGGACCTACGTCGAAGGGCCTTTCCTGTTCGTCCATGGCTCGCCTCGGAATCCGCTCAACGAATACGTGTTTCCTGAGGACATTTACAACCGGCGAAAGATGGAAAAAATCTTCGCCTTGATCGAATACCACGCCTTCCAAGGCCATACCCATGTGCCAGGAGTGTTTACGGAAGACCTGCGATTCTTCAGTCCGGAGGAAATCGGCCACGAGTACGCGCTGGGCGAGCAGAAGACGATGATCAATGTCGGATCGGTCGGCCAACCTCGGGACAGTGACCCCCGCGCTTGTTACGTCGTCCTTGACGATGGGGACGTATCGAGCGACGCGGGGGGGCAAGGGCTGCTCAGCTCTCCGCACCAGGCCAACAGCACCTTGCGTTTTCCCACCAGTCCTCGGCCGGTCGTCCGCTTTCGCAGGGTCGAGTATCCGCTCGAGCAGACGATTGCCAAGATTTACGCCATCCCCGAATTGGATAATTTCCTCGGCGATCGGCTCCGCGACGGACGATAAGGGGTCTGCAAGACTCGGCTCCGCTCTGGGATTTCCAGGAACGCGACGGCAGTGGAAGTAGGGGGCCGACGCGGGAATCTTCAGGCGCGGTTTCACCAGCAATCGGCTTTTTCGCCGCGCTTGCGGCCAACAAAAGAGTGGATCGATGGACGAGCAACCAGTTCGAGCCATGGGGCTGCGTTACGCCCTGTTTATCATCCTATCCATTGGCATCCTTGCTTTGAATGCCTATTTGATGTCGCGCTGGGCACCCCCCAAGCGGCCCCTTGCCGAGCGTCCGCCGTTGGCACAAGTGCCAAAGGAGCCCCCCAAGGCCGAAGCTGCGATCGGCGCCGCCGGGACCGCTGAAACCACCAAGAAGGCCGAGGCCCAAGCGGACGAGACCGCGCCACCTACGGAAAAGCCCGCTCCCAAACCGCCAATCGTCGAAGTCGAGGTGCCCCAACAGTGGATAGCCCTCGGTTCGCTGGACCCCCACGGCCAATATCGCATGCTGGTCACGTTGACCAATCGTGGTGCGGCCGTACAACGCATCGAATTGAGCACGAAGCGCTTCCATGACGCGGACAATCGAAGCGGCTATCTGGGGCATGTGGCTGGTGATGAGGCGGTGCAGGGCGAGGGCTGTTTGGTCCAGGTGGTGGGCCACGGCACGCCGGCGCATCAAGCGGGACTCGCGCCGGGCGACCTCATCAAGGCGGTGGAGGGAGTGCCGGTGCGAAGTGCGAAATCCCTGGCGGCGGCCTTGCAGGAAACGAAACCTGGGCAAACGGTGCGTCTCACCGTGGCGCGCAACGGCCAAGATTTGGAACTGGCGGTTCGCCTCGGGCGACGTCCGCTTTCGGTCATCCAGCCTGAATCGCCCGCCCCGCATTCCTTCCGTGTCGCACTCGCCCAGATCGATGAGCAGCTAGCCGTGCCGCCGCTCGATCCGGGCGGCGTGGCCCAAGGCGGCAGCGATCCTGAGGCGGAAATCGAGCACGCCCGCTTACGTGACGTCAACTGGGAGATCGTCTCCCAGGACGACTCGCACGTTACGTTCCGCCGCGTTCTGCCCCATTGGGAACTGGAAGTCCTCAAGACCTTCCGACTCGCCAAGATCCAAGCCGGCGACGAGCAGCGCGAAAACGCCCGGGATTACCATTTGGCGTTCGACTTGGAAATCCGCAACACCGGCAAGGTTGCACGCAAGGTGGCCTACACCGTGGATGGTCCCAACGGTTTGCCCACCGACGGCTGGTGGTATGCCAGCAAAGTTTCGCGGACGTGGAGCGCCGTAGGGTTGCGGGACGTGGTCGTCTCGTTCCAAGGCGATGTCCACGCCATTTCGGCGATTCAAATCGGCGGCGGCGACACGCAGCCGCGGCAGCGGGCGGGCAACGAACCGATGAGCTATGTGGGCATCGACGGCCAGTATTTCGCCTCGTTCTTGATTCCCCAACCGTCGCAACCCGCTGTTGTCCGTTTCGCTCAGTGGCAGCCGCTGCGCTATGGCGAGTTCGAGCCGGACGAGAGGAGCCGGACCAATGTGTCGTTCCGCGCCACGAGCACCGTTCGCGAGCTGGGGCCCAACGCGGCGGTGGGGGAAGCGTTCGAGATTTTCGCCGGACCGAAACGGCCCGATCTGTTGGCCCAATACGGATTGGACGACATCATCACCTACGGCTGGTTCGGGCCGGTGGCCCGACTCCTCTTGGCCATCCTCCACACCTTTTATCTCGTGATTCCCAACTACGGCGTGGCCATCATTCTGCTTACCGTGCTGGTACGCTTGTGCATGTTTCCACTAAGCAAGAAGCAGGCCCTCAGCGCGCAAAAGATGCAGGAACTCCAGCCCGAAATCAAACGCATTCAGGAAAAATACAAGAATAATCTCGAGGCCCGCAGCAAGGCCCAGCAGGAGCTGTTCCGCAAGCACAACTACAATCCGATGGGCGGGTGCCTGATCTTGTTCCTCCAACTGCCGATCTTCATCGGCTTGTACCGGGCGTTGATGGTGGACGTGGAACTGTACCAGGCGCCGTTGCTCGGGGAAAGCATCCGCTGGGCCTCGAATCTGGCCGCCCCTGATATGCTCTTCGACTGGAGCGGCTTCATGCCGGCCTTCATCACCCGAGGCACGGGCATGTTCGGTCTCGGGCCGTATTTCAATCTCTTGCCGGTACTCACCATCTTCTTATTTATTTGGCAGCAAAAGAAGTTCATGCCGCCGCCCACCGACGAGCAACAGGCCATGCAACAGAGGATCATGCAGTACATGATGATCTTCATGGGGATCTTGTTCTTTAAAGTGGCCAGTGGGCTGTGCATCTACTTTATCGCTTCGAGTTTGTGGAGCATCGCGGAGCGGAAGTTCCTTCCGAAGACGGCGCTGGCCGACGGCTCCTCGCCCGCCACCCCGGCGACTCGGCCCACTGCGGTCCGCGATGGCTCCCCGCTCGCCAAACGCAAGGTCCGCGGCCGGGATCGGAGGTAACCGAATGCAACCGAAGGGTGTCGCCGCTACGAACCTCCTTATCGGCCGGTGTGTCAGCACGGCTCAGCCTGCGGCAAACGTCTCGGCCGCAAGCGCCAAAGCGCCGTGGACGACCACTTCTTCGCCGAGGGCGGCGGGAACGATCTGGTAGGTCCCCACCAAAGGAGGAAACACGTATCGGGCCACGTAACTCCGCAGCGGCCCAAGGAACAAGTCTTCGCCCACCAGCGACACGCCGCCGCCCATCACGACTACGCTGGGCGCCAGCACCGTAATCACTTGGGCCAAGGCCCAACCGATCGTGCGGCAGGCGCGATCGAATTCCTCCGCGGCCAGCCGGTTCCCGGCGCGAGCCGCTGCCGCGATGATTTTCGTGTCCAGCCGATCCAGGCTTCCCCCGCAGCGCGAGAGCAAGTCGTTTGCGTCCGCGAATTCCCGGGGCTGGTTCGAAACGTGTTCAAGGCCTGACAGCCGAGAGCGCACCGCGGCCGTGATCCCCCAGCCGCTGGCCACGGCCTCGACGTCTTGGTCGGGTCGTTCTGCTTGAAGGCCGGGTCGAAGGTGGCCGAATTCAGCGGCCACGCCTTGCGAACCAGCGTAAAGCTGGCCCTCGATCACAATCGCCCCGCCAATGCCACTGCCAATGTTGTTGTAAACCACGATGCGGTGGCCTTTCCCAGCGCCGAAGCGGGCTTCCGCCAACCCTGCGCAGTCGGAATCGTTGGCCACCAGCGCCCGCACACCCAGCGTCTGGCGGCACCAATCGGCCAAGGGGAAATCCCTCCAGCCCTCGACTTGATGGCTGGTGATCACGCGTCCGCGGGCGGAATCGACCGGGCCGCCAAAGCCGATGCCGATGGCCGTGATCGGATAGCGATGGAGAATCGTCCCAAAGGCTTCGTGAATCTGTCGGCGAATGCGGTCGGCCCCAAGCTGGGGCGTTACCTCGAGGCGTTCCAAATGCACCAAGGGCGGACCGTCGCCGCGGCCCACACCCAACTGAAGCTTCGTTCCACCAATTTCGATGCCAAGCAGCATGGAATGCCTCCCACCTCTCCAGTGTTAGAGGTTTGCTAGCCGAAACGCTTATTCCGAAATTCCGGCGAGAGCCGTGCAGCGTGGAAAGACCTGCGGTCGGATGGTTACGAGCCGCCTTGCAGACGTCGTGGGGCCGCGGCCGTGTCGCGATCTAAATACGGCGCCCCAAGGAGCCAAATCACACCCCCCAACAGCATAAACAGGGAAACGACGAGAAAACCAGTATCCAAGCTGGATCGGTCGGCGATGGCCCCGATCACGAACGGCGAGATGGCGTCGCCCAAAATGTGAATCACCAAAATGTTCACGGCGAAGCCCGTGGCCCGCATCGCCGGATGGGTCACATTGGCCAAGATGGCGTTGCTGGGACCGGTATTGAAAAAGACGAAGAACTCGGCCAGAAACACGAAGATCCAGGCCCAAGGGAAGGGGGTGATGAGGAATGCCAGGGCGCAGGGCGTGGCGACGCAAAGTCCCATGCCCGAGACGATGAAGTACGAGCCGCGAATCCGCTCGCGCAAGACATCACCGGCCCAACCGCCCGCCAAGGTCGCCACCAACCCGGCCACCGCGGTAATCGCGCCGAACAGGGGCACTGGTTGCACGCCCCAAAGCGGTGGGACTTGGCGTTCTTTCAACAAAGCGGGCATCCAGAAGGCCAAGGCCCCGATGGCGAAAGTCATGGCGGTCATGCCTAGGGTATTCAGCACATAGGACTTTGTCCGCAACAGGATCAGGTACTCCTTCCACGAGGCCCGACGCGTTTGCGCAACGCGATCCGACGCTCCTCGCGGCGGTTCCCGCATCAAAAGCGACCACAGGCCCAAGATTAGCCCCGGGGGTACGACCAGATAGAAGGCCCAGCGCCAACTCTCGGCGGCTGGGTTCCAATGGGCCACCAAGCCACCGAGTACAAAGCCGAGGGCGCTGCCCACCGGGATCGCCACGTAGAACAGCGAGAGCACTCGCCCCCGCTTGGCCACCGGATAGAAATCCGACAGCAGAGTCGGGGCCACGGGGCCATAAGCCCCCTCGCCAATCCCCACGAAACACCGGGTCAACAACAACACGCCGAACGAGCCTGCCAACCCGCTTGCGCCGGTCGCCAAACTCCATAGCGTCACCCCAATGGCAATCAACAACCACCGCGAAGTCCGCTCGGCGAGAAAGCCGAAGACCGGCGCCGTGAGCATGTAAGAGACGATGAACGCCGTGGACAACAGCCCCATTTTGGCCTTAGCGTTTGGATCGTCCGGATCACGGGCCAGAAGCAAAGTCTCCCGAATTTCCGGCTCCACGGCGGCGAGCACGAAGCGGTCGATGTAGTTGAACAGGTTGATCGCCAAAAGCAATGCCAATGCCCAACCCGCGCCGGCGACTGTGGCACCGGCGTCATTCGCGGTACCGCCGTTTTCGGGCGCGTCGTTGCTGGGGGGGGCGGCGATCATGAGGCGGAAGGTTGAGTTCGGCTCAACGCAATTCCTTGACGCGAACGTTGCGGAACTCCAATTCGTCGCCGTGGCCAAGGAATCCGATGTGCCCCTTGTCGCGTTTCAGCCCAGGGTGGTCTTGCCCGTCGATCGTCTTGCCGCCGTGCTTGGCCAATACCTCGTCAAGATTGGCGTCGACGATCACGGTGCCGTTAAGCGTTACTTTTACGTGCCGCCCCTGGACGTAGATTTCCTCGGCGTTCCACTCGCCCGCCGGTTTGAGAAACCCGCGTTTTGCTGGCACCACTCCGTAGATCGAGCCGTGGACCTGATAGTCCTTAAGCCATCCTTGATACCTCTCGTGGCCGTCGTCGAGGATTTGAATCTCCATGCCCACGTAGGCCGGATCACCCTGCGGCGGGGTGCGGATACCGACGCCATTGTTTGCGCCCGGCGTCAATTTGAACTCGAAACGAAAGACAAAATCGGAGTACTCTTTTTTCGTCAGCAACTTGCCGCCGCCCGTCTTCTTGCAGACCAGCTTCCGTCCTTCTTTCGCGTCATCCACCAGGATGTATCCCCGCGTGGCCCCTTGCCAAAGCTCATCCAGCGATTCGACGGCGAGCAGATCGACGAACCCCTCCTTGGCCTCTTGGGGATCGAGCTGCGATTTTACCGGCCGCTCGGCGGCGACGCCGTGCAAAACCCCTGCTCCCAAAGCCGCCACCACCACCCAACCCAACGCCTTCCCAGCGCCGCGGATCATGCTGCAAGTTCCCTTCGATGAAAACCTTTTCGGGCTCGTGACGCGATGAGCGCCTAGTTTCGGAGCATTGTCGCCCGGATGCTGCGAGGAGTCAACCGCCCGTGCAAAAACAAACGTGTCGCCGCTATCTCTTCCGGCAGTGCTCGCTGGCCTTCGTTGCCCCCGACGCGCGGCGAGGAAGGCCCGCCGAAAACGACACCGGGCAGGAGAGGGCGCGTGCTAGGCCCCAGGTATCGACGCATCGCATTCCCGCGCCTGCCCAAGCCTTTTCCTCCACGAAGCTATCCGCTTGGCTATCCGCTTGCCGCGGCGGGCGCGGTCGAATGCCGACTAGCCGTGGTATGGCCCTCGCCCCGAGGTGTTGTTTTACAATCCTTAGGCTGCCCGGCTCTGTTCGTCGGCAGTTGCGTCGTGCGCGAGGGTCTGACTCCGGCTGGTGGAGAGCATGATCTCGCCGTTGTCGCTGATGTCTTCGAATCGCACCGAGACCTGCTTCGAAACGCCCGACTCTTGCATGGTCACGCCGTAAATCGTCGTTGCGCAGGTCATGGTCTTCTTGGAGTGCGTGATGATGATGAATTGGGTGCAGGAGAGAAAATCGCGGAGCACTTTGGAGAAGCGGTCGATGTTGGCCTCGTCCAAGGCGGCGTCGACTTCGTCCAGCACGCAGAACGGGCTAGGACGGCTGCGGAAAATCGCCAGCAGGAGGGCCACGCAGGTCAGCGTCTTCTCGCCCCCGCTGAGCAGGGAGATGCTGCGTGGCTCCTTGCCGGGGGGCCGGGCCACGATTTCGATCCCGCTCTCCAACATGTCGGCCCCTTCTTCCAACACGATGTCCGCCGTGCCGCCGCCAAACAAGTCGCGGAACAAGGTGACGAAATGTCCCCGCACGCTCTCCAGCGTCTCGGCGAACAGCCGCCGACTGTCGGCATTGATCCGCTCGATGATCCGGTGAAGGGAGTTCTTGGCGTCGCAGAGGTCTTTGTACTGCGTGGAGAGGGTGGCGTAGCGGGACTCGAGCTGATTCAATTCTTCCAACGCCTCGAGGTTAACGTTTCCCAGCGCATTGATCCTCTGCCGCAGCTCGTCGATTTCCCTTTGCACCTCTTCGCGTTGGCGTTGTTCCTCCTGAGTAGGCTCATGTTGCAGCTCGGCGAGCGATATTCCGTAGTCCTCGCGGAAGCGCTCGAGGAGGGCGTCGCGCTCGAGGCGAATCTGGTTGGCGGCCAGCTCCTTGGCGTGGAGTTTCTCTTCGAGCTTGCGGACTTTGGTCCTTGCCTTTTGCGCATGGGCGCCGAGATTTCCCCGCTCGCTTTGGTAGGCTTCGCGTTGCCGCACCAGCTCGGCCGTGCGTTTGGCGGAGTCCTCCTTGTGGAGATACCAAAGGGCTATCTCCGCTTCAGCGCGAAGGATTTTGCGTTGCGATTCCAGGGCACGGCGATGGCACAAAGCGAGTTGTTCGTCGCTTTCGGCCAGGGCCCGTTGGCCTTCCCCTCGACTTTCCTCGAATTGCCGCAAACGGGCCCGCAGGTTGACCAGCCGCTCCTCGCCCTTGGCCAGCGCGATCTTTGCCTCGGTGGCCTCACGGCCGCGATGGCCCCAATCGGCCTCGCATCGGGCTAGTTCCTCGGCCCGGTGCATCAGTTCACGTTCGTGCTGGGCCGCCTCGGCCTCCACGGCGCGGAGCTGGTCTCGGGCATGGCGGAGGGCGGTTTCGAGTTGTTCCTGGCGGTCCTGGGCGGCGCGGCACTCCGCCGCCACCGAGGACCGTTGCTGATCGAGCTGGGCCTGGCGTTCCTGGGCAGCCACGAGCTTGTGGTCGTGCCGGGCCAGCGACTCGGTCATCTGGCGATGGTCCGCCTCGGCCTGGCGAAGCTGGCCTTGCGCCGCGGTAAGCTGCTGTTGAACACGGAGGACGCCCGACTCGGCCTGTTGGACCTGCGACTCCAGCTCGGCCAGGCGGCCGCGCAAGGCCCGAAGCTCGCTGCGGCGCGAGATCAGGCCGGTCGCGGCGTGCCTCGGCCCGACGCAGAGTGTTCCGTCCGCAGTCAGCAGCTCACCGGCAAGGGTCACGAAGTGGCAGGTGTGTTGTGGCGTTTGCGCCAAGGTCAGCGCTTGGCCCAGCGTTTCTACGAACCACGTATGGCCGAGGAGGCGTTTGGCGAGGGGTTCGTAATCCGGCTCGGTTTCGACAAAGCGGTCGGCACGCCCCAGCACGCCAGGCCAACCGTCGAAACTGACTTCGTCCCACGGCTCGGTTTCCGGCCCGGGACGAAGCCACACGAATCCTACGCGGCCGCTGAAATGCCGCGGATTGGCCTGGAGGAACTCGATCAGTTCCCGGGCGGGACGCGCCACCACATGCTGAGCGGTTTCGCCCAGGGCCACTTCCACGAGCACAGCCGAATCGACGCTGACGCGAAACAGATCGGCCACCAGGCCGCAAACATGGCGAAACGGGGCTTCCTGACCGCTTTTCGCCGCGGCCAGGACTTCCTTGACGCCGGGACTGAGCCCTTCATAACGGCGTTCGAGTTCTTCCAGCACGGCGGCGCGTTCCGCCATGGCCGTCTGCCGCTTCTGGAGTTCGGCTAGTTCCCGTTGCCGCTCGGTCAGCTCTTGACGCAATCGCTCGATGCCGACGAGGACGCCGTCGATTCGCTGCCGAGCTTGATCGACCGTGGCGAGGAGCGCCTCTCGCTGGCGTTGCAGTTGATCGAGTTCCGCGTGAACGGCTTGCCAGAGGCGTTCGAGTTCCGATTGTCGGCCGTGGCACCGATCGAGTTCCGCGACTGCCGCCTGGACCTGGCTTTCCAACGCGCTGATCTGACTACTCAGCTCGCTTGCTGCCCGCACCTTCTCCACGTGCAAGGCCCGCCGCTGGTGGACCTCGGCCCGAAGGTGGTCCATTCGGGCCATCAGCTCGGTGAGGGCCCGTTCCCGTTCCCCGAGTTGGCGAGCGGTTACGCGTTGTTGGGCCTCGGCCGCCTCGACGGCGGCGCGGGTTTCGAGAAGTTGTTGTTCCAAGGCGCCGGCGCGGCTCTGAAAGGCCATGCGTTGGCGCTGGCGGTGGGCGATTTCCAGCTCCGTCTCCGAGCACCGCGCGCGTTCGATCTCGATCATGGCCTCGGCGGCGGCGATCCGCTCGCGATCGGCGGCGGTCTCGGCCTCGGAACGGCGGATGGCCTCGTTCAACTCGGCGGCGCGGGCGTCGGCCTCTTGGAGTCGGTTTTCGAGGGCCGCGGCCTCCGCGACCGCGGCGTCGCGCAAGCGGGCGAGGTCCTCCACCTCCGACTCGAGTTGGGAGAGCGCCTCGCACAAACGGGTCCAGTCCACCAAAGCCACGTGGGTCCGCAGGGCTTGCAATCGGTCGACATATTCCTTGTATCGTCGCGCCTTGCTGGCCTGAAGTTTCACGCTCCGCAGGCGGCTGTCGACCTCGTCCACGATGTCGGAAAGCCGCAGGAGGTTCTGCTCGACGCGTTCCAGGCGGCGGAGGGCCTCGATCTTGCGGGCCTTGAAGCGGCTGATGCCCGCCGCCTCCTCGAAGATCATCCGTCGCTCTTTGGGCGAGGATTGGAGCAAAAGGTCGACCTTGCCCTGTTCGATGACGCTGTAGGCCTGCGTGCCCATCCCCGTGCCGGCGAGCAAATCGCGGATGTCGCGGAGCCGCGTCGGCTGGCGGTTGACGAGATATTCGCTTTCGCCGCTGCGGTACACGCGGCGGGTAATGTGGACCTCGGGCGCGTCGATGGCCAGAAGACGGCGGCTGTTGTCGAGCGTGAGCGTGATTTCCGCGGCGTTCATCGGCCGCCGAGAACCCGACCCGTTGAAAATGACATCGGCCATCTCCCTGCCGCGCAAGCTCTTGACGCTCTGCTCCCCCAGAACCCACTTGATCGCATCGACCACGTTCGACTTGCCCGATCCGTTCGGTCCGACCACCGCGGTGATTCCCGGCGGAAACTCGAACCGCGTCCGATCGGCAAAACTCTTGAATCCGACGAGTTCCAGGGCCTTCAGCATTGTCGATGGCCTGGCTCGCTCGAGCCAAGCGGATGGTTCCTTGAAAATCTGCTTTCAGCAAGAAAAGCGTGGTCCCTGCGTTGCCCTTCAGGTGGACGTGCTCGGCCCCCGAATGACTTCGGTTTTTTCGGGGCCCGGCCCGTTTGGTGTCGCCATGTCATTGACTGCGACTGAACATCCTCCTGAAAAAGCCTGTCGAGGATTTAGACTTGGCCTCGGAAGAGTCTTCGTCCTCGCCGGTCTCAACTTCGGCCTCCCTCGCTTGCCCACGGTCTTTCGAACCGGCGTCTGCGTCCACTTTGGCCTCCGCCTGCCGACGGTACAAATCGGGGACCGGACTATTCACGACGGGCTGGGCAGCGGGAGATCCGGAACCTTCCTCGTTAGTGGCATCGCGATCGAAAGTCCTTCCCGCCTCCGGCAGAGCGTCGACCTCCAGCCGGCTCGCCAACACGCCCGCCGCCTTGGCTTGTTGCAGGGCTTGGACCACGTCGGGATACGTGCCGCCCAGTTCCACGATGGCGCGAATCACCTCATCGACGGAGGCCGACACGACGCGTTTCTGGTCTGGCTCGTTGGGCATGAACTTGCTCAACACGACTTCGTTCGGTTTTCGGCTCGTGATGAGGATGCGGTTCCCTGCTTCGAGCGTCAAGGGCGAACTCAGCGTCTGGTGGCGACCGAACAAGACGATCTCCGCGCGGCGACTCCGCGTGACGTGGATCATGGGCGTTTGATCGGAGTCGATGACGTGGTAACTGAATTGGCCGCCGAGGTTCTCGCCCCGAATGGCAGGATCGTTGGGGTTCATCGTCCACAACGCCCGAAAAGCCCCGTACCGCGTTTCCGCACTCGGCGACTGGAGCAATTCGCGGAGTTCCTCCGTCGCGGAGTAATCGTTCATCGCGCTCAGCGCGGTCAGGGCGAAGACTCGCAAGGCGGGCATGTTGCGAGCCGTTTCCCCCAGGGGCTTGGCAGCCGACGTGTCGTCGAGGTAAGCCAACGCCTCGGCGCAATAGAAACGCACCTCGGCGTCCTTGGCGGTCAACCCCCGCTTCAACAGGGAAATTCCCTCTTTGCCGATCGCCTCCAGTTGCAGCGCCGCCCGCGAGGACGTGATCGGGTCCAAAAGCTGTTTTTCCAACAAGGCAAGCCGTTCGCTGCGTTCGGTTTCCGACTCCCTCAGCGGCAAGGACCGGACCACAGCTACGTAACGTTGAACGTTGTCCTTGTAGCGCGGGTGCAACTTCAGTTCGACATATTCATTGGTCTTGGCCTTGGCCACGCCGACCTTGATGCCTTTTTCATAGGTGTGGAAGCGTTTGTTGACCGCCGTCTCGATCCGGGCGCTGTTGAACACCGATTGGTGCTCGGGTTTGAGCACCAGGGCCAGCGGGCGTTCTTTGAGGGCGATGCCGCCGCCCAGCACGCGGCCCCGGCACGAACTGATTCGATCCGTTTTCGCGTCGGCCGAGGGATCGACAAGCACCGGCCCCGACGCCCGACCATAGGTATTGCCTGCGGCGATCTTATCATCCAGCACCGCCAGCTCCTTCAGGTCGGTTTCCAAAAGATAGCCGCCCCGCAGGCTGGTGGTCTCGCTGTTGCTGGGCACACGGACTTCGACGTCGAAGGAATCGCCTTTCTGAATGCCGGGCCGGATTACCGCCCGTACCAAAACCAGGGCCGTGTCGTTGGAAGCCAAAACCGCGTTGGGTCGATCAACGCCGCGACTTTGCATGGCCGCCAAAAGCGCGGAACGCTGCGGGCCTGGCTTCGGATCACTGCCCGTGCCTTTCAAACCGGTCACTAGGCCGACGTTTTCCAGCACGACGGGAAACATCCCATAAGGCACGGCCAAATCACCAATCAACGACACGTTCACCGGCGGGGGCTCAGGCTCCTCCGGGCTTTGGGACCGCAGCGATAGCCCTTCCCAAGTCGAACAACCCGCCAAAACGATGGCAGCAACGACCAACACCTTCCACTGGGGCCTCATGTGCTATCCCGCGCTCCAAATAACGGCTGATCCGCCCTGCATAGCCATGGAAAATCGCGCGCGGAGGATATTGCTTTACCCCATGCTGGTCAAGGTGAATCGCTCGGAAACGAAGTTTGCCGGGAGGTATGCCAATGGGGTGTGCAATACCCCGATGGGTGGTACTCAAGACAAGGAACGACCGTTCCCGGGATAGCCCGAAGCGTACCTGCCCTTGAAACCACTAGAAATTGGGGATTGATTCCACCAAAAGGACGCCAACCCGCAGTGGCGGCTTTTAGTTTGGTAGGCTTCAAAGCCATCGGGTTCAGGGAGCCTCGCCCCCCTGGCGGGTCCCCATCGCTCGCCAAGCGGCCACGTCGATCGTGTTGCTGATGGGCCGCGAGGATCCGTCCATGAAAAGCGCATTCACAACGCCGGGATGGTAGCTCCGCGCGGTCACGGCAGCATAGGTCGGCTGAGTGGCACTGCGGCCTTCTTGCTGCGAATTGTAGTCCACATCGTACGTTCGGCCGTCGGTGTGAAGATACGCAACTCGGGTGTTTGGGGTAAAGACGGTCGTGATACCGCTGTGGTGTACACGGCCGTCGCCCCATTCGGTGTGGCCGGTGTTGTCGTTGACGTTCGGCCCCAGCTTGAATTGGGCGCCGGGGGCAAAGGCCGCCAATTCGTTGGGCAAGTTGGGAACCGTGGGGCCTGGATCCGCTGTATTGCGGAAATAAGCGGTGAAGGCCTTCACCTCGGCCGCGGCGAGCGTGTTGCTTAGCCCATCGGTGAAACTCGCGGGCCCGAGCTGGCTGTTGACGAAAAACGCCCCGTCGCCCCCCTGATTCGTGCCCGGGTTGTAAACCAACCACGTGCCGAAGTTGAACCCATAGGTGTGCGGATAGGTCAACGGACTGCCTGAGGCATCGACGCGTGCGCGATCGTTCACCTCGCTCGGACACACATAGGTTGGTGTTCGCATGGTCGGCACGCCGGTACCGAGTTGGGCGTCCCAGGGAATATCAAGGCGGATGCGGCTGTAAGCCGCGCCTTGCTCCAGAAAGGGTAGCAACCGTCCATGGATGGACCACGATCCATTGTTTGTCGCCAACGTCGTTCCGGGTCTTATGCAGAAGCTGGGGGGGAAGACCGTGTTGACCGTTTGATAGTTGTGCAGGGCCAAGCCGATTTGCTTGAGGTTGTTCAGGCACTGAGCGCGTCGGGCGGCCTCGCGGGCCTGCTGCACTGCGGGCAAAAGAAGGCCGACCAAGGTCCCCAGGATGGCCACCACCACCAAAAGTTCGACCAAAGTAAAGCCACGACAAAATTGCTTTCGGGAAACACTCATCCATCACCTCCGCCCGTTTTCAAACATGCCGTCGACGAAGGCGTCGGGATCGAAGGGGATGAGGTCGTCGAGTTTCTCGCCCACGCCGACGAACTTGACCGGCAGGCCCACTTGCTGGCGAATGGCCACGACCACGCCGCCTTTGGCGGTGCCATCGAGTTTGGCCAGCACGATGCCCGTGCATTTCACTGCGTCCGTGAAGTGTTTGGCCTGACTAATGCCATTCTGACCGGTCGTGGCGTCCAGCACCAGCAGTACCTCGTGGGGGGCCTCGGGAATCTGCTTGCCCAACACGCGGTGGATTTTGGAAAGCTGCTGCATCAAGTTCTGTTGGGTCTGGAGGCGGCCGGCGGTATCGACGATGCATACGTCGGCCCCGGTTTGGATGGCTTGGGCCACGGCGCGATGGGCCACACTGGCGGGATCCGCCCCCGGAGCTCCAGTGACAATCTCAGCTCCGCATCGCTTGGCCCAAATCGTGAGCTGTTCGACCGCCGCGGCGCGGAAGGTGTCGGCCGCGCCGAGCACCACCTTCTTGCCTTCGCTTTGAAACATGTAGGCCAGCTTCGCGATGGAGGTGGTCTTGCCGCAACCGTTGACGCCGCAGACCATGATCACGGTCGGCCCGTTCTCCGCGAAGCGGATGGGGGCGGCCGGCTGATGCATGAGGGCCTTGAGTTTCTGCTTGATCTGACCAATTACCTCGTCCCATTCCACGACGCGAGCACGGAGGGCGGAGCCCACCTCATCTGCGGCGGCGCGGGCGGCCTGCACGCCCATGTCGGTCTTGATGAGCGTCTCGAAGACCTCGCGGACGAAGGCCTCATCGACCAACCGCCCTTGGGTCTTGAACAGGTCGCGGATGTCGGTGTTCAGCAGTTGGGTGGTCTTTTTGAGACCTTGTTTCAGCTTTTCAAAAAAACCCATGGCTTAGAAATCGATGCAAGTGAAAAAACCCCCAGAACAACGGGAGACGCCCGGCTTGGGCGACGGCAAGTCGAACCGTGAAGCCGCGCCGTTCCTTTTCGGTTGTCCATTTCAGGTTGTCATCGAGGATCGGATTTCCCGGCTCCGGCAGCTACTTGCCAGCTTTGGCCAGCTCGGCTTTCTCGATTTTGGCCCACGTGTCGCGGAGCGTCACCGTGCGATTGAAGACAAGTCGCTGGGCGTTGGAATCCGGATCCACGCAGAAGTAGCCAAGGCGTTCGAATTGATATCGTGTTCCCGGCCTCGCGCCGGCCAGACCCGGTTCCACGTAGCAACGGACGATTTCCAGGGAATTGGGATTCAAGTTCTCGAGCCAGGACTGCCCTTCGGCAACGTCCTCGGGATACGGCTTGGAGAAGAGGTGGTCGTAGAGCCGGGCCTCGGCTTCCACGGCGTGAGCCGCCGACAGCCAATGGATGGTGCCTTTCACTTTGCGACCATCTGGGGCGTTGCCTCCTCGCGTCGCCGGGTCGTAGGTGCAGCGCACTTCGATCACCTCGCCTGTTTTGGGGTCTTTCGTCACTCCCGTACAACGAATCAAGTAGCCCCACCGCAAACGGACTTCCTGTCCCGGCGAAAGCCGGAAGTATTTTTTCGGCGGGTTTTCGCGAAAATCGTCTTGTTCGATGTACAGCACGCGGGAAAAGGGGACCTGGCGGGTGCCCATGTTAGGGTCTTCCGGGTTGTTGACCGCCTCGAGATACTCGACCTGGCCTTCCGGATAGTTCTCCAGCACCACGCGGAGGGGCCGCAAGACCGCCATGGCGCGCGGGGCCCGACGGTTCAAATCCTCCCGAATGCAGTCCTCCAACACGGCGATGTCCACCACGCTATCCACTTTCGACACGCCAATCCGCGCACAGAAGGTCCGAATGGCCTCGGGCGTGTAACCGCGGCGGCGAAGCCCGCAGATCGTGGGCATCCGAGGATCATCCCAGCCGCGGACATGGCCGCCTTTGACCAGTTCGAGCAGCTTCCGCTTGCTCATCACGGTGTAGGTGAGGTTGAGGCGGGCGAACTCGATTTGCTGCGGGTGATGGATCTTCTTGCCCCACGGTCCGCTGCCGTCCTCGGTGCGGCCCTGGTTCACCGCGTTGATGAACCAATCATACAGCGGCCGGTGGTTCTCGAACTCTAGCGTGCAGATGCTATGGGTAATCCCTTCGATCGAGTCCTCGAAGCCGTGCGCCCAATCGTACATCGGATAAATGCACCACTTGTCGCCGGTATTGTGGTGTCGGGCGTGAATGATGCGGTACATGACCGGGTCGCGGAGGTTGAGATTGGGATGGGCCATGTCGATCTTGGCCCGAAGCGTCTTGGCCCCGTCAGGAAACTCGCCGCGACGCATCCGCTCGAACAACTCCAAGTTTTCTTCGACCGAGCGATTGCGATAGGGGCTGTCTTGACCCGGCGAAGTGAGCGTGCCACGGGTGCGGCTGACCTCTTCGGCCGAGAGGTCGCAGACGTAGGCGAGGCCCTTGCGGATCAATTCCACGGCCCACTCGTACATCTGATCGAAGTAGTTCGAGGCCCAAAGGACGCCCGCCTTGGGGTCCGCCTCCGACATGCCCGGCCATTTGGCGCCCAGCCAGCGCACGTCCTCAATGATCGAATCGACGTATTCCTGTTCCTCCTTTTCCGGATTCGTATCGTCCATGCGCAGGTTGAACTTGCCGCCATACTCGGCCGCAATGCCGTAGTTGAGGCAAATGCTCTTGGCATGGCCGATGTGCAAGTAACCGTTGGGCTCGGGCGGAAACCGAGTGTGGACGCGGCCACCAAACCGGCCCGTGCGGTTGTGCTCGTCGATGATCTCGCGTATGAAGTCCCGTCCGCGTACCGGTTCCCCAGTCCGCTCCGACGATCCGTTGTTCGGTGCGCTCAATCCTCAATGACCTCCAGGAAGACCTCCCGTCTTTGTCCCATGTGATGTCGCGTATTGTAGCGATTTCGCCTTCCCCCGCCAATGGTGGTTCACGGAAGGACTCAACGCGTCGCTTCATGCTTGTCCCCCTCTGACAAGACTGTAGGCGACGTTGCAATAGGTATTCGACCGCCGGACTCACCATCAGCGATGGGGCTTTTCGGATCTTACCACCAGAATTGTTCCAACGCGTCCCGCTCCGTTGGGCTCGTTCCAATCGGATTGCCCTCGCGACTCTCTCCCGAGGTGTTTGATTGCGACGTGCTTGATTACGACGTGCTTGGCGCGGGTGGGCGATCCCGGTTTGGCGTCTGGCGCGATCAAAGGCGCTTTAGCGCTCGCTCGATGCGTGCCAAACAGCTTTCCTTACCGAGGATGGCCAAAGTGTCGAACAAGCCCATGCCCACCGATTTGCCCGTCACGGCCACGCGCACGGCATGGACGATTTCCGCCGCTTTGATCCCTTCCGCGGCGACGAAGGCTTGCATCAAGGCCTCGAGGGCGGGGGCGTCGAAAGGCTCAGCCGTGGCCAGTCGGTCGCGGAAACGGGCCAGACGCTGAGCAGCGCCCTGCTTGCGCACGGCCTTCTCGAAGTCCTTTTCGTCGTAAACCAAGTCCTCATCCGTAACGAAGAACTCCGCGAAATTGACGATGTCGCCAGCTACTTTGATCCGATCGCCAGCCGCTTGGACGATGCATGCCACGCGGGCCCGAATGGCGTCCTCGACCGGCGACGCCACATATCCAGCCCTGACCAAATAGGGCAGCACCATCTCCACCTTGTGTTCCAGCGGCAGGCGAAGCATGTGCCGCTCTTGAAATGCCATCAGCTTCTTCGGGTCGAAGCTGGCCGGGGCCTTATTCACCCGCTCCAAGGAAAAATTCGCAATCAATTCCTCCCGACTGAAATCCTCAGATCGGTCGTCGAGCGACCAACCCAAGAGGGCGAGGTAGTTGATGAGGGCCTCCGGCAGAAAACCGATTTGTTGATAGAAGTCGGTAATCACGGGGTTGAACGTTTCGGGTTGGGTCGGAAGCTGGATGGCCTCGGCGATTTTCCGCCCTCGCTCGACAAGCTCGGCGAAATCCCGATTTTTCAGGTACTTGTCGAGCTTGCGTTTGCTGAGCTTGGTGCGGCTGCCAGGCTCGGCCACGAACGGCAAATGGGCATATTGGGGCAAAGGGTACCCGAGTCCTTGGGCAATGAACACCTGACGCGGCGTGTTCGACAAATGCTCTTCGGCCCGAATCACGTGGGTGATGCCAAACTCGTAATCGTCCACCACGCTGGCGAGGTGGTACAGACACGAACCATCGGCCCGCTGGATCACGTGGTCCTGCTCTCGGGCCCACTCGAACTCGACCCTGCCGCGGACCAAGTCATTGAGCACCAGCGTTCCCTCCCGGGGCATCTTCAGACGTACCACGGCCTTTCGCCCCTCGGCCTCGAATCGGGCCTGATCCTCCGGGGTCTGGGCCATCCAGCGACGGCTGTAGGTGAAGGAGCGTTTCTCACGCTCTGCGGCCTGCCGCTCGGCCTGCAATTCGTCGGCCGTCGCGTAATCGCGGTAGGCCAGGTCGCGGCGCAACAGGGTCTCCACAGCGGCCTGATACTTGAGAAGCCTCTGCGATTGGTAGTAAGGGGCAAACGGCCCACCTACGCCGGGGCCTTCATCCCACTCCAGCCCGAGCCACTTCAGGCCCCGCAATATGGGCTCTAAGGCCTCCTCCACGTTACGCTCTTGGTCCGTATCATCAATTCGGAGTATAAATTTCCCCCCATGCTTCCGGGAAAATAACCAACAGAACAGCGCAGTCCGAACCCCTCCAATGTGCAGATACCCGGTCGGACTCGGGGCGAAACGCGTGCGAATCATGGGACTCCTAGGCATGTAAGCCGTTATCAAAAAACCAGTTGCAACTCTGACGTTCTGATCACTCCAGCACCCGGGGGCCAAGCCCAAAATAGACAGCAATCCAGACCGATTGTCTAGGCGTGCCGACGGTCTTTCGGGACCGACCCGTTTTGACGCGACCCTGTACAGAAAATGCCTGGCGAAAACTCAAACCCGCTCACGCCTTACGATTCCTTCCAGAAAGTTGGCGCCGATGGGTTTGCAGGCAGCATCTCGCCTCCCTAGACGGGGCAGCAGCGAAAGGTTACGCTCTTGGGCGATTTCGGCGAACGGCAGGGCCCGTGCATCATGAGTTGCCGGGGCATGGCTGGCTTGGACGAGCGTGGTGCTGCGGCGGGGCTCGTTTCCGTGGGCGGTTTTCTCTTGACGGATGATTTCGAATCGAAACTTGCGAAGGTCGTTCGGCCCCTAACGGACGCAAGAATGAAGCAGCCCAAGCCCTTCGGCCCTGCCAGAGCCAAGAACTGACGGAGGCACATTCGCGGCCTGTTTTTTGTTCGAGGAACACCTTGTCTGGGGGCCCCAGCCGCGCGGTTGGCGTCGTTCCTGGCTTGGGACCTTCGATGGTTTCCGTTGCCACTTTCCGCTATGCCACGTGATTTTCTTCAGAACGTTCGCGACGCCTACGACGTGATCGTCGTCGGTTCCGGTCTGGCGGGTCTGACGGCTGCGAATCTCTTGGGCCGGGCGGGACATTCCGTCTTACTTTTGGAGCAACACTATCGTTTAGGCGGATTAGCCACGTGGTTCCGCCGCCGCGGCGGGCATATATTCGACATTTCGCTTCACGGCTTCCCCTATGGAATGGTGAAAAGTTGTCGCCGCTATTGGACCGCGGAGATCGCCGATTCCATTGTGCAACTCAAAAACATTCGCTTCGACAACCCCATGTTCTCGCTGAGCACGACTTTCGACCGCGAGGACTTTACACGCCTTCTGACCGGCCGCTTTGGCGTCCCCTTGGCCACCGTGCAAGCATTTTTCGACACGGCCCGAGGCATGAACTTCTACGATGACCAGTCCCTGACGACGCGGGAGCTTTTCCAACGTTTTTTCCCTGGCCGCGAGGACGTGGTGCGGCTCTTGATGGAACCGATCACTTACGCCAACGGCTCCACGCTCGAGGATCCCGCATTGACCTATGGCATCGTGTTTTCCAACTTCATGTCGAAGGGCGTGTACACGTTCCAGGGCGGGACAGACCGGATGATCGGCTTGGCCGAGGCAGAACTGCGCCGCAACGGCGTCGATTGCCGGATTCGCGTCGGTGTCGAGGCCATTCAAGTAGAAAAGCGAAAGGTGGTCGGCGTAAGGGCCAATGGCCGGACGATCCGCGCCCGGGCCGTCGTTTCCAACGCCAACTTGAAGGGCACGATCTTCGGCCTTGTCGGGCCGCGGCATTTCGACCCGGAGTTCGTTGAACAAGCCCGGGCCGTGCGTTTGAACAATTCCAGCACACAAGTTTACATGGCCTTGGCCCCGGGCGAAACGTTAGACGAAGCGGCCTGCGGCGATCTGTTGTTCAGCTCGACGGCGCCGGTGTTTCGCACGGATTTGCTGTTGAGCCGCAACGTCACCAGTCGCACCTACTCGTTCTATTATCCCAAGACGCGGCCCGGCAGCGATCGTTTTCTGATCGTCGCCAGCACCAACGCCCGTTATGAAGATTGGGCTGGTTTGGATGCGGAGAGCTACCGTCGCGGCAAACAGGAGCTGATCGAATCCACCCTCGACGACCTCTCCAAGCACGTTCCGGACATCCGGCGGAAACTCGTGTGGGTCGAGTGCGCGACGCCCGTCACCTTCGCCCGCTACACGCGCCATTTGGAGGGCGCCAGCTTCGGGACGAAGTTCGAGGGCCTGGCCGTCAGCCGCGCATTGCCACAACAGATCGAGGGGCTTTATCACGCGGGGAGTGTCGGCATCATCATGTCCGGCTGGTTGGGGGCGGTCAACTACGGCGTGATCGTGGCCAACGACGTGGACGCCTACCTGATGCATCGGGGTTCGCAAACGCCGCGGCCTGAGTGACCTGCGCCTCGCATGTACTGCTCAGTGGACCGGCGACTGTGGCGCCATGCGTTTTGTCGCGGCCGCCCGCGCCGCCCCGGCAGCAACTTTCAGTCACCGCGGAGTTTCAGTCCATGGGCCGCCAGCTTCTCGCGGACCTCGTTCAGGCTGGTAACGCCGAAGTTTTTGCACTCCAGCAACTCGTCGCTGGTGTGCCGCACCAATTCGCCGATGGTGCTGATGCCCAGGCGGATCATGCACTTTCGGGCACGGACCGACAGCGCCAACTCCGAGATCGGGCGGCTGAGCAGGGCCTGCTCGTCGGGAGTCAGCGACTCGGGTTCGTAGGTTTCGAAGGTATGCTTCTCCGCGGCCAACATGCCCAAGCGAAGTCCCTTCGAGGCGAGCATCTCCTTGATCTCGATGAGGCTTGTTTCGCCGAAGTTTTTGCTCGCCAGCAGCTCCTGCTCTGTGCAGCGGCAGAGATCTCCGAGCGTCATCACGCCCATCTTCTGGAGGCAATTGCGGCTTCGCACCGACAATTCGAAGTCCGTGACGGGAATGTTGAGCACCTGGCTCATGCGGTCGCGTTTCCGCTGCGCGTCCTCGTCGTAATACATCTGACCGGAGGCCTGCGCGTCGCGGAGGTAGAGCCTCGCCCGCGGCTCGTTTGGATAAATCTCAAGAATCCGCTGGTAGCACTGGACCGCGCGATCGAATTGCTCCAGGTCCTCATAGAGCAAACCTAAGTTCAACAAGGGGCCGACATGACCGGGAAATTGCGACACGGACCGCTTGTACAGCTCTAGCGCCGTATCGTCGTTGCCGCGACGATCGTTCTCGAGTGCCAAGCCGAACAAGGCGCCGGCGTGCGTGCGATCCACCTCAACCGCCCGCTCGTACAGCGCCACGACCTCGTTGGGGTTGCCGCCCAGCGCCGCCACGGTCGCCCCCCGCTGGTAGAGGTACTCGGCCGTCTGCTCCACGGCGCCCGAAAGCTTATCCAAAACCGAGAGCGCCTCTTGAGGTTTTCCGGCGTAGCGGAGGGCCTCGGCGCGAGCCACCGCACATTCGTCGGCGTTGTAACCTGCTTGCTTGGCCGCCGCATATTCCTCGATGGCCGCCTCGTATTGCTGGAGTGCGAACAGGGTTCGCGCGAGGTAAAAGTGGGCCAGGGCCCCGCCGTCCCCGTGCCGCAAAGCATCCATCGCGCGATGATACCGACCGACAAGGTATAAACAGACTCCCAACCGGACATAATCGGCGGGACTCAGCTCTTCGCGTCCTTCGAGTTCACTTACCGCTTCGCGAAAGACGCGGTAGCTGGCCGGATCCTTGGAAATGGCCTCGGTAATTCGCCGGATTTCCGTGGGGCCAAACGTGCCCGGAACAAGGACTGCTTGTTTCAAATCGAATTCAGCCGCCACCGTCATCATCAGGCTCCGCAGACAAGCGTTACCCCATTGCCTAGGGAAAAAAATGAGCCAGCGGTGGGAATCGAACCCACAACCCCAGCTTTACGAAAGCTGTGCTCTGCCGATTGAGCTACGCTGGCTGAATCTACAAACTATACGACACCTCTCCTCGTGCGGCTGCAACGGCCTCCAGACCAACGCCGATCTCCACACCAGTAAACCAATCAAATTATCAGAACAGCCCCAACCTGCCAAGCCCTTAAAAATTACCTCGCATGACGGGGTGTATGCCATCTTCTTAGAGTATTGCCTAGAGGGTAAAAAAACGTTAACAAGCGAATCTAGGATTCTTTGGTAAGCTGCGACAACTAGTTTGAACGAGAGAACCTATTTTCTCGAATCGCCGGGCAATAACGGAGGGAGCTCCCCAAATATGCCTTCTCGCAGAGTTTTTACGCATACGGGACGCCTCCCTGTCTTATCACTTTTTTTCTGCGCCCATGGGGTAAACGCCGAAAAAATATGCCATCTCCTTTAGGCCGCTTCCCGAGAAAATGGGCGGCCCGAGCTTAAAACCGACGCCTTGGTATTCTCCGCTCGTGCCATACCAAACGGAAACGGCGTTCTCCGGCGGGCTTTTAATCTTCTGGGGCGATGGGCAGGCGTACCGTAAAGGTAGTGCCCTTGCCTTCTTCGCTCTCGACTTCGATGGTGCCGCCGTGCTGCTGGACGATCCCGTAACTGACGCTCAGGCCCAGCCCAGTTCCCTTGCCTACGGGTTTGGTGGTGAAAAACGGTTCGAAGACATGATCCAAGTGTTCAGGTTTGATGCCTGCACCGGTATCGGTAACTCGGACCACGACGGCGCCGTTTTCGAGGGAGGTGCTGACTAGCAACGTGCCGCCGTTGGGCATGGCTTCGCAAGCGTTGAGCGCTAAGTTCACGAAGACTTGCTCCAGTTGGTTCTTGTCGCCATCGATTGGTGGCAAGTCGTCGGCGAGATCCTCGACGATAATGATACTTTGGAAGGCATCGCGTTTGCCCAACAGTTTCAGCGTTTGCCGCACCACGTCGTTGACCGACAATCGCGTTTTGACTGAGGGGGTTTCGCGGGCGAAATCGAGCAGTCCACGGACGATTTCCCTGGCCCGCTTCGTCTCGCGGATGATCAAGTCCAGGTCTTGCCGATCCTGATCGTCGAGATTGGGCTTTTCCCGGAGCAGATCAGCAAAGGCAAGCACCCCGGTCAGCGGATTATTGATTTCGTGGGCGACCCCTGCGGCGAGGCGTCCGACGGAAGCCAGCTGCTCGCTCCGCCCGATTTGCTGCTGCGTGATCTGGCGGAGCAAGGCCTCGCGTTCGGCGACCGCCGCAGCCATGCTGTCGATCGCCCGGCACAGGACGCCCATTTCCCCAGCCGGGCGGATACCAACGCGCGCCGTGAGGTCGCCGCCGATCAACTTTTGCACCATTGCTACCAGGTGGCGGATCGGGCGAAGCACCATTTCATGGGCGGCGAACAAGAGGATGACACTCGCCGAGGCGGTGACAACCACAATCGTAAGGAAGACGGCGAAAGCCACGTTCCGCTGATGAAGGAATGGCGACTGAAGCAAACCCACGCTCAACGCGCCGATGATCCGCTGCTGGGGGTCCCGGATCGGCTCGCAACTGGCGATGTACCACTCGTCGATCATCAGGGCTGGCTCCGCCGCCCACGTATTCCCCCGATCCAGAACCTCTTCGCTCACCGCCGCGCTGAGTTGCGTGCCGACGGCCCGGGAACCGTCGCTCATCCTCACGCTCGTGGCGATCCGCAAGTCGCCGTGGAAGATAGTTACCGCGCCGATGTCTTTGCCCCCGAAGACCTCATTTAAGAGCACCTCTTGCTTGATGGCGTCGACGAGGTCATAGCGGCGGTTGAGCAGCATGCCGCCATAAAGAAACCCAGCCACTCGGCCGTGGTCATCGCGGATCGGCGACGCTGCGGCGATCACCATGCCATCGGTTCTTAAGGACTTGGGCGAGGGTCGGGCGGCGGGCGTGGGAATGACCTCTAAGCGGGCACGCTCGGCCAAGTCGTTCCCTTCATTCTCCAGCCGCTCCCGAGAAAGGCTGACGGTCCCGCTCGCGCTCTTTTGGGTGCTGATGGCTTGGGCCACCAAGGGGTCGCTGCTCAGGTCATCCCCCGATTTGCCGCTTCCGCTCCGACCAACGACCTTGCCCGTCGCGTCCAACAACACCACGAAATCCAACCCGCCCGCCTCGCTCGTGGCGCGAAGTACCGTAGCCAACCGCACGCGATCGTTGCCCTGGGTGGCCGCTGCCAGTCCTGGATCCAGCGAACGACCCTTCAAAAGTGCCTCGATGAGGGCGACATGCTTTTGATAGGCGGTCCTTGCCCGATTCAAGTTCCGATGTACCCGATTCTGCACTTCCGACATCCACACCTGGCTCAAGTACTGGAAAGTGATCAACGCCAGCAAGGCATTGGCCACGAGAATCGCGGCCACCGCCAAAGTCGTGAGTCGAAAGCGAATCGTCATGGCAGGCCCCCTCTGCCTTCCGTTCCACCCAAACGCTTTGCGAATGGCGTCAGACTGAAGAGGAAATCGTTGCCGGGCGGGAAAATGGACTGAAGCGGGGCAGAGCTCGTTGGGGGAAACCCGCTGCCCGTCCAAGCCCGCCTCGATTTCATCCGCACTAGCCTGGATTTGGTCAGTATATTCCCTCAGCGAAGCGGCGGACTAGGGATTTCCAGGCAATAAGGCTGCGGGCTGCCGAGTCTCGGGGGGGCGCTCCCGCGCGCCCTTAGCAACTCGTGTACCTTCATGGTAAAGCTTTTCGGCCTGGTCGCTACCCGGGGCGAGATGTGAAACCTCCAAAGCGGATTCCTTCATCACGCCTCCTCAGTTTCCGAGGGGACTGGCTCCTTGTCCCAACCCCTAAGAAGAGTTAGTTACGGTGTGTGTAGAGTTTTTCGTTCTGGAGCGCTTGCCTACGGGCGTACCGGGGCGATAATCTAAAGGGTGTCTCATTTCGATGCACCCTGATTGGTGGTTCGTTTCCCCGCGAGTTTCTTCATTTCGGTTTCCAACAATTCTGGTTCGGGGGCTTTTGGCGTGGCCGAGGTTGCTTATCTGGTGATGCGCGAGGGCTCCAAATGGACCGATGTGTTTCGACTTGTGCCCGGTCAGTCGGTCATCATTGGCCGGGCGCCGACCTGCCAGATTGTGCTCAAGGACGACCGATGTAGCCGGCATCACGCCGAGTTATTCTTACTGGGCGACCAGTGGATGGTGCGCGACCTGGAGAGTCGCAATGGCACGGTAGTTGGGGACCAATTGGTTAAGGAAGACCGGCCGTTGATGCCGGGCGACGTGATTCGGATCGGACGTTCGCAATTGGTGTTCGTCCACACGCTGAGCCAGGCGTTTTCCGAATCGACCGCGGTGGTCCGGCGGCCGGAACGCGAAGTGAGCGAAGACACCGTGTTTCCGCCGGCCGAGGACGAGTCGGATGTACTCTCGGCGCCTGAGTACGACCCGACCACGATCATGCACCGGCGAGGTCAAACACGATTTCTGGAGCCGGGCGCGGCCGGCTCCAGCGGCGTGGCCAAAGCAAGCGAAGCGGCTACCAAACTATGCCGCTTGGCCTTCGATCTCGCCCGTGCTCCAGACGTCAAGGGAATGGCGGACGTGGCCCTGGCGGGCCTGTTCGAGGCCACGCACGTGGACGCTGGCGCCGTGCTCCTATTGCCCCGCGACTTCCATGGTACCCCCCAGGGCAGCGACTTGGTCTTGGTCGCCTCGCGCACAAGTTCCGAGCGGCGCTACCATCGGGTGCCCCATTTCCTGGCCAACACCGTGATGCGCGAGGGCGAAGCGGTCCTGGCCCGAAACGTGGTGGGCGATAGCTCCATCGGGAGCCGCGATAGTCGCGGGGAAATCGCTGCCACCAGCGTGATTTGTGCTCCGATCCGGCGCGGGCAGGAAGTCCTGGGGATGATTCATTTGTACTCCACCAACCCGGACCGCGTGCCCGATCCGGAAGACCTCGAGTTCACCCTCGCCGTGGCCGACACCGTGGCGGTGGCCCTGACCAATCTCAATCGACAACAGGAGTTGACCGAACATTTGGTTCAGGTTCGCAACGAGAACGTGGAGCTTCGGGAACGGCTGGGCGTGGAGAGCGAGATCATCGGCCGCAGTCCCGTGATCCGCGCCATCACGGAGGAGATCGCTCGAGCGGCAGCCAGCCGAGCTACGCTTTTGATCCGCGGGGAGAGCGGGGTGGGTAAGGAACTCGTTGCCCGAGCCGTTCACTTCTCCAGCCCACGTCGCAAGAACCCCTTCGTCTGTCTGAACTGCGCCGCGCTTTCAGAAGACCTCTTGGCAAGCGAACTGTTTGGCCACGAGCGGGGAGCGTTCACTGGGGCCACCGAACGCAAGATCGGCAAGTTCGAGGCCGCCGACTCGGGAACTTTGATGCTCGACGAAATCGGCGAGATGAGCCCCGGAATTCAAGCCAAGTTTCTTCGCGTGCTGGAGGGACATCCGTTCGAACGCGTGGGCGGCACCAAACCGGTCAGCGCGGACGTGCGCGTGATCGCCGCCACGAACCGCGACTTGGAACGCGAGGTGGCCGAGGGGCGCTTCCGACGCGACCTCTTCTTTCGGCTCCGCGTCCTGGAGATCGTAGTTCCCCCCTTGCGACGCCGGCCCGAAGACATCGTCCCCCTCGCTACTCATTTTCTGGAACGGTTTCGCGAAGAGACCGGCCGCAAAATTCAAGGCTTTTCGCCTGCTGCCATCAACCGACTCATGGCCTATCGCTGGCCGGGCAACGTTCGGGAGTTGAAAAATGTGATCGAACGGGCCGTGGTGCTCTGCCGCGGAGAGTACATCGACCAGGACGACCTCCTCTTGTCCAAGCTCTCTACCGCAGGCGACACCACCGAGCATCGCCCGACGGATGTGGGTTTCCGCCCCATCCCCTTGGAGGATATGGAGCGACAACATATTCTCGGTGCGCTGAATTACACGGGCTGGAACAAGAGCCGCACGGCCGTGCTGTTAGGCATTGAGCGCTCCACGTTGGACCGCAAAATTCGTCGTTACGGCCTCTCGGAAAACAGCGCTGCCATGCCGCCCAAGGGGGAGCGCCGTGGATAGAGACGGCTAAAGGCCCGAACCCATCGCTTGAAGCCCCAAGTCGCAGCAAATCCAACGTGAGGATTTCGCCTGCCTAAAGACCATGGGGGATTGTGGAACTCTTCTCGTGGATGTTAGATTGAAAGCCAGTGTGTTGGCTAGGCCCGACCCCTTTCCTCTCAAAGCTGGGCCAGGCTGTTGGGGAACCATGTCCACGCGGTTCTTGCTGTAAAGTGAGTTCATTCAGAACTGTAGGGGGGAGGAAAGGGCTGCGGATCGGAGGAGCAACAGAGCCTTTTGGGCGTGAATTCTGGACCACCAAGCAATGCAAAGCCGAGCGAAGTCGTGAACAGCTCTCATTTGCAAGTGACGCCCCACGGCGACGTGTTGGTCGTGCGTTTCCTGGACGCACAGCTCGCCGGCGGCCTGCCTGACGAGGTAGGCGCGGAGTTGTACGCCCTCGCTGCAAAAGAAGACTGCTCCAAACTCCTGCTGAATTTTTCGGCGGTTGAGTTTTTGGCCAGCGACATGCTTGGCAAGATCGTTGTCTTAAACAAAAAGATGAAACAAAAAGGAGGCAAGTTGGTGCTTTGCAAGCTTTGCCCCAACTTGCGCCAGATTTTGGCCACGACCAAGCTTGATATGATCTTGACGGTCAAGGACACCGAAGCTGAGGGGCTGACCGCGTTTTAACGCTTTGCGTATCCAAGCTTGTTCCCGAAACTTCGAGCTGGCCGCCCCGCAAACCGGACAGGCCTTAGGCCCCTCACCCACCGTGGTGTGCCCACATACCTCGCACACAGAGATGACCACTTCCTCGAGGTCCTGGCCGTTTTTGATGGCCTCCAGGACCTCGCAGTAAAGGCCTTAACGCGTTTTTTCCACCGGCAGGGAGTTACCGAACCTGCTTAGTGCGGTCATGGATGGACTTCCGAGGCTTCACTCTAGCCCAAGCCCACCGGTACCGAAATTTGGGGGGAATGCTCAGTGGGCCTGGAGAAACCATCCTGAAGCCCGGAGGCTGAGACCTAGCGAAAACCGTTTCCAAAAGGCAATGTCGGCCTCAGCCCCGAATACCCTGCGGATCACCGGGGCTTCACCGTCTCCTTAGCTCGCAGCTCGCGGCAAATCTCTTGCACCAAGTGGTGCGGGTCGATCGGCTTCTCGAACCAGCGGTCCACCCCTTGCGGACCAATGGGAATGTCCCAGGCGGTTGGTGAACATCCGCTGACAGCGAAGACCTTCACTTGGTCCAAGGATCGTTGGGCGCGAACCTTACGGAGGAACGTGGGACCATCGCAGACAGGCATGGACATATCCAAGAGCACGAGGTCTGGGCACTCGCCTGTTTGGAGGCAATCCAACGCAGCTTGCCCATCGCCAGCAGTTTCAACCTGGAATCCGGAGGTCCGCAGGTACCCGGCGAGCAGGTGGCGTTCATTGGCATTGTCTTCGACCAACAACGCACGTCGGGGCACCCCGTCGCCGCAGGGCGATCCTGCCTCACAATCGAAAGCGGGCAGATTGCAACATTCCGATGTTCGCGCGTTGTCTTGTTCAATCGAATGGAATTCTTCCAGAACTGCTTGGATCAAATCGGCGGCTTCGTCGAGCCGATTGGCCTCTAAGTACCGTCGAATCAACTGCATCCGCAGCCCCGCCGAATGGAGCCAATTGCGAACACGGTGCATCAGTTTGCCCGAGGGATCCTCCAGCCGACCATCGATGATTGCGGCTAGCTTCTCGCGCGACCGCGCCAGTTCGCCGCGGAGCACTTTGATTTTGCTGGGGGCTTGGATGCCGATACGGGCAGCACTGCCCTTGATAGCCAAGACTTCCAAAACGACATCAAGTTCGGGAAATACGAGGGTCTCGCCCTCGCGGCGCGAGAGAACGAGCATGGCAGGGGCTCCTTTCCAGCCGTCGGTCGGGCACCCTGGCGAAATTCTCGCCAAGTCTCCTGTCCCCGCCCGGCCTAAAACTTTGACGTCGGGTAACGCGAAGAAAAGCCCGATCGCCACTAACACCCCGATCGCACCGCTTCCCTGCCGACAAACCCCGCTAATAGGCGGGTAGGCCCTCCTTGCCTAGACTATGCGACACGGTAGCATATTTGTACCTCAGCCTCCCTTGCTTCACAAGATCAGTTTTTCGATTTTCTGCCAATTTTTTCCCCGGATTTCCCCCAAACCTCGGACCGGCGATAAACTGGATTGTTGTTCCCATCACGGCCTTAGAAAAGGTTACCAAAAACCGTTTTGGATAGGCACGCCGTGTGGACGTGGATTGTTATCCGCGTTTGGAAAACAGGCAACAGTCTGATCTCATTTCAACCGCTCGTTAAACGAGTCGACACCAAGGAACTACTTTGCTCCAAACCTCGCGGTTATACCATGTCTTCCCCACAGCCCCTTTACCGCAGCGTCAACAACTTGCCGCAATAGCTTGTGAAGTCAAGTCGCGTTTTGTGATCGGTTTCCATTGGCGTTCGGGACTCTTTTTTTCCCACGCGGCCGTTCGTGCTACAAGCTTCGGGCGTGCATTGGGTAGCCACGACACGGATGGTACAATCGGCCGCAGTCGCTATCGCAGGAAACCTTTGTGCGCGGGACGGCAAAACATTGCGTCCTAAGGACATAGACAAATTGAAAGCCTACCTTAGGACCGGGCCGATCGTTGCCCAGATGTGGGAGTGATGCCAGGCGATGCGGCGAGAATTGCGAAGAAATCCCGGGGTGATGCACATTCCCGGTTGCCGGCCTGCCCTGCCCGTTCAGCGGGCAAGCGAAGCTTACAAGGTAAGCCCCACGGAAATTCTTGTTCCCACTAAAAGGGGGAAAGTAAAAAGTTCACAAACGGGAGTCCTGTTTTTCAGTTTCTTTCAGCGACCCGGCTGACGGGCTGACGGTCCCGTGAATGCGTTGGGGGTAATTCAGTGTGGCGGCGAATCGCAGGCAAGGGGATCGCGATGACCCAGCAATGGGCCTCGCATTGGATGGTCCCCACGGGCGGTGGATGCGTTTCAGCGGATCCGTGAATGGTGGAGACGCACGATGTCGAGACTTCTGGTGATCGACGACGAACCTGGCATCCAGTTCAGTATCGAACAGGTGCTCGCCGAGGAAGACTTCGAGTTGCTCCATGCAGAGACGGCCGAACAGGGCCTCCGGCTAGCCTCGGAATATAAACCGGACGTGATCCTTTTGGATATCCGACTGGGCGACCGTTCCGGACTCGAACTGTTTCACGACCTCCGCCGCTTGGATCCCAAGACCCTGATCATCTTCATTACCGGACACGGCAGCGCCGACACGGCGATCGAGGCCATGAAGCTGGGGGCCTACGACTACCTGGTGAAGCCCCTGGACGCGGATCAGCTTCAGCAAGTGGTCAGCCAGGCCATGGCGATCAGCCGCATGATGCACGTTCCCACGATCGTCGAGGAAGCGGACCGGCCTGAGGATCGTCCTGACCGATTGATCGGCAGCGGTGCGGCCATGCAGGCGGTGTGCAAGCAGATTGGTCGGGTGGCCCCTCAGGATGTGAACGTGCTCATTCTTGGCGAGAGCGGCACAGGCAAGGAACTCGTCGCGCGGGCCATCTACCATCACAGCCGCCGCAGCCAGGCCCCGTTCCTGGCGATCAATTGCGCCGCGATCCCCGAATCGCTGCTGGAGAGCGAGTTGTTCGGGCACGAGCGCGGGGCGTTCACCGGGGCGGACCGGCGCCGGATCGGCAAGTTCGAGCAATCGCACGGCGGCACGCTGTTGCTCGACGAAATCGGCGACATGGCGCCTGGCACCCAGGCCAAGATCCTCCGGCTGCTCCAGGAGGGGAGTTTCGAGCGGCTCGGCGGCAGCGAACCGATCACGGCCAACGTGCGGGTGATTGCCGCCACAAACCAGAATCTCGACGCCTTGATCGAGCAGGGACGGTTTCGCAAGGACCTTTACTATCGGCTTCGCGGAGTGACGATCATCCTCCCGCCGCTCCGCGAGCGGACCGAAGACATCGCCGAATTGGCCCACTATTTCCTCTTCCGTTACAACCGGCAATTGGGGACGTCGGTGCAATCCATCGCCCCCGAGGCGCTGGAACTCTTGGAGCGTTACTCCTGGCCCGGCAATGTCCGCGAGTTGCAAAGCGTGATCCGCGAAGCGCTTTTGGCATCGGCGGGGCCCACCCTGCTGCCTGAGTTTCTCCCGCCGGAATTGCGGCGCGAGAGCCCTATGGAGCGCGAGCCCGAAGCCAAGCTTGCCCCGATGGGGGAGGAGGATTGGCAATCGCTTTCCTTCTTCGTCGACAACGCCGCGGCCTGTGGTGAAACCGACGTTTACCGCCGGGCGCTCCAACGCTTCGACCGGCTAGTGATTGCGGCGGTGATGCGTCGGACGGGGGGGCAACAGAACAAAGCCGCGGAGATCCTGGGACTGAGCCGGGCCACGCTCCGTGCCAAGCTCCGGCAGATGCAAATGGCGGTGGAGAAAATCCTGGCCCCCCAAGACCCCAAGAATTGATGCCCGCTCGATCTACTGCGGATCCCCAGTCCCGTGCCGGATGATGCGACCCTCGGCCATGTAGATCACGTCCTCAGCGATGTTCGTCGCATGATCCGCCACGCGCTCCAGGTTGCGCGAGACGGCCAAGAGAGACAGGAGGATAGGGATTTGGGCTGGGTTGCGCTGCATCAGGGATTCCGCCTTCTTACGGATTTCATGTTTCATCCGATCGACCTCGTGGTCGCGGCCGCAGACCTTGGACGCCAGCGCCGGATCGAGGTTAACCAGGGCCTCGACGCTGTCGTGGAGCATCGCCTGAGTCTTTTCCCCCATTCCGGCCAGGTCGAAGGGGATTTCCATGGGCGCCAAGTTCGCGAAGGCGATTGCCTTGCGGGCGATGTTGACCGCCAGATCGCCAATCCGCTCCAAATCATTGTTGATTTTCAAGGCCGCCACCAGAAGCCGCAGATCCGAGGCAACCGGCTGATACAAGGCCAAAATCTTGAGGCATTCCTCCTCGACCTCGACCTCGCGTTGGTCGATTTCCACGTCCCGCTTCTCAACGCGCTCGGCCAACTCGGCGTCGCGATCCAGCAACGCGCGAACGGCCGAGTGCACCTGCTCCTCCGCCAGTGCGCAAACCGACAGCAACTGCCGTTTCAGACGGTCGATTTCCCGCTGCAAATGGACTGACATGATCGCGCTCCCCCCCGAATCCGAATCAAAGCTAGCCCCCTGTGTGATTCTATTTCCTATTCGCAAGTTGGCCAGTGTACTTCGCCGCGCGGGAATCCATCAATAGCAAGCGCCTCCACAAGACGACCGGACGACCGGGGATGACCGTCGCTACGACGCCACCGGCGACACGATCCCTATGTCAGTCCTAATGCAAGCCCCGAGAGGCGAAACTGGTCAGAGCTGGCGGCTCAGCGCTGCATAGCGACGCACGAAGGCAGCATCTTCGGCAGCCTGATCGCTGTAGCGGTCGTAGATGCCGATGATGATCCCGTCGATGGACTTCGTGGATTCCAAGGTCTGACGAAAGGCCTGCTCCACCCAGCCCGCACGCTCGGAAAGCCGTCCCGCCGCCAAAATCTTGAAAGCCAGGCAAGGTCGCCGGGTATTGCGCATGGCCTGATACATGCGAGGCGGGTCGCTTTCCAAATAAACTTCGCCCACGGGAATGGGCACATGGCCCAAGAGCTTCTGCAACTCTTCCCGGCTCCGGTGCCGCTCATAGACACAAGTCATGTAATACTCGAGCTGCCAGCCTTTGGATTCCACGGCATCGACCACGGCGGGCATGTGCGTCGAGATGCCCGCCGGTAGGCCAGCGTCATGCACCCGTTTCAAGAAGTCGGCCACTTCGTCGAGCTTGCCTTGCTTGAAAAGTTGATCGGTCACCTCGCCATGATGGGCCACGCCCACACACCCGCCCTTGGCAAGTTCCGGTAAGAGGGCGGCGGTCTTCGCCGACTCGATGGACAGGAAATGCATGGTCCCGCCTGAGTCCACAAACTGCCGATAAAGCTCGAAGTTCCGGCTGCTGGATTGCCAAGTGTTGATCCCCACTTCTTGGCACCGCCGCAGCGTCTTGAAGATTTGCTCGGGCGTGTAATACTCGCGCATCTGCCGGTTGACGAAAACCGACAAGTGCGAGCCGGCGTTGAAGGGATTGGCGCCGCAAATTAAGCGGGAGATGGAGTGCGGTCCGATGCGGGTCTGCGGCAGGGCCGCTTGCTCGGGGGACGATGCCGCCTCCAGCGTGGTCGTCGCCGTCCAAGCGGCGGAAATCGCCGCGGTTGCCTTCAGAAAGTCGCGACGAGGACTCCTCGCGCAAAACCTCCCATCTCTTTCCCAACCGAATTGCGACTCGCTCGGCAACATGACAACATCCTCTCCCGCTCCCAACCTCGATGGAAAATCGCCACGCGAGTCACGATACCCCAGACCGCCGTAGGAAACAACAGATTTATGCGATGGATTTATCTCAGCGCGGGCGGCATTGTCGGATTGTCCAGCGGTGCCAATGCGTGGTCATCCCGCTAGCCCTAGATATTGCGCGGCTGGATCTGCCCAAGATTGGTTGGATTTCATCGCCACTACGGGCCCGAAGCAACAGAGGCGAGATTCGCCGGGAACACCACGGCTGGATAAGTCAGCCGTGGTGCCCAAGCGAAAACATCGTGCTCAACAGAATTTCCCTGCGCCCCCATCTGCCCAGACACAGGGGAGGGGCGGCGAGAGGACAAGTTTTCTTAATCTCGCGTGCGGAAATTAATGAGTTGGATCGCGGCGTCCGTCGCGATTCACAGCGAGGCGGCGTAATCCCAATTGACCAGTTTCCAAAAGGCCTCGACGAACTTGGGCCGGGCGTTGCGGTAATCGATATAGTATGCGTGTTCCCACACGTCGCAGGTCAATAATGGGGTCTTGCCCGCTTGCAGGGGTGTGCCGGCGTTGCTTGTCGCCTCGATGGAAAGCTTTCCATCTTTGTCCCGAGCGAGCCACGCCCAGCCCGACCCGAACAATTTCACCGCCGTGTCGGTGAATTGTTGCTGGAAATCGGCGAACGAACCGAAGTGCTCCTCGATGGCATCGGCCAACTTGCCTTTCGGTTCCCCGCCGCCCTTGGGTGAGAGGCAATTCCAGAAGAACGTGTGGTTCCACACCTGGGCGGCGTTGTTGAAGATCGGTCCGGGCGGGGCCTTCTGGACGATCTCCTCCAACGACATGTTTTCATAGGGCGTGCCAGGCAACAGCTTGTTCAGGTTGGTCACGTAGGCCGCGTGATGCTTGCCGTAGTGGAAGTCGATGGTCTCCTTCGACATCAGCGGCTGCAAAGCATCCGGGGCCCAAGGCAGTTCGGGCAACGTGAACTCGGCCGCCAGGACCTTCGGGGCTGCGCTAAAAAAGTAGGGTACCACCATCGCGCCCGCAGCTCCCTGAAGTAAATGGCGCCGCGTCAACCTCCACGTCGTCATCGGTTTTTCCTCCCTCATTCGCACCAGCTTGCAAACCAAATCCGCCCACGCCGAAACGGCGACGCCTCGGCGGAATGCCGCGGCGTGCGGTGTCGCCCTCTCATGGTCGGCGCTCACCGTGGGCAAGAGCATGTCAGGCGTTCAAGTTAACCGTTCGCGGGCCGCTTGGCAATCCACATGCTGGCGGCATCCTTTTGGCGAAGCCATTTCCGAAGATCGGCTTGCATAAAAACCATTCCTTTGCGCTAAGTGGCAGTCCCAGAGAGCCGAGGGGAAAATCCCTTGGGAGAAGGCCCGATTTCAATATTCGGGCGGCAAGGCAAACGATTGAGCCAGCGACTCGCCGAAGGAAACCAGCCACCTTTGCCCGCCTACGGCCTCCACGACCACGTCGTCGCCCGCGATCTCCACGATTTTCCCACCAAAGGAACCAATTTGGAAAGACTCGCCCGGCTTCAGCTTTACGACCCGATCCTCCGTCTGCACGGTGAGCCAAACTTCGGGTTTGCCGTCCACGGAATGGATGGCGGTGACGAAGGTATGGTCGAGGGGGTCGCTCGCGCCGACGCCGCCGAACAAGTTGCGTCGCGGAATTACGGTGTAATCCTCGTAGCGATCCCAGGCAAGTCGATCAGAAGTGGCCTGGTTGAGCTGGTCCTTTTCTTCTTCCAAGGGCAACACGAGGGCCTCGACGACCATTGACAAATCCAACTGGCCGGCGGTGCTCAGCGGCGTGATCGACAGCGACTGGATCTGGTGCAGGTGTGCGGCCCGATAAAACTCGTAGAGGAAGCGGGTCAACTGCTCGAGCGTGCCGCGAGCTTGGATGGTGAAAAGGATGGATTGGAACAGTCCGCGGCGGTTGACCGGCTCGCCCGCCTCCACGTTCCGATTGGCAAATCCCACGCGCGTCACCAGTTGAAGAAGCCACGCGCGGTAGAGAGAGCGGGCTACTTGGGGGTCCGATGGCAGGGACTGAGCCTCCAGCGACTCCAGGTCCTGCATGGCGTTTCGGGCCTGGGCGAGTTCTTTTTGGCGTTTTTCGAGATCTCTTTCCAGCCGCTGAATTTTTGCTTGGCGGGAATCCAAGGGGCCCTGGATGAAGTTTTGCCAGGCCCACTCGCCACCGAAATAGACGAGCAGCAATCCCAAGACAGCCAAAAGGATTTTTTGCCGGTGCTGGCTCATGGCGAGCTTGGCAGGGTTTCGCGATACGAGGCTTTGTCCCGTGGGGCCACCGAGATCGAGCTTTCGAACGTCCAGGCGTAACCTTTGCTCTCGCGTTCTTGGACGCGCTTGCTGCGGACCTCGTGATAATCATCGCGCAGGCTTTGTTCCATGCGGACCACGACCTGGGGATCGCGGGCCGTGCCGGTCAGTTCGATTCCGCCCCCGCCACCGCGATCCAAGGCCATGGTCATCCGCTGAACCACCAGGTCGCGTGCCGAAGGGAGACGTACACAGAGATCACGCAATTCATCGAGCCAGACGATCGCCCCCGATTCCCAAGCGCGGACGGCGCGGACCACGGCCCGCGCCTCGGCGGTGCTATCCAACAATTTGTCCCGCTCCTTGATCTCGGCAGTAAGCCGCGCGATTTCCTCATCGGCGGCGGCGATGTCGCTCCAGGTGCTGTAGCCGACGCCCGCCAACGCAAGCAGCGCCGCGGCCACGAGGACAGCCGCGATGCGGCGGCGGTCGGCCCGCGGGGGAGGACGCCTGGGATTCAAAAAATCCACGGCGTGCGTCCTGTCCGCTTCGTCGAGGACCATCCCCAAAAGCCCGGCGAAGCGCGCGGGGCGTTGTGGCGGACCGTCCTCGGGTCCATCGACGATGTCGAAAGGATCGATCACGTGGGCCGCGAGGTTCAATTCATTACGGATCGCCTCGACCAACAGGGCGTGCTCTTCCTCGCTGCCGAAGACGAATAGCTGATCCACCGGGTTTCCGTTCACTACGCCCTGTTGGGCGACCATGAGGGTGCGGTGGATTTCCGCGGCCAACCGCTGCGCGATGGTTTCCTCGCCCACCTCCTCCGGCAACCGCACCGTCCGTTGGAAGACGACCCGTCCATCTACGAGAATCGCCAAGTCGGCCTCGCTACCCAATGGACAGACCAAAAAGCATGTCCCCTGGTGCGGCGAAAGCCGACGGGCCAAAAGCGAGGCGGCGGCCAAAGGCCGAAGCAGGACATGGTTCGGCTTCAGGCCGGCCGCGGCGCAAGCCGCCTGAACCGTGGCCATGTGCGACTTCGACAAAACGGCGGCCATGACCGGGACCGGATTGGTCGCTACTCGGTCTGACCCTTCAGCCGCTGGTCCCAAGGGGAGAAAATCGACGATGGCGTCTTCCTCGGGCGTCTGCGACTGAGCAAAAACCTGCATCGCGACTAGTTCGGGCAATTCGTGCGGTTTGGCGGGCGGGAGCGTCAAGTGGATCAATTCCACGTTCGCTCGATCCACGCCCACCAAGACGATGCCCCGGCCCGCGCCCGCTTGGTCCAGCACTGCCCGAAGCGTATCGCCCACCTGCGATCGGGATGGACCAGCCTGGGCCCAATCGACCATCGCCACCGATTTCGCCGCCAGAATGCGACGCTTGCCCCCCAACGACGACGCCACGACACATCGCGCTTCGCGCCGATCCCAGTCAAGGGCAATGATCCGGGCCATGGGGCAATAAAGGGATGCCGGTTGGAGGTTCGAAAAATGTCTTTCGTTCCAGGCCGGCTCCGCAGCGCAGAGTGTTTCAAGGCGTCAGCAGGGGCCAACGTAGCCTCAAGGTACAAGCCTCGGCTGGGAACTCGCCCGGTCCTCGCCGCGAAGCGACCTCTCCATATAGTATATTTGCCGGGCTGGGCGGGCGGTAGCGTCGATTACCACCTCGGCCAGCAGCGAGCGGTCGAGGTCTTCAAAAAAACCCTTCACCAAAGCCCGATGGACGTCGCCGCCCGTGGTCAGATAAGGCATCAGAGCTTTCATGCGGGGAAGGTCTACAAGGCCTTCCGTAAGAAGCCAAGCAGGATGACGTCGGGCGGGATCGTCGCGAGCGGCGCTCATGCTCCGCGCGGCCAGAATCCGTTCCACCAGGGCACTATCCATGCCCGGCACCGCGAGAAGGACCGGTCGGGACGCGAGGTTCACGTTGACCCGCCCGGTGATCACTGCTCCCGGTTCTGTTGTGGTCCAATCCAACAGCTTGGACAAGTCATCGCGCATGGCCGATGGCTCGCGGCTCAACGGACTGTCGAGGATCAGCGCCGTTTTCTCGCCCGCGTTGGGCGAAACAGGAATCAGCACCTTGGCGCCAATCAAATCCAAGGGAGACTCGATGCGAAATCGGCCTGGCCTGCTGGGATCGATCGTCACCGACGCCCCCGGCGTCGGCGCCCTGTCGCCGTCGTAGGGTCCGAACTGGCGGTAGGCAAGGATAAAATCCACCCAGCGCCGGTCGAACACGCTGGCCAAACGTTGCTGAAGCTGTGCCAGGTTTTCTTCGTTCAGCGAGATTTTCGGGCGACCGTCGAAGCTCTCGTTGCGTTCCGCGCTGGCCACAGTCAGTAGCGCGGCCCAGGGCTGTTGGCTCGGAGTCCCCGTGCCGCCACCAAACAACATGCGTCGGGTCACGCCGCGGACAAGGAGCAACTCTTCGAGGCACTGCGGCACGCCGTTGCGGGGCGCGTAGGGCACGCCAAGGCCTTCGTAATAGTCGGCCTCGGCGCCGAAGGGGCGCGTCGTGTTGTCAGAATCGACCCAATCGAGGATCGAATCGGCCACGGCCTCGGTCATGCCTGGCAAGCTCATCAAGGCCCTGCGTCCTGCCCCTGGCTCCTTCTCATCCCAGCGGACCACGGCGCCGAGGTGCAGCCGAGCCGATTCGTTTTCGGTGCCAAAGCGAAACCCTGCTACCGGGTCGTCCGGGGATCGAGGGGAAAACACGCTGAAGCGGGGACGGCGTGGGGCGGTGCTATCGTCGGTCAGGGGCACATCGCGGAACAGGCTCTCATTGTCCCACGAGCCGCCCAACTCGCGTTGGTCGCTGGCCGACAGTTCCCCAAACGCCTTCATCGCCTCGATGCCCGAGGCCACGGCCGCGGCCAACTGGAGCCGATCCGCGTCCAAGCGGATTGCCTTGCGGTGGCTCTGCATGGTGGACACGAAACTCAAGCCCGCCAAGCTCAACATGGCTACCACGACCACCACAATGAGCAGCACGGCGCCGTCGCGTCGCCCGCGTCGCGACTGCGGCCCCTTACGCGAAACCACAGAACTGCCGAGCAATTCGCGTGCCTCGCCAAACACAAGCCCGAGCCCCCTGCGTCGAACGGCTCGGGGGCATAGCGAAGCGGTCCAATCCGCGACGGGCATGGCTTTCGGACTTCGTGCTTTCAAAAATGTCATGGCGTGCCCGCTCATTGGCCGGTCCTCATCCACTGGTCGGGCGGTGTGGTCTCGCCAAGCGGCTGCGTAGCGCCGAATCGCGGAGGCGGAGGAAGGCCTCGCGGACGGAAGACGACCGCCGGCGCCGAGGTTAAGGACGGCCTTTCGGCCTCGGGGCGGCGGGCCAACGACGTCGTCGGCAAATAAATCACCATGCGGTGGACCTCGCCCTCGACCGTTTCAGGCTGGACGTTCGCCCGTCGATCGCTAGGCTCCCCAGCGACACGGCTGTGTCGTTGCACGGCTTTCTCGGCTTGGAAGCGCAACACGACCTCCACGGCCATCGGCAGCGATTTCCGATCGAGGCTGTTCCATTGCTCGGTGAAGCCCTGGCCATCGAAGTAACGGAACGATGCCTCGACCACCTCCGGTAGGTGCATTACAGAGGGGTCGTCCAGATCCCAGTCCGCCGTTTCCTCAGTTTTGGGTCTGCTGGAGACCTCGGCCCGCGATAAGCGGAATTTCATCCTCAATCGGCCAATGCCGCGCGACTTTGTGCCGGGCGGCGCCGCCGAGACCGGCGTCTCCCAGTCCAATTCACGCCGGGCCAAACCCGACCAGGACGGCCTGCCTAGCCGTCCTCCTGGGGCGCTCGTGAAAGCGGTCGAGGGGGCCGAAAATCGCCACTGGACGGTAAAAAGCTCGGGCACACGGGGACCCGAAGGGCGGGTTCGCCCCGGCCCTTGCTCTTCTTCTTCGGACGGCATCTGCTCCAGCCCCAGCGGACGCAGCACGTCGACTCGAAGCGACTGCGACGTGCCGAACAAGCCAAAACGTCGCACGGGCACCGGCCCCGTGGAAGGCGCGGCGGCGTTGTCGGCGATGGCCCTGGTCAAATCCTCGGCCAACTGATCGAACACGGCGCGCACAAGTTGCGCCTGTTCACTGCGCGCCTCGCCCGTGGTGAACAGCCGCTCGTAGATCCGCAACAGATTCCAAATTCCCGCCAAGAGGATCGCGCCGAACAGCGACGCCAAAAGCAATTCCAAGATCGTGAAACCGCTGCGCAGCGGGACACAACGATGGCGAGGCGAGGATCGGCGGATACGCGATGCGTAACGAGCCGGAAGCAACGAGAAGCAGCACGGAGCGTTCATCGCTCAAGCCTCCTGCGGAGCCCCGGCGGCAAGCGCAGTTCCTCAGAGCCGAGCGTCGTTTGGCGAGGCGTCCATTTCGGGTCTCGGAGCCACCGGACGAGAGAGAACTCCACCGGCCGGCCGCCGGCCTCTTCGTCTTTCCCCACCGTGATGCGCAGGATGGTGACGCCGCGCTGTTTCCCCGGTTCGACCTCGACCGAGAGCCACCAGCCGGGCGCGTCGGCGAGAGGCTCTTGGGAAACCGCCGCCACCGGGGCGAGTCCCGAGAGGATCGCGTTGAGTTGGTTTTGGCAGAGGCGTGCGGCCGTGGCCTCGTCCTCAGCCGCAGAGGCGTGGATCCGTCCGAGGTTAGCAAGCTCTGAGAGGACCACGAGACATCCCAAAAGGATGCCGGTGGCCAAGATCACTTCCAAGAGCGAGAAACCGCCGCGGGGGGAGGGGTTCATGGTTCCGCCTCGCGTTGTTCCACAGGACCGATTTTCGCCGTTCCCGTCAGGCCCCGCAGGAAGACCTCGATCACCAATCCGTTGTCCGCCATCAAAAGGATTCTCGCCTGACTGCTCCGCCCGTTGGGATGGAAAATCGCGGTTCGCAACTCGGGGTCTTCATCCCTCGTCTCGGTCGGCGACAAACGATCCGCCTCTAGGTCGCGGCTCGGCAGATCGGCGAACCAGACGCCCGAGGGCAGAAAATCACGGGTGGTCTTAAGACGTCGCGCGCGGCGCGAACGCTGCTCGGGGAAAGCCGCGTCTTCTTCCGCCGACGCGTCCAGCGGCCCGATCTCGAACCAGTTCGATCCCGGGGCGTAACGAAACCGGTGGGGTTCTCCCGACTCGATGGCATTCCCTCGGGCAGTTACCAGGGCGACGCGGACTTGCTTGGCTGCCGCACGGAGCCGGCTGTTGGCCAGCATCCCGCGGACCGAGGGCCACGTGAGGCCGGTCAACGCGGCCAAAAGGGCCAAAACGATCAGCAGTTCCAAGAGCGTGTAGGCGCCCCGGAGCGGAAGACTCGCTTTGCGCGCCATTCGTTCAACCCCGATGAGAGGAACCAGCCGGGCGCGACGGCCTTCCCTGTCCGGTTTTTTTCGCCCGAGGATAAAACTCTCCTAGCGAACCTCAGAAATCGGCGGTCGATTTCTTTTCGGCGCGGGGCGGATTGGCCCGAGGCGCCGTGCGTTTGGGCGTGACGCTTTCGCCGCGCGGCTCGGCCCGGGACTTCGCTCGCGGCTCCCTGCCGCCCTCCGCGGGTCGTTCGAGGCCCTTTTCGCCTTCCGCACCCCGACCGGAGGGACCCCCGCTCCAACTGCAAATGTCGTCGTCGGTGTTGTCTTCGCCGTCGGGACCGGCCGACCAGATGTCGGGCATATCGCCACTGCCTCTCTCAGGCGGATAGGCGTAACGGTAGTCGTTGCCCCAGGGATCTTTGGGGAGTTCGCCGGTCAAGTAGGGGCCGCGCCAAGAGGTGTTTTCATCCAAGTCGGCCGGCTTGGTCAACAGGGCCTCCAGGCCTTGTTCCGTCGTGGGATAGTCGTTGCAGTCGAGGGCATAATGCTCCAAAGCCCCCTTGAGCAAGCCGATCTGGCTTTTTGCTGCGTCGACATTGCCTTTCTTGCGGGCCGAGAGCACCTTGGGCATGACCATCGACACCAAGAGCACCAGGATGGCCAGCACGATGAGGATTTCGACGAGCGTGAAGCCGCCGCGGCGTTGTGCTTTCCTGGATTTCATCAGTTCCTCCCTTCGCTTTCAAAGAGACTTCAACTCATTGTCGCGCTCATGTCGAAGACGGGCAACAAGAGGGCGACGAGTACGAACAAAATGACCGTGCCCATGACCAATAACATCACGGGTTCGACCAGCCGGACCATGATGTCGAGTTGCCGACCAATCTTCCGGTCCAGGCCGTCGGCGATGCTCACCAACACGGTGTCGAGCGTGTTCGATTCCTCGGCCACGCTGATCATGGCCATGATGGGGCGGGGAATCAGGCCGCAATCGGCCAGCGGCCGCGAGAGCGACTCCCCCGAGGAGATGTTCTCGGCCGACGCCCGAATCGCCATGGCCAACACGCGGTTGCCGGCCGAGTCGCTGGCGATGCTCAAGGCCTTCAACAGCGGAACGCCGTTTTTCAACAACGTTCCCAGCACACGGCAGAACCGGGAAACGGCCGAATTCAGGAAGATCGGCCCGGCGATGGGGATTTTCAGCTTGAAACGATCCGCCAGGAGTCGCCCTCGCTCGGTGCGCACCGCCTTCCGCAGCCAAACGAAGCCCAGGCCGATGGCGGCCGCCAGGAAGAGGCCGTAGCGTCCCAGCGCGTCGCTGAGCCACAACAGGGCCACGGTGGCGGCGGGCAAACCGCCTCCTTGTTGTTCGAGGCGGGCGAACAATTCGGCGAACTTCGGAACGAAGAACACGACCAAAACAAAGACGACGCAGGTGCCGGCGACGGCCAGGAAGGCTGGGTACGCCATGGCGCCCACCACGCGCCATTTGAGTTCCTCTTGAAGTTCGAGAAAGTCGGCGGTCCGCTTCAAGGCGTCTTCCAGGAAGGCGCCTTCGGCCCCGGCGCGGACCATGCTGATGGCCAACTCGTTGAAGACGTCCGGACGGCGGGCCATGGCCGCGTCGAGCGCCACGCCCTCGGCCACCAAATCGCGGAGCGTGGAGAAGACCTCGGCCAACTCGGGCTGCGTGGCTTGCTCGGCGAGGATTTCCAGCGATTTCAACAAGGGCACGCCGTTTTGCAACAGATCGGCCAACTGGGCCAGGTTCGTGGCCACCGCCTGGGCCTTGATCCGCCGCCGCGGCAGCCAATGCCGCAGCGCCGCCCGCTCCTCGACCGGCTCCACGCGCAACGGAAACAAGGAGCGTTCGGCCAGGGCCAGCAGCGTCTCGCGTCTGCTGCCGGCGGTCAGGGTGCCTGTTACATCCTGGCCCGAGGCTGTGCGTGCAACGTACAGGAACTGAGGCATGAATCGGTCGGCGTTGGTGATGGATGGATTCCGGGGCCTTGGGCCAGCCTGACGGCCAAAATCCCCGACGGCCGTTCGTCACGTCCGCCCCGGGAAAGAGTGGCTTCGATCAATCCGCCTTGGTGACGCGGAGGACTTCCTCGACGGTCGTCAAGCCGCGGCGGACCTTTCGCCAGCCATCCTCCCGAAGTGTCCTCATCCCTGCCCGGACTGCGGCCTCTTTCAGCACCTGGGTCGGGGCCTGTTCGGTGGCCAGGCGGCGAATCTCGTCGTTAGTTTCCAGTAGCTCGTAGATTCCCGTCCGCCCGATGTAGCCCGTCCCGCGACACTGGCGGCACCCGACGGCCTTGTAGAGCCACTCGCCGCGGCGGAGGCATTCATCTACGGGGAAGTCGTCGGGCAGGTCGAGCTTGTGGGGGTGGCACGGTTCGCGGCATTCAGGGCAAAGCAAACGCACCAGGCGCTGGGCCATGACGCCCTCCACGGTGCTGCTGACCAGAAAGGGCTCCACGCCCATGTCGCACAGCCGCATAAAGGCCCCGGCCGAATCGTTCGTGTGCAGCGTGCTGAACACCAGGTGGCCGGTCAGCGACGCCTGGACGGCGCTCTCGGCGGTTTCCAAGTCGCGAATCTCGCCCACCAAGACCACGTCGGGATCGTGCCGCAAGATGCTCCGCAGGCTCGCGGCGAACGTCAGCCCCACCTTCGGATGCACTTGGATCTGGTTGATGCCCTCCAAGTGATACTCGATCGGGTCCTCGGTCGTGATGATCTTGGTGGCCTCGTCTTTGATCTCGTTGAGGGCGCTGTAAAGCGTGGTGGTCTTGCCGGAGCCGGTGGGGCCAGTGACCAGGATGATCCCGTGGGGGAGCTTGATCAATCGGCGGAACCGCTTATAGACGTCGTCGTCCATGCCGATGCCACGGAGGGAGAAGCTCATGCGGTCCTTGTCGAGCACCCGCATCACAACCCCCTCGCCGTGCAGCATGGGGATGATCGACACGCGGATGTCCACCTCGCGGCCCAGTACCCGCAGCTTGATCCGCCCGTCCTGCGGCACGCGCTTCTCCGCGATGTTCAGCCGCGCCATGATCTTCAGGCGGCTGATGATCGCGGCTTGAAAGCGGTTGATTTCCGGCGGGGCGGGCTGAGTCTGAAGCACGCCGTCGATGCGGTAGCGGATCCGCATGCCATGTTCTTGCGCTTCCAAGTGGATATCGCTCGCGCGGCTTTCGATGGCCTCCTTGAGAATCTCATTGACGAGCTTCACCACCGAGGCCTGCTGCGCTGCCTCTGAATCCTCGGAGCTATCGTACTCCGGCTCGTCGAGCATCTCGACGCCGGCATGACGTTCCTCGTACTGCGCCACCAGGCCGTCGATCGTCTCCGAAGCCACGCCCAGGTGCGTTTTGATCAGTTTGGCCAGCTCGCCAGGAACAGCCAGAACGGGTGTGACGCTCATGTCCAAGGCGGCGCTGACGGCGTCCACGCCCTGAAGATCTAGCGGGTTGCTGATTGCCAATAATAGCGACCCCTGTTCGATCCGCAAAGGGAAGACCGTATAACGGTGGATCAGCTTGGTCGGAAAACTCTTCAACAGCGTTAGATCCACTTCGGTCGTCGTAAGGTCCGCCACCTCCATGCCCATGGCTTCGCCAAGGGCTTTCAAGGCATCCTCCTCGGTCGAGGCAGCGAACCCCAACTCAGCCGCAAGCTGGATGGGGTCAGAACTACCACCGCGAGTGGTAGGGATCGTTCCGGAAAATCGCCGGGCCATTAAGCCCGAAATAGCCGTCGGTTGCACACTTGGCATGATGCATTCACCTGCGTCAAACGAGTCATGTCGCCAACTAGGACCCGCCTAGCCCTAACGCACTAGAGCGAGTCATCCTCCGTGATCTCTCAGGTGTCTCGCGCAAGGTTGCCTCAGGTGTCCAGACATCGGCCTCATCGCCGATCCAAACGTCGTCTGGACGTTTACGCTCTATGGTGATGGGTCTTCCTGACCCAAAGCATCGTTTATAGGTAGGTTGTCAATACGGCGGGGTGGCCGGAATCGAGGTAGGACTTTTTCCCGGCCGTGGACGCAGGCTATCCGATGCGTCCAACGTTTCTTTCACCCGAATTATATCGACGAACCAACGCCCGTCAAGACGCGCCAACGAGTCTCTAGTACTTATTGGTGGGGATAGTTAACCTAGTATGGCTGCTTTGGCAATGTTGTTTCGTCGCTTTTGAATTTTTTCTTGTCCTGGTTTTCAATAAAGATGCCCCCCTAAAATATGGAACATAACACCTTAATAATGGGATTGTTTATTCAAAGCTCAACAAGCGGTTCCGATGTCGATGGGGGCGTGTTATGCTGAGGGCATGAGACTCTGGCGGTGGATTTGCTGGGCGGCGGCTTTATTGCCCTGGGGCTGTGGAGCGGTGTTTTTGCCTTGGGCCGCGCAGGCCGCCTCGGCCGCGGACGGATTTTCGTATGACGTTGGGAATCGTGGTGCGGAGGTCCCCTTGAAGGTCCGCCGCTACGCCGAACGCTTGCTCCAACGCTACGACACGAATCACGACGGCCTGTTGGAGCCGAACGAGTGGTCCAAGATGCAGGGGCAACCCGAGGCGGCCGACGCCGATCGCAATGGAAAGATCACTTTGGAAGAATGGACGAACCATATCGTGGGCTTCGGCCGAGGGCGGAGGATGAGCCAGGCCGCCACGGATGTGAACGCGGAATCGGCCGCGCCGCCTGTTCCCCCGGCGAAGCAAGGCGAGACGGGCTCAGCAGCCGCCAGCGTGTTCGTGCAACCTCCACGGGGCTCGCCCTCGCCCGCGACGTTCCATATCCCCAAGTCGCGTCTGCCTGCCGGACTACCCGACTGGTTCCTCCAACGCGACCGGAATGGCGACGGTCAGGTATCGTTGGCGGAATACGCACCCAGCGCCACCCCGACCGAGGTCGAGCAGTTCAAACGCTACGACCGCAATGGTGACGGGTTGATCACGGTCCAAGAGGCCCTGGGCGATCGTGACCCGTCGAGACGCAGAGGTAGCGGTTCGGGCCAGAAGGGCGAAAAAAGAAGCGACGGCAAGTGATCGAGATTCGGGAATTCACAAAACGCTACGGCGAGGTGACGGCGGTCGACGGACTCGATCTGGTAATCGGCGAGGGAGAGACGTTCGGGTTCATCGGCCCGAACGGAGCCGGTAAGAGTACCACGATCCGCTTTCTCGCCACGCTGCTCCGCCCCACGCACGGCGACGCCACGGTCAACGGCTACAGCGTGCGACGCTCGCCTCTGGAGGTCCGCCGCTCGATCGGCTACATGCCCGACACGTTCGGCGTCTACGATCGAATGAACGTCCTCCAGTTCCTCGAGTTCTTCGCCGCAGGATATGGAATTCCCCGGGCCAAGAGACGGCAGGCCGTCGACGCGGTGTTGGAGCGACTGGGATTGGCCGCCAAGCGCAAGGCAGCGCTCCGCGGTTTGTCGCGTGGCATGAAGCAACGCTTGTGCCTGGCCAAGGTCTTGCTCCACGATCCGCCGGTATTGATCCTGGATGAACCGGCCAATGCCTTGGACCCGCGCGCCCGCGCCGAACTCAAGTCCCTGCTAGCCGAATTGCGTCAGGCGGGGAAGACGGTGCTCGTCTCCAGCCACGTCTTAAGTGAGCTGGCCGATTGCTGCACCACGGTGGGAATCATCGAGCACGGCAAACTGGTGCTCCACGGCCCGATCGACGAGGTCTACCGCCGTATGGGGCCCAAACGTACTTTGGAAATTCGCTTCCTCAGCGAAAAGGACGTTGGTCTGGAGATGCTCGCCCGCGAACCTGGCGTGACTTCGGTCCGCGTCGAGGGCCGTACGGCGACTATCGAATGGGAGGCCGACGATCGCCAACAGGCCGAACTCCTGACGCGATTGGTAGCTCGCGGCGCCCGCGTTTTGTCGTTCCACGAGAGAGAACTGGATTTGGAAGACGTGTTCCTTCGCGTCACCAAAGGCGTGGTCGGATGAGCGATCCTCGCGGTTCCGTGCGGGGGGATAATGCAGTAGCGGGATGAGTGCGGCTGAAAGTGGCAGGGCCTGAACAAGCGGGTTCCCAGCTCACTGGCCACGTCCCCGAATGCCAGCCACATTACATATTCGTGGCGTCGTCGGCGCGGCTGGCCCCGAGCAACTCATCCATGGCCCGCGCCAATTCGCGGTTGTAGCGATGGTCGAGGGCGTAGATGCGGCAGATTCGGGAACTGACGGGAATTTGCCGGAACAACTCGTGGTCCTCGAGGCTGCGGATTTGTTCCGTGGCGGGATCGTAGAGGAAGTTTTGGCCCGAGGCGGGGGCCAACGTGCCGGGGCGGTGAACGTGGCGCGGCGGGTCGAACCGCAGCGGCAGGTCTTTCAACTCCCGCGGCAAACGCGCCCGGATCGCCGCCTCGAACAGCCGCTCGTCGCTGAACACGCTGGTAGGTTCCGGGTCGTCGGGATCGAAGAACACTACCCGCTCGCAAGCCATTTTCCAGCGGATCTTGCGGTTCAGTATATCGCGCCAGCGGAGGCCGAGATCGCGGAGGGCGGGATTGCTCGACCTGGCCCATTCCGCCACGCGCACGAGCAGCGACCATTCGGTGAATTCCAGGTAGTCGTCCAGCCGCTCTAACGGATTGCCGGGAAAGAGGTGCTCCTTACTGGCTGCGAACACTTCGGCCAAGGAAAGATCGATCGATCGCACGGTGCGATGGAAGTAAACCGTTCGGAACAAGTCGGCCCGAACGCTGATGAATCGCACCAGGGTCGAGAGGCCGCGTTCGTGGACGGTCAGTCCCTTGGGCGAGAAAAAACTGTAGTGCAATAGCCGCTCCAGGTCGAAAGCCCTCAGCGTGTAGCCCGACATATAGGCGTCGCGGAGGACGAAGTCCATGTTGTCCACCGTGTACAAGCCGCTGAACAGACTTCGCAACAACTGGAGCCAGCGAGGAATGGCCTCGGTATTGGATGCCGTGGGACGCTGGATGAGCAACGCGACTTGGCCGGGATCGAGCGTTTCGTGGGCTTCAAGCTGACCGTTGGGATTGCGTCGCACGCGGCGGAGCAAGTCGCCCAGCTCATGCAAGATGATATGGCAGCCCAGGGTCTCATGTGTCAGTCCGTAGTCGGCCAAGAAGTGCTGATCAAAAAAGTGGCCGAACGGTCCGTGACCCACATCGTGCAAAAGTGCCGCCATTCGGGTCAGGGTTTCGACATAGCCGGGGCTGGGCACGTCGGGACACACTTCCCGTAAACTCGGGTAAAGGCGCGAGACGGCCATCGACGCCAGATGCATCGCCCCCAGCACGTGTTGAAACCGGGTGTGCTCGGCCGTGGGATAGACCCACCAAGCCGTCTGCAACTGATGAATCTGCCTGAGGCGTTGGACCCAGGGGTGATCGATAATCTGCTGTTCGGCCACTTCCCCCTCCGGAATCCCCACGGAAGAGGTAAATCGGATATAACCGTGGATGGGGTCGTGGCTGAGGTTCTCGTGGCGGAAGTGTTGCATACCAGGGCATTATGCAAGCAGAATGGCGGAACGTCCAGAAAGGCTCAGGTCGGTCGCCCACGATTCCTCTGGCAAACCTCGCTTGCGGACCCTATCCGGTCTAGCGGGAATTGGTTTATCCGGATACACTCAGCGGCAACTTTGCAGAATGCGCAAGATGCTTCGTCTGGGGCGGACCGTCTTCGATGCGGCGGAAGTGGGGTTTGCTCTGAAAACGGTTTGGGACCAATGTGTCGCGCTTGATGGGGAGTGGAAGGTTTCGGAGTTCCACCATAAAGGAGGGATAGAGTGTCAGGGACGCGGACGACATTCGTTTGGCTGATCGGATTATTCACGGGGGTTCTTTTGGCAGGCACGGCGGTGGGGGTGCCACCCGCGGAGTATCTGTTTCCAGAGACGACCCGGGGGTTCCTCTCCGCGCCAAATGCCAAGAGACTCACCGAACAGTTCAATAAGACCCAACTGGGCAAGCTATTCAAAGATCCCGTGATGAAGCCTTTCACCGAGGATCTTCGGCGCCAATTCGACGAGCGGTGGTCGGACGTGCGCGAACGGCTGGGCATGTCGTTGGACGACTTGCGAGGCGTTCCGTCGGGCGAGATCGCCGTGGGCCTGATTCAGTTGGACAAGGATCAGATCGCCCTGGCGTTCGTGTGCGATGTCGCCGGCCATAAGGAAAAGACGGAGGAGCTGCTGAAAAAGGTTTCCAAAAACTTGACGAAACAGGGCGCCAAGCGGCAGGAGAGACAAGTGGCCGGCGGACGGGGTATGGTGTTCGAGTTGCCTCCCCTGCCTGGCAAAGACGTGGACCGACCGCCTCCGTTCGCGCTCTGGGTTCAGCGGGACGACTTGTTGGTAGCGACCGACAACCTCGCGGTCGCCGAAGGGATTTTCGAGCGGGCCTCGGGAAAGAAGGGCAAGAGCTTGGCCGACGTCGCCAGTTTTCAGGCGGTGATGAAGCGTTGCCAGAAGGACGCGGGCCAGGCAGCGCCTCAGGCACGATGGTTCATCCAGCCGGTCGGCTATCTCGAAATCCTTCGCACCCTCCGCGGCGAGCGCGCGCAGCGGAAAGGCAAGTCGTGGGTCGATGTGTTCAAGAGCCAAGGCTTCACGGCAGTTCAGGGAATTGGTGGGTTTGTCGATTTCGGCGTGGAGAAAGTCGAATTGGTCCACCGCACGGCCATCTGGGCCCCGCCGCCGCGGCAGCTTTCCATGAAAATCTTTACGTTTCCCAATCAAGAAGACTTTACTCCGTTTCCGTGGATTCCCAGCAACGTGGCAAGCTACGCCTCGTTCTATATCGATGTGCTCAACGCCTTCGACAACATCGGCCCGTTGTTCGACGACTTGGTGGGGCAGGGCGATACGGGTGTATGGCAGGAAGTGCTCGATGGTTTGAAAAAAGACCCCAACGGACCGCAGATCGATCTTCGCAACGAGTTGGTGGTCCACCTTGGCAACCGCATCAGCATGGTAGCCGAGTACCAGGTTCCCATCACCACGACCAGCGAGCGCTTGTTGTTCGCTATCGAGACCAAAGATGATCAGGCCGTAGCTCGGGCCTTGGACAAGATGTTGAAAAACGACAGGGAGATGCGGCAGATCAGAGTGGGGGAATACGTGGTCTGGGAAAGCGTGCCCGAGGACAAGGCGGCGGTCCCGGCCGTGGATCTCGATCTTCCAGGCCTCCAGCCCGAGTCCTCTAGCAGGGCAGTCGCTTCGCATCCGGGTCGCGAGTCGTCGCTGCTGCCCAACGCGGCGATCACGGTGGCCTCCGGACATTTGCTCATCGCCTCCCATTTGGACTTCCTCAAGAAGGTCCTTGAAAAGCGCGAGGAGCGGTTTTCGCTGGCTAAATCCGTGGAATATCGAATGGTTCAAAAGGCGCTCGACGGGTTCAACTTTCCCGCAAAATCCGTGCGGACTTTCGGACGAACCGACGAGCAGGCCCGGCCCACCTACGAACTCATCCGGCAAGGCAAGATGCCCGAAAGTGAGACGATGTTCGGCCGGGTGTTGAACACGCTGTTCGGCGCCGGAAAAAAGGGAGTCGTGCGCAAGCAACAGATCGATCCCAAGGAGATGCCCGACTTCCAATTCGTTCAGCGTTTCCTCGGGCCTGCCGGAATGCAAATGGTTTCCGAGCCTGATGGCTGGTTCCTCAAGGGCGTGTTGTTGGCGAAGTAGCCTGCTTTTCCCCGCGACTTTGCGTTGTCCGGCGATTGGTTCGTGCTGGGCTGGAAAACTGCTTCCCGCTACCTCACAATGGGCCCCATGGTCCGATGCCGTATAGGGGCGTGCTTCGTGAGACGCCGTGGCGCCCCGGCGGCAAGCTTCACGGCTCCTGCGAGAAGGTTGGCACGTGGAGGTGAGGTGCAATGCGCGACTCTGTCCTGGATCGTTCGAGCGTGGTGGTCCTTCTCGTTGCATGGATTCAATCTTCGGTGGGCATGGCGGGCTGGGAAGGCACGGTGCCTGGCGCGCCGGACGGCTGGACCGTAGTCTCGCCGCGTGAGGAGATTCGCCCAAACTTTGCTTGGGAACCCCAAGGCGGTCGCCATGGCGGTCCGGCTTTCGTCATCCAGGCCGATGCCCGTGAGGGGCTGGATGGCGCCTGGGTCAAAACCTTTCCTGTCGAAGGCGGCCGATGGTACCGCTTCCATGCCGTGCGCAAGACGGAGAACGTCGCCCTGCCCCGGCGAAGCGCGGTGGTCAAGATTCACTGGCTCGACGCCCAAGGCAAGCGTGTTCCCTACGACGAGGCCGTGGTCACTGGATACCTCCGCGGTTTCAAGCCCATGGCCGAGGCCGAGCACCCCATGGACCAGGGCACGGACTCCGAGGGTTGGACCCAAGTCTCCGACACCTATCGCGCGCCGTCGAAGGCGAGCAAAGCGGTGGTGGAATTGCATCTGCTGTGGGCCCCGCGCGGCAAGATCGCCTGGAGCGAAGTCGAGTTCGCTCCGACCTCCCCCTTGCCTCCCCGGATGGTGCGTTTGGCCGCCGTCCATTATCGGCCCAAGGGTGGCAAAACGGCGGCGGATAATTGCCGCCAGTTCGTCCCGTTTGTCGAAGAAGCCGCCCGGCAAAAGGCCGATCTGGTGGTCCTCGGCGAATGCGTGACGATCGTGGGAAACGGCCTGAGCGTCGAGCAGGCGGCCGAGCCGGTGCCTGGGCCTTCGACCGAATTTTTTAGCCAACTAACAAAAAAGCACGGTTTATATCTTGTGGTCGGGTTGTACGAGCGGGCCGGCCATTTGATCTACAATACGGCTGTTCTCCTTGGGCCTGAGGGCGATCTGGTCGGCAAATACCGCAAAGTGACGCTCCCCCGCGACGAGATTGCCAGCGGAGTGGCCCCAGGCCATGAGTATCCCGTGTTCCAAACCCGCTTCGGCAAAATCGGCATGATGATCTGCTACGACGGTTTCTTTCCCGAAGTGGCGAGGCAGTTGACCAACCGGGGGGCAGAAATCATCGCTTGGCCCGTCTGGGGCTGCAATCCCGACCTCGCCAAGGCCCGGGCCGTTGAAAATCACGTCTACGTGGTCAGCAGCACCTACGAGGACATCGCCAGTCATTGGATGCTTACCGCCGTGTGGGACCACACGGGCCGCACGATCGCCTTGGCGGAAAAGTGGGGTACGGTGGTCTCGGCCGAGGTGGATTTGAATCGCCGATACCACTGGGGTAGCCTCGGCGACTTCAAGGCGGAATTGCCGCGCCACCGCCCGCCTTGCACGGTGGACCATTGACGTGCCGCCGACGCATCGTTCACATTTCCTATGTCCTTAACAAAAATGCTTGGCCGACCACCGCCAAGCACCCGCCCCTTATTAAAAAGGAACGCAATCATGGAAAAGCAGCTTTTGATTTCCGCCTGCCTTCTCAGCCTGCTTGCCCTCGTGCCCACTCAGGCGGCAGAGCGGCGGACGGCCAAAAAAGGTTCCCAAAGCGCGGTGGTCGAGAATCAAGTGGCCGAAAGTCGGGTGGCCGAGATCGCGGCCATGCTCGCGACCGAACCACGCGGCGCCGGGGCGCCGATCGCTGATCGCCAAATATGGGACGCGGTGGCTCGCTCTCCGCACTTCAAGAACGTCGTGCGCGGCGCCGAACAACTCCTCAAGCAAACCATGCCCGATTTGCCCGATGATCTGTTTCTTGATTTTTCTCGCACAGGCAATCGTTCCCGCTACGATAAGGTTTGGGCCAATCGGCACCGGCGGTTGGCCGAGATGGTCCTAGCCGAGTGCATGGAGAACCGGGGAAGATTCCTGCCGTCGATCGAAGACGCCATCGCCGCGGTCCTTTCCGAGAAGACCTGGGTCATGCCCGCCCATGACATAAGTCTCGCCAATTTTCACGGGAAAATCATCGAGATCGACCTGAGGGCGGCGGCCAAGGCTTCGCTGCTATCCACGATCGACTATTGGCTTGCCGCGAAGCTTAGCGAGAAGACCCGAAAACTCATCCACACCGAGTTAGAACGCCGGATCTTCGCCCCCTTCGAGTCGATGGTGCGTCACGGCAAGCCGCGAATGTGGTGGTTGACGGGCACCAACAATTGGAACGCGGTGTGCCTGGCCGGGGTGGTCGGCGCAGCGACAACGACGATCGAGGACCGCCAGCGCCGGGCCTTCTATATCGCCGCCGCCGAGAAATACATCCAGTACTTCCTCGACGGCTTCACCCCGGACGGCTACTGCTCGGAAGGGCTGGGCTATTGGAACTACGGCTTCGGTCACTTCGTGCTGTTGGCTGAGAACATCCTCCAGGCCACGGGCGGCAAGCTCGATTTGTGGGAGCGACCGAAGACCAAGGCCATTGCCCAATTCGCCCGACGGCTGGAGATCCTGCCCGGTGTGTATCCCGCCTTTGCCGACTGCCCCCTTCACGCCCAGCCGGGCAAGCGGATCATGGCATACGTGAGTCGACGCTTCGGCTGGGGCTGGGAGGAATGGGAGCAACAAGGTTTAGGCCTGGCGGCGGGGCCATCGCTGGATTTATTCGAATTCGGTTTACTGACTTTGCCTAACTCCATCTCTGAGCGACCGGCGGTTGCCTCAAGCGACGTAAAACGGCCCTTGCGGGACTGGTTCGGCGACGCCGGGATTTTGATTTCTCGTCCGGCTGCCGACAATCCCCGCGGCCTGGGCGCAGCCCTCAAAGGCGGCCACAACGCGGAACAACACAACCACAACGACGTCGGTTCGTTCGTTGTCGCCTTGGGCAAGGCAACGCCGCTGTTGGACCCTGGGTCGGAAGTCTATACGCGGCGGACCTTCAGCGCCCAGCGCTATGAGAGCAACGTGCTCAACTCCTTCGGCCATCCCGTGCCCCGCGTCGCCGGAAAACTCCAACGCCCAGGCCGCCAGGCCGCCGCAAAGGTGCTGAAGACTGAGTTCACCGACGAAAAGGACACCTTGGTCCTCGATCTCCGCTCCTGCTACGACGTGCCCGAATTGACCAAACTCGTCCGCACTTTCGTCTTCTCACGGGCGGGTAGGGGCAGCCTCAGCGTCACAGACGAGGTCGAGTTCAACTCGCCGCAGGCATTCGAGACGGCCCTGATCACGCTCTCGCCGTGGAAACAACTCGGTCCCGACACGCTCGTCGTGGGCGAGAAAGCCGAGTCGGTCGAAGTCAAGATCTCGACAAAGGAAAACCCTTTCAGCCTGCAAGCCACGGAGATTCAGGAACACCTGCCGGGGAGAGTCATCCCCAAGCGGCTGGGCATCGTCCTGAGCGATCCGGTGCGGCAAGCCGTGGTCCGAGTTGCGATCGCGCCGGCGGAACACGGGAAATAGGACGCCGAGGAAACGCTGGAGTCACGCGCCGGGCGCTCGAATTCGCATTTCCATCGACCTCCGTGCGAGCAGCGGAACGATCAAAAGCTGTTCGGCGGCATCTCGCCTCCAGCACGCGTGCCCAACGCCCGCCATACCGCCAATTCGATCGTGTTGCTGATCGGGCGCACCGAACCGTCCATGAGCAAGACGTTGACCATGCCCGGGTGGTAGCCGCGCGAGGTGACGATCGCGTAAGTCGGATCCGTGGCGTTCCTACCCTCACGGCTGCTCGAGACGTCGATGTCGTAGGTGGTTCCGCCGACCACATGGGGCACCAAGGTGTTGGGCGTGAAGGTGGTGGTGAATCCGGTGTGGATTGCGCGCCCACAGACCCATTCGGTGTGGCCGCTATTCGCCGACCAGCTCCCGCCCGTGTAGCTCGAAGAGACGTCCGTGGGAGCCAGGGGAGGCGTTGTGGGAATGCCCACCGCGTCGTGGAATCGTGGCGTGAAGGCCTTGACTTCCGCCATTGCCAAGGTATTGCTCAGGCCGTCGAGCATCGAAGCCGGGGTATGCCTCGCGTTGGGGCTGAAAGCCGCGCCGCCGTCGGCGCCAGTGACCGGATTGAAGACCAGATAGGTGCCCACGCTCAACCCGTAGTTCAACGGATAGTGGTAGGGAGTGGTCCCGCTGCTGTCCATTCGGGGGCGGTCCTGGATTTCGCTGGGACACATCAGGACGGGGACGCGCGTCGCCGCCACGCCGTAGGGCGGCAACAGGGCGTTGTTCGCCGGGTGGTGGTAGCCCAGCGAGAAGTTGATCCGGCTGTAAACGTTGCCACCCTCCACATAAGGAAGCATGAACGCCTGGCCCGACCACGGTTCGTTGGTCGATCCGCCGAAGACGATCGACGACGGTGGAAAGACCTGCAACGCCGTGGCGTAATTGTGCATCGCCAGCCCAAGTTGTTTGAGATTGTTGCTACAGTGAGCGCGGCGGGCCGCTTCCCGGGCAGCTTGAACGGCCGGCAGCAAGAGGGCGATCAACAGGCCGATGATGGCGATGACCACCAGGAGCTCCACCAGGGTGAAGGCGTGTTGGGCGCGCACCTTTAGCGGCTTGCTCGAAGCTTCCATAGAACACCTCCTACTAAAGGCGGAAAAATAGGGGCAGCCAACGACCGTCCGCGCAGCCCGCTGGCCTGGTGACTTGGTAGCAGAAGCTTGCCCAGCCGATGGCGTGGACGCCCACGCTAAGATTAATGCGTCTGAGAATCAATCTCAATAAGGCTTGAGTGTACTCCAAGCCCGGCTTTTGTCAATCCCTTGGAACGAAAATTTCAGAAAAATCCCGTTCTCACCCACCTTGGACACTTTGGCGCAGGCGTTAGTAAAGCCAATGTGTCATCCCCTCACCCGCGTAAGGCCGTACCCAATGCTTGCCCTACCGGGGCGCAAAAGGGGCGGAAGCGATGGTCGCCGAACACGCGTTGCCTCGTGGTCCGCAGACTTTACGAAGTGCGCCGCCGTCACAGCGGTCGCAGACGCACGTTTCGATAGGCCACGGGTCCGTGATCGCCTTGAAGCATGAGCGGTCCTTGGGGCTTTTCGTCGTCGAACAGCGCCGCTCGGGTCGGCCCTTCGACCTCCACGTTTTCATGAATCACCTGGCCATTGTGAACCACGCGGACGAACACGGCGTTTTTGATCTTTTTGCCCTCGGAGTCGAATCGGGGGGCGCGGAAAATCACATCGAAGGTCTGCCACTGGCCAGGGGGTAGCGAGGCGTTGACTCGCGGCGAGTGTCCACCCACATTCTGGTTGTTGATCCATCGCGGATAGATGCCACCGCACTCAATGCCGGGGTACTTGTCGTTCACCACGCCGTAACTGTCGAGGATCTGAATCTCGTAGCGGCCCATGAAATAGACGCCCGAGTTGGAGCCCTTGGAGACCATGAACTCGATATGCGCCTCGACGTCGCCGAACTCTTGGACCGAGATCAGATGGTCAGTCCGGCCCTGGGGTCCGTTCACGGCGATTCCGCTCCCCGGCGTCCAGGTCAAACGTTGGGGGTTGGCCGGGTCGCTCGAAACGCTGCCCACCAGCAGCCACTGACCTCGCGGCTCGCGCCACGCGCGGAAGTCATCGCCGGCCAGTAGTTCGATCCATTCAGCTTTGGCGTCAGCGCCAGACGCCGCCGCGGCCAGGAGCAGGGAAAGCACGATGGTCGTCATGGTTCGGTTCTCCTCGACTTTCAAAGCTGGAATCCTCGCGCATTGCGTCTTTACTGGTTTTCGATAGTTTAAGGTAAAGAGGTGCTCGTTGCTACTTCGTTTGGACCTGGGCAGGCAGGCGAGCAAGCCACTGCTCCATCGCTGCGGCGACATTGTGGAACGAGGCGCGAACGTCCCAAAGGCATTGGGCAATGACGCCGCCATGTCCGCAGTCGAACGCCATACGCACACGGCGGACTGCGGCCTTCACGTCCTCCACCGTACCCTGGACAAGGAGATTTTGCGCATCGCTGCCCCCCCAGAACACGATCCGATTGCGAAACCGTTCGGCCAGCGATTCCACGTTCATCGAGTAGAGGTGGGCGTGGACGGCATCGAAACCGATCTCGACCAAGTCCTCCATCACCGCTTCCAGGTTCCCGCTGCTGCGAAAAAAGACGAACTTGTCGCGGGCGTGGATTTCGCGACAGTAATCGCGGTACAGCGGTTTGAACAGATCGCGAAAGACCTGCGGCGGCAGTACGAGGCCGCGGTCCGTGCCCCAATCGTCCTGAATCACGATGCCGTCGACCTCGGTCCCAGCCCAAAGGGCGATCTCGCGCGAGTAGAAATCGTGGAGCATGGCGAGAAGATCACGCGCCGGCCGAGCGCCGGCGCGAAGATCGGCAAGGGCTGCCTCCGGACCACGCAGCCACTGGAGCCGGTCGAAAGGCCGCACGTCGGTCCATGCCAGCACGAACCGCGAGGTGCCCGCACAAGATTTGTTCACAGCGGCGAAATTGGCTTTGTCCAACAAATTGGCCGGAGGTCGGAACGCGGCTACCTGGCGTGCGTCGGCCAAGGGCGAGTGCTTCAGTTCTGGGGCTTCGCCGCGCTGGCTGATCTGCCAGCCACAGCCCCAGGCGTCGGTGTGTGTCCCCTGCTCGGACATCGCCCCCCGGCTGCGATGGCCGCCGGGGTAGCGGAAGTCGGGCCGAAGGATGTCGTTGGGGAAGCGGCGAAGCATTTCCGCCAATTCATCGCCCCGCTGGGATTCCATGGCCGGTGTGGCCCAAAGATCGCGCGGCGCGCGATCCGTGGGTTCGTGGCGCAACGTTTGAATCACGCGGTCCCGTGAAGTCCCCATAGCTTCCTAACCAACCTCCCTTTCGTAAAAAAGCTCGAACCCCTTGTTTTTCGTGGACAGAAGATGCCGTCAAGACCCCGATGGCCTAGTTTTCGGGAAGCTCGTCGAGCTTGCCGTCCGCAACCTGCTGCAAGACAGGGCGGTTCAACAGCCGCACGCGATGAGTCCCCGTCTTGGCAATCAGGCCCGCATCCATCAAGCGGCGGATGCTGCGAGAAAAGGTCTCGGTGGTGAGATTCAAGTGGCTGGCCAAATGGCGATGCAGCGTTGGGAGCTTGACAGAGCCGTCGGCCGTGGACTTGGCATTCAGAAGATATCGGGCGACCCGGCCAATCGCGTCGCGCAGCATCACATCTTCGAGCAGAGAGACCAGATGCTTGATCCAGCGGGCCATGCCATGCACCAACTCGCGGCACAAAACAAGGTCCTCGTCCATCAACTCGCAAAACGCCTCCCCCGGCAGCAAAGCGCAAATGGTAGGCTCCAACGCCTCGGCATGGGCAGGGCAGCGGAGTCCTTCGATGACGGCAACCTCGGCAAAGGTGTTGCCAGGCTCGATCATGTGCAGTACGTGCTCCTTGCCGCCACGTCCAACCTTGAATATCCGCACCAGTCCACGGCCGACGATGAACATCCCAGGGCATTCGTCGCCTTGACGGAAGATCACCTGCCCTTTCGCGAATCGGCGAATTCGCGCTATCGTCGCCAAACGTTGGAACCGTCGGGTGTCGACCGAAGCGAACATCGGACAGGCTTGAAGAATTTCAGCGACGTTCAAGCTGCAACCCTATCGGATTTCGACTTACCCATAACGGAGCGGCCGCCAACCTCCTGAAGAAGTCATCCAATTATTTTGTTCGCTGTTGACTTAGATCAAGGGTACCGGGCCCACGCCACGTTAAGATATCGACAATGTGACCGCAAGCGGGCCACGATGCGGTTGGACGCATTCCCGCCGCGACGCATTCAACAAACCACCTTGGGATCAGGAGTCAGCAAAATGTTCTGCAATCAGTGCGAGCAGACTATTGGGGGAATCGGATGCACGACTAGCGTGGGGGTTTGTGGCAAAAACCCCGATGTCCAGTCGCTTCAAGAGACTTTGCTCTATGGGGTTAAGGGTATGGCGGCCTATGCCAACCATGCCCGGCGCTTGGGAAAAACCGATGAGTCAATTAGCGCGTTCATCGAAGAGGCCCTGTTCGCAACCATGACCAACGTGAATTTCGACCTCGATTCACTCTTGGAGCTGGTTTTGGAGTGCGGCCGGAAGAATCTCAGGGCCATGGAATTGCTCGATGCTGGTCACATTGAGCGTTTTGGCGAGCCTTCCCCCACGGAGGTTCGTGAGGGAACCTCCGCCGGGCCAGGAATTTTGATTACGGGCCACGACTTGCTGGATCTGGAGCATCTTCTCAAAGCGTGCGAGGGCACGGACGTCAAGGTTTACACCCATGGGGAGATGCTGCCCGCCCACATGTACCCCAAATTCCGTCAGCACCCCAATCTTGCGGGGCACTTTGGTGGGGCTTGGCAAAAGCAAAAGAGGGAGTTTGAGGAGTTCTCGGGTCCGGTGGTGGCTACCACGAACTGCATTTTGATCCCCAAAGAGAGTTACGCCGATCGGGTGTTCACGACGCGCGTCACGGCGGTGCCGGGCGGGAAACGGATCCTCGATGACGATTTTTCCCCCGTCGTCGCCAAGGCCAAGCAATGCCCTCCGCTGCCCGAGGCGCCGGCTGGAGTTTCGACGATTGGCTTCCACCACAACGTGATCCTGAAGATGGCGGGCACGATCGTCCAGGCCGTCAAAGAGGGCAAGATTCGTCGCTTCTTCGTCATCGGGGGGTGCGACGGGGCGGAGCCGGGCCGCAATTACTTCCTCGATTACGCCCAAGCCACCCCGCCCGATTCTTTCATCCTCACGCTCGGCTGCGGCAAATACCGCATCCGCGAGCACGATTACGGCACGCTGTTGGGCCTGCCCCGACTGTTGGACATGGGCCAGTGCAACAACGCCTATGGGGCGATCAAGGTGGCGATCGGTCTGGCCGAGGCCTTCGGGTGCTCGGTGAACGATCTCCCGCTCACCTTGGTGGTTTCGTGGTTCGAGCAAAAGGCTGTGGCCGTCCTGCTTACGCTACTGGCCTTGGGGGTGAAGCGGATCACCATCGGGCCGAACCCGCCAGCCTTCATCACGCCCAATATCTTCAAAATCCTTCAGCAGAATTACGATTTGCGGCTGACGGGGCGAAGCGCCGCCGAGGATTTGGCCGCGGTGTTGGCTGCCTGAGCGTGATGCCCTCGCCGCGATGGGACTATTTAAGCCTCCCTTAACGCGGCAAATCGATCGTGGAACGGGGCGGGTACTGAAATCGCTGTCCCCACCAGCCCGCCAACTCCAGGGATTGGCCGGGCGTCTGCTTCGTCCGGTGCCCGGTCGATCCCCAGGCCTTTCCCACCGTGACAGTGGTGGCTAGACTTCTTCAGGGTTCTACCCCTGCGACTCTGGAGACACCGTTTTTGACTTGATTGGGCCCCGTTCGCATGTCTCGCGTGGTCCTTGCCATGTCCGGCGGCGTGGATAGCAGCGTTGCCGCCTGGCTCTTGCGCGAGCAAGGCCACGAGGTCATTGGGCTTTTCATGCGACACGGCGTCCAGGCCGTGTCGCCCGATAACGACGAAGGCGCCGTTGGAAATCCGGGAAGGGATCGCGCTTTGACATCGCCCGCGTGCCTGCGGGGTGACGGCTGTGAACCGCCGCTTCGGTCTCGGGTACGCAAACAAGGTTGTTGCGCGGCGGCCGATGCCGCCGACGCGCGGCGCGTGGCGGAAAAGCTGGGGATTCCTTTCTACGCCTTGAACTTTGAAGAAGAGTTCCGCGGGATCGTGGACTACTTCGTCGACGACTACCTCGCCGGACGCACGCCGAATCCCTGCATCGTCTGCAACACGCGACTGAAGTTCGGCAAGTTGTTCGACTACGCAGACAGCGTGGGCGCCCGTTTCGTGGCCACGGGACATTACGCACGGATCGTAGCTAGGCCCGGCGACGCGACTCCGGCATTGCTACGCGGAAAAGATACGGCCAAGGACCAGTCCTATGTCCTCTTTGGCGTGCGTCGGGAATTGCTCGATCGACTGTGCCTGCCCGTCGGAGAATACACCAAGACGGAAATCCGCCGCATGGCCTCCGAACTCGGGCTTCGCGTGGCAGAGAAGCCGGACAGCCAAGAGATCTGCTTCGTGCCCGACCAAGACCATGCCCGATTCGTGCGTGCCGCCCGACCTGAAAGGGACACTTCGGGCGAGATCGTGACCACGGAGGGCGAGGTGGTCGGGCGTCACTCAGGCCTGGAGAATTTCACCGTCGGGCAGCGCAAGGGGCTGGGCATCGCCTTCGGCGAGCGGCGGTACGTGGTGCGTTTGGAGGCGGACACCCGTCGGGTGGTGGTGGGCAAACACGCCGACCTGGCGCGACACGAACTGATCGCGTCGAGCGCCAACTGGCTGATCGACCCGCCCAAGGCCCCTTTGACATGCCAGGTGAAGATCCGTTACCGCAGTGCGGCCAGAGAGGCCATGATCGAGCCTCTGGGAACCGACCGCTTCCGCGTTCGTTTCGCGGAGCCTTGCCACGGCGTCGCCCCTGGGCAGGCCGCGGTGTGCTACGCCGGCGACCGCGTCCTCGGTGGCGGCTGGATCGAGTGATCTGCTCGAAGGGCGACAAGGTCCTTTTCAGACCCCGTTTGGCGGCCCGGACCTTGCGGAGCGGCACGGCGTCGTCCTTGAGTCCCCTTCGCTTGAAGCGACCATTCACTTACAGAGCTGCCGCGAAGGGTTGCTTGGCTGCGACGCCTTGGCTATAAAGAGGCACGAAACCCGGATCAAGAAATGGAGGATAGTCCTGTGACGAAGAACTACACCTTGGCTCTGTGCTCTTTTGCGCTGGTCTCGTTGGCTGCGACTATCGATGAGCAGCTTGTCCGCCCGATTTTTGCGGCAGATTTTTACGTTTCCGTCGCGGGGAACGATGCCTGGTCCGGCCGCCTGGAGCAGCCGAACGCGGACAAAACCGACGGCCCCGTGGCCACGATCGCCCGAGCCCAACAACTCGTCCGCGAATTAAAAGCGAAGGAACCGCAACGCGGGCAGCCGATCGTCGTTTCGATCGGCGGCGGGACATACTTTTTGCCGGAAACGATCGTCTTCCGGCCAGAGGATTCGGGCACGCCTGCGGCGCCGGTGATCTACGAGGCAGCAGCAGGCCAACGGCCCATCCTCAGCGGAGGCACTCGCATTTCCGGATGGCAGGTCGGGGCTGATGGGCGTTGGGAAGTCGTGCTAGACGAGGTCAAGGCGGGCAAATGGTCCTTCGCCCAGTTGTTCGTCAACGATCAGCGGCGCTTCCGCCCAAAGCTACCCAAGCAAGGCTACTACACCATTGCCGAGCAAGTGCCGCCTTCGCCAAAAACGCAAGGTCGAGGGGCTGACCGGTTCGGCTATTCCGGCGACGAACTCCGCGCGGATTGGGCCAACCGCGACGATGTCGAAGTTGTGGCATTTCACCATTGGGCCATTTCGCGGATGCGGATCGCCGAACTCGACACGGCCAAACGGATCGTCACCTTCACGGGCCAGACCTGGACCCCAGACGGCTGGGGGGCGTTTGCCAAAGGTCATCGGTTTTTCGTCGACAACGTTCGCGAGGCGCTCACTGAGCCGGGCCAGTGGTATTTGGACCGCCCCAATGGCCGCCTTACTTACATCCCGAAGCCGGGCGAAAAACCGGACGAGACGGTGGTCATCGCTCCGCGGCTGGAACAAATCGTGGCCTTCTTCGGGGACGTGAAGAACCGCCAATGGGTCCACGATATCCAACTCCGCGGCCTCACCTTGGCCCATAGCAACTGGGTGTTGCCCGCCAATGGGCAGTCTTTCCCGCAAGCCGAAGTCGGGCTCAATTCCGCCCTGGCCGCGCTCGGGGCCCGAAACATTCTCATCGACGGCTGCGCGGTGCGCCACACAGGGGCCTACGCCATGGCGTTTGGTATCGGCTGCCGCAACAACCGGGTGGAGAATTGCGAGATGGTCGATCTGGCCGGCGGCGGCGTCAAAATCGGTCACGCCGGCAGCGGCCTTTGGGAAGACAGTGACCGCGTGCCCGCCGATCCCGAGGAACTCGTTTCTCATCACACCGTCCGCAACTGCCTGATTGCCCACGCTGGCCGCTTGCATCCCGCGGCGATCGGGGTTTGGATCGGCCATTCGCCGCACAACGTGGTCGAGCACAACGACATCTTCGACTTGTACTACACCGCGGTTTCGGTGGGCTGGATCTGGGGTTACGCGCACAGCCACGCCCATCACAACGACATCGGATTCAACCACATGCACACCATTGGCCAAGGCGTGCTTTCCGACATGGGGGGCGTGTACACGCTGGGCGTTTCCGAAGGCACCCGAGTCCACGATAACCACATCCATGACGTAGAATCGTTCGACTACGGCGGCTGGGGGTTGTACACCGACGAGGGTTCGACCCACATTACCATGGAAAACAACTTGGTCTACCGCACGCGGACCGGCGGTTTCCACCAGCACTATGGCAAGGAAAACCGCATTCAAAACAACATCTTCGCCTTCGCCACCCAGCAGCAGCTTCAACGCACGCGAACCGAGGAACACCTCTCGTTCTGGTTTGAGCGGAACATCGTCTATTGGAACAATGCTTCGCCGCTGTTGGGCAGCAATTGGAACGACAACAATTTCAAGCTCGATTACAACGTGTATTGGAATGCGGCGGGCCATCCGGTGACGTTCTTCGGCGGGGCGGACCTGGCCAAGTGGCGCAAAGAACGCAGTCAGGACCTGAACTCGGTGATCGCCGACCCGTTGTTCGTCGACGCCGCCTCGGGCAATTTCCAACTCAAGCCCGATTCGCCCGCTTTGAAGCTCGGCTTCAAGCCCTTCGACTACACCAAGGCCGGACGGCTCGGCCCGCCGGTGTTGACCAAGGACCTGCCGCCGGTTCCCCGAGGGTTTGAATCGCCGGTCCGGTCGGAGTAGTTTCACGAGTCTGACCTTCGTGCCGCCGAACGGCCGCGTTTTTGAGGGGCATTCGTCGCGGCGGCAAGAAGAGAACGTTCCACGATTCGCACAAAGTTCACCGCAACGCCACAAGTTCGGTGCGCGGGTTGATTACTTCTTGAAAGTTCGTCATGACCGATTTCCGTGTCGAACGCGATAGCATGGGCGAGGTCCGCTTGCCCGCGGCAGCCTACTACGGCGCCCAAACCCAACGGGCGGTGGAAAATTTTCCTATCTCGGGGCAGACTTTGCCGAAAGAACTGATTCATGCCTTGGGGCTCGTGAAATGGGCCGCGGCCGAGGCCAATCGAGATCTGGGACGACTGACCGGCACGGGTAAGCGGCCGCTGAGCGAGCGGGAGGTCGAGGCCCTCGTGGCCGCCTGCCGTGAGGTCGCCGAGGGACGCTGGGACGATCAGTTCCCCGTCGACGTGTACCAGACCGGTTCCGGCACGTCGAGCAACATGAACGCCAATGAGGTGATCGCCAATCGGGCCATCGAGCTTGCCGGTGGGGATCGCTTCCAGATCGAAAAGCCTATTCACCCCAACGACCACGTGAACATGGGCCAGTCGACAAACGACATGTTCCCCACTGCGATTCACGTGGCCGTGGCCGTGGCCATCGACCGGCAGTTGATTCCCGCCCTAGAAACGGCGCGGTCGATCCTTGCGGCGAAGTCATCGCAATGGGCCGACATATTGAAGATCGGGCGGACGCACCTGGCCGACGCCACACCGCTGACCTTGGGGCAGGAAATCGGCGGCATGGCCCGGCAACTGGAGCTTTCGATCGAGCGGGCCCGTCAGGCGATCCAAGCCCTTCGCGAGCTGCCCGCGGGCGGCACGGCCGTCGGTACCGGCATCAATACCCATCCCGAATTCGGTCGCCGCGTGGCCGAATTCCTGTCGCGATGCACCGGACTGCCCTTCGTCGAAGCGGCGAATCACTTCGAGGCCAATGCCCAACGCGACGCCCTGGTGGAGTGCCACGGCCATTTGCGGACCGTGGCGACCACGCTGTTCAACGTGGCCAACAACATCCGCTGGTTGGCCTCCGGTCCGCGCTGCGCCTTCTACGAAATCCAGCTTCCCGATCTCCAACCGGGCAGCTCCATCATGCCCGGCAAGGTCAATCCCGTGCTTTGCGAAAGCCTGATGCAAGTCGCCGCGCGGGTCATGGGGAACGATCAGACGATCGCCCTCTGCGGGGCGGCTGGCGGACAATTCCAACTCAACATCATGATGCCGGTCATGGCACATGCGGCCTTGGAAAGCGTTCGACTCATGGCCGCCGCAACCAAGGCCTTTGCCGAACTCTGCCTGCACGGCATGGAAGCCAACCGCGAGGTCTGCTTGGCCGGCGTGGAGAAAAGCCTCTCCATGGTCACCGGGTTGAATCTGTACATCGGCTACCAACAGGCAGCCGCCTTGGCGAAAGAGGCCTTTGCCACGGGCAAAACGATCCGCGAACTCTGCCGCGAAAAGAAAATCCTGCCCGAAGACCAACTCGAACAGGCCCTCGATCCTTGGCGCATGACCCGACCGGGTTAGGCGAGTAGGCGTTACGGGACAATCCGCCCGCGAAAACGCCGAATCACCGCCACGATTTGACGGTGGGCAGATGGCCATGGGCGTCGAGGGGGAGGTCGCGCAGGGGAGTGAGCACCTCCAGGTCGTCGCGGTGGCGGGCCTCCTCGAAGTAGGCCGCCGAGCATTCGATTTCGGCCAATTCCAGGGTGTTCGAAATCCACAAGAGCCGGGCGTTGGCGGGTTCGACCAAACCGATCGTCCCCAAGGCCACATCGAGGATTTCCCGATCGGTTTCGTAATCCAACGGTGTCATGGCGGCCGCGAGGTGGCTTGCGGTAATCGCGTTGAGCCGGGTCGCTAGGACATCCATCTCGCGAAGCACTTGGCTCTTGCAGAACTCCGCACAGCCTAAGCCGACGGCGTTGCCGTGAGTCGCCTTGGTCAAGCCGCGGACCACGATGATTTTGACCTTCGGTACTTCGCCCTCCACGGCCTTATGATCGTCGAACTTTCGGCCCACCACGTTCGTGTCCAGGCCCGTCCCGCTGATGTCCTTGCCGATTTCGTCGATCAAAAGCACGTCGACCTGACTGAAGGGAAGCCTGGCCATCCACTGTTTGGCCAGGCGGAGGAGTTCTTTTTCGCGAGACTCGATATCCTCGGGCGCGATGGCTTCGATTCGTGCCGTCTGGTCGAAGGCGTTTTCTACGATCGCCACTCCGGCGACGATACGGCACCGCCGGATCACCTCCCCCGCCACGCTGCGGATGATCTGGCCGAAGCTATAGTCTTGGATCGCCCGATGGTAAATCGTGGCGCCCGCGCACTTGCCCAAGCCGATGAGCATCATCTTCATGAGTCCGCTTTCGATGTCGCCCACGAAGCGGGTATGGGGCTTGATGCGGTTGCAGACCACCACGTGATCGGCCTGGAAGGCATGGCGGTCGAAATGGACGGGAAAGCCTTCGGCCGTCTGGCAAACGACGACCGTCTCCATGCTGGAGCGGATCGGGCAACCGACGAAGGATTCGGTGACGCCATAGGATTCGATGACCGCCCGTTGCCCCTCGGCTGTCGCCCCCCCGTGACTGCCCATGGCCGGCACGATGAACGGCTCGGCCCCCAGATTTTGGAAATGCCGAACGATGGCCCGAAGAATCACCGCAATGTTGGCCACCCCGCGACTGCCCGCGGTGATCGCCACCGCTTGCCCTGGCCGCACTTTCTGTCTCAAATTCAGCTTGGAAAGCTCGGTCTCGACAGTCTCCGCGATATCCGCCACGCGCGGCGCAGCAAACTTCTGCCGTACCCGGAACATTTGAGGGTAGCCAGGCATTGCATGGATTTCCTAACGGCGTAAAAACAAAAAGACGAGATTCAGCAACACAGTCAGGACCACGCTCACAAGGATACTCGTCGTGACGGGAAAATAGAACGACCACCCTTCGCCGCGGAGCCGCACATCGCCTGGCAGACGCCCTAGCGGGAGGCCAAAATGTTCCACCAACCAGATCGCGCCCCCCACTGCGATCAACACGACGCCAAAAATCAAAATCCACTTGCCCATGATGACACAATGGTTCAAAACTCGCCGTTTTTGCCCTCAACCCCCTCAGGCAGCCACCGGCTCGGAGTTCTGAACCCCTGATGATCGCGGGGACCGGCTCGCTTGTCAAGCAGTCCGAAAACCGACCTATCACGAAAAGGAGCACAAGTCGAAGGAGCAAAAATCGTGGGAAAAACTATTTTTCGCGTTTTGAGCGACGGTGAAATCGAGGCCCTGCATGAGAGAACCCTCGAAGTGTTCGAGACCGTCGGCATACGGATTACACACGAGGAAGCCCTCACCAAATTGGCTCGGGCTGGGGCCCGGGTCGATGCGAACTCTGGGGTCGTGCGTTTCCCCGCGCCATTGGTTCACGAGCTATTGAGCCTCGCGCCCTCGGTCGCCGTGTACTCGGGACTCAATGGCCAAAGGCTCCAAGTTGGTGGGGAGAACCGCTATTACCTGTCGTTGATCCTTGATCCATTCATCGTCGATTACGAGCATGGGCTGCGTCGGCCGGTGCTCGAGGACGTGCGGCGGCACACGATCCTCGGCGAGTCGCTTTCGCGCGTCAACGCCATGATGCGGATGCAGTACCCCGTCAGCGACGTGCCCGAGCCCGACAGCTACCTTAAAACCATGGAGGTCTTCCTTTGCCATTGCACGAAGCACGTGTCGGCTTATCCCTCGTCGGAGGAGAATTGCCGCGAGTGGATGGACGCGATGGCCGTGATTGCGGAGGCAGCCGGTTTGGACGTGGCGAGCGAGCCGCTGTTGAGCGTGGCCATGGCGGTGACCAGCCCCCTGACGGTTCACGGGCCGAACATCGCAATCATGAAAATGGCTTTGGAACGATCGTATCCGATCATTCCCACCGTCTGTCCCATGGCGGGGACCACCGCGCCCTATTCTTTGGCGGGCACCATGTTGACCGCGAACGTCGAGTCGTTGCTGCCAGTGCTCTTGGCTCAGGTGTTCAAGCCTGGACACCCGGCACTGTATGCGGTTGGCCCGTCCGTGACCGACATGCGGACTGGCCACGACCTTTACTACCGCGCTGAAAAGGCCCTCTTCAAGCTGGCGGGAATCCAAATGGGCCGGTTTTACCGCCTGCCCGTTGCCGGTGAAGCCGCGGGCACCCTCACGTGGCGGCCCGACGTGCAGAACGGGGCCGAGGGAATGCTCTATCTGCTGGCTTCGCTGGCCGCAGGCCAGAACTTGATTGGTGGCCTCGGCAGCCTTCACAACGCCAATGGCATGAGCGCAGAACAGATCGTTCTGCAATGCGGGCTGGCGGACCTCGGCGAGTATGTCGTGCGCGGCATCGCCCTGGATGATCTCCAGGCTGCCGTGGAATCGCTCCGCCGCGTGGGACCCGGTGGCAATTTCCTCACCGATCCACTCACCCTGGAGCGGCTGCGGTCCAACGAATTCTTTCACAGCCCCTATCTGGATTTGAGTGGGGGCTACGTCGACTCAGCCCCCAGCATGGTCGAAATCGCTCACCACACCGTGGAACGGCTGATCGCCGAGTACCGCCCAACGGTCCCGGAAAAGGTCTGCGAGGCCCTGCAACGCTTCTTCCACGATAAGTACCGCGATCCCGCTGTGCGTTCGCTTTCCGCCCGACGCCCATCGTGAAATCGCGAACAGGGAATCGGGGCGGCCCTCCCCTGCCCAAGACGCGGTGCTGGGGTCGAGCGACCGGGCCGCGCAGCCTAATTTCGCGGCAGGCTGTCAATCGCCCTCACCCGGCCGAGGAATAGAATTGGCGGACCCGCATGATCGCCTCGAAACCAGGCTGACGGATGCAGTCCTCCAGGCAGCGCATGGCCGGATGATCTGGCGGCAGGAGTTCGTAGTTGCGCTTCACCGAGCCAATGATCATGTCCAATCCCAGCGGCATCGCCTTGGTCAGGAAGGCACTTTCGAGCGGGCCCTTGACAGGCGCTCCGTCGGGCCTCTTGGCTGGCAGCATCACGGTGAAGTTGCTCAGTCCCACGGAAACGTGAATCCCCTGGAACTCGGGATCCTTATGGATCAACTCCAGGCCGGCAATGAGTCGGGCAAGATTGCCTTCCGAGTCGCTGCCAATGGGCGCGATGCCGGGATCTATGATGCAATCGTCGTTGCTTAGGGCAGGTTTCGCATTCCGCGCGGCGGCCAGAAGGAACTTGGCGGCTTCATACGTTTCCTCCGCGGTGCGACACGGGCGCGACGCCCCATCTTCCACCCGTTCCGAAACGAGCAAGATGGGACGAAACGGCTGAACCGCCATCAGATCGAACATCGCCGTGCGCAGGGGCGAAATGGAATTGAGGATCGGCCTCTGACCTCCCGCTCGATCCAGATCGTAGGCCTCCAATCCAGCCTTGGCGATTTCGAAATCAGGCGTGTCGATCGACAGGGGCTTGGACGTTACCGACTGGATTTTTCGCACGATCTCCGCCATGAAAGCCGGCGGGCGGAGTCCCACATTGACGTCGATGTAGGCCGCCCCTTTTTCGTCTTGCATCCGCGCCAATTCGAGAATCCCTTCGATGTCGTTGGCGTCGAACAACTTCTTCGTGGAGGGAACCGAGTCGTTGATCGTCTCGCCGATGATCGTTAAGCCTGGAATCGACATGAATCGCTCCTGTCCTGATGTTGCACGTTCACCTGTTGTCTCATGAAAGAAGAGGTCAAAGCGAACCGCCGTCAAGCTACTTGCCCCGCTCGGCCCTCGCAATTACCACGCTGCCTAACCGAAGGTGGATAACAGCTTGCCTGGTGGACTTGACGCGCGGAGCGCACGAGTCGTCGCGACTGAGCTGCATCGTAAAGACGTGAGAATATCGCAACGTAACCGCTCTGGGAAGTGGTGAAGCCGTTTACTCTTGGACGGGAGGTATCGGGAGGTACGGGCCCTTTCACCTCCAGCCCGCGTCTCGGTCCGACTTTAGGACACGACTTCCGCTTTCTCGGCCTAAGCCAAGTCGATTTTTTCGCGAGGCCCGCTCTTGGCGTTTCGCAAGCGGCCGGAGGGCCTTGCGTCGCGGGAAAGATTTTTTCCGCAATCGAGCAGCCCTCGCGGCGCGCGAAGGTAACGCAGTTGAGGCCCGGGAGGTCGCCGTTATGCCCCAAAAAATGCGAGTCGCACCGTATCGGCCATGTCGTGGCCTAGGCGGTGCTCACCGAGGAACTGCTCGAAGAGCCTGCGTTTTCGTAGACTGCGGCGGCCGCTTCCAACGCGCCCTCGTGAACGGCGACGCCTTCGGCCCGAAGAACAGTTTCCAGGGCCGCCAAGAACAGCATCACATTCCTTTGCCGCGCGGCATGGCCCATCAGTCCCACCCGCCACGCCTTACCGGCGAACTCGCCCAGCCCGCCACCGATCTCGATGCCAAATGCCAACAGCAAGGCGGCGCGAACGCGCTTGTCGTCGGCGCCCTCGGGAATTTGGATCGTGTTGAGCATGGGCAGGCGTTCGGCGGGGGCCACGACCATCTTCAGGCCCATCGCCTCGACCCCCGCCACCAGCGCACGGTGATGCAGCCGATGCCGGGCAAAACGTTGTTCGAGCCCCTCCTCGGCGACGATCCGCAGCGCCTCGCGGAGGCCGTAGAGCATGTTGATCGGCGCTGTGTGATGGTATTTCCGTTCCAGGCCCCAATAGCTGCCCACCAGGCCCATGTCCAGATACCAGCTCACCACCGGCCGTTTGCGGCGGCGCAGTGTTTCCAGGGCGGCAGGACTGAAGGAGAGGGGAGCCAGGCCGGGCGGACAGGAGAGACACTTCTGCGTGCCGCTGTAGACCGCGTCGATGCCGATGCGGTCCACAGCCACTTCCATGCCGCCCAGCGAGGTGACGGCATCGACCAGGAACAGCGCCCCGTTTTCGCGGGCGATGGCCGCCAGGTCCTCCAAGGGTTGGCAAACACCGGTGGAAGTCTCCGCGTGGACCACGGCAATGAGTTTGGGGCTACGGCCACGCACGGCTCGACGCACGTCATCGGGATCGATGGCCCGGCCCCACGGCGCGTCGACGCGAATCAGCGTGGCGTCGAGCCGCTGCACGATGTCGGCCATGCGCGTGCCGAAAACTCCGTTCACGCAGACCACCACTTCGTCGCCCGGTTCGACAAGATTGACAAAGCACGTTTCCATCCCCGCGCTTCCCGTCCCCGACACGGGAATCGTGAAGGGATGTTCCGTTTGGAAGACGTACCGCAGCAATCGCTGCGTTTCGTCCATCATGGCGAGAAAGTAGGGATCGAGGTGGCCGATGCACGGCGCCGCCATGGCCTGAAGCACCCGCGCCGGCACGTCGCTGGGCCCTGGGCCCATCAATACCCGCGGTCCTGGATCAATGTCGCGAAACTCCCTGGGATCAATCTGCACCTTGGCGCTCCTCCGAATGCGTCCTTCTGGCTCTGCCGTGGACCACGACGCCACTAGCGTCGGGTGCGTCGTGGCCCTTCACGCTCGCCCACGCCTTGTCCCAGTCATGGTCGCGGCGGCCGGCGGGCTTGTCAAGCCGCGCATCGACCGCTGCTGGCCGATTCGCGGAAGGCTCGTCAGGGGCAGCTTTTTACGACGCGCTTGTGAAGGCTCCACAAGGCAATCATAATCCACCATCGGAAAACGTTGACTTGGGGCAAGCTCTGCCGAAAGGACTCCATCGCCATGGCGAAGAACAAACTGAGCCGTCGAGAAATGTGCGGGGCTTTGGCGGCAGCCCCGGTCGCGCTTGGCGCGGCGACGGTGGCGAGCGGCGACCAGGCGAAACGGGGCAAAGTGCTTATGCCGATCGGCGACGCCACGGAAGTCATGGATACGCTTTATCCCTTCTTCCGCCTCCCGGAAGAAGGCTATGAGATCGTGGTGGCCGGGCCCGAAGCCCGAACCTATCATGGCGTGATGCACGAGATCCCGCCCCAGGAAGACATCCCTTGGGACATTACCCGTGAACAGCCGGCCTATCATATCAAAGCGACGATTGCCTTCCGCGACGTGAAGCCCGAAGACTATAGCGGGCTGTTCGTTTCCGGCGGCCGCGCCCCGGAGTACCTACGCTATGACAAGGACCTGATGCGGATCACCCGACACTTCTTCGAGGCCAACAAGCCCGTGGCCGTGGTCTGCCATGGGGTCGAGATCGTGGCCGCCGCCGGCGTGCTCAAGGGCCGCACCATGACCACCGTGGCCAAGTGCGCCTTGGACGTCACGCAGTTCGGCGGAACCTACGTGGACCAGCCCTGGGTCGTGGACGGCAACCTCATCAGCGCCCGCACCTGGCACGATTACCACACCCCCTTCATGAAACAGTTCATCGAGAAACTGAACGCCGTGGGTTGAAAATCGCTCGGGAACCCTCCGATTGCCGCACTTCGCCGCCAGCAGCGGGACGGTTTGCGAAGGGCTACCATTCATTCCGTGTTGGGGACCTTCGGTCTCGCGTGAGGGGAAGAGCACGCCGACAGCCGTTCGAGGAGCTGATCGGGATCGGAATCGACCAGCACCATGGCGCGGTGTTTGGGGCGTAGGAAATGTTCGGCCAAAGCGTGGTCGAAGAAGGCCAACAGCGGATCGAAATAACCAGCTACGTTCAACAGGCCGCAGGGCTTGTGGTGCAATTTGAGCTGGTTCCACGTGAGGGCCTCGAACAATTCTTCCAGCGTGCCGAAGCCACCCGGCAGGGCCACGAAGGCATCCGACAATTCGGCCATGACCGCCTTGCGATCGTGCATCGAGCGAACAATGCGCATGTCGGCGATTCGGCGATGGGCCAGTTCCCGGGCCACGAGCGACTCGGGGATCACGCCGATGATTTCCATTTCCAGCTCCAGGGCCGTGTTGGCGATCACGTCCATCAGCCCGATCCCGCCGCCGCCGAAGACCACTCCGAGTCCGCGCCGGGCCAGTGCGCGGACCAATTTTTCGGCCGCGGCGGCGTACTCCGGCCGCGCCCCGTGACTCGAACCGCAAAACACGCAGACACGTTTCATGATTTCCGCTTCTTGTCCTTCTTGAGTTGGTCCTGCCATTGGTGGATCAAACGCAAGGCATCGAGCGGCGTAAGCTGGTTGACGTCGAGCTGGCGAATGTCGTCCAACAAGGGGTGGTCGGCAGGCCCGAAGAGGGTCAACTGATAATAGTTGCGGCGTTCGGGGGGCTTGGGCCGAGCGATTTTGGCGCGGCCCTCGGCGTCGAGGTGTTCTTCTTCGAGCTGCGCCAAGATATCTTTGGACCGCTCGATCACTTCCCGGGGAACCCCGGCCAGTCGGGCCACGTGGATGCCGTAGCTTTTGTCGGCAGCGCCCTCGACGATTTTGTGCAGGAAGATGACTTCATCCTGCCACTCGCGGACCGCCACATTCAGGTTCTTCACGCCGGGAAGCGACTGGGCCAGATCGGTCAACTCGTGATAATGCGTGGCGAACAGCGTGCGGCAACCGATGCGATCATGTAAATATTCGGCCACCGACCAGGCGAGCGAAATGCCGTCGTAGGTGCTGGTGCCCCGCCCGATCTCGTCGAGAATTACCAAGCTCTGCGCCGTGGCGGTGTTGAGAATCCGAGCCGTCTCGGTCATTTCGACCATGAAGGTGCTTTGCCCACGGGTCAGCTCGTCGCTGGCGCCCACCCGGGCGAAGATGCGGTCGGCCACGCCGATCGTGGCTTGCCGGGCGGGAACGAAGCTGCCGATCTGGGCCATCAGCGTGATCAAAGCCACTTGGCGGATATAAGTGCTCTTGCCCGCCATGTTCGGCCCCGTGATGAGCAACATCCGGCCCGCCTCCCCGCCAAGGCGCGTGTCGTTGGGAACGAAGGTGCCGTGGGGTTCGACCACGTCAAGCACCGGGTGACGCCCGTCGACGATTTCCAAAACTGGTTCGGCCACGATGTTCGGGCGACAATAGTTTCGGGACCGGGCCAATTCGGCCAGCGCCGCCAAAACGTCGATCTCGGCCAAGGCTGCGGCAGTCACCCGCACTTGCCGCCGCGCAAGCGCCACCGCATCGCGGAGCTTGACGAATAACTCGTATTCCAGCTCTTTGGACCTCTCCTCGGCGGTGAGCACCTTTTCTTCGTATTCCTTCAGCTCCGGCGTAATGTAGCGCTCGGCGTTCTTGACCGTCTGTTTGCGGATATAATCCTCGGGCACCTTGCCTTGATGCGTGTTGGTCACCTCCAAGTAATAGCCGAAGACCTTGTTGAAACCGACCTTGAGATTGGGAATCCCCGTGCGTTCGGTCTCTTTGGCCTGATAGGCGGCGATCCATTGCTTGCCGCCGCGCATCAAGTCCCGCAACTCGTCCAACTCGGGACTGAAACCCTCGCGGATAAAGCCGCCATCGCGGCTCGATAGGGGGCAATCGTCCCCCAAGGCCGCGTCGAGTTGAGCGCGAAGTTCCGCGCAGAGGTCGATCTGTCCCTCCAGTTCGCAAAGCAATCGGCTGGAGCGTTCCGCGAGTTTGGCCTTCAGCGCAGGCAACGTGCGGAGGGTGCGGCCCAGGAAACTCAAATCCCGCGGGCTAGCTCGGCCCGTGGTGACGCGGGCCAAAAGCCGTTCCAGGTCGTATACGCGGCGGAGCGATTCGCGGAGTTCGGACGCGAGCCGGGCATCGGCGACCAGTTCAGCCACGGCGTCCAACCGGGCTTCGATGGCGGCCACGTCGGTCAGCGGGTTGGCCACCCAATCGGCCAGCAAGCGCGAGCCCATGGCCGTGACCGTTTGATCCAATACCGCCAGCAGGCTCCCCTCGCGGCGACCGTCCCGGATCGTCCGCGTGATCTCCAAGCTGCGGCGGCTGGCCTGATCGATCTCCAAGGCACTGCCTGCGCGATAGGGAATCAAACGATCGATGTGGCTGGGCGGGGTTTTTTGCGTCTCGAGGAGATACTCGAGAATGGCCCCCGCCGCGCGGATGGCTTGGCCGTCCTCCTCAGTATCCGAAAAGCCGAAACCCTCCAACGTCGCTGTGCCGAAGTGCTTGGCAAGGTTCTCTCGCGCCGTCGACAGGCTGAAGGCCCAGCTCGGACGTCGCGTGACCATCATGGCCGAAGCCGTCTGCGAGGGAAGTGGTTCGGCATCCTCAGCGACCAGACATTCGGCGGGCGCGATCCGGGCGAGCTGATCGGACAACTGACGGCGCGGAAAGCTGGCCGCCACGAACCGACCTGTGGAAAGCTCCACCCAAGCCAGCCCCACGGGATCGCCGGGCGTGACCGCCGCCAGGTAGTTATTTTCGCGGGGATCGAGAAGGCCGTCGTCGACCACCGTGCCGGGCGTCACCACCCGAGTAATTTCGCGGCGGACCAACCCGACTGCCTTTTTCGGGTCCTCCACCTGCTCGCACACGGCCACGCGCATCCCCAAGGCGATCAGCTTGCCCAAGTAGCTTTCCAATTGGTGATGCGGAAAGCCCGCCATCGGCACGGCGTTTTCGCCCTTTTCCCGGCTCGTCAAGGCGAGGTTCAGCAGCCGTGCCGCCGTCTTCGCATCCTCATAGAACAATTCGTAGAAGTCGCCCATGCGAAACAGCAGCAAGGCGTCGGGACACGCCTGCTTGGCTTCGAGATACTGTTTCATCATGGGCGTGACGGGGACGGACATGGTGGGAAACAGCAGTGAAACGTCAATAGCTCAAGGGAAGTTGCGAGATGGGGAAAACGATGATCTCTCCCCGCTCCCGAGCAACCAAAGGGGACATCGTGGCCAGGGCCATCCGCCTACTTACTGCCGTCTTCTAAAGCCCTCGCCACACCGTAGGCCTCGAACGCCCGCTGAATTTCCGCGACATCAACGGCCGATTGATGAATCCACACGCGGTAGTTCAGCCGCACCGGCTCGCCGGCCGGGAAGGTCTTGCCTTGCACGCCGGGGTAGCCGCAACAGAGAATGCCGTAGTGGCGCGTAAGCCACGGGGGTGGGAAATCCGGGTGCTTCGGATCGACGAAGAGGGCGGCCCCACTCGGGCCCGGGGCGCCTGCGAATCGGGCGGTCAGATCGGCCCAGGCCAGACGCGTGTCCGGCAGGTCTTCCGTGGTCCGACCGGTGGGCACGGTGATCACCGTATCGGTGCGCGGGGCGAATCGCAGGTTGATCCCACCATAGCTCTTGCCCTCCGCGCCCCGAAGCGTGATTGGCCTATCGACCGGGATCAGCACCAACGTGATGTCCAACGGCCTGGCGCCATCATGTGCGCGGTAGGCCCGAAACCAGATCCGCTCGATCATCACTTTTTTGTCGCCTACAAACCATCCGTTCTCGACGGCCAACACGGCCGCCACCGGGCCCGACTCGCGACAGATCCACCGCACAAACCGTTGTTCGATCTTGTTGCTCACCCAAAGGTCGTACTCTTGGCCGTCGATCACGATGTGCGACCAGGCCCAGAAGATACCGTGGTGGTGATAGTGGTCCTTGGGAAAGCTGTCGGTGAGCACCTCGCCGTTGAGGCCGTAGAGCGGATGGACGAAGCACGCCCGGTTGCGGCGGGCATCGTTCTTCGGCACCGAGGCGTTGGTGATCACGCCGTGGTTGTAGACGAGCACCGGCTTGCCGTCGTCGAGCAATTCGAGCGACTTGTCGTTGACCTCACGAAATGAAAACCCGCCTGACGCTTGCGATGGCGACGCTTCGACACGGAACCGCCGCGTGCCGGAATTGCTGGCGCCCGGCGATATGCTGGCGGCCAGGCACGCCTTTCCCGCCGCGGCCGTCCCGTCCGCCGCCATGGCCGCAATCCGCTGTCCTAGGACGGCGACTTCGGCATGATCCGTTTCGGTCAACCGGAACAGGCCGGATTGTCCGGAAATCGGCTTCTCCGCCAGCGGGACGGCAAAGTGGAGGGGGGCCTTCGTGTTGGGAACATTGATCCATGCCGGCGTCTCCTCCGCGACGAGCATTCGAGGAGCAATAACGAACACGACTCCCAAAGCAACGGTTTTAAGCTGCATGAGATTGATCCTATTCGCTGGTAGACAAGGAGGCATGGCCGCAAAGCGTTGCAACCAATCTTGGTAGCCTATCCCTTGCCCTTGCATCAGGCAAGGCCGGTAAGAAAGACACGAACCGACGAGCCGGTTGGGCTTCATTCCATCGGGCTAATAGCTTAGAATGCGGCTAGAAGTGATCGTTCGGCCCGGCGGTCCACGGCATGGCTCGCCATCGTCGCCGCTAAACCATCGACGTCGGGTTGGAAGGGATGCCGGATTGAGGAAAGGGGACTGTCGGGCAATCGAATCAAAAGCCACGGAAGGTTTTCTCGCGTGTTTCTCCCGATCGAAGACGCGATCGACGATTTCCCGGGATTCGGGCCGAGCCGATTGGCGGCGAATCGCGCACTACCGGTGGATGAAATCCTCGTCCCCGAAGGCGACTTGGCCGCTGCACGCAAACGGCTGCGAGCCCAATGTCCCAAAAGCGCCGGCGTCTACGGAATGATCGACGCCGAAGGACGGCTGATCTACGTGGGCAAATCGAAATCGTTGCGGGCCCGGCTCACGAGCTATCTGCGCGACGGAACGATCGACTCCAAGGCGCAGCGCATCATGACTTGTACGCGGCGTATCGTTTGGGAACCAGGCCCTCACGAGTTTGTCGCCTTGCTGCGAGAACTAGAACTGATTCGCAGGTTTTGTCCGCGGTTCAACGTCCGGGGCCGTCCGGGGCGGGGACGCCGGGCTTATGTGGCCCTCGGCGCTGGGCCCGCCCCCCGCGTCTACCTTACCGAAAAACTGTCGCAGAGCGATCGCTCGGCGGTCGGGCCGCTACGGCCCAACCGCGAGCTCCGCCGCATGATTCGGACGGTCAACGATTGCTTCAAGCTCCGCGATTGCCCGAACAAAACCACCATTACGTTTTCGGATCAAAAAGAGCTGTTTTCGCGCCAAGCCGGTTCCGCCTGCATCCGCTGGGAGTTGGGCACGTGTCTTGGCCCCTGCCGTGGGGCGTGCAGCAGTCGACAGTATGCCGCCCAGGTCCGCCGCGCGCGGGACTTTCTCTGCGGTTCGGACCAAAGCATCCTCGCTCGCTTGGAACGCTCCATGCGGTCCGCGGCCGCGGCCGAACGATACCGCCGTGCCGCCGCCCTCCGCGACCAGTGGCGGGCCCTGACGGAGCTTCAGCAGCTTTTGGAGCGGGTCCGCACGGTCGAACGGACCTATTCGTTCGTCTATCCCCTGCCGTCGTACGGCGGGGGCCAGACATGGTATTTGATCCGCCGCGGCCAAGTCATCGGGACCGTGCCGTCTCCCAAAACTCCCCCATTGGCTCGACGAGCGTTCGATGCCCTCGACAAAGCGTACTTTTCTCCCTCACGACGAGCGGAGCTCACCGCTGCCGACGATCCTGACGTGATTTTGTTGGTCTCGTTCTGGTTTCGCACCCATCCCGACGAACTTCGACGCACCCTCGCCCCCGAGGTTGCTCGACAACGCTGCATGGAACGACTGGGTGAATTCCTCGAACGGCACCGTATGTCGGAACTCGGTTAAGCCCGATACCAACGATCCAAGGTCTCTTTCCACTGGCGGGGATGACGAATGGCGGCAAAGGCGTCCCGAACGGCCTCGGCTTGCGGGTGCATGCGGGCGTACTTGATGCCAAAGTTTCGCATCACGTTCAAAACCCGCCGAGAACCGTAGTTGATTTCCGCCAAGCGATAATGTTCCTCGATTACGGTCCGCTGTTCGCCCAGACTGGGAGGAGGGGGAAGGGGTTGCCCCGAAGCCAACGCGCGAATCTCGCGGAAAATCCAAGGATTGCCGATCGCTCCCCGGGCAACCGTGATGCCATCCACGCCCGTCGCGGCGAACATGGCGAGGCAATCGGATGCCGTAAATAAATCGCCGCTGCCGAAAACGGGCACGGCGCCTACACGCGATTTCACTTCGCGGACGAATTCCCAGGAGCTGCGGCCCTCGTAACGTTGCCGCACGGTCCGCCCGTGAATCGTCACCGCCGCCACTCCCAAAGCCAGCGCGCCCTCGAGGATCGCAAAAAAATGGTCGCGGCTTTGGGGACTGTCATCGAGGCCGCGGCGCATCTTCAGGGTTAGGGGGATACGCGGAGGCAGGGCGTCGCGGAGCCGGGCGAGGATTTCCCGGGCCTTGTCGGGCTGGCTGAGCATCCAGCCGCCACGACACTTGCCCACCACCTTGCGGACCGGACAACCAAAATTGACGTCGATCACGTCGAAACCAGCTTCGACCAGTTTCAAGGCGGCCGGCACCAGCGGCTCGGCCGCGCTGCCCATGAGCTGCGCGGCCACAGGATGGTCGCCGTCTTCCACACGAATCCAACGAGTCGCCTTGCGTCCCTTGGTGACATTGACAACGAACTGGTCGAGAAGGACTTCGCAGATCGAATAGCCTGCTCCAAAGCGTCGCGCAATGACCCGCGTCGGCCAGTCGCTGTAGCCGCTCATCGCCGCTAGCGCCACGGGAAAATCGATCTGAACCGTTCCAAGGACCAGCGGGGCCAGATTTGGGAACATGGACGCCACGGTTCATCAATGAGTTCTTAAAGCAGGAAATTGAAAATAACTTCCCCTATTAGGGGGAGATTGTGATGTTCGGGTGAATGCGGTGTTTAGGAAATCCACGCAAGACTTCTGTCTTTGCAACCCATTTCGGCAATCATGTGGGTTTGCCGATTGGCAACGGAGCTTAACGGATACCCGTTAAGACCGGAAGCTCGGTTAACCCCCTCGCTTTGTGGTTGACTTTTGGGCGAGTTGCCTGTTTGCGTGTTCCTTCTTCGTATCTATCCCCCATGGATGGTGGTAAATAGAATCTCGATCGCCGTTTGCCCAGCTCGAATCGAATATGTGGCCACAAGGATTCAAAATCAAATCGCAAATCGTTTCTGCTTTGGTACTTGCGTTTTCCTTTTTTCCGCAGGCGGAGTTGTGAGACAAAGGGCTTCGAGCTATACTTAAGTTTTTGGTCGTTAAGGCTTTCGAAAGATTCGAGGGCCTAGTTCGATTCCTGCTCGGGATGAGTGTTTCCGAGGCAGACTTAAGAAAGGATTGCCTTGTCTACCGACTCTAGTTTGCCGCCCGAACCACCCCATGAGGGTGGCAGAGAAAGCGAGGAAACCGCTTCCCCGTCGACCGGGGCCAGCACCACCGGCCGGGTGGTGGAACTGGCCATCGAGGACGAGCTCAAAGGGTCGTACCTGACGTACGCGATGAGCGTGATTGTCAGCCGGGCCCTGCCCGACGTGCGCGACGGCTTGAAACCTTCGCAGCGTCGCATCTTGGTCGCGATGAACGACCTGAATCTGACGCCGGGGGCTTCGCGGGTCAAGTGCGCGAAAATCTGCGGCGACACCAGCGGCAACTACCATCCCCACGGCGAAAGCGTGATCTATCCCACACTGGTCCGCATGGCCCAGGAGTGGAACACCCGGTATGTCCTCATCGACAAGCAAGGCAATTTCGGCTGGCCCTCCGGTTCGCCGGCGGCCGCCATGCGGTATACCGAGGCCCGCCTCTCACCGTTCTCCGCGTTGATGCTGGAGGACCTGAATCTGGACACGGTCGACTTCGTGCCCACCTACGACGAGCGGCGTCGGGAACCGACCGTGCTTCCCTCGGCATTTCCCAACTTATTGGTCAACGGCGCCAACGGCATCGCGGTGGGCATGGCCACGTCGATCCCGCCGCATAACCTCACCGAGGTGTGCGACGCCTTGATCAAGCTGATCGACGACCCGGATGTGTCCATCGACGAATTGTTGGAAATCATCCCCGGCCCTGACTTCCCCACCGGCGGAATCGTGTGTGGTCGCAACGGGATCCGCCGCGGTTACCACACCGGGCGGGGGACGATCGTGGTTCGGGCGAAAGCCACGATCGAGGAAATGTCCCATGCACGGTACCGTATCGTCGTCACCGAGATTCCCTACCAGCAAACGACCGACAACATCGAGCAGCGCATCGCCGAGCTGGTGAACGAAGGCCGTATCGACGGCATCTCCAACATCCGAAATGAAAGCGATCTGAAGGAGCCGGTGCGTCTGGTCGTGGAACTCAAGCGGGACGCCGATCCCGAGGTCGTGCTCAACCAGCTCTACCAGTTCTCGCCGCTCCAAGATAGTTTCTCGCTGATCTTTTTGGCTTTGGTCGATGGCAAACCGCGGATGCTAACGCTGAAGGCGCTTCTGGAGGAGTTCCTCCGGCATCGCAGGACGGTGATTCGCCGTCGCACTCAGTTTCTTCTGACCAAGGCCCGGCAACGCAAGCATACGGTCGAAGGGCTGCTGGTGGCGTTGGCCAACATCGAGGAAGTGATTCGGGTGATCCGCTCCTCGCCGAGCCAGGCCGAGGCCAAGGCCCGATTGGCCCAAGTGGCATGCCCCGCCGCCATGCTGCAAAGGGCTTTGGGCGAGGAGGGGTTTGCGGCCATCGTTGCCGAGCGAGGCAGTTTGGAAAGCTATCCTTTGACGCCCGTCCAGTGCGACGCGATCCTGCGAATGACCCTCGGGCAATTGGTGAACCTGGAACAGGAAAAGCTCGTCGGCGAACACCGCAAGTTGCTGGCCGACGTGGCGGAATTCCAACGCATCCTTTCGGACCCGAAAAATATCGACCAGATCATCCGCAATGACTTGTTAGAGCTGAAGCGCAAGCATGGCGATCCGCGGCGAACCCAGATCAGCGATGAAGAGCCCGACAACCTCGACATGGACGATCTGATCACCGAGGAAACGGTGGTCGTCTCGATCTCTTCCAACGGTTACATCAAACGCACGCCGATCACCGCCTATCGCGCGCAGCACCGCGGGGGCAAGGGACTCACCGGGGCCAAGACGGACGACGAGGACCCGATCCAGAAGCTGTTCGTGTGCAGTACACACGATTACATGATGTTTTTCACCAATTTCGGGAAGGTCTATTGGCACAAGGTGTATGGCATTCCCGAGTTGGGGCGGGACCGCCGCGGCCGGGCGATCGTGAACCTCTTGAACCTGGCCGAAGGAGAGCACATCGCCGATTGCCGCGCCGTGCGCGACTTCGACAAGCCGGACCATTACTTGGTCATGGCTACCCGACGCGGTCTGGTGAAAAAGACCGAGTTGGCCGCCTACAGCCGGCCGAAGCGCTATGGCATCATCGCCATCAAGCTCCGCGAGGGCGATGAATTGGTCGATGTGGTGATCACCAAGCCGGGCGACGAGATCGTTTTGGCTACGGCCCGGGGAATGGCCATCCGTTTTCGGGAATCGGACGTGCGTCCCATGGGGCGCGACTCCAGCGGCGTGAAGGGCATCCGCCTCATCGGCGACGATGCCGTGGTGGGCATGGTCGTGGCCGATCCCGACGCCTATTTGCTGACCGTCTGCGCCAATGGCTATGGCAAGCGCACGCCCTTCGGCCCCAACCTCGAGCCGGTGGTTGCCGGGCAGAACGGCGACGACGCCGCTGACGACGAGGGCGACGAAGGCGAAGTCGCCGACTCCGAGCAGGAAGCGAGCGAGAACGGCGACCATTCTTCACAACGGTCATACCGCACGCAGCACCGCGGCGGCAAAGGGCTGCACGACATCAAGACCACCGAGCGCAACGGCCCAGTGATCGGCATCGTCCGCGTTCGCGATGGCGACGAGGTGATGATGATTACCGCTCGCGGCAAGATCCAACGCATTCCCGCCGACGACGTGAGCGTGATCGGGCGCAACACCCAGGGCGTGCGGATCATGAGCCTGGAGGAAGGCGACACGCTGGTCGCCGTGAAGCGCGTTCCCCGCGAGGAGCCCAACGGTGCCCAAAGTTCGTGAGCCAAGCGCCGCAGAAAACGCGCTGCCCGGTTTACGTCCGCTTCCATAGGTCATGCGGCCGGCGGGCATCGGTGTGGAAGGGCAAGGTCACTTTCCGGCCCGTGCCCGCCGACTCGTAGGCCGCCATGAGGACCTCCAGCGTGGCCCGGCCGTCCTCGCCCGTTTCCATGGGCTGCTTGTCGTTCTGGATGCAATCGACGAAGTGGGCCATTTCCTGGGGGAAACCGTAGTTCCAGCACTCCTCGAACATGGTGAAGCTCCAGCCTACGGTGGAACCGGCCTTTTCCACCGCGTAGTCGTAACCCACCGAACTGTAGGTGTGGATGGAGCTGCCGCGCAAGAGATCGGCGAAGGCCACGCCCTTGGAGCCGTACACTTCGACACGATCGTCCATGCCGCCCAATTTGGTCCAGCTCTCTTCGGCCAGACCGACGCATCCGCTCTCGAATTCGACGAGGATCAAGGCATTGTCGTCGCCTTGGGTTTTGTCCTTGTGGACCAGCGTGTCCATGTGGGCATAGACCGACTTGATGGGCTGTTTGTCGAGCATCCAGCGGAAGAACTCGATGGCGTGGCAGCCCATGTCCAACCCCACTCCGCCGCCCGAGCGGTCCACGTCCCAAAAATGCGGCGCGTGAGGGCCATCGTGCTTTTCCAATTGTTTGATGAGCGTCGGGTAGCCCAAGGCCCCATCGTCCAAAAGCTTTTTGACCCGGACGTACTTCGGTGCGAAGCAGATCTCCTCGGCGTACATCAGCTTCACGTTCGCCCTCTTGCAGGCGGCGATCATTTCGTCGGCCTCGCGGAGGTTCAAGCACAGCGGCTTCTCGCAGATCACGTGTTTGCCCGCCGCCGCTGCCTTGACCGTGAATTCGCAATGCAGGTGATTCGGGATGCCGATGACCACCACGTCCAATTCGTCGATTTCGAGAAACTTTTGGTAATCGGTTCGGGCATGCGGAATGCCGAACTTCTTGGCAAATTGCTCCGCATGGCCCGGCGTGGGCGAGTAGACCGCGAACAACTCTGCCTGTGGCACCATCTTGAATGCCTCGGCGTGGAGGTGGGCGATGAATTGCGAGCCGACCAGACCGACACGAACGGGTTTCGCCATGATTGGGCCCTTTCTCTAGGGAGCAACGGAACGGACGCCTGTTGTGGAGAACCGCCAAGAAGCCGATCCCGCCTCGCGGCAACTCGAAGAGGCGGCCCTGGCTTCTCCGCGGCGGCCTCTATTTTTAAGGACCGTGCGGGCCCGTGACTAGCCACAACACCGAGAAAATTCCAACGCGTGGGGCCGTCTTTGTCAGCTCGCCCCGACGCGCGTCACGCGCACCGCGCAGACCTTGGTCTCGGGGATTTTGGCCACCGGGTCCAGCGCCGCGTGTGTCAGCAGGTTGGTGGGTGTGTCGGGGAAATGGAAGGTGAGGGAGACGACACCGGGCGGGCAGACCTCGGTGACGTGGGCCGCCACCACGACTTTCCCCCGCCTCGACGACACCTCGACCCGCTCCCCGTCATGGATTCCCAAACGCGAGGCGTCCTCAGGGTGAATCCTCAAGAATTCCTGGCCGCTCAATGACCGCAGCCCATCGACGCGGAGCGTCATCGTACCCGTGTGGTAATGGTACAGACTTCGATCGGTGGTCAAGAGGAGAGGATAGTCTTGATCGGGTAGCTCGGCGGGCGGTTTGAACTGAAGCGGCACCAGCCGCGCCTTGCCACTGGGGGTCGGAAAGCGCTGGCCATGGAGCATGGGCGTTCCCGGGTGTTCGCGCGTCGGGCAAGGCCAGTGCAGACCGCCGTTTTCCAGCCGATCGTAGGCGATTCCGCCGTAACTCGGCGTCAGCGAGGCGATCTCGGCCATGATCGCCGCGGGATCGGCAAAGTCGAAACCGCTCGCGCCCATGCGCCGGGCGATCTGGCAGGTGATCCACCAGTCGGGCCGGGCCTCGCCCAAGGGCTCGATCGCCTTGCGCACGCGTTGCACGCGGCGCTCGGTGTTGGTAAACGTTCCATCCTTTTCCGCGAACGTGGCTGCCGGCAGGACCACGTGCGCCAGTTGGGCGGTCTCGGTCAGGAAGATGTCCTGAGCGACGAAGAACTCCAAATGGCGGAGGGCTTCCACGACATGGTTCGCGTCGGCCTCGCTCAGCACGGGGTTCTCGCCGACGAGGTAAACGGCCTTGATTTGCCCCTCGATCATGGCGTGGAAGGTCTCGGTCATCGCCATGCCCGGTCGATCGGAAAGCGTGCAGCCCCAGGCAGACTCGAACTTCTGCCGCACCGCGGGATCGTCGACCCGCTGGTAGCCCGGATACACATTCGGCAAAGCCCCCATGTCGCAGGCGCCCTGCACGTTGTTTTGACCGCGCAAGGGGTTCACCCCGCTGGACGGCCGCCCCAGGTTGCCGGTGACCAACGCCAGGTTGCTGATGGCCAAAACGTTGTCGGTGCCGTGGCTGTGCTGAGTGATGCCCATGGCGTAGAGGATACTGCCAGGCTTTCGGGTGGCGAACATCCGCGCCGCGTGAACCACCGCGTCGGCGGGAACGCCGGTCAGCCGCTCCACGGTCTCCAAGTCCCAACTGGCCAACGATTCACGCAGCGTCTCGAAACCCTCGCAGCGTTCGGATACGAAGGCCGGGTCCCAAAGCCCCTCGTCGACAATTACGCGAAGCATTCCCATGAGCAAGGCCACGTCGCTCCCTGGCTTTTGCCGGATCCAGATCGTGGCGTGACGGCAGAGGTCGACCTCCTTGGGGTTGGCGACGATCAAAGCAGCGCCGCGGCGCACGGCGTCCTTGACGTGCAATCCAATGATCGGATGAGCGGCCGTGGTGTTGCAGCCGATGGCCAGGATGCAGGCGGCTTCGCGGATATCACCAATCGGATTGGTCATGGCCCCGCTGCCCAAGGTTTGCAACAGTCCCGCCACGCTCGGGGCATGGCAGAGCCGGGCGCAGTGATCCACGTTGTTGCTCTGCATCACTTGCCGAGCGAACTTTTGAATCAGGTAATTTTCCTCGTTCGTGACGCGGGCCGAGGCCATGGCGGTAAACTGGCTGCCGCGATACGCCGAAAGCCGATTGGCCACCAAATCCAAGGCCTCGTCCCAGGTGGCCTCGACGTGCTTGCCGTTCTTTTTGATGAGCGGCCTGGTCAATCGCTCCGGATGGTGGATGAAGTCGTGGCCGAATCGGCCTTTCACGCACAACCGGCCGTGGTTGACGGGGTTTTCCGTATCGCCGCGGGCCGAAACCACCTTCCCGCCACGCACGCCAAGGTAAATGCCGCAGCCTGTACCACAATAAGGACAGGTGGTCTTGACCTCGCGTACGGGCGGCAGAGCTTTCTTCGGCGCCAAGGCGCCGACGGGGCAGCGGACCACGCACTCGCCGCAGGATTCGCAGCGCGACTCGACGATCGGGCGCCCTCCAAACGTGCTCACCCGCGTGCGAAAGCCCCGAAACGCGAAGTCCAACGCCCCCACGCCCACGATCTCGTCGCAGGTGCGGATGCAGATGCCGCAAAGAATGCACTTGTCGTGGTTGAGCGTAAAGAAGGGATTGGAATCGTCGATCTCGCCCGAGGGGCTGGGACGCCTCATGCGGGCCAGGCGCTGCTGGTCCACGCCGACCCAGGCCGCCACCTCATGCAGCTTGCACTGTTCGCTCTTCGCGCAGACGAGACAGTCGCCGTGATGGTTCAAAATCAGCAGCTCGACGGCGATTCGCCGGGCGGCGTCGATCGCCGGGTGATCGGTAGAGATTACCATGCCGTCCTCGGCGGGTGCCCGGCAGGACAGCATCTGCCCACGCCCCTCCACGTGGACCAGGCACACGCGGCAGATGCCGACCGGTTCCAAGTCGGGATGATGGCAGAGATGGGGAATATACACGCCGTGCTGGAGAGCGGCCTCCAAGATGGTTGTTCCAGGCCGGGCCGAGATCGTCCGGCCGTCGATCGTCAACTTGATTTCACTCATGCATCCGTCACTCCTGCCCAACGTTGTACCCCCGGGCGCCTTCGCCAAGCCGCGCACGGGCCTCGCACGGCCCGATTACCTCGCCACGGGAGCAAGCCCCAACGAAGGGTGCATCGGCTCCGGCAATTTTTAAGGTCCGGCGTGGACCAAGGCATTGGGCACTTTGATCACCGCGCCCGTGCGGCAGACTTCGAAACAAGCCCCGCATTTGATGCATTTTTCGACCACGATGCGGTGAGCGCCTTTCAGTTCGCCTACGACAGCTTCGACGGGGCAGTTCTTCTGACACAACCGGCAGCCCTTACAAAGCGCCTCGTCGATCTGATACTGGAATAGCGGCTTGCAAACCCCGGCCGGGCAACTCTTCTCTCTCAAATGCGCCTCATACTCGTCGCGAAAACACCGGATGGTCGTGAGCACGGGATTGGGCGCGGTTTGACCTAGGCCGCACAGCGAACCCCTCGCGACCCCCTCGGCGATTTGTTGGAGCAGCTCGATGTCGCCGGGCCGCCCTCGGCCCTCCGTCAAATCCGTGAGAATCTCGTGCATTTGCCGCGTGCCGAGGCGGCAGGGCACGCATTCCCCGCACGATTCCTTCTGGGTGAAGTCCAAAAAGTATCGGGCGAAATCGACCATGCAAGTCGTGTCATCCATGACCACCATGCCGCCCGAGCCCATGATGCTGCCGGCCGCCTTGAGCGAGTCGTAATCCACAGGCGTGTCCAGCAGGTCGGCCGGGATGCAGCCGCCGGAAGGACCGCCGGTTTGCACGGCCTTGAAGGGCCGATCGTCGAGCACCCCACCGCCAATCTCGTAAATCATCTCGCGGAGCGTGATACCCAAGGGAACTTCGATCAGCCCTGGGCGTTTGACCTGGCCCACCAGGGCGAAGGTCTTCGTACCTTTACTCTCAGCCGTACCGTACTGAGCGAACCATTCCGCGCCGTGGCGGAGGATCAAACTGACGCAAGCCAAGGTTTCCACGTTGTTGATGATCGTCGGCTTGCCCCACAGCCCGGCGATGGCAGGAAACGGCGGGCGGGGCCGGGGCATGCCGCGGCGGCCCTCGATCGAGGCGATCAGGGCCGTCTCCTCACCACACACAAAGGCCCCTGCCCCTTCCTTGATCTTGATGTGGAACGAGAACCCGGAGCCTAGCACGTTGTCTCCGAGCAAACCCAATTCCTCCGCCTGAGCGATGGCCGTGCGGAGCCGGTCCAACGCCAAGGGATATTCGGCCCGACAATAGATATAGCCGGTTTGCGCCCCCAAGGCATACCCGCCGATCAGCATCCCTTCAAGCACGGCGTGCGGATCGCCCTCGAGGAGCGAGCGGTTCATGAACGCCCCTGGATCGCCCTCATCGGCGTTACACACGATGTACTTCACGTCGCTGGGGGCTTGCCGGCAGAAGGACCATTTCCGCCAGGTCGGAAACCCCGCTCCCCCACGGCCTCGTAGACCCGATCGCTTCAGCTCCTCGATAACCCGCTCCGGCCCAATTTCCAAGGCCCGGGCCAGGCCTCCGTAGCCGTCCATGGCCAGGTAGTCCTGAATGCTCGTCGGGTCGATGAAGCCGCAATTCTTGAGTGTGCGACGAACTTGGCGTTTGAAAACCGGTGTTTCCCAAAGCAGCGGGATGTCGGGGGGCGGTTCTCCATCCATCGCACCCAAGGCATACTGCGGCAAGGGATCCTCCCCTACGAGGTATCGTTCGACGATCTCTCGAGCCCGCTTGGGGGTGACCTCGCCGTAGAGGATTGTGGGGCGAGAGGGTTTGGTAACGCAAACGATGGGCTCGGCATAGCACAAGCCGATACAGCCAACCTCGACGAGGAAGCAATCCACTCCCAAAGCGGCGGTTGCTTCACGAAAGGCCGCCAAAGTGTCCAGGGAGCCCGCCGACCGGCCACAGGTGGCCGTCCCCACGCGGATCACTGGACGCGATCCGTGTGCCGAGGCGTCCCACGCCTGTCGGGCCTGCCCACGCAAATCTGATAAAGCGGCCATCATGACTTGCCGTTTCCCCCGAACAGTTTGGCGATCTTTTTGGGCGTCAATTTCGCTTCCACCCGTTTGTTGACCATCATGCACGGCGAAAGCCCACACGCGCCGATACAAGCGACAGTCTCTAGCGAATACTCGAGGTCGGGTGTGGCCTCGCCCTCTTTGATGCCCAAGTGTTTTTCGATCGCTTCCAAAATCCGCGGTGCGCCCCGCACATGACAGGCCGTACCGCGGCAAACCATGATGTGGTTCCTACCGATCGGCGTGAAGCGGAACTGGGCGTAGAAGGTGGCCACTGCATAGACGGCGCTTTCCGGCACCCGAATGAATCGGGCGATCGCCAGCATGGCGTCGTTGGGTAGATAGCCGAAGTGCTGCTGCACATCCTGCAACAACGGGATCAGCTCCTCTCGGCTCCCTTGGTAAGAGGAGAAGATCGATTCCAAGCACTCGCACTCCGCCATGGCTTCCCTCTCCTGGGGCGACTTTCTGTTAACCTAACGCGACCACCGATTGGCGTCAATTCCGCGAGCCTCGCCGAGACGGCGATCGTGGGCTAAGGAGCCGAGAATTGCCATAATTTGCAAGCCGAGCTTTCAAAAAATGCCCTCCGCCCCGGCGACAGCCCTTCTCTTCCAACCAGATGGCCGCGAGGCTGCTCTTCGCTGCAAGAGCAAAGACTGGGACGATATCCGCTTTCATCGCGGATCACTTCCCACAAAAAAAGACTTCCGAGGTCGGCGGGCCTCGGAAGTCTTCGCCGTGCCAGACGACGAATCAATCCTCAGCGCGGATGGCGATGAACCGAGAGCCTTCCGGCGTTCGGATCAAGAAGAGTACCCCCTTGCTGAGCGGCTGAGCGGCCGCGGCCTTTTTGAAATCCTCGACCGATTTCACTGGCTTCCGGTTCACCTGCGTGATGACCATGCCGGGGGCGAGGCCAGCGCGATCTGCGACGCTGCCTGGCGCGACGTCCGTCACGACGACGCCCTCTCCGGCCTTAAGGCCCAATTGCTCGGCCACCTCATTCGTCAAATTGTCTACCTGAATGCCGAGTTGATCCACCTTGGCCGGATTGGACCGACCGCCGCGCCCCCCGCCGAAGCCTCGCATCGCCACACCATAGTCGGCCGGCTGCTCACGGAGCGTGACGGTGATCGTCATGCGTTTGCCATCGCGGATGATATCCAAATTCGCCTTGCCGCCAACCGGGGAACGATCGACGAGGCCGACGAGTTGCTGCGTGTTGCTCACCGGCTTGCCTTCATACTTGAGGATCAAGTCGCCGGGCTTGATGCCTGCCTCGGCCGCCGGGCTGTTGGGCTGAACGTCGCCTACCAGGATTCCCTCGCGTGCCCGAACGCCGAACTGCTCGGCCAACTGCTGAGTAAGCGGCTGAATGACCACGCCCAAGTAAGCCCGCTTGACCGTGCCCGTCTCGATCAACTGGTCCGCCACCCACTTCGCCAAGTTGCTGGGAATGGCGAAACCGACACCCTGATTAGCCCCCGTCCTGGTGTGGATGGCGGTGTTGATGCCGATCACCTCGCCGTCCAGGTTGATCAAGGGGCCGCCGCTGGAGCCGGGATTGATCGCGGCGTCCGTTTGGAGGAAATCGGCCCGGGTCTGGGGGCCAAGGGACCTTCCCTTCGAGCTGATGATCCCTGCCGTCACCGTGCCTTCCAGATTGAACATTTCGCCGAGGGCCAGGACCCAGTCGCCGACTTCCATTTTGTCACTATCGCCGAATTTAGCGGCCTTCAAGTTGTCGGCGCCCTTGATGTAAACGAGGGCCAAATCGGTTTTCGGATCACGCCTGATCTCCGTGGCTTTGAACTCCCGACCGTCGTGCAACCGGACATTGATTTTTCCGGAACCCTCGACCACGTGGTTATTGGTGAGGATAATCCCAGAAGGGTCGATAATGATGCCCGACCCCACCCCGTACACCTCACCCCGAGGCATGCCGCGCGGCAGGTCGCGGAAGAATCGCCGCAACTCTGGGTGATTGCGGAACATGTCGCCAAATGGCGTGCCCTCGAAGGGGTCGTTCTCGTCCGAGTCCGCACCCGCCCCTTCGCTGGGCCTTCCCGATGCTGGGATGTTCTCGATCAAAACCACCGACGGAAGCACTTGGTTCGCCACCGTACGGAAAGTCTTGGAGAGACTTCTCGCGTAATCGAGCCCCCCGGTCGCATCCCCGGCAACGACTTCCTGTTCACTCGCCACAGCATGGTTAAATTGGTGGGATCGGACTCCCATCCATCCAACTAGTCCCAAGAGCACAATAAGCGCCATCCAATAGTGGATCCGCGCCCCTAAGATCGCCTTGTTCATAAGCGTTGTCTCCTTTTACCCCTTTTGTTTATGTTTCTGAACCCCAAAATAGAGTGGTCTATTTGCGATCACCCCCTCACTTTCGGCTATAATGAGCCTGGCCGGCGATCCCCAGCCTTGACTCAGCGGAGGCTACTCGAAAAGTTGCCTTCAGCCGAAAAATGTTACGCGGCACCAAAGAACTTCCCAAGCCCACGAATCTCCTAACCCGCTCATCCGGCCAAGCTGAAACAACGATTTTCCGTTCTGAGAAACTCGTAACCGGGCAATCGGGGGATAGTGGACCGCCTTGACCTCGGTTTCTTCTTGTCGCGGCTTCATTTCGAGTGCAAGGTAATTGCTCTGCCGTCGAGGGCCAGGCTAAGCCGTTTGCTTTTTTAAACCACAGATTGATCATATTCCCGATTGTATTACCGTGGCAAAGAGCATATTTTCAATGCCCGGACTGTGCTGGGACGAACCCTCCTGCTCGACCCCGGTCCCCAAATAGACGGCCACCACCTTACCCTGCGAGTTAATGAACGGACTGCCCTGAGGGAATTTTGGCAAGTCCACTTTTACGCCATGCACGCGTAACTTGCTGGGTAACTGGGGGTGTGCATTGACGAACAGAATCTTGCTGGGCGTGCTACCCGAGGCGATTCGGTCTTCAGGGGTCATCAAATCGCCTTCGTGGGCGTAGCACAATGCATGAAGCGGTATGCCGGGCGTGAGCTGGGCCCAATCGTCCGCACCCGCCGGCTCCACCGTCTTCGGAAACGTGCCGTCGACAAGCACCAACCCCACATTGGTGTAGAGCCAATCGTTCGGTTTCTGCTGCTTGGGCGAAGTCACACACACGGCGTAGATCCGCGTATCGCGGATCGGAAGCTTCAGGGCGGGGCCCCGTTGGGTCACCAAGCCCTGGAACCCTGATTTCGGCTCGTCGAGCCAAACCCCCAATTGCAACGCCTCCCGAGCCGAACGCGGTTTCCCATGGCGTGTGTCTCGCATCGAGTGGCAAAAGCTCCCATTGAACAGGTCTCTAGTCGCCGAAGCCTCGAAGAGAGCTATGGCGGCCGAATGGCTCGCACGAAGCGAACGTGATTCACACCTCCCCCAACATAAGTAGAGGTTACCACTTTTCGCGAGTGTCTCCAAGTATCAGAGACGCGTGGTCGGGGCCGTGCAGGGAATAAAACTTTCCAAGGTGTTGAAGGCGGTCGGGCCGGATGGGCCTGACCAACGTTGACATGGATTACGACGCCCGACGGCCTTTTCTGCCCCTGCCCTGATATGGTAGGATCGAAGCTTTGAAGACCACGGTTCACGAGAGATCAGAGCATGGCTAAACCGCATCGCGTCATCAAGAAGGCCAATCATGGGAAACGCCCGGCGAACAGCAAGGCCCGCCGCGCCAAGCGTAAGCTGGTTCGCACCTAGTTTTCTCGTTGGTCCACCCCGCCAAGGTGGTGTTTTTTTGGAATGGCTGCCCAGCCGCCGTTCTCGTTTCGCTTGAATCCAAGGTTTGGGGGTTTCCCGTCGGGGGCGATGGAACGGGCACGGCTGGTTTCGAGCGGCGTTCCCTGCGTTTTGTCTCGCGGTCGATTGCGAAGGAGAAAGGCGTGCCCAAGCGTCAACTGATCCTGGACCCATCCTGTTACGATCTGAATCACGTGATCGCCGACATCCACGAAATCCGCCGCTACAATCGGCAACGCTTCGAGATGGAGCAACTCACGGCGATTGTGTACGAGGATCGGGTGAACAGTGTGTGCGTGGGCTATAAAGACCTTGGTCCCGACGAGTTTTGGGTTCGCGGCCACATGCCGGGCCGTCCGCTGATGCCGGGGGTGATGATGTGTGAAGCGGCTGCCCAATTGGCCAGCTACTTCACCCAGAAATATAAATTGATGAACACGCCCGTGGTGGGCTTCGGCGGACTGAAGGACGTTCGTTTCCGTGGGGTCGTCCAGCCGGGCGAACGGTTTGTGATCGTCTGCCGCTTGCTCAAGGTCCGCAGCATGTTGCTCACCAGCGAGTTTCAGTGCCTGGTTCGCGACAACTTGGTTTGCGAGGGGGAATTGATGGGCATTCCACTTCCCGAAGAATTGTTCAAAGACGTCGCCCCGGCTTGAGTCCCACCTGAATCTCGAGCAACTTTGGAGGGCCGTTAGCCGAGGTCGTCATGCTCTTCCCGTTCCGCGACAATATCCCTTCGCGACGCGCCCCTCTGGCGACGCTCGGCCTGATCGCACTCAATGTGGTGGTGTTTATTTCCATCCTTCGCCTCCCGGAGGAAAAACAAGAGGAGCTTGTGCTCCGGCTGGGCTTCATTCCCGCCAGAATCGGTCAGCTCTTCCACGGCCGCGTGCTGGAAGTCGAGTTGCCTCGGGATCGCGTCATCACCCCCGATGGAAGGGTCGAATTGCTTGTGCAACAGGTCCGCATCCTCCCCGCTCCCCGCCAGACCCTTGCCACGGTGGTGACTTCCATGTTCCTTCACGGCGGTTGGTTGCACTTGCTGGGCAACATGTGGCTGTTATGGATTTTCGGCGACAACGTGGAGGATCGGCTGGGAATGGTGTTGTACTTGCTGTTGTACCTAGGCGGTGGCGTGGTAGCGTTGGCGTGCCAATGGGCGGTCGCTCCCAACAGCCCCATTCCCGTGATCGGCGCCAGCGGAGCCGTGGCCGCGATCCTCGGGGCCTATACGGTGACTTGGCCCTTTGCCCGCGTGCAGACCTTGGTCTTTCTCCTCTTCTTCGTCACGATCATCGAATTGCCTGCGCTCCTGGTGTTGGGGTTCTGGTTTTTTGGGCAACTGCTGGCCGCGACGCAGTCGCTGACGCTACGCGATTTGGGCTACCAAGGGGGCGTGGCGTTTTGGGCCCACGTGGGCGGTTTTCTCGCCGGACTGCTGGTCATGCCCGCGCTGAACGACATGCTACGGCCTCGCCGTTTGCCGTTAACGCGTGACTTCTAAGTGCTGACCGCATGGCCCGCCCCAAGCTCCGCAAGATCGATCCCCGCATTGACCTTTCGCGGCACTTGAAATCCTTGGAGGAACTACCCCGGCCCTTCAAGGCCGAGGCCCTCTTCGGACGCCAGGCGCCGCTGGAGATCGAGGTGGGCTCGGGCAAAGGGCTGTTTTTGCGGAGCGAAGCCTCGGCCAGGCCTGAAACCGATTTTCTCGGTATCGAAATCGCTCGCCCCTACGCCTGCTACGCCGCCGCCGGCCTTGCCAAGAATGGTCTAGCCAATGCCATGATCGTTTGGGGCGACGCGGTTCGGGCTTTTGCCGAGGTGTTGCCCGACGCGGCCGTCGCCGCCGTGCATATTTATTTCCCTGACCCCTGGTGGAAGCGGCGGCATAAAAAGCGTCGGGTGATGCGCGAGGGCTTCGTTCGGGACGTCGAGCGTGTACTTTGCCCGGGCGGCACCCTGCACTATTGGACTGATGTGGAGGAATACTTCCAGACCAGCATGGCGTTAGTCCGCTCCCAGACGAAGCTCGTCGGCCCCCTCGAGGTCCCCGCTTCCGCAGCCACGTCTGAGTCGGACTACCGCACCCATTTTGAGCGTCGCACGCGCCAGAGCGGACGACCGGTTTTTCGTGCTCAATTTCGCAAGGCATGACGAAGCTGGATGGAGCACGGCCATTTGTTCCACGGCCCGCCCGCCCCTTTTCACTCCCCAGCGGATCGGCTATAACCGCCGCCGTGACGAAGTTTTTGCGAAGGTTGGGATTTCACGGCGGGCGGCGACCTTTCGCATGGAACGATTACGTAGCAGTGTTTGAATCGATTTTTCGGACTTATGTAAGGAGTGCGCAATGGCGGCAGAATATCGTTTTTCGTTCGGACCGTGGAATATCCACGAAGGCGCCGACCCGTTCGGTCCCTCGGTGCGCTCGCCCGTGGCCTTCGCCAAAAAGGTGCGGATGTACAAGAAGCTCGGGTTCGATGCCGTGCAATTTCATGACGACGACGCCGTGCCGGACATGGAACAGCTCGCCCCTGCTCAAATCGTTCGAAAGGCTGCCGCCGTGAAGCGCTTGCTCGACGGCGAGGGGCTGGTGGCCGAGTTCGTAGCTCCGCGGCTCTGGGAGCATCCCAAAGGCGTGGACGGAGCCTTTACCTCGAACGATCCCAAGTCCCGTAAATGGGCCCTCGCCCGCAGCGAACGCGCGATCGATATCGCCAACGCGCTGGGAACGAAGATGCTCGTGCTTTGGCTGGCGCGGGAAGGCACTTACATTCGGGAGTCGAAAAACGCCATCGACGCCCACCGTCACCTTCTGGATGCCTTCAACGACATTTTGGAGTACGATCCTGAGATCACCATCGCCATTGAGCCGAAGCCGAACGAGCCCATGGATCACGCCTTCTTGCCGACGATCGGCCACGCCTTGGCCATCGGCACGCAAACGGTGGATCCGAATCGCATGGGCGGCCTGATCGAAACGGCCCATGCCTTGCTCGCCGGGCTCGATCCCTCGGATGAAATGGCCTTCGCCCTATCCATGGGCAAGCTGTGGAGCGTCCACCTCAATGATCAAAATGGCCTGAAGTTCGATCAGGACAAAACCTTCGGCGCGGCGAACCTCCGCGCGGCCTACAATCAGGTTCGCGTGTTGGAATTGGGCGGCTATCCGGCAACGGGGCGGTTCGTGGGCCTGGACGTCAAGGCCATGCGGAGCCAGAAGGCCGATGTCGCCACGCGCCACCTCAGCAACAGCCGTGCTGTTTTTCTCCACCTCTTGGAGAAAGTGCGAACCTTCCCCAAGGATGTCGAGCAGCAATGCATCGCCAATCGGGATTACGAGGCCCTGGAGCTGGCGGTGCTGGAACATCTGCTGGGCAAGAGCTGATCGCCTAAAGAGCCGATCGCTGGTCGGGTCTGCTTTAGGGGTTGGCAGAGAGGAGAACCGCGTTGGAGACGCGAATTGGGAAAGGAGCGCTACCTTGCTGATTGCGTGCTTCATGCTGACCGTGGTCGCGGCCGCCCAACCATCTCTTCCTCCCGGAACGATCGACTGGCCGCAATGGGGCGGCTCCCCCTTGCGCAACAATGTTTCCTCGGCCGGGCCGCTCCCCGTCGCTTGGGACGTAGGCAAGCTGGACCGGAAAACCAACCGTTGGCTAAATAGCTCGCCGCAAATACGCTGGGTGGCAAGTTTGGGAACCCAGTGCTACGCGACTCCAGTGGTATCAGGCAACCGCGTCTTTTGCGCGACCAACAATGGCGCCGGGTATTTGGCCCGATATCCCGCCTCGGTAGACCTTGGCTGCCTGCTCTGTTTCGATCGCAGCAACGGCCAATTCCTCTGGCAGCACTCGGTCGAAAAGCACCCGGGCGGCAAGAATGTCGATTGGCCCGAGGTCGGCATGTGTGCTGCGCCGCTTGTCGAAGGCGATCGGCTCTGGGTGGTGACGAACAGGGCCGAGGTCGTTTGTTTGGATGCCGCCGGGGCAGGCAGGGAATCGAAGCCCTTGTGGACGTTCGACATGCCGCGCGAGTTGGGCGTGGCGCCGCGCTATATGGCGAATTGTTCGGTCACGGCCGCTGGCGACTTGCTTTTGGTTTGCACCTCGAACGGTCGCAGCGTGGATAATCAAATGCCCGCTCCCCAGGCGCCGAGCTTCATCGCGTTGGACAAAAACACGGGCAAACTGGTCTGGGCCGACGCCTCGCCCGGCGAAAACATTCTCGACGGACAATGGTCGTCGCCGGCCTTCGCCGTGCTCGGCGGTGTTCCCCAAGCCATCTTCGCGGGTGGCGACGGCTGGGTGTATGGCTTCGAGCTGCCACGATCTCCGGATCGCAAGCCCCAACTCCTCTGGCGATTCGACTGCAATCCGAAAGAGTCGGTATGGGAGGGGTCTGGCTCGGGCGACCGCAACACGATCGTGGCCACGCCGGTGGTGTGCGATGGGCGCGTGTATGTGGCCACGGGCCAGGACCCAGAGTCCGGCGAGGGCCAGGCCGATCTCTGGTGCATCGATCCTACCCGGCGAGGCGACACCAGCGCCATGCTGGCTGTCGATCGCGAGGGAAAGCCGCTCGGCCCCCGCCTTCGCCAGGCTGTCAACCCCGAGGCTGGCGAAAAGACGGTCCCCAATCCCAACTCGGCCGCCATCTGGCATTACCGGGGAAGCAAGGCCCCGGGAGCGGAACGCGCCGAAGCATACGAGGAGGCGGCCGTGGGCGGGGGCGGTGTGAATGAGGAGTTCCAAGGCGTCTTCCACCGCTCGCTGGGGTCGCCGACGATCCATGATGGCCTCTTAGTGATCGGCGATCATGCAGGCTTGGTCCATTGCTTGGACGCGAAAACCGGCCGGGCGTATTGGACCTGCGATCTGCAATCGGCCATCTGGGGTTCGCCGCTGGTGGCCGACGGAAAGATTTACCTCGGCGACGAGGACGGAGACGTGGTCGTCTTCGCCTTGAACAAAAAACTTACGATCCTTGGTAAGAACAATGTCGGCGGGCCGGTCCACAGCACGCCGGTGGCCGTCGGCCGCACGTTATATGTCTCCACGGCGACACACCTATTCGCCATCGGCGAAGAACAAAAGTCGCAGCAAGCCGCGTCGCCTGGTCCAAACGCCCCTTGACGCCGTTCAACATCGAAGCTCGATCACTTTATTGCTTTTTCTCACCTGACGGACGCAAAGGACCGCTCGACGGATTTTCCCCTCTCAACGAACTGCTCGACACGAGGTATCCAAAAAAATGACCGACCCGCTCAATAGGAACGAATTCCTCGTCAAGGAGCACGTGGGTCTGTTCAAGGCCGCCAATAATTACGACATTTTCGATCCGGAGTCGGGCGAGAAGATCATGGAGTGCCGGGAAGAGAACCTGGGCCTGTTCACCAAGATCTTTCGCTTCAGCGACTACAAGCGGATGACGCCTTTCGACATCCGCGTGCGCACCCTCGAGGGAAAACAGGTGGTTCGCGTCACCCGCGGCGTCACCCTCTTTCGATCCAACGTGAAAGTGTTCGATGACAGGGATGAGGAGATTGGTGGCTTCCGGCAAAAGTTGTGGTCCATCGGAGGACGGTTCGACGTTTTGGACCGCTCGGGTCAAGCGGTCTGCTCGCTGAAGGGCAAATGGACCGGCTGGGAGTTCGCATTCGTCCGCGATGAATTGGAGCTTGCCCGAGTAACGAAGAAGTGGGTCGGACTGGGCAAGGAAATGTTCACGACGGCCGACACGTACATGCTGAGCATTTCGCCCGAGGTCCCGCCCAATAGCGCCATCCGCCGACTCATCCTCGCCGCCGTGATGTGCATCGACATGGTGCTGAAGGAATAAAAAGCCGCTCTGGCGTCGGCCAAGTCCTCGGCGACGCGAGGGTGGGAACGTCGAAGGGCGCGGCGATTCAGGCCGCCCTCTTTCCCGGGGCCCCTGATCTACGAAACGCACGATGGACGACCGCGGTCTGACCCGTTTTGCCAATTGATTGCTAGCGAGGGCCGGCCTTCATTCCGGCGCGCCGAGAAATCCCTCGTGGAAAAACACCGGTTTGAAACCGTGCTCCGTCACCCAGCGGATCGCCGTGTCGAGGCGTTTCGGGTGGTCGGGCAAATAAAGGTGATAGAACGGCCAGAAGTACTGCTCGTGCGTGAAGAGGTCCATGATTTCCGCTGTGTTGGGGTCTTGGAGTTGCGGTTCCAGGGTTGCCACGACGCGATCCACCGGCACGTTGTTGCAGACGATATCCACCCGGGAGAACACAATCCCGCTGGAGAAATCCATCCAGGCATCGTGCCGCGAGAGATACTCGGAAATCTCGTCGCTGAAGCGGTAATTGACGTCGTACTTGCCGTTGTACTTGAAGTAGCCGCTCAACGCGCGAACGCCGCGGCTGGCGAGCGGCTTGAGCGCGCTTTGGCGGGTCATTCCCCAATGGATGACGGTGGGGGGAGCGTAGGTCTCAGGACCCGCGAAACGATGAATCTGCTCGGCCACCTGATCGAGGTCGGCCAGCAGCTTTTCCGGCGGGGCGTCCTGATAGGGCCGGGGCGGCTGGTCGGCCCAGGCGTGGAAGGCCAACTTCAACCAGTGGGCGTTGTCTTTCCACTCGCCCCGATAGCGGTCGGGGAATTGGGGCAGATGGAAATCGGCGCCGTCGGTGTAGTAGATGTTCACGGTGAACTTCGCGCCGTAGGCGGTGTTGAGATCCTTGAGCATCTTCAAGTACCAGCTATCGAACAGCGAGCGGTAGCCCTTCTGGGCGATGTCGCGAAGGAAGAAGACGTTGTCGTCGATGGAGAAACGATAGCGGGGCATCGAGTGCTTATCCCAACGGACCTTGACGCGGGCCTCCCCCCGGCCCGACGGCCCTTCGGCCATGGCCACGATTTCGGTCACCGGCTGGCTGAGCACCAGGGGGACGGAAAACTGACCGTTTCGGCACTCGGCCGGTTGGCCGTTGACCGTGACCCGCTCGGCCTTCGCCTGGCCGCGAACGCGGATCTTCAGTCCCCCGTCGACCGCCTCGCCATGCCGCCGGTTGAGCACAGCCCCATGGAACGGTTCTTCGATACGAATGGCGTCGGGCGACGTGCTCTCGCCTGCCGCCGCGGCTCGGAATGTTTCGGAACCAACCCACCAGCTTGCCGCCGCGGCCGCCGCGCCCGTTAGAAGTTCTCTACGTTGCATCGCACGTCCCCTTGGATGACCTTGGTCAAACGCAGGCGGTGTTGCTCGATCCGACTGAGCCACCGCCGTTTTGAAACAAGCCCTGCCGGGTTACGGTAGCAACCCGGCAAGTCTCACGCAAGCGCCCGGCCCCACTTAGTTGTTAGGTTGCGGGGCGGCGAGGGGGGAATATCGCGCGGTGATAAGCGCTATACGCCTCGGTGCGCAGATGCGACAGCAAGTGGTGTCCCCGCCGCCGGGCGCGTTCAGCGCGGAGCGCGGCCAAGTCGATCGGCCCCACCACGATCCGCTCTCCAGGGCCTGGTTCGGCCTGGGCCAGGATGCGGCCGTCGTAATCGACGATCATGCTCCCGCCCGGCCAGCTAAAGGGCGGGTAGTTCTTCAAACTCGACGCCTGATTGCAGGCCACCACGTAGGCCATGTTCTCGATCGCCCGAACCCGGTTGACCAGCGGCCACCACTCCAAAGGCTCGGCCGAACCCCATGGATCCATGTACGCCGACACCCGCACCAACACTTCCGCCCCAGCCAGGGCCAGTTGCCGAATCGCCTCGGGAAACAGCCAATCATAGCAAATGGCCGCTCCGAGCTTGCCGATTTCGGTGTCGGCCACGGGAAAGACCGGCTCGTCGTAGCCGGGCAGGTCGTGCGGGCTGGTGGATACCTCCCAAGGAATCCACGGGTGGACCTTGCGGTATTTCGCGATGATTCCCTCAGGGCCGATCAAACAGGACGTGTTGAACACGTGGCCGGGCCAACGCGGGTCCGATTCCAAAAACGTTCCCGCCTGAATGTATACGCCCAAGGCTCGGGCCTTTTCCTGGTATCGGGCCGTATGCTCGTTGGGGATCGGAACGGCCAGCGATTCCAACAACTCGCCGGCGGTCAGGTAGATGGGGGCGGCATGGCAAAACTCGGGAAACACGACCAGCCGTACCTCGAAAAATGGTTCATAGCCCAAAACCGCGTGCTCGATCATCTCCAGCATCCGATCCACGTTGCGGTGGATTTGATCGCGGTGGGTCGGTTGGGGATGGTCGGTCTGGCACACCGCGGCGTAGTAACGTTCCGGGCTAGGCATGGTTTGGGCGACTGCGATCTCTCAAAATGTGAACAAGCAAAACCCGCTTGCCGCGTTCGGCGAAGCGCTCAATCCGAACAGCAACGATCGAGGACCAGCGGCGATTCGGCGTTTGGGTCTCCTACGCGCACACTGATCTTACCGGCCAGTAAGTCGTCGAAAAGGTTGCCGACCACTTGGGCCCGCCAGCCTCGGGCCAATCGGGGCTGGCGGCGGGTGCGGCCGCGGTCGAGGCGATAAGCGATCCATTCCCGGATGTCGTTGGGCGTGCCTACCAGCGGCGGAGCAATCTCTTTCTCCCGACACACGCTCCCTAAAGCCGCGTAAAGAAATTGGCCTAACACCGACATTTGCGGCAAGTTGTCCGGGCGCGTGCTGGTCGGCCAGTCGTCCTCAGCGAGGTCCAGGCCCCGCTGGATGGCCTCGGCGATCTTAGGCAACTCGCGTTTGAGGTCCGAGCGATCCAGCCCCCGCACGGCTGCGATCCGCTGGATTTCCGCCGTTTCTCGCCTGGCGAGTTCCACCAGCAAGTCGTCGCGGAGGACACGGCGAGCTGGGCAGTTGCGCTGTTGGGCCTCGGCCTCGCGCCAGCGCCACAATTCGCGGACAATCGCCAGGCTGCGTCCTTTCAGACCCGAGTTGCCCGACACCCGACGCCACCGCTCTTGCGACATCGCCCACTGAACCTCTTCGACCACCAATGCCATTTCTTCGGCAACCCAGGCTTGCCGTTGGAGCCTCGTAAGTCGAGACTCCAATTCCTCGCGGAGCGCCGGAAGATACCGAATGTCATCCAAGGCGTATTGGATCTGGCGGCGCGACAAGGGCCTTTGGCGCCAATCGGTCCGCGTTTCGGCCTTGTTGGGTTTTTGGCCCAACAGTTTCGAGATCAGGGTTCCGTAACCTGCCGGATACTCGATACCCACCAGTCCGGCCACGATCTGCACGTCGAACAGACCTGCCGGCGGGCGTCCCACCGCGTGGAAGCAGAACTCCAATTCCCCGCGCCCGGCGTGAACGATCGTTTCGTGCCCCGGTCGGGCAATCGCCTCCCAAAACGGCTTGAGATCCTTCACGGCCAGGGGATCGATCAACGCCAGCTCGCCATCGACCGCCACTTGCACCAGACAAAGCACCGGCCGATACGTCCGTTCGGACACGAACTCAGTGTCCAAGGCAATCTGTTTGGCTTGGGCCAGTTGCTGGCAGAACCCGGCCAATCGTTCCGGGGTGCAAATGTTAAGATGCGACACGGAGGCGAGAGAGGAAGTCTAAAGGCAACAGCGGCAACCAAATCGCTCAAAATCTTCAGCAATGCCTTAGTTTTCGTCATTCGAGGGGGGCTGTCAAGCACGGATGACAAGCTCCCCCAGATAAACTTCCTCAGGACGCTGCGCTTCTTCGGTCTGGGCAAACAACGTGAAGCCGATCACTCGCCAACCAATTGACGCACGATGGCCAGTGCCTCGGCAACATGCCGTTCCGCGGCGAATTGCGCGCTAAAAACGTGGCGCACGATCCCCTCTTTGTCGATGACGAAGGTGACCCGGCCAGGAAGCAATCCTAAAGTCTTCGGTACCCCGAAGGCCTTGCGAATACTTCCATCTTTGTCGGACAGCAAAGTATAGGGTAATCGGTGGCTGCCCACAAACGCTTGGTGGCTCTCCCGGGAATCGGCACTCACCCCGATCACCTCCGCCCCTGCTTGGGCGAAGTCTTTATAAGCATCTCGAAAGCTGCAAGCCTCTTTGGTGCAAATCGGGCTGCCATTCTTGGGGTAAAAGAAAAGAACGATTGACTTGATGCCCCGAAAGTCGCTCAGGGCCACGCGTCGGCCATCCTGAGCGAGTCCCACAATGTCTGGAGCACGATCTCCGACTCGAATCGCCGCCATCAGTCCGGTCCCTCGCTCTGCATGCTTCAAGACTTGGTCTGCCGTCCCGGTCCCTCGACGAATAATGCCAGGGAGCTTTCCTAGCAATGTTGTATGAAAAAAGCGGACTCACCGCCAACCTGAATTAGTTCAAAACGGATTGCTCGGCCATGAAGCAAAAATTACCCTGAGCGAGGGGTGGCCCTGTTGGCCCCGGTTGGCAATCATTACATACACTGCGTGGCTTTTATGTTTCCAAGTTGGTTTCCACCGCTTTTTAGCTCCATCGAGACCCCACTCAACACGAGTTTAAGATGAGCTCAACGAAAGAGTTTCTCGCGGATGAACGCATGCACTGCATGGAAGTTTGGGGGGGCAATGTCCGGGTGGAGAAACACTTTCACACGATCGGTCTGGACGTATGGGTATCGTGTCAGCCTTACGGAGATTCATTGGCGGGGGGGGACGTGTACTACCTTTCATCCTGCGCTTCGGGCAGGATTACCCGAATTCTGCTCGCCGACGTCAGCGGCCACGGAGAACGTGTGGCTGACGTCGCCATGGGACTTCGCGACCTGATGCGGCGGAACGTCAATGTGATCAACAATCGCCGCTTCGTGGAGGCGATGAATCAGCAATTCTCGGCCTCCAACGGTTCCGGACGCTTCGCTACGGCGGTGGTCCATTCGTATTTTGCACCGACCCAGTCGCTCTCGCTTTGCAACGCAGGTCACCCAAGTCCATTCATTTATCGCGCCGCACGTCGGGCGTGGACCACCCTCGATCTTGCCGCAAACCCGGAAGGGGTTCCCGACCGGCCATCCGACGTGCCGCTCGGGATTTTAGAACAAGTCGGCTATCGGGAGGTCACAACCCGACTGGAGATTGGCGACCGCGTGTTGAGCTATACGGATGCATTCATCGAAGCCCGAGGGGCGAACGGCGACTTGTTGGGCACGGACGGGCTGTTGCAAATCGTCAATTCAATCAGCGAGGTTGACCTTCACGCCTTTTTGCCTGCACTGGTCGATGCGATGCAGGCGCTGCACCGCGACAACTTGTCGCGCGACGATGCCACCCTGATCTTGTTTTGTGCCAATGGAACGCGGACCCTGCTCCGAGATGACCTTTTGGCGCCGTTCCGGTTGCTGCGACAACCGAGGGATGCTTCCCGCATCGAGACGCCGTAACCGGGCCTCCGAGGCGCCACTCTCGCCATGTTCTGCTCTCGTCACGAGTTTCAGTGCAAAGCTTTTCTTTCGGTGAATTTTGCGGTAGCGACCCGTAGGATCTTGAGGGTTATCGCCTGACCGAGAATTACCGATCATTATGCCTGCATCCGCGCCGATGAATTGCTGAGGCTTATGGGCGATCGTTTGGGGCTGGGCGAGCCCCGTCAATGCGGCGCCCATCACGATGGTAAATACCGCTTCGTCACGGGAGACCCATTTTCCGTCGGCTTTTACCCATGATTCAAGAGTCAACCGGCTTGGGGGGGAAGAATCGGCCGCGGAGTGTGGATTTAGCACGGATCGCGGAACGGTCAGGGCTGAATGTTCGTTTCATCTTAAGCCGTCTGCAATGCCGTGGCTCTTGCGCGAAGAAAGGGTAGGGCGGAAATGCGGGTGGAAAGGGGATAGCCAACATGCTTTTTATGCAGTTTTGCAGTTTTGCAGTTTTTTAGTTTTTTCTCGACGAGGAACTGCTATTGGCCTTGTGGATCGAGCGTAGTATGCTCCGACGAACCGTCTCGACGGTGAACGCGATGCACAGTGGTGCTTATTTGATCTAGATTGCCTATTTTGGATCGAAAGCGAAATGAAAATTGGGATATTCCTCCCCAATTGGTTGGGCGACTTGGTAATGGCAACTCCCGCGCTCCGCGCTATACGACGCCGATACGGCTCCAGCGCGAGAATGATTGGCATCATGCGACCCCATTTGGCTGAGGTGTTGAACGGCACGTCATGGCTTGACGAGCAATGGTACTTCAACCCTCACAGCAAAGACCCCGAGCTTCGTCCTTGGGCCTTGATTCGGAGGATGCGGCAGGAGCGGATCGATGTTGCTTTGCTGTTTCCAAACTCAATGCGGGTAGCCATCGTAGCGCAATTGGGGGGGGCCAAAGAACGGGTGGGCTACGCCCGCTACGGTCGCGGTCCTTTGCTGACGCGAAAAGTAGACTCTCCCCAAGCGGGCGGTCTGGCTAAACCCTGTCCCATGGTGGATTACTTCCTCAGATTGAGCGAGGCGATGGGGTGCCCGCCGGAGTCCCGAAGGCTCGAATTGGCAACCACTCCTGAGGACGAACGCTCGGCCGACTTGGTTTGGGAACGGCTGGGCTTGCGGAGCGATGGCCGTGTAATGACATTCAACTGTAGCGGGGCTTACGGTTCAGCCAAGCTCTGGCCCATCGAGCACTTTGGTGACTTGGCCAGAAGCGTCGCCCGTGACTTGGATCACGATGTGCTAGTCCTGTGCGGACCCAAAGAGCGGGGGATTGCGCGAGCCATCGTAGCGCGGGCCGAACATCCGCGGGTATTCTCGATGGCCGATCAGCCGATTGACCTGGGCACGGCCAAGGCTTGCATTCGTCGGGCAAAAATGATGGTTTCAACCGACAGTGGTCCCCGCCATGTGGCCGCGGCGTTCGGCAAACCGGTGGTCACCCTCTACGGCTCGATGCCGCCCGTCTTCGGCGAGAATCCCACCGTGCTTGCCGTCGACTTGCGTTTGGACCTCGATTGCATCGGCTGTCAGAATCGCGTGTGTCCGTTGGGACACCACAAGTGTATGCGTGACCTCACGCCGGATATGGTATACCGTGAGGTGGCCCGCTTGGTCCGCGAAGACCGCGCCGCCCATGCAGCGTGAACGCGGCAAGCGGTCGCCGCCCCAGTCAGCAGGGGGCGAAGCCCACCATTTCGTACCACCGGCAGCGACGCTGGCTTTTCAGGGCGTGTTCAGCAGAAGGTCGCACTCTTCGAAAGACGGCGAGCGAAGGTTCACACAGCGAATGCGGACCAACGACACCGCCGCTTGAGGGAAAAAGCGGTCCACGAATCCGACCTCGGCCGCGTGCTCGGCGGTGAAGGGGGGGTTCGGGAGACTCGACTTCAAAAGGACCAACTCGCCCGCACGCAGGAATCTCGCGAGCCGGGCAGCGATCGAGTCGCTCGTCACGTCCCACGAATGTGGCAAGGGAGCGAGCTGGCTCAGGCCCGACTGCCGCAGCAAAACCTCTTCTTCGCGGAGGTAGTGCTCAGGGTCCAAAATGGCCAGGGGCGATGCCTTCTGGACGGCGGCAAACTCGTTGGGGTGCTTGAGCAGGCTCGCCTCGGGCAAAATGTTGGCCGCCAGTTCCGCAGTAACGCCAAGCAGTCGGATGCAAAGCCAATGGGCCGCTTCCTCGGTCAGCGGATGTAGTGCGAAGGCCTCGCGGATCGCATCGGCAAGGCGCCCTCCGCCGACAAGCATGAGGTTTTGCGCAGGCGTTTGGCTCGCCAACCAGGCGCGAAGGGAAGATACCAACTGGCGAAAGTCCAGCAGACTTCCCCCAAGCTTGATGACGCGCAGCGGAAGCATCGCAATCCTCCAAGGTGTTCCCAAGTTGGCCGAGAAACCCGCGGGGCATTGACGACGTGCCCTACGGCGGTCCGTGGAGACGTGCTTTCAATTTCCTGCTTCCCGGGCCAACACGGCAAGGGCATGGGCCGTTGCCGCGCGCGAGATTTCGCTTCCCAAGACTTGGCCGAGCGAGGTCACGGGGGCGTCGATTCCGCTTCGCGCCAGCGCCCGACGGGCAAGGAATTCGCCTGCACCCGACACCACCACGCCAGTAGGCCGCTCGGCCGACCTTTCGACGACCATAGCTATGGCAGCGGCCACTTGATGACATTGGGCCTCGGCCACCTCTCGGGCCATTCCCAAGGCATCGACGCGACTCACCATGGTCCGATCTGCGCAAATCATTCGGGCGAAGCGGTCGTGGGCATACTCTCGGGTCGCCGGGCGACCATCGGCCGTGTGCAAACTGTCTGGCTCCTCCGGCAAATCGCCCAGCAGCAAGTAAGCGTCCCACGTCGTGGCGAACACCTCCTGAGCCACCGCGCACGTTGCGTTTCGCGAGGGCCAGCCGAGGCGGCCCACGATGCCGCAGATCGGGCTCCGCTGCACGCCCGTGTAGATCAACTCGCCGCAAGCGAGACGCTCGGGATCGGTGCGGCCAAGGGCCACCACGCGGCCGTCGCGCAAGGGAATCACGTCGCAGGTGGTGGAGCCGATGTCGATCAACAGCCCCACTCCCTGCGGCACAAACCGCCCGGAGAACCGCGCCAAGGCGTGCCAATTCGACGCCGCGGCTCGTAGCGGGTTGGCAATGGCCTCCTCGGGCGTGGCCCAAGAGCCGTCGGTCAGGTACACGCGGATGGAAACGCCCGAGGCTGCGGCTTGCCGCCCCTCGGCCTTGACTTGCTTGACGTGCGCGGCGTGGACGGCGGCCTGAACCGCCCTGACAATCGCGGCTACGCCCTCCGCCTTCGTGGCAAAGCAATCGGCCAGTTCGCCCGTCATCGTCACGGCCACGCGATTGGCCGGCGGAGCGGCGGCGAGCAAATCGGCGATGGCCTTGGGCAACTCGGCCGGATGACGCCACAAGGCGAACGGGCGGACGGTGGCAAACCCCCTGCCATCCGCCGCCTTCAGGTTCGCCCCGCCAATGTCCAAGGCAATCCAAGCATTCATACGTGGTCAGCCATCTGGCCAACGACCTTTGCGATCCCGCGCGACTCGAACCGGCAATTCCCGTCCGCGTCGAATTGTACCTGGACTGGCCGGAACGAGAATCGCGGAACGCGACCTTGGCAAACATCGAGCAGTGCGGCTGCAAGATTGGTTTCCTCAGCCGCGGCAGCGCGAAGGCCAACGTAGGAAGTGGTCAACCGCGGATTGATTTCGATCACGAAGTCATCGCGGCCGTTGGGGTCGGCGCCGAGAACCAGATCCACGCCCAAGTAACCCATCACGCCAGGCAACGTGGCCACGCTCCGCACGGCGAGTTCCGCGGCGCGGCGGGCCAAGCCGTTTTCCAAGGGTAGAGAGCCGCCGAGATAGTGAAATCTCCCGTCGGCGCTGAGACGCTGCCGGCACGGCAGCAAAGGAAACAGACCCGCGGGGCCGCAAAGCACGGCCACGCTCGCGGCCGTACCCGGGTGGAATCGCTCGATCCTGGCTGGCCCGCGGAACCGCGCTAGCCACGATTCGGCTGCTGCACGATGTTCCAAAAAGTGGACCTCCTGAGAACCAGCGCCGAGGCAGGGTTTTCCTACGGCAGGAAAATCGACCGTCCTCGGAAGCGAAGCTCCGGGTTCGATCCGCCATCCGCGAGGAACCGGCAGGTTGAAACGGCTCAGGTGCTCGGCCGTGGCGTGTTTATCGGAAGTGAGAGCCACTGTCTCGAGGGAGGGTCCGAGCAGCCTTCCGCCCGCCGCCTCGACCCACCGGCATCGTTCCAGCAGGGCATGGTCCAACTCCGGCGCGATGACGATGGTCGCGTCGCAGGCCGCGGCCAACTCCCCAAAGGCTGTCCTCTCCTCCTCGGCCGTGTGGACGTGGCGGAACCTCACTCCCGCCATTTCGCCAGCAGCGCGATCTGGCCCGCCAGTTCGGTCCCTCGCTGCGAGACGAGAGCGGACCCAACGATGGTCCCGAAGCATGTCCACCTGCGCGCCGACCGCGACGAGGTCGGCCGCCATGGCCGCGGCCATGGCGGCGCCTTCGCAGAGGAGCGAGTCGGGCGGCCACCCCCAGCCGTCGTGCAAAAACCCGCCGCCCGTGACGAACTCGTACAGAAAAATGCGCTGCACGCGGCCTTCCCTCGCAAGACAGCGGCGTTGGTTACGAAGGAGCGGTCGTCCCACGGAGCCAAGGCGATTCGGGTCGGCGCGGTAATTTACTCGACCACCGTCGTTTGTTCCTCGAACACGGTGCGGTACAAGGGCAGGTGGCGATAATAGACCTGCAAAGTCAGGATGGCCATGGAGGTGGCGTACATGCGGCCGCCCTGTTTACCCCAGTCGGCCCCCTCGGGATTCCAGCTTCCCGCCTTATGGCCCTCGCGCTGCTGCGTGCGGATGAGGTGTTCGCGCATGCGGTGGTTCCAGAGGTCGAACTCGTCGCCCTCCATGTGGTGGAGCACCTGAGTGGCGTAGTAATAGTAGTAGGCGGGCCCCAAGTTCGTGCCGCTTTCCGGAGGCAGGTTGGTCATCAGGTATTTGACGCCGGCCAACAAGGCGGGCGTGTCCTTTTTCCAACCGAGGTACTGGCGCGTGAGCAATCCGGCGGCAGTGACGGAATGGCCCGCCGTTCCTTCGGGCATGTAACTATAACGCGACATTCGCGATTCCGCCGGCCCGGCGGCGCAGGAATCGACGAAGCGAGCCGCCCGAATCAGCGGGTCTTTGTCGATCGTCAGACCAGCGAGTTGGCCCGACCGGATGGCCAAAAACATCCATCCGACGGCCGACATGTCGCCGGGTTGACGAGGCCCATAACGCCAGCCGCCTTCTTTGTGCTGCGACTGCATGATGTACTTGATCGCGCGCTGAGCAGGAAGCCGCAGGGCTTCGTGACCCGACAAACCGAACGCCTCGCACAAGGCAATGGTTCCCAAGGCGTGTGCGTACATGTTGCCGTCGAGTTTTCCGTCGACGTTGGGGTCTTTGCTTTCCACCTGCTGGCTGCGGAGGAAGCGGAGGCCCTTGAAGACGACCTCCTTATACTCCGCCAATTCCGGCGGATCGGCGGGCGCGCCGCGATGGTGGACCCCGGCGCCCAAGAATGGCAAGACACCGAAGGCCGTTGCCGCCGTATCGCTGTTGACGGCCTCGCTGTTTTTGTCCTCGCAGTCACAGCCCTCGATTTCCGCGGAATAGCCCTTGAGTTTCCAGCGTCCATCTTCGAGCTGGTGCTTCGCCAGCCACTTCAGGCCGCGCATCACGGCGGCCTCGGATTCGGGAGTGCCGCCATAGGCCTCCAGCAGGGCACGCTTGCTTTCGGCCGTCAATCGCCCCCCAAAAGAACCTCGCCGGAGAAGGGACTTCAGGTTCGGGTTCTCCAGGACCTCGCGGGGTAAGAAGCCCTTGCCAGCCAGCGAGACGCGGACGACGATCGGGTCGTCGCGCTTTTTATCGCCGCCGGTGGCCAGCACCTTGGCCGAACGCACCCGTTCCTTGGCTTGCGGGGCCGCGCTGAACTCCAACGTCGCCGTGTTCTGGTCCGCACTGACTTGAACCGTCTTGACGGTGACGCCTTCGGGCAAGCCGACGGCGTCGATCTGGAGCGGTCCCTTGTAGGTGCGGCGTTCGATGGGCACCTGCACCCGCTTCGTTTCGCCAGGCTGGAGCTTGACCACCATGAACGACTTGACCCGGAACGGCGTACGATCGACCAATAGCGGGGCCTCGACCTCGACGACCCGCCCGTACAACTTCGTGAACACCTTGACCGAGGCCTTTCCATCGGGCACGTCGCCTGAGGCGGTGACCGGCACCTTCACCGACCTTTGATCGGCGGCAAGTTTCACCGGCTTGCCCGTAAACTTTCCAGGGACCTCTTGCACCTGAATCTCCATCGGCCCCTGAAATTCACCGCGGTCCACCGACAGATCCAATTCCACCGTGGCGTTGGGCTGAATGGGCGTCTCGGGTGGGGGCAACAAACGCGGCAAAAACACTTTAGGCACGGAAATCTCAAGCGTCTGTTCCGCTTGGGTTGGCGTGGCGGGAACTCGCCGCAACGCTCGGGAGGCGACGGCAGTACCCGGCGTTGGTGGCGGAGCTTTCGGCTCCGGCGAACTGGGCTGCGGCGCAGGCTTGGCGGCCGGCATCGCTCCCGGCTTCGGACTTGGCATGGCCCCCGGCATGGCTCCCGGCATGGCTCCCGGCATCGCCTCGGGCATGGCTCCCGGCATGGCCCCCGGCATCGCCTCGGGCAAGGCTCCCGGCATGGCCGCCGGCATGGCACTTGGCATGGCACTTGGCATGGCGCCAGAGGCGGGACTCGTGGTAGTAGGGGCAGGACCAAGATCCGCGACCACTTTGATGGTCATCTTCAACGGTTCGTCGCCCAATTTTTCCGAGGCCGTGATTTCCAATTGTCCCTCCGACTTGTCCTCGGGAATCTCGCACGGCTTGGCGGTGATTTCTTCGGGAACCTCGCTCAATTGCACATGAACCGGCCCTTTGTTGCCTTTGCGGTCGATCTGTACCGTGACCGTCGCCGTTCCCGCAGGTTCCAAGGTAATGGGCGACAAGGGGGCCATCGCCATCTTGACAGGCGCGGCAGGTACGTCGGGCACAGGGGGTGGCGCCTGGACCTGAGGGGCGGGTGCGCTCTTGGCGGGTTCGGGAGGCGGCGATGATTTGCCGCAACCGAGCGCTAGTACCAGCGAAACCGCGACCGCTGTTTGAATTGGCCACAACAATCCAGGGCAAGACGAACCAGGATCAATCCAAAGGCGAGAGCGAAGATGCAGTGAGAGAGTCTTCATGGCAGCACTCCACCGATTAAAAAGAATTTTTCCCACAAGTAGGGATGTTTTCTGATTCTCGGCTCTGACTGGGCTATGGCCGAGAGTGCGCCAACCAGAAATTTTTTCCGCCTAGGAATATGGCATTCTCGGAATAAGCGAACGAATGAATGGATTGTCAATTGGTCCGATCAGCCTTGTCAATCCCCCACTCCCGAGTCATCACCTGAACTATCAGGGTCCCACGAAGGATTCCTGATCCTAGCACACGGCGAATCGGAAGCTTCTATTATTGACAGCTAGCCCGATGCCCCTGTCCGACCATCGCTGCCGCTAGCGGGTCTGGGCGGTCTGCTGGGCAGGACGATCGAGGCGATAAAGGTAGTCGGGCCAGAGGGGGCAATTCAGGTCGGTCCACGTCTTGATGGCCAGTTTGGCCGTTGTGTCCAGCTTCAGCTCTCGATGGTTCTCGTCCGCCAGGACCTGCCACAAACGGCTCCGCAGCGTTCCGAACGACAGGGGTTCGGCTTTGAAATGACGCACGCCGTACGTGAAATCGAAGTAATGGACCCAGCCGCCAGAGATCAAGCCACGGTAGGAGGCGGGCACGCGATGCGCATCGAGCGTGCCGCGGAGGTCCAGCCGTTTGGGATCGCTCCCGTCGTGGCAACGAACGCAATGGGCGTCGAGCACGGGCTGGACGACGCGCTGGTAGTCGAACGGTCCCGCGCCCCAGGGCGGGGGCTCCAGCGACCGCGGCGAATGCGTCAGCGCCACCCCGGGCTGGGGTGGCGGCGAAGCATGGCGCGGGTCGTGGCAGCCGATGCAGCTCCGCCGCTCGCCAGGCTGAAGTTGGATCACGCTCCGCATCCGCTGCAATTCGTTGTAGTCTGCGTCGAGCAACTGGAAATAGAGCACCTTGCCCGCCGGCGCCAAGAACTGCACAGAGCCGTCCTCAGCGACGGGAACCGTGCCCAGCGGGGCCTTGGCCACGTAGCTCGGCCAGCCGCCGGACTCCGTGACGCGATACAGACCTGGCCCAATCTCGCTTACCAGCTTGGACCAATCGTGATTCGTCCGCAATAGCTTCACCGCGGCGTTCGATGTACGTGTTTCATAGCTGGGCGACGGACCGTGGACGAGGTGAATGGGCGAGGCGTAGAAATCAGTGAAGGGCGGATGGTCCGCGCACCATTCTCCAGTGGACAAGGGCCGCAAGTGCGATGGAACTTCTTCCACGACACGAAGGTATTTCACCCGACCCCGTGCGACCGCTGGTCCTAAACCTTGATACACGTCCTGCACGGAAAATTGGCCCAGCCCGCGTTCCGCCAAGTCGGCGTCAAAGGCGGGCGGGAGCGCCGGCGGGCGGGGACGGGGACGCAAAAGGCTGGGGTGTTGGCTGCTGATCTCCAAATCGGCATAAATCCATTCCCGGTTCCCGTATCGGTCCACCACGTAAAGGCACCAATGGTGCTGGTTGTCGGGATTGTGCGCCACGAGGAAATGGTCGGAGGAAATCGGATAAGGATCGCGGAACGTGTCGCTGTGCGAGCGGCTCATCTGGTATTGCGGCCGCGTGTCCGGGGTGATGTTGGTGATCGCCTCGATGTCGAATGGCCCCTTGGTGCGGTCGATCAGGGCGATGGGGCCGTTGTGGTCGCCATGCGACATGAGCGTGCAGACCAACTCCCGCGTGCCGGGCACCTCATGGGCCTGGCTGTAGCAGTTGGGCGTGTTGTTGCCGAAGACCAGCTCGGGATGCGTGCCGTCCGGACGAATGGCCCAAAGCGTGTGGCCAAAGTCGGCGCCCTTGTCCAAATACTCCGAGCGTGTCCAAAGGATACGGCCGTCGCCCATCACCGAGGGCTTCCATTCGCTCAGGTTGGCGAACGAAAGCCGTTTGATTTGGGAACCGTCGGCCTCCATCCGATACAGTACGTAAGCCTGGGGACGCCAGCAGAGAAAGCGAACTTTGCACCGGGTGCTGGTAAAGGCCACGCCTCCGTCGGGCAGCCACGCGGGATCGAAGTCGTGAAATGGCCCATCGGTCAGCTTGCGCAGGTCCGATCCATCCCTGGCCATCGAGTAGAGATGCCAATAGGAGGCCCAGCCGGGGACCTCGGGCTGGTCGGGCCGGTAGGCAAACACGATGCGCTGGGCGTCGAAATCCGCGACCGGCTCCCGCACGATCCCTTGGCTGCCGTCGAACAATCGCTGGATGCGGCCCTGCTCGGGCACGAGCCGGCCATGGGGATCACGGGGGATTTCCAGCACGAAGACCCCGCCACCCGGTTCCAAAACGCCATCCAGGTGTTCGCTGTAATTGTGCGACTCCAAGAACGGATGTCGCTTGGCAAACAGGATTCGCTCCAAAGGCGCCAAAGCGGGATCGCGGAGGAACAAGTTTCGTTTGGCCATTCGGGCGGCCAGATAAAGCGACTGTGATCGTTCCGCGTCCGGCGTCTGACGCTGCTGGCGACGCAACTCGGCCGCTTGGGCCCGCTCCGCGGCAACGTCGATTCCCCGCTGGGCCATGCGTTCGATCATTTCCTCGAACAGTACCAATACCCGTTCCAGCGGCGCTAGCCGTGCCAGGCGGCCCCAATACGGCGGCCCGCCCGGATAGGCCGGCCGATCCACCACCAGCGGCGAGAGGTGATCGTCGGCCGGGATCGCGCTCCACGTCGCCCTTTCCCGCAGGAAGGCATAATGCACGAAGCCCTCCCAACTTTTCGCAGGCAATCGGTCGAGCTGGAAAGGGGGAAAATGCCGGGCCCGATGAGGACCTGTTCGCTCATGCTTGGCCACAGACTGCCATTGCTGGCCGTCCGGCGAGACGAGCACCTCGAAGACCTCGGCAATGCGGTCCTGATACTTTCCTGTGCGATCGCGAGTGATGACCACACTGGCCACCACGGCGGGCCGAGGCAACTCGATTTGGGCCCATTCCTCGCCCCCGCTGGCCGCGATCCAGCTATGGTCATTTCCGTACAAGCCGTCGTTGAGGTGTGCGACCTGATGGATGGCATAGCCGGGAAGGCAAGACGACGCGCTAGCCTTCGCGCCGCGGCGGGCCAAGGCAAGGTTCTCCTTACCGTCGGGCCCGAAGACCTCCAGCTCGTCGATTCCCGGCTCGGCGCCGCCGCTGGTCTGGCGGATGACCACGCGAACGAATCGCGCCTCCCGCGGCGTGAACGACAAAGCCTCGGGCCGCTGGGCTGGCGCCAGCGCCGCGATCCGCGCGACGGCCTCTCGAAACTCCTCGACGACCGGTTTTGGGGCCTCACTCAATGCCTGCTGGTGGATGAAGCCCAAGATCAAAAACAGCCCCAGCACCGTGGATCGTGACAAAGTAGTCCAACTCATTGGATAGACCCTTTCTTTGCTACCACAGCTTGGGAGTGGGGAACAATTCGCTTACGGAGCGCGAAAGCCGGTGTAGAGGGCAGGCAGGGCCTCGCGCAGGGCACGTTCGTTTTCCATGGGATCGCCGCGGTCATAGATCCAAAAGTTCGTCGGTCCGTCGGTCAATTCGAAAGTGAACATACAATCGTCGCGGACCGTGACGCGGCACGGACGCAATTCGTTGGGGAAAACCTTATCGCTGGGCAGCACTTCAGCGGCGGGCACCAAGCGGTGCGTTCCGTCCGCGCGGCGCACCAAGCGGCGGTTGGCTACTTGCATCCAAACGCTCGTTTCCCAGACGTTGTGGGGACGGTTGACGAAACTTTGTACGACCTCCGGGGGCGGGGCCTGTTCCACGGCGCGAAGGAAGTCCATGCGCGTCGACCGCGTGAACGCAAAAGCCAAGTAAGCTTGGAGCTTGGGATCCATGTCCGCGATGAATTTCAAGTCGGGCAGTTTCCAAAAGCAGTTGTGGCGGCCGTAGGCGAACGGCCCCTCGCCGGTCGCGCACGGATAGATGGCCACCGGAAGGTCGGACCGCAATAGCCGCACGAAGGCGTGTCGGTCGAGCATCACGTTCCACTCGAGGTAGTCGGGCGACGAGGCCCCCGCACACAAATGCACGCGGCGGACCTTCGCTTTCATGAGATCCGGTTCCCGGTTGTAAGCCACCGCGGCGGCGCGGGCCGACCCAAACAAAAGCAACTCGACTGGCTCGGGACTCTCGCGCAGCGTGCGCAACAGCAAGCCGATTCCCTGCTGCTGGAACGGGGGGGCGTCGAGCATTGCGTCGCCGGGCGACCTCATGGCCTCGAAGGGCGTCGCGGCGCACGGCACCTCGCGTCCGAAGAGGTAATTGAGCTGCAACACGGGAATGAAGCCGGGATCGCGCGGGCCGGTGGGATCGCGATACTGAGGATCGGGATGATCGGCGAACGCTTGGCGATAACGCTGCGTGACGTCGAGGATGACCGCTTTCAAGTCGATCTCGGGCAGGGCATAGGCCGCAAGCAGATCGACATTGTCGCCCACGTCTTGGTGAGGATGGTACAGGTCCGTGCAATCGATAACGGGAACTTTGCGGGCTGAAGAGGTCGCGTTCGCCAAAGGCGGCGGGGAAGCTTGCAGGCGTGCCCGCAGGTGCTCCCCGGCCAGGATCGTCGCCAAGGTCAAAAAATCTCGCCGATGCATGGAACCGCCTCTCTTCGACTGTCTTGAAAACGGCGTGTGCTTTGCGTTGTCATCCTCGCCGGGGCATCGAAGATTCTTTTGGTTGAGCTGCACACACCGCAAAACCTTTTGGTCAAGAACGCAGCGCCTCCCGGGCCCGGCTTGCTGGATTCTCAGGCTACCCCGAACCGTTCGATGGCGTCGTGGCGCAGTGTGGTCCCCGCGCCGGGCACTTGCGGGCACTTCATGAAACCGCCCTCCTGTGTCGCCGGTTCCTCGAAACAGGTGCGGAGCCAGGGAATGTATTCTACCATAGCGGAAGCGGGGTGGGCAAAAGCCAATTGTACGTTGACTTGCATCATGTCGCCCGCGTGGCCGACGACCGGCAAACGGTGCGCCAGGGCCAGATCGGCAGCCTGCATCCAGGGGCCGATGCCGCCGATCCGCGTGGGATCGGGCTGGACAAAATGCACCGCGCCCGCCTCGATGAAACTCCGCATCGCGTCGAGAGAATACTGTTGTTCCCCCAGCGCGATGGGCGTGGCGATGGAACGGGCCAGGACCGCATGGGAACCCACGTCGTCGAACCACATCGGCTCCTCGAACCAATAGACGTCGTACTCGGCTAAGTGGCGGCCCACGCGGATCGCCGCCGGCAGGTCCCATCGCCCGTTGGCATCGACCATGAGTTTGACGCTCGGGCCGATGGCTTCGCGTACCGCGGCTAGGCGATCGAGATCGTCGCGAGGATCGGGGCTACCGATCTTGAGTTTCACTCCGCGAAAGCCCTCGTCCACGGCGGCACGCGCGCAATCCACCAACTGCTGGCGGCTCCAATTGAGCCAACCGCCATCGGTGTTGTAGGCCTCGACGGGCTTGCCGCCGTCTCCGCCGAGCAATTTCCACAAGGGCATTTCGGCGGCCTTGGCCTTGAGGTCCCAGAGGGCGATCTCCACTGCCGAGAGGGCCATTTGAACGATGCCGGCTCGGCCCACCCAGCGAATCGACGGCGTGTGATAAAGCTTTTGCCAGAGAAGGCCCGTGTCGCGGGGATCTTCGCCCAACACGAGCGGCGCGAGGGCCTCGCCGATGCAGTCGCGGATCAGGCGGTCGGTGGCCAGATGCCCGTGGGTTCCCGTGTAGCCATAGCCTGACCACATGGTGTCGGTCCGCAGCACGGCCCCGACGACGCCCCAATGAGTCACCTGATGGGTGCTGTCGGCGATCTGCTGATTGGTGACGGGAACATGCAAAATGAATGTTTCGACGCGGGTGATTCTCATTTAGCCTCCGAGTTAGCGAGTCATCCTCGTTCCCAAGCGTCAATCTGACGTTGAAGTTCCTTGAGCGAAAGCTTGACTTGGGGCAAAAGGGGAGCGATAGGGACCTCGTACTCATCGCTGCCCAGTTCCAAGCGTTCCACGGTACGTTGCAGGGTCTCCAGCCAGAAAGGCAAGTCATAGCCCACCCCCCCCGGCTCGGCCGTGAAGGGAGCCAGTTCTTTCTCCAATTCCGCGAAGGAAACCAGCTCGCGGCCGGCGCGGAGTTCTTCGACCGCGGGACGCACCAACGCGCAGAGGCTTTCGACCACCAACGGTTGCACGAAACGCTGCGCGAGGCGGTCGGCGATGGTGCGCAATCGCACGCCATATTTCGCGGCCAGCCGTTCGAAACGGCGTTGGTGCTGCTCGGCCAGGTCCGCGGTGCGTTCGGCCACCGCCTCGCGCCATCGCCGCGCCGCGCGCACGCGCCCGGCCCGCATCAGGGCCTGGTGGGCCAGCAGCACCGGTTTGAGGTTCCAGGCCACGGTTTCATAGCTCGCCCGCACGCGAAGGAAATCCAACAGCACGTACAGCATCTCGCCGCGGTCCGATTGGGTCGTCATGCTGTTGTAGTCGAGGTACTCGGAATAGTTCTCCACGATGGCTTCCAGGCAAATCTCCAAGCAGCGAACCGCTTGGTCCCGCGGCAACCGACTGCCGAGGTCCTGAAGCAGCCGAGGTTTTTCGTCGTCCTCGCAGACTTCCTCCCATGCATCGAGATACGCACCTACCCCTTCGTGCAGAATCGCCCGCAGCTTGCTGTAGGTAGTCAAAAACTCCTGAGTAAACAAGTCGTGACCGTAATGTACGATGAACGAGCGGACTTCCCGCCAGCGTGCCTCGTCGAACAGGCTTTCCACCGCGGAGATGCGCACATTGCGACTGTGGCTCATCCATCGTTTGAGGAGGACCTCGATCGGGCGATCGAGCAGGCCCACCAGCCGAGCATCGTCGTCCTCACGCTCAGGGCGGGATCGTTTCTCCGACCCGGAGGCGATCACGCATTGGAGCACGCCACTGGCGGCAAGCTCGAAGAGGCGGTCGAATTCCGTGACCGCGGCCGGCCCGACAGGATGGTTCCGTTCCATTCGCTGGATCGTTTTCAACAGCTCGGACGTCTCTTGGATCAGCCCGCATTGTGGAAAAGCAACCAACAGCCGACGCAGCCATTGGTGCATGCATCGTGCCTGAGCGAGACGTCTGGGGTGGCCGCCCCGCGCCAACGGGACATACAATAGCGGTTGTCTACTCAATGCCGGGCGGAGACGCGGCCAGATTCCCCGGGCAAACTCGATCTGGCCATGGTATAACGCCCGCAAGGTGCGCCGCGCAAGCAGTTCCCACTCGGCAGCCGGTTTCTGCCGCGGTTCCTCCGAACTCACCGTGGGAATCAGCGCCGCGGCGTCGTTGACCTCGACGAGCGTGGCGATGATCCTCTCCAGCAAGGTTTCCTTGACTACGCGGCGGTGATCGTACTCAACCAGAGAATCGTGCGTGCCGCGAGGGGGCGGGATAGGGTAGCGATACACCGCGTCGAGCAACTCGTTCAGCCCCTCACGCCAGGATTCGGCCTGGGCCGCATAGCCGAAGAGCACCTCGTCTCGTTCCGGGGCTGGCGACCCCATCGACCACACGGCGACCGACTTCCACAGCCGCGCCACGGTAAGCAGAAACATCAAGTGCTGGCTGATCCGCTCGCTCTCCTGAGCCAGTTCGAAATCGGTTGTCAGGGAGGGGCCTTCGAGCATTTCCCCCTCGAACCCGTCGTCCGTCGAATCCCGATACACCACCCCCTCGTACGCGGCGCGAAACAAATCTTCGTCGGGTACGTTCCCATCGTCCGGCTCATCGTCGCTGGCCGCTTCCCACGAGTCTTCCCAGCTTTCCAATGGCTCGGCGAACGGATCGCGTTGGGAGGCGTCGTCCTCTTTTCTTCGCGAGCGGCCGCGGCGGGACTCGCCGCCAGGACCGGCCAACTGGAGCTCCGGGACCCGCCAATAAGACTCGGCATTGGCCTCCAGGTAGTCGAGCATCTTTCGTGCTAAAGGCCAGGCGTCGCTCGTTCCCTGCCTTACGTTGGGATGGAGCCCGGCATCCGGCCAAGAACCCGCCTGCTGCGACCCTTGCCACGCCAAGCGCATCCAGCGCACCAGCAGAGCGCCAAAGACGTGCCTTCCCTGGGCCAGGGGCACGGTGCCAGCTTGGCTTAGCCAATGGACCAGCAGGGCCATGGCGGCAACGAGATCTTTTTCATCCAGCAGGGCCTCGACGAGCATGGAATACGCCTTGGGCGAACGAAATCGCTCGGCGTGCCGGCGCCAGAAGGCCACGTTGCCAGCCGCCGTGCCCGCCTGATGCCAAGCCCCCAGCGCCTCGGCCACCTGGTCGGCCGACTCGCATTCCTCACGGCCTGAAAAGCCGTTGACGTCGCTGACCTCGGTACTGGCAAACTGGTCCCACCAACGCGCCAAGGCGTAGGCCCCTTGCCTAACCTCGCGGCGAACCGCGTCGTCGCCCGCCGCCGCGGCCTTGCCTTGGAGGCGGGCGTAGAGGTTGAACAACTCGCCGACCACTTCGATCAACTCCTCGACGCGTTCGTCGTGGATGGTGTCCTCGATGGCCGGGGAGCGGCTGAACTGCCCGGCGAAGCCTAGGATATTCCAAGGGTCGACCATGGCCCCGCATTGGATCGCCCGATGCAGAAGATCGACGATCTGAGGGAGTATCGCTGCCGCCTCCGCGAGTTGGCGGCGGTCGATCGCCTGATGGGCCGCCGTCAGCCGACACTCGATTTGGGAACGCATCCGCGCCGAAGCGGCCGGGGCGTAGCTGGCCTGCCGGGCAGCCGCGTCAAGATAACCCATTTTGGCGAAGATTCGTGCCAGATGGACCCGTTGCAACTGCTCCGCCCGACGCCGCGCCAACGCCTGGTTCAGATGCTGCCGGACGCCGCCGAAAGCCTGTTGCAAGGTTTTTGCCTCGGCTCGCAGTCGTTCGGCATGGGCCCCTTTGAGGCGTTGAAGCCATCGCTCATAGAAGGCGTCCCGGTAAGCCGCGATCCGGACCACCAGCTTGCCGAGCGAAAAGGTCGAATCGATGGCCTCGGGCCCGTCGCCCGTCACGCCGGAAGCCATCAGCATCGTGCAGGCCAACACCGCGGCCGCCTCCCAAACAAGCTCGTCGCGGGGCAAGTCGACGCGCTGCTCGATGCGCTCGAACAGCCCATCCAACACCACTTGCTGCAAGACGAACCGCCGGTAACGGCCACGGTTGTCGATCAGGTGCAGGTCCCACGTGCCGAAGTGGTAATTCGGCCGCCGATTGACGGGGTGGTCGAAGTCGTAAGCGCGGGGGTCCAAGGCGAGTTCGTCCAAGAGCTCCGGATCGAACCAGGCCTCGCGGAGCAAATCCTCGTCCGTCGCGTGCAGAATTTCCAAGGTCGGGGCCAGCAATTCCCGATACCGCCCCCAGGCGATCCCCACGCCGCGGATGTACAGCGGGATCGGCCGCACCCACTCGTGGGCATAGGGTTGCATTTTCTGCGCGGAACGGAGCACGGCCACGGGACGATAGCCGATAAAGTCGTTCAGCCGCCGAATCGCTCCCTCCACAATTCGCTCGGTGTCCTCCCACGGAGGCCCCATGCTCAGCACCGCTTCGCAGACGCGACCCAAAAAAAACGGCTGAAACAACGCCTCGTCGGTTTGATGAAAAAGCAAGTCGCGGTGGAAGCGTCGGTAGGCGGGCAAGGTCTCGTCGAAAACCAAGCGCAGCACGGCCCTGGCTTGATCGACGTGACGAAATGCCTCGATGTTGGCACTCAGTTCACCCAACCCGGCTCCGATCACCTCCCCCAAAGTCCGCCACACGCGATCCCGCGGCTCCCCGCCCTCCGCAATGATGCCATAAAGGTCATTCACCGCGCGGAGGAACCGGGGGTCGGGCGCGCCTGAGGAGAAATTCAGGTAGCCGGCGATATCTTGAACCAAATCGCGGGCCTTGGGGCCGAGCCGGTCGAGTTCCATACCTATTCGGTTCCCTTTACGATGCCCATCTTAGAACACGGTAAGAAGCCGGTCTAGCGCAAAAACCGCCCCATACGGTGGGGTCCATCGGGTCAACTTTGGCACCACAAAAAGAGGGACGGCTGGTCGTGTCGGGCAATGGGCCGCGGCCAGTCGTCTTCAGAGGCTTCGTAGCCCTGCATGGCACGACTTGCGGTGTTGATCCCATGCAGGGGGGGCCGCGACCGCTTCGCCAAGCAGGGTGGGTCGCCTGACGCAACGCCGACCGCTGTGAAGGCCGCAAGTCACAGAGTCACAGGGCGCCGCGAGTTTTTTTAATGCAATCTTCGGGTCGGGGTAGTATGATGAAGCTGATAGGCAGAGCAAGAGGAAGATCACTTGACGCGAAATGGCTTGGTTCGTTCCGTTGCCACCCCGCCTGGAATCAATCGGGGTGCGCCGGGCGTCTGCGGCTGAGGGTGTTGGCGTTTATCGTGGGGTTCGCTATGGCAAGTGACTCGACACGTTGGGTTGGCGGTTTAGGCCTTTTGCTGTTTTGTTCCCTGGCGGTCGGCTCCCCCGTGCCGGACATCTTCTCGGAGTCCGCGGCCCAACAGCACGGGCTGACGCGTGCGTGGTTCACGCAGATGCAGATCGACCCCGGTCGAGGCCGAGTCCGGGAACTGATTCTCGAAGGCGGGACGTTGTTCATGCTGAGCGATCAGTCGGTGATCAGTGCGATCGACGCTGAAACCGGCTCGACGCTCTGGTCAATCCAAGTCGGCACACGCGGCTTTCCCACCCTGACCCCCGCCGCGAACCGGCGATTAGTCGCCGCGGTCAACGGATCGACGCTGTATGTGTTCAATCGCCAAAACGGTAAGCTTTTGTGGCAAAAGCGGCTCGACGGCGCTCCCGGGGCGGGGCCGGCGTTGAGCCAGCAGCGGGCCTACGTGCCTCTGCTCGACGGGCGGTTAGTGGCTTATCGACTCAAAGAGATCCGCGATGGATTCATGGAGAGCGAGTCCAGGGAACCGCTGTCGCCCGAGGAAAAGGCTGCCCGAACCGCCGCCTTTTATGAATCGCTGCGCCTTGATCAGTCCCCTCAGACGCCGCTTTTTACCAGCGCCCCGGGCAGGCCCATGGTGCAACCTGTGGTCACTCGGGAGAACGCGGATGAGGAACACGTGATTTGGGCCACGGACAAAGGTTTCTTGTGTGCCGGGCGGATCGATCGCCGCGATCCGACGATATTGGAACTTCGCTGGCGGCTGGAGACCGACGCCCCGATCGTCGCCAAGCCTAGCTATCTGCCGCCCGACGCCAACGTGCTGCAAGATTCAGGATTGATTATCGCAGGCTCCGAAGACGGCTTCATCTACGCGATTCGCGAGCGCGACGGACGCCAAATGTGGCGGTTTGCGACTGGCGAACCCATCGTCGAGGACCCGGTCGTGCTTGGGCATTATATTTTTGCCCCCAATCAGCTCGGGGGTATGTATTGCCTCGACGCCAAGACCGGCGGCCAAGTCTGGTGGACGCCCGAGGTCACACGCTTTGTCGCGGCGAGCAAAGACCGGGTCTACGCTAGCGACAAGATTGGCTTGCTCCATGTCCTCAGCGCGAAGACGGGGGCCAAGATCGACACGATTGCCACTGCCTCCCTGCCCATCAAGCTGACCAACCCTGAAAGCGACCGGATTTTTCTGGCCAGCAGCTCGGGCATGATCCAATGTCTCCACGAGCCGAGCGTCGTTGATCCTTTGATTCGCCGGGCCCCGTCGGAGGACTTCGATCTAGCCGACGGAGGCAAGCCAGCCGGCAAGGCAGCGGCGAAGGCGAAACCAGCGGACGAGGAAATGAACGGGGAAGCTAGGGCAAGCCAGCCACGTCCGGTCGGCGGCGGGGGTGGGGGAGGCGGTGCGAGGGTCGGCTCGTCCAGGCCGACAACCAGCAAGAAAGCAGCCGCCAACGGCGGCGGGGCCAAGAAGAAGGCAAAGGCAGGCGAAGCGGGTGGGATTCCCTTCGGCATGCCCGCCATGCCGGGCGCGATGCCCGGGGCTATGCCCGGTGCAAAGCCTGCCGCGAAGGGCAACAAAAAGCCTTGAGCGCCTGCGGCGATGCGCGCAGCTCTCAAGGGTCACGTCCTGTCGTTGCGCGCCATGAGTCGAGAGACATAGAGGACGGCAAGCAACGTACCGTATCAGCAGTCCCTTCCCTATACCCGGCAGCCCCCGGTGCGCGGATGCAGCGGACCGAGAATTCAACCATCGCCGCCCTGCACACCGAAACAATAGCCATGAGGGGCCGACCATCTGGACGGCCTTGATCTACGCCGCATATTGGTAGGCCCTTAGCCACCAAGCATTTGCCCAATCGCTTGGCGAGCAGCCTCCAAGGCCTCGGGGAGTTTCTCGGCATCCTTTCCGCCGGCCTGGGCCATGTCAGCTCGGCCGCCTCCCCCGCCGCCGACAATCGCCGCGGCCGATTTGACCCACGCCGTGGCGTCCAACCCCCTTTTGACCAGCTCGCGACTCAAACCCGCGACCATCAACACCTTGTTATTCTCCTGGCGGCATGCCAAGAGCACGGCCGAGGCGGAGGTTTTATGGCGAATTTTGTCGATGATTTCCCGCATCGTCTGCGGATTGGAATCGGGAATCTCCGCGACGATCACTTTGACGCCGTCCTTTTCCGCGGCACTTGCCAGCAGGGCGTCGGCGTTGGGACCTTCCGCCTTGGCTCCGGCGGCGGCCTGCTTCTTGAGCTGCCGAACCTCCTTGGCGAGGGCCTCGACCCGACGAGCCACTTCGTCCATCGGCGCCTTGAGTGCGGCGGCCGCTTGAGCGAGCGCTTTTTCTACCCGCCGCACATGCTCAAGAGCTGCCAGCCCCGTCACGGCGGTAATCCGCCGCGTGCCCGCCGCCACACTTTCTTCACTCACGATCTTGAACAGCCCGACTTGACCGGTGTTTTCCAGATGCGTGCCGCCGCAAAGCTCCTTGCTAAAATCGCCCACGGAGACAACGCGGACCACGTCGGGGTACTTTTCGCCAAAAAGCATCATGGCGCCGGTAGTCCGTGCCTCGGGGAGCGTCATCCGCTGCCATGCGACGGGGACGGCTTCCATGACCTTCCGGTTGACTTCGTCCTCGATGGCCTCCAGTTGCTCTGGTGTGACAGCCGAGGGATTCGAGAAGTCGAACCGCAACCAATCGTTGTCCACCTTGGAGCCTTGTTGCTGGGCGTGTTTGCCCAAATGCTTTTGCAGGGCGTAGTGCAACAGGTGCGTCGCCGAGTGTGCGCGACGAATGCCTTGGCGCCGCGCGGCATGGACTCGGGCGATGAGCACGTCTCCCAAACGCAACACGCCTTCGCGGAGATAGCCGCGGTGGAGCGTCAATTCGCCGCTCACTTGCGTGTCGATGACTTCGAAGCGGACGCCTGAAGCGGACAATTCCCCAATGTCGCCCACCTGGCCGCCCATCTCGCCATAAAAAGGCGTCTTGTCAAGGACCACCACGATCGGGTGTTGTTGGTCCGCGTCGAGGACTTGGTCGCAGAGTTGCTCGTTGGCGATCAGGCCTACTACTTTCGCGTCGCTCACTTCGACGGTTTCGTAGCCGAGAAACCGGGTTGAGTGGACGGCTTTTTTCAGGGCGTCGAGCGGGCTCCTGGGGCCGAACAATTCCAGCTTCTGGCCGCCGCCCGACTCGATCCCATGCCGCCGCATCGCCTCCTCGTAGCCCGACCAATCGAAGGCCAAACCCCGCTCGGCGGCCATGCTTTCGAACAGTTCGGGCGGGAAACCGTGGGTCTGGTACATCTCGGCGGCCTCCTCGCCGGATACGATCCCTCGATTGTCCCGCCGCATCTGTTGGAAGATTCGCTCGATCCGCTCCAGGCCCGCGTCGATCGTGTCCAAGAAGGCCGCTTCCTCGGCCTTGATTCCCCGGGCCACACGTTCGACCGTTTCGCCCAGCTCGGGATATGGGACCTTCATCATTTCCGCGACGACCGGCACCAGCTTGTACAGCACCGGCTCGTCCACGCCCATTTGCCGGGCATCGAGCACCGCACGCCGCAAAAGGCGCTTGACGACGTATTTTTCCTTGTTGGGACCGGGATACACGTTTTCATGGATGGCGAACGTGCATGCGCGAATGTGATCGGCGATCCGCCGCAAACGGCGGCCGTTCTCGGTGTCGGGTTGGTAGCCCACGCCACACACTTCGCCAGCGGCCTCGACGATAGGCCGAAGGATGTCGATATGGAAATTCGACTCGACGCCCTGAAGCACCGATGCTGTGCGTTCCAGGCCCATGCCCGTGTCAATATTTTTGCTCGGTAGCGGCCGCAAGTTGTTCGGCGGATTCCCCACCCGATTAAACTGGGTAAACACCAAGTTCCAGATTTCGACCTGGCCCCAGGGGGTTTGGCAATAGATTTCGCTGCATGGGCCGCAGACGCCGTCTGGCCCCTGACTGGGGGCATTGGCCGGCCAGAAGTTCTCGTCCTCACCGAGCCGTTGGAGCCGCTCGGCCGGCAGACCGATCTCGTCGATCCAGATCGCGGCTGCCTCGTCGTCGTCCAAGTAAACGGTGGCCGAGAGTCTTTCGGGCGAAATGCCGAGCCACTTGGGATCCGTAAGAAATTCCCAGGCCCAGTGAATCGCTTCGCGCTTGAAATAATCGCCGAAGCTGAAGTTCCCCAACATCTCGAAGAAGGTATGGTGGTAGGCGGTCCTGCCTACATTGTCGATGTCATTGGTGCGCAAGCACTTCTGACACGTCGTCGCCCGGGTGAAGTCCAGCTTGCAGCGGCCCAGGAAGTGGTCCTTGAACTGGTTCATGCCCGCCGGGGTAAACAGCACTGAGGGATCCCAGCGGGGGACCAGAACATCACTCGGACGTCGTACACATCCCTTGCTCTCGAAGAAGCTCAGGTATTTTTCACGAAGTTCGTCTGTTTGCATTTCCACTCACCCTGGCCACCGGTTGTTCGATAACCCCCCCATCATATCGGCTTAGAATCAGCGTGAAAAGGCGAACCTGACCCGCAGTCTAGCGACCTGCTAGCTACCTCCAGCCACTAGAATTACCAACAAAACCACGCCTGCCCGTTTGGGATCGGCCAATTTCCTCCTCAAGCTCCTCTCAATCTTCCCATTTTTCATCATCGTAGTATCCGTTCTATCCGGTAAAAACGTTACAGTCAGCAATCTTGGTGGACGATGACAAAACAGAACCACGCGGAGCAACGGGCGGGGATAGGCGATGGGGAGACTGGCGGGTTGGCTGGTCGCGGGAATTTTGTACCTCAGCGGGACGCTGGGCTGCGCCCCGGCCCGCTTGGCGGCACCTCCATTGCCGTTCGAAGGCCACCTTTCCGGTCGGGTGTCGCTCCCAGCTATGGGAAATCCCACTCCGGTAGCCTTGGCGTCGCTCACCCTGCCTAACTACCGGGAGGTCGAAAAGGCCCTAGCGCACACGCCGGACATCACCGGCTACCGCTTGCTCACCGAACCGCAATGCCAATGCCTGGCCGCAGCCGAATCTACTCTAGGAAACCTGTTGGCCATCGAGCGTCAATCGGTCCTTACTGGGGTCGTATGGCGGTGGGATCGCGAGGCCTTGGCCCGCTCTGTGCTCGCCGACGCCCTCGCTCTCCGCGCCGTCGAGGAGCGGAATCGCTCCGCCGCTCAGGCCCTGGAGCTTTACTATCGCTTGGCCGCGGCTTATTTCGCCCGCGATCGAGTGGAGCAGTCGCTTGCCGAGCTTCGCCGCTGGATCGAGGACCTTGGCAAGGCCAAGGAAACGGGCCTGACCGTGCCTCAAGAGGATTCCAAACTCCGCCTCCAGGAAGTCGAACTTGCCGAGCGCAAAGTGCAGCTCGATGCGGCCATCGAGCAGCTCGACGAACAATTGTGCCAGCTCGTAGGATTGGAACGCGATCCACACCAGCCGCTTTGGCCGGGGGCGGAGCTGACGGTCCGCGTGGCCGCCGTCGACGCCGACGCGGCGGTAGAAGAAGGACTGCGCTCGCGGCCCGATCTGGCTTTGCTCGCGTTGCTTTACGAAAACGTGGACGAGCAGACGCTGGGTGTGATTCGCGACGCTTTGGCACGCATCGACTTGGCGATGGGGCTTCCGACGCCGAGAAAGCACATGGTCAGCACAGCGGTTCATCGGGCGAAGGTCTGCTTGGAGGCCGAGACTCGGCGGGAGCAGCTCGGCCAACTGTTGCACGCTCAACGCCGCGTAGCCGAGCAAGAACTTCGGCGTGCGGCAAGCGAGGTCGATCGGCGATTGCGCCAGATCGGACTCGCCAAGGACAAGCTGGATCAACGCCAACAGGCCCTCCGCCGCCTCCGGGACCGCCGCGAGGCCAAAGGCTCTCCACCCGCATTCGAGGTCCCTGCTGCCCAGCTCGAAGTTTTGGCCGCCGAAATCGACGTTTTCGAAGCCGTGATCGAGTGGAAGATCGCCACGGCGCGGCTCAAGCAATCGCAGGGAACCTTGGCCGCCGAGTGCGGCTACGCCTCGCCTGAGTCCTGCGGCTCGGCCTGCCTCACTATCCCAAAGCGTGAGGAAACGCACCGCGCGTCGGCCGCGAAGCTCGTTCTTTTGTCTGGGCAGCCATGACGCGACGCAGCACCGTGCGACAACCCTGGGCGATGGAAAGCACCTTGTAATGTGCTTGTGTCTTGGGTCGACAGCGGAAGACGGACGTTGAGGCCGCGGAGGCGGAATTCCTAAGTGGTCGTCGAACTTGTCGTCGTGGACCTACTGTAGGGTTTCGATGAGACGTTGCTGGACGTGCTCGAGTCTGGTGGCCAAGTTTTCTCGCCCCATCTTCAGCTTGGGAGCCGCCAGAACCGCTCGGCCCAACGGTTCCGCGGTACCAGCCGTTTAAGGTCAGGTCACGTCGAATTCTGGCCCGCGCCAAACGCCGCTTGAGGAAACTACTTCAGCCGTTGGATGCGCTTGACGATCTCTTCCTGATTGGCTTTCTGTTGGATGGGCAAAATCACATAACAGGCTTTCTCGCCGCAACTATCGAGGATGATTTGCCGCGAGTTGGGCGTTGCAAAACCGTCAGGGCACGGTTCGTGCCCGTTGATCAGCACCTCGGCCTCCACCGCCCGAGCGAAGGCGTCGGCGTTCTCCTGACGATAGTCGCGTCCCCACACCAGATCGAACACCGGGCCACGGCCAAGAAGCTCCACCGGTTCTAGCTGCCGACTGAAGATCGTCTTGTCGAACCGGTAGGAGTCGACTTTCTCGGGAATGCTGTGGGTAATGAAGATGCCCCCAGGCAGTCGCACAGCCAGAGGGCAGCTTAGGATGAACGGCGTGAATGCCTCACGGACCTTGTCGGCCGCCGAACCGTACATCTGTTGCAGCCCCAGTCGGAAGAGCAGGTTGAGCATCTGCCTGTGTTTTTGGATGGGATAGTCGGTGACCTCGGCTAACTCGTGGTTGCTTAGCAGGAAATGCACGCGATCCCGGTATCGAACCTTCAGCTTGGCGACGTCCTCGAGCAGCGTGTGCGACATACACCCGCCGTTGGCCGGGTAAGTCGGCCCGCCGTGACAAACTTCCTGGAGCACGAGGTGGCGTTTGGGGTGATTGTCCAAATCGGCGATGCGGCGGATCAGATTCAAGTTACGGCGATTCCCGTGCAGGTCGCCAGTGATCATGATCTCGTCGCCCCACTCTTCGTCCAAGGGCACGATCGTGTTGCCCTCACGGCCTATCGTCTTCCAGTTGGCTTCCGTGGCCTGCTCAAAGGTGGCGATGATGTTCTCGATGTATTCGACCGTGGCTACCATGACATCAAGCCTGCTGTTTAACCAAGAGACTTCCCGCGTTCGTGTCCGATTCGGGGCCGAGCAGCCGCCCCCTCAAACAACGCCCAGAATCTCTCTGGATCAAGGAAAGGGCCCCTCCGAGCGCCGCTTGCCTGGCTACCCCGACTGGGCAATCGGCTTGCCTCTGGCACGACGGACGCCCGACTGCCTCGTTGGGACGACTCCTGCTGAGGAATGACGGCTCAAGGCGCGTAATTGTATCGGCTTTCCTCCGGCGGAACATCCCAGCAGCAAGGCAACGGACAAGGCCCTGCCAACAGGATTTTTTTCGGCTAACATTTTCAGCAGGCGGTCTTTTTAGCTTGCACGACGCGCGGGACGCGGCTGAAATCGCAGTAGGTCGCAACGAGTTCGAAGCGTGGGTCGGCCGCCAACAGGGCGATCACCGCCTCGTGCGTCGAAGGGCTGACTTCCAACAAGAGGTGTCCGCCCGGCCGCAGCCGCTCCGCCGCCTCGGGCGCCAGTCGCTCCACGATTTCCGTCCCGCGTGGTCCGGCGACCAAGGCCGACCGAGGCTCGTAGTCTCGCACATCCGGGGCCAAGGCCGCGAACTCCGCTTCCTTCACGTAGGGCGGATTGCTCACCACGAAGTCGAACTGGGTGTCCTCCGCAAAGGACGACAAGAGATTGCCCAAAACGAAGTCGATACGATCGGCCACGTGGTGACGCTCGGCGTTGCGTCGGGCGACTTCCAAGGCTGCGGGGCTGGCATCGATGGCCGTGACGCGGGCCGTGGGCAGATGCTTGGCCGCGGTCACGGCGATATTTCCACAGCCCGTCCCCACATCGCAAATCGCGATTGGTCCGTTGGGCCCCTGCCGCGCCAATTCGATTAGCCGCAGCACCAAGATCTCGGTCTCCGGCCGGGGAATCAAGACATCGGGCGTCACCCAAAAATCGAGCGAGTAGAACTCGCGATGCCCCACCAGGTAGGCCACCGGCATCCCTTCCGCGCGGCGGCGGACCATCTCGCGGAAGTCTGCGCGCACAGATTCCGCTGGCACATCGTCAAAGGCCATATAGAGGTCGATGCGCTGGCAGCCGCGGGCATGGGCCAACAGGACCTCGGCGTCCAACCGAGGGCTTTCCGACCCGTGCCGCTTCAAATAGTCGGTGGTCCACTGGAGCAACCGGCCAATGGTCCAGGGGGCGTCTTGGGACATGGTCGCTTCGTAGGTCGATGAAAACCGAAAACCATTCTGCCTCGCCATCCGACGGACTGGAAGTGTCTGGGCATGGTTCCCATCGCCTCGGAAGTCGCCCTCACGGTCAGGAATCCTGCCGATTGTCGCCAAAGCGTTTCTGGTTTTCTCGCCCGTATTTGTTCTTCTCCTGCCCGAACGAATTACGAGCTTCGCACGACCCTATTCAATGGTCCCGAAGGCGTCGCGGAGTTCTTGGCGTTCGTACTCTTTGAGCGCATCGATGACGGGATCGAGATCGCCGGCAAGGATGCTGTCGAGCTTGTACAGCGTGAGGTTGATGCGGTGATCGGTGACGCGGTTGTCG
>CALFBP010000011.1 GCA_937951625.1 uncultured Thermoguttaceae bacterium
AAGCGGCCACGACAGTGCTGGCAAACGACCTGCCGACCTAGATACTCGACGCGGATGTGCAAACGCCGGCCGCAGGTGGGGCACTCCTGGACGAAAAAGATGCCGTGTGACATGGCGACTCCCTCCTCAACGGCGGTCCCCCTTCAATCCTTCAGCCCGGAGTCGCCATTTTAGGGCAGCTTTCAGCGAGCTGCAAGCGTTTGGAGGGCGATTATGTACCTTTTTTCGCAATTCGGCAGAGCCGAGCCTCTATAATCCAAGTGAAGATCGCATGCTGCTCTGGTCTTCACGCGCTGAAACGAGTCTTCGGCCCACCCCTTTCGGATCGCTCCCGGGTCCCTCTGGTCAGTGCGATCTAAAATCGTCAAAACGAAACTCGGCCGCTGGGATCCGATCGTCGCGGTTTGGTTTTTTCTTTGGATCAACAGCCGAAACATGAATCTTATCGGACCAGCCGTACCGATTGGATTACCACCGGTTGCTTCGGCACGCGCTCAAACTCAACTTTTTCCGCTTGGCCGGGGACTTGGACCACCCTGTCTGTGACCTCGACGGCGGCGATCTTCCGCACCACATCCATTCCGGAAATGACCTTGCCGAAGGGGCAATAGCCGTACTCTTCCGCACTGGGGCCCCGGTAATCCAGGTTCGGGTTGTCGTTTACATTGATGAAGAACTGGCAAGTGGCTGAGTCTGGGGCATCAGGCCTGCGAACCATGGCGATGGTGCCCGCGACGTTCCGTAAAGCACACTTCTGGGCCTCGTTACGGATGGGGGGATGGGTCCGCTTCTCCACAAGATCCACTGTGTAGGCCCCGCCCATGATCACGTAATCCTTCAGCACTTGGTGAAAGATGGTCTGATCGTAATGCCCGCTTTCAACGTACCTTAGGAAGTTCTCCACGGTGAGTTTCGCTTGCGTCTTGTCCAGCTCCACCACAATGTTTCCCAGATTAGTTTGAATCTCAACCACGGGACGCATGGGGTCCGACGCCGGGGGAGGAGCCGAATCCGTAGGGGATGGAAACACAGTTGTGTTCTTGCTATCCCCGCTGGAACTGCCGCGAATAGCCGCAACCTGAGTGGCTTCCGAACTGGCTTCACCAGATTTACCGCATCCACTGCAAATTGCCAAGAACGCCAAGGCAACGGCTGAAATTACCAGATTCCATCCAATTCGCATTTTTTCGCCCTCCTTGCGTCTGCCCCTTCCAATGCAACCCTGCCACTACTTAAGTTAGGCAGGGCAATGGTCGACTCGATGATTTGAGAACACCTGGCCGAGTCCGCATATCATCCCTGAATCGCCCGAATTGGGCAATGTCGGTTTCTTGACGTTTGACATCTGACAATGGCTGACTTTTCGATAACGCGCATGACACTTGGCTGCACGGGGGGGCAGGGGGGCATGTATGCTTTTATGCAGGAGTGCGAGGGATGCATCGACCGCGCCGATGCAGGCCAAATTCTTCTCTATCTGCCATAAAGCATCAATTTTCTACAGCCGCATCAGCTCATTTAGTTAACCTATTCCTGGACTAACGTAGTGTCTTGCGCATTTTTTCTGATTGGTAAGCCTGAGAACCAAGCTGGATCCCCACTTCGGAAGTGTGGACCCGAGCGCTAACTGGCCTTGGATGTGTTTTCCAGAAACTCCGCAACAGGGCCGCACAGGCCATCCGGGAATTGCCCAATAGGCCGAAAAGCCCAATTGCAGGATGGGCCACGAGGCCACGAGGGAGTGCCTCCGGAGCTGTTTTTGTTGGGGCCATTGGCCGCGCAAGGGGGACGCGGATAGCCTTTGAGAAACGCTGCCTCATCCAAGGCCCGATTGTGTGCTCCGCACCACGCGAAGTGTTTTCAGTTTTGCCCCCTTCGGTCGGTATGGCGGAGAGCGTGAGACCTGCGGTTGATGCCAGCGTCATGCGGCCCTGCGGAGCGGGACGGAGCCAAGTTGCAGTTCCACGGTTCGCACACGGCCATGGCGTTCGACGTCAAGGCGGAGGGGACTGGGCTGGGTGGTCAGGAGTCGCGTGAGTTCTTCTTCACTTGAAAAACTTCGGCCGTTGACGTGATAGATGCGGTCGTCGACCTGGAGGTTGGCGCGAGCGGCGGGCGAGCCAGGCACCACGGCGGTAAGGATCGCCACACCCGGCTCCGCGTCATCCACCCGCCACACGATCCCCACACGCAGCGGGTTGCCGGCGAGTTCGATCATGATCCGCACCGGCGTCAGACCATCCGGCTTCAGGACGACAGCGGTCGTGCGCGATGGGGCCATGAAGACCGCGCCGAGAAAATCATCGGAAGATCGAATGGGCCGTCCGGCGAACTCCAGAATCCGATCCCCCGGCCGGAGCCCGGCACGCTCCGCCGCCGATTGGGGCGAAACGCCGGTCAACTCCACTCCGCGAACGCCCGCCGTCTCCGCGGACCAGCGTACGCCGAGGCGCTCGGGAAACTGAGGGGCTTGTTCGGCGAGGCTCCGCCGGGTTTCTTCCGATTCCTGTCGGGCGGCTTCACGGAAGGCCGGGGTCTGGTCCGCATTGGCCAAGTCGTAAATGAGCGCAAATGCCAACCGCGCCACCCGCCGAATCCCTTCGGATGAAATCAAATCGGCCGTATCCGTCTGCCGGTGATACTGCTCGTGCATTCCGGTGTGCAAGGTCACGAAGGGGATGTTCTTGGCATAAAACGGAAAATGATCGGCGTTGGCCGAGGCCTTCCAGGGAAATTCCAGGTGGAGCGCCGATTCATTGTCTTCCGCGATCCATCGTCGCAGCCCATAGCCCGTCCGCGTGCCGTAAACCGTCAGCCGTTCGTCCCGTAACCGACCCACCATATCCATGTTCACCAGCAATCGCACCCCGTCGAGGGGGAGCGTGGGATGGGCAACCCAGTGTTTCGAGCCCAGCATGCCCTTTTCTTCTGCGTCCCAAAACGCCAATAAAATGGTGCGGCGGGGCGGCTCGGCAAGGATTGTGAGGGCCTCGGCGATCTCCAGCAAGGCCGAGACACCGCTTGCGTTGTCGTCGGCCCCTGGATGAATCAGCCCGATCTGGCCGAGCGAGTTGCCCTTTTGGCCGCGGCCGACGTGGTCGTAATGGGCGCTGACAACGATGGTTTCGCCGGCCAAGGCCGGGTCGGCGCCGGGCAGTTTCGCCAGCACATTGCGGTAATTGGGTGCAAACGGCTGAAGATAATCGCCATTCGGACCGGCGACGGGGAGTTTCAAGTCAGATAGCCGCTTGCAGAGGTAATCACCGGCGGTGTATCCGCCAGGCGTGCCGGCCTCGCGGCCCTCACATGCCTCGCTTGCCAGGTATTCGACGTGCGTCTGAATTTCTTGGGCGCGGATGGACTCCAACGCCGCCCGATAGGCACTCCCGCGATCTGCCGCTCCGGCCCACGGAGCAAACAAAACTCCGGCGATCCAGGCCGTCGCCAGCCCGAGGACCAACCAAGGGAACGCACGGCAAACTCGTTGAGGCGCTCTTGTGGGCATTTCACAACTCTGCCAAAAAGAATCTGAGTTTGTCGGCAAGGACGCGGAAACTCCCGACGTCAATCGGCTTGCGAACTCGCCGCAGAAGATGATCGAACTTCACTATAATGCCGCCGGGGCAACGCAACCACTGCGGTTTCAGCGAGGAAACGCTTGGTCTCGGGTGCGGTGACGCTTGAGATTGAGCACAGCGGGCGAGCCGCGACGACCAAACCACCCGACAGAAGGAATGCGGCATAGCCCATCGACAAATTGCGGACCGCTGATTAGGGTAATAGCATTCGCGGCATGAGTCTTTTGGTGGTCGAGGAGTCCTTGATGAACGCCAAACGTGTCTTCCTCAACGAGAGCGACATTCCCAGCGCTTGGTACAACCTGCAAGCTGACCTGCCCGAGCCGGTTCCGCCTCCTTTGAATCCGGCCACGTTGCAGCCGGTCGGACCCGCCGACTTGGAACCGATTTTTGCCCGGGAATTGATTATGCAGGAAGTGAGCCGGGAGCGATGGATCCCCATTCCGGACGAGGTCCGCCGGGTGTACACAATCTGGCGGCCCACGCCCCTGGTCCGCGCCGCCGGTCTGGAGAAAGCGCTGAAAACCCCGGCAAGGATTTATTTCAAGGACGAGAGCCACAGTCCGCCGGGCAGTCATAAGCCCAATACGGCCGTGCCGCAGGCCTACTACAACAAGATCGAGGGGATCACCCACCTGACCACCGAGACGGGCGCTGGGCAATGGGGTACGTCGCTGGCTTTTGCCTGCTCGTTTTTCGACGTGGAGTGCAAGGTCTTCATGGTCAAGGTCAGCTACCAGCAGAAGCCGTACCGGCGGTCGATGATGCGGATTTGGGGGGCCACGGTGATCCCCAGTCCCTCGACCGAGACCCAGGCCGGCCGCCAAATCCTGGCCTCCGATCCCGACTGCCCCGGCAGCCTGGGAATCGCCATCAGCGAGGCGGTCGAGGCCGCCGTCGTTCGCGACGACACCAAATATACACTCGGTAGCGTCTTGAACCACGTGCTGTTGCACCAGACCGTCATCGGTCTGGAGGCGGAAAAACAAATGGAGATGATGGGCGACTTCCCCGACGTGGTAATCGGCTGCGTGGGCGGGGGGAGCAATTTTGCAGGTTTGGCGTTTCCTTTTTTGCGGCACAAGATCGCGGGGCGGGAAATCCGCTTCGTGGCCGCCGAACCGGAGTCTTGCCCCACGATGAGTCGCGGCCAGTACCGCTACGACTTCGGCGACACCACCAAGCTCACCCCCTTGGTAAAGATGTTTACCCTCGGACACAGCTTCGTCCCGCCGGGAATTCATGCTGGCGGGCTGCGCTACCACGGCATGGCCCCGATGGTCAGCCTAGGCAAAAAGCTGGGATTGATCGAGGCGGCCGCATTCCACCAAGTCGAGTGTTTCCAGGCTGCCAAGATGTTTGCCGAGACCGAGGGAATCATTCCCGCTCCCGAGACCTCGCACGCAATCCGGGCGGCCGTGAACGAGGCCATCCGCTGCCGCGAAACCGGGCGCGAGGAGTGCATCCTCTTCAATCTCAGCGGCCACGGCATCTGCGACCTGGGTTCCTACGACCGTTACCTTAACGGCGAACTGGAGGACTATTCCTATCCCCAAGCAAAAATCGAGGAAGCGTTGGCCGAATTGCCGGTCGTGGAGTAGCCGGTCGTGGAGTAAAAGGGAGCAAACGGTTGCTGCTGGCGGTGCTCTTACCGGTCGGGAGAGCTTGGGCAAAATGTTGGCCGACCGGTGAAAGCGAAGGCAACGACCAGAGGCGATTCCGCCGTACGCGATTTTGGCCACCTTTTCTCTAGTCCCGGTGAGGGAGAAACAACCCCGAAAATCCGTCCCAAAACATCCAACGAACAGCCGATGACCATCATCACGACACTGAAAGACCGCGCCCGGTCAGGATATTTTTTCAGCACACGTTGGGCTAGTTTCGAAGGCTGGCGGGCCAAAGGCCTGAAGTTTTGGTCGTCGGTTCGCTCAGTTCGGCGTGCTGCCTCCTGGTTCATGGCGATATGGACGTTAGGGATGTGTCAGGGGCCCGAGGCATGGGCCCAGTCGCAACTCGTCGCGCCGGACGCAAAGCTCCAGCGCCTGGCCGACGGCTTCCAGTTCACCGAGGGCCCGGCGGCTGACTCGGAAGGCAATGTGTTTTTTACTGACCAGCCGAACGATCGTATTCTGCGGTGGGGCGTGGAAGGCAAACTCACGACGTTCCTTCAGCCTTCGGGACGCGCCAACGGCCTGTGTTTTGACCGGCAGGGAAACCTCTGGGCCTGCGCCGATGAAAACAACGAACTATGGTGCATCGACAAGACCGGCAAGGCAACGATCGTGGTCAAGGATTACCAAGGCAAACGGCTCAACGGACCGAACGACGTTTGGATCCGGCCCGACGGCGGCCTGTACTTCACCGACCCCTTCTACAAGCGGCCGTACTGGAAGCGAGGTCCCAAGGAGCAGGATGGCGAACACGTGTATTATCTCAGCCCCGATCGACAGAATCTGCTTCGCGTGGCCGAAGACCTGGAGAAACCCAACGGCATCATCGGTACGCCGGACGGGCAGACGCTCTATGTGGCCGACATCGCGGCCCGAAAGACTTACGCCTACAGCATCCAGCCCGACGGGGCGTTGGCCAACAAACGCCTCTTCTGCTCGATGGGTTCGGATGGCATGACGATCGACGAGAAGGGGAACGTCTATCTGACCGGCAAGGGGGTGACGGTGTTTTCGCCCTCGGGCGAAAGGATCGAGCACATCGACGTGCCCGAACCGTGGACCGCCAATGTGTGCTTCGGCGGCAAGGACCGCCGTACGCTGTTCATCACGGCGAGCAAGGCGTTTTATGGCATCCGCATGACGGTCGGAGGCGCGGGGAGCCAGTAGTCAATCGGTCCACACGGCCGGACAGGCGCGGTGGAACTCTGCCCGGCCTTGGGGCGTGACTCTCGACCCGTTTAAAAAAAGCCATCGCAATTGAGGGATTCGGGCCAAGTGCTTAAGCCCCTCGTCCGTCACCGGGGTATCGATCAGCAAGACGGCCGACAAGTTCGGCAATTCCGTCAGATGCACCAAGCCCTCGTCGGTGATGGAAGTGCCCGAGAGGTCCAACCTCACCAATTCTGGGAAGCCCTTCAAATGGACCAGGTCCTCGTTCGTGATCCTTGTGTTTTGTAAGCTCAGGCTGACGAGGGCAGGAAACTGCTGCATCGCACCCAGCGAGACGCCCGTGATTTGCGTTCGGCTTAAATCGAGCATCCGAAGGCTGGGGCGGACGCCAAGCTGCGCAACCCCCGCGTCAGTGATCCCCCTACCCAAGGAGATGCGTTCCAAAGCGTCCAACGGGGCTACGATCGTCAAGGCGGCATCCGTGATGCGGCTTTCGCGCATCCGGATTTCCCGAAGATGCGGTAAACTGCCAAGGCCGAGCGAAGCCAGTCGCGCCAGATCCTCGTCTCCCGCCCTCGGACCTAATTCCACCGAGCGCAAACAGAGGCGTTCTTCGCCGTGCGGGAGCAAGAGGTCAAGCCAAGGAAAGAGCAGCGGAGGCGTGCCGGGGTTATCGTAGATCGTCCGCCCGCCGGTTTCGGCCGCCGCCTCGGCGATCGCGGATTGTACGCCAATGCGGAGCTCGTACCGGATCACCAGCCCCACCGTGGCCACGACCAACAGCGTTCCGATCAGGACCGCTGCCCAACTGGGCTGGAACGTGGCTGGAACCTCGCGCTCGGCCCCAGATTCCGCCGCGACTGAGCCGTCGCGGGGCTTTGTCGGCGCAGCGCTCCGCTTGGCCCCCCGTCGACCAGCCACCAATCCGGTGATCACTCCGAGCGCCCCCCCAATGCCCAGCCAGATCATTTGCTCCAGGGCGGGGCGACCGGGCGACAGAGCGTTCGCCATCGCGGCGAAGCCAATGAAGACAAAGGCCCACCCCAAAACACGGGTGACCAGCCAGCTCGATGCCAGACATAAAGCCAAAATGACCGCCGCGGCGCAAACCAGTTCCAATTCGATGGGCGTAGGAAACAAGAAAGGTTTCCGCAGGCGGATCACTTCGATCAACGCCGCTCCGCCAGGCAAGCAGAACAGGCACACCAAAACAAACAACACAACATGGATCAACAACCCCAACGGACGCAGAGACTGCGAGGCCATGACGAACCTCCTTTTCCGCGTGGTTTAGAAGAGACCGGCGCACCGACGCGAACAACGCACCGCACCCCTGGAAACGCGGCCTTTGCCACGGATTGTAGGAAAGCCGCCCTATGGCGGTCAAGCAGCCGCCGCAAAAACTATTACCACGAGTGGGGGGAAGCGGTTCAGGCTGAGAACACGCGATCGGTCGGCACCACCGTTCCATGCCCCGAACCGGCCGAAACGGTCCGACCATCTCCTAAACGCTTGGCGAAAGTTAGTAAGGGAAACTTTGCCCAAGATAGCGAAAGTTGGGCCCTTGCGCGAAGATGCACGCCATTTCATATGAACAAATCGCGCTGGTCCGTCTCTCGAATCCGCCGCAGACGATCGACCAGGGCTTGCTTCCGCGGTCCATCCGGCATCTTGTCCAGCTCGGCTTGGATGCGTCGCAGGCAGACGTCATACGTCTCTTTCGAGGCGTAATCCACAATGTATTCCATGAGCGTGCTGAGGGCGTTCGGCGTGCAGAAATTCTGGATGAACCCTGGGATGGCAAACTCCATGAACTGCTCGCCGGTCCGCCCGAGGCGATAACACGCAGTGCAGAAACTGGGGATGTAGCCGTCCGAGGCCAATTCGCGCATCACATCGTCCAAGGGGCGGATGTCGCCCAGTTCGAACTGCTCGCGTTCGAGGCACTGGGCATCGCCCGGCTCGGTATAGGCCCCCAATTCGATGCGGCTTCCCGCGTCGATTTGCGAAACGCCAAAGGCCAAGACCTCGCGACGGACTTCCGCGGGTTCCCGGGCAGTGAGGATCAGACCGGTGTAAGGCACCGCCAGCCGGAGGATGGCGACCAGGCGTTTGAAATCCGCGTCGCTGACGCGATACGTTTCGTCCAAAGCCACGCCCGCGGCGGGGCGCAGGCGAGGAAAACTGATCGTGTGTGGTCCCACGCCATAATGCTTCTGCAAATGCAGGGCGTGACTTACCAATCCGAGGACCTCGAATCGCCAATCGTACAAACCGAACAAAGCCCCCAGGCCCACGTCGTCCTGGCCCGCCTCGAACGCCCGAGACAAGGCGTCCAAGCGCCAGAGGTAGTCGCCCTTGCGCGTGGTTTTCGGATGGACTTTGGCATACGTGGCGTGATGATAGGTTTCCTGGAAGATCTGATAGGTACCGATGCCAGCAGCCTTGATCGCGGCGAAGCCCTCGTGGTCCATCGGCGCCGCGTTGACGTTGACCCGGCGGATCTCGGCATTCGCTTCGCGGACCGAATAAACGGCACGCACGCATTGTGCGATATATTCGGCGTCGTAAGTGGGGTGCTCGCCGAAGACGAGGATCAGCCGTTTATGTCCCCGGGCGAGAAGGGCGCGAACCTGAGCCTCGATCTCCCCCTCGTCCAGCGTCCGCCGGACCACTGCCCGATTCGATCGCCGAAAGGCGCAATACTGGCAGTCGTTGGTGCATTCATTGCCCAGGTACAACGGCGCGAACAAGACGATCCGGTTTCCGTACACGTCCCGCTTCAGTTGCCGCGCCGCATGGAAAATTTGCTCCACCAATTCGGGGTCGTCGGCGGCCAGCAGCGTCGCCGTTTCCCCTACAGAGAGGGGTTCTTTCGACAAGCTCTTGGCGATTACATCGCGGACCTCTTCCGACGAGGCGTTACGCTGGAGCAGGGCTTCCAGGACCGGCTCATCGATGAAGTCGACCGCGGTAGAACTCAGTTTCGTTGATGAAAGGACGCTCGACATGGAAGGTGTTCAATCTGCAAGATAAGATCACGCCTTGATGTTCATTCGCCGAAGCGGCGGCCCCTAGGCTGGGCAAATCGAGCCAAGCTGGGTTCAAGGGCGAACATTCCGTGTCACTCCGCCGCCGTAGGTTGCACCGGTTCGCCCCGGGCAGCAGAACCAGGGCCCACGCCCACCGTCCTCCCCACGCTTTCGATCCGCTGGCGCATGCACCCAAAGCATCCTTCAGCGGTTTCCTGAAAGCACGCCTTGTTGGGGTAGATTTCGTAGAGAACTCGGTATTGGGGAGGCGTCAAATTGGGCATCAGCACGTTGGCCCCCCGCTCCAACCCCAATTCGCGACCGTTGGTCCGGTTCAACGTAGCAAGTGCCGTGGTGCTGGGGATGTTGGCCCTCGGACAAACCAGCCGCGATAAGGCGATCACTTTGTAAGTCGTCAGTTCATCGGCAGGAACCTGGTCGTGGTCGGGGGCTACGGGCCGGAAACTCGGGTCGCCTAAGGGGGTATTGGGGTGGAGCAAATACGGACCTACGCCGATCATGTCCAGGTCCAATTCTCGAAACAAGGCGATGTCGGCCGCCAAGTCGCGATAGCTCTGGCCCGGGATCCCGATCATCACCCCGCTGCCAACCTCGTAGCCCATTTCCCGCAGTCGCCCGAGCATGGCCAGACGATCGGAAGCACTGCCTGGCCGCGGTGGGTGCAAGCGATCATAAAGCGCTTTGTTCGAAGTCTCGAACCGCAACAAATACCGATCCGCTCCCGCCTCGCGCCAAGCCCAAAGGTCCTCGTCGCTCCGCTCGCCGACGCTCAAAGTCACCGCCAACGGCGTCTCCGCCTTGATCCGTCGGACCAGGGACGCCAACCACTCCCGAGAGACCTGCGGGTCCTCGCCGGACTGGAGCACTACCGTCCCGTAGCCCCACGCGACCGCCTGACGGACGCACGCCATGATCTCGTCCTGCGTCATGCGATAGCGCGTCAGCGCCGAGTTTGGCGCTCGCAAACCGCAATACGCGCAGAGCCGAACGCAGTGATTAGAAAACTCGATCAGCCCGCGGAGGTGAACTTCGCCGCCAACGTACTGCTGTCGCGTGGCGTCGGCCATCCGCCAGAGATGGGTCAGTCGAGCGGGATTGGTCTCGCGAAGCCAGGCATGGATTTGATCGCTTTCCATGCCCTGATTATACGCCGCAAGCGGCACTTGGTCGATCAAACAGCTTCTTTCGCGTTGACCACAGCCCCGCCGAAGGCGTGTGGATGAAGAACACCCTCTCGCCGCCGGGCAGCTCGTTCCAACCCTCTTTCATGCGATCGGGCGGGTATTTCGCCAAGGTTTGCTCCAGATCGGCGTAACCGAAACCGACGCCCTCGATCTCTTCGCGCGTCATGTGGCCCGGGGCGTAGGTGATCCGGAACCGGCCCTCGCTCGAGCCGTGAATCAGATGGGCCGTGGCATGGGCCAAGTCTTGGAGTTCGGGACTCTTGCGGTAGTATTCCATGACCTTCGGAGTGCCGACGTAACCATACTTGCGAATGATCGCGTCCACCTCAGGCTGTTCTCCGAAGCGTTCCAACCCGGGGGCGATCACGATCAGCTCGCCGCCGTCGGCTATCGCCATGCGCGTGCGGTAAATCGCTTTATTCGCCACCCAAGTGCTGACGAATTCGTCGGCCTGCATCACGCAGACCATCCGCTGCACCGGCTCGTCGAACACGGTGATGTTCTGTTCGCGGGACTGCCGGGCGGCTTCCAGGTAAGTCTCCAGGTCATCGCCTACGTAGAGGCCGGTGGTGACCAGTTGGTCGGCCTCGTCGCGGGCCATGACGATCTGCACATACACGTCCGGCAGATGGCCGAGGAAATCGTTCTCGGCCTTGTTGAAACACGCCCGCACTGGCGTGATCAGATTTCCCAAATTGTTTTCGATCCCGTAACTCGCAGCCGCCATGTGGCTGGCGCAGATCATCTCTTTCCCGGCCAAACCAATGAAATAGTTCTTGTTGTGGTTGGCGAAGCCAAGCACTTCATGGGGCACGACGTGGCCCACGTGGACGATCAAGTCCCAACCACCTTCCATGACCATGCGGTTCAAAACCACGGGGATGGGCCAGTCGGCAGCCCCTTGAGAGGACTCCTTGACGAAATCCGCGGGAATTTCCCCCACATGGACACATCCTCCCCGCCAGTCGTGGGCATGGATTTTCTCGTTCGGGATCGCGCCGAACATGCGGCGGTTGACTTCTGGCGTGTGCGGCACATGCTGGCCCAAGGTCGGAATGAGATGGACGTCGGCTTCCCGAGCGAAATGGTGGTAAAGCAGTTCGGTCAAGCGGCCGGCGCCGGAGTGGGCCCGCGTGATGTCCGGCGGCAAAAGCAGCACGCGCTTCGGCCGGGCACAGATTCGCCTCCGCGCCTCTTCAGCCGTTTGCTCCATCAGTTCTTCCAACCGCTTGGCCCCAATCTCTTCCGACCTCTCCGAAAACCAAGGCATGGCACACTCCCGATAAACACTTAGACCCAACAACAACTTTCATCATATCCCATGCCCTGGTCGGCGAATATGCCTTAGGATTGCCCCAGCCTTGGATGCCTCGCACACGGCCTTTGCCCGCGCTGGAGTCTCTTGGTTGCAGTCTCCACGCGCTGGGGGCGAATGTTTTTCGTGCAGTGATCGACGATCCTTGGGCGTGGAGTTGACGAACGTCATGGCCACGGGACTGGACTGAACCCAGCGTAGCCACGCCCGCCGCGGCCGTTGACGGATACCTGGATCGTGGAGGGACGCCACGTCCGGAGCCGCAAGGCATCAGGCGGTCGACGAAGGCGTCCCGATACGTTTTGTTCGTCGCCCGGCAGCCCGGAAGCAAGTATCCTCGAAAATCCCTCGATCCAGCCAGGACAACACGGCTATAATGGAGCGGGCTGCATGACAAACCGCTTGGCGAAGTTCATGGCGTTCTCTTTCCTAGGGGCTGACGCAAACGATGTTCCAGAAGAATGAACGCCCCTCTTGCAGATGCCAGCCCCAAAACTTCTTTGGGCGCGGCCGTAGGCCGCGTTAAGGGAGGAGCGACCGATGCGCCTTAATCAGCCGTCCGAGCAGCGAATGGCTGCCTTTCGCGCGGACTTCGAGGCACTATGTCGGGAGATTCAGCGGTTTGTGATCGGCCTCGACGAGGCGATCCACGCGCTTTTGACGGCGCTGGTGGCGGGCGGGCACGTGTTGATCGAGGGGCCGCCAGGGACAGGAAAAACGCTTCTGGTTCGCACGCTGGCCGAGACGGTCGACTTATCCTTTCAGCGGGTGCAATGCACGGCCGATCTTCTGCCCGCTGACATCCTCGGCACCTACGTGGTGACAGAAACCCCGCAGGGCCGCCGCATGTTCGAGTTCCATCGAGGACCGCTTTTTGCCAACGTGGTCCTGGCCGACCACGTCAACCGCGCTCCTCCAAAGACCCAGTCGGCGTTGATCCAGGCGATGGACGAAGAGGCGATCACCGTCGGGACCGAATCGTTTCCACTCCCCCGGCCGTATCTGATTGCGGCCACGCAAAATCCCTTGGAAAGCGAAGGGACCTATCCGCTGCCCGATGCGGAACTGGATCGGTTCCTTTTCAAGATCATCGTGTCCTCTGCTGGACCAGCGCAGATCGACGCTATTGTTCAACGCCATTTGGAAGGCGGGATGACGCCCCGGCGGCCGGTGGTCGATGCGGAGCGGATCGCCGCCATGGGTGACGTGGTGCGAGGGGTAACGTTGTCCGCCGATGCTCGCCACGCGGCAGTCGCGATCGTGGCGGCCACCCAACCTCAGGGTGACCACGCCACGCCCTTGGTCCGGCAATATGTCCGTCAAGGCAGCGGGCCGCGGGGGGCCCTCGCCTTGTCGCTGGCCGGAAAGGTCCAGGCGGCGCTGGCCGGCCGCACGGAAGCGGTCGTTGAGGACATTCTTGCCCTAGCAACGCCCGCGCTCCGCCACCGGCTGGTCTTCAATTACGAAGCCATCGCTGACGATGTCTCGCCGGATGTCATTCTCGCTGAGGTCTTGCGGAAAGTCGTCGGGCCATGACGTTCCTTGACAGCGAGGGGGTGAAGCAACTGGAGAGAATTGTTCGGGCTGCGCGGTCGGGCGTGGGCGTTATGCTCGGTCCAGCGAACACGCATCCGGTCGGCTTCTCCGAGCGCTGGCCGCCGCATCGCCCTTATGTCCCGGGCGACGACTATCGCCGGATCGATTGGCACGTCTTTGCCCGACACGGCGGGCTGTTCTTCCGACCGCATCCGCTTTTCTCCGACCGACCGGTGTACCTGCTAGTGGATTGTTCTCGAAGCATGACAACCGGTCGGCCGTCGAAGTGGGAAAGGGCGGTGCGGATCGCCGCTCTGTTGGGAATCGCCGCGTTGCGAGGGTTGAATCGCGTCGGCGCGCTGGGGTTCGCCGACGGGGTGGTGGCGGAGTTTCCACCCCTTCGCGGCACCGCCCGCTGCCTCAAACTGGCGAGGTTCCTTGACCAGCTCCAGCCGGAAGGAAAACTTTCCGATTTGGTCGCGGCGGCCTCACGGCTGGCATCGCGGCGCGAGCCGGGAGTGGCGATCGTGATCGGCGACTTTTTCGCTCCCGAAAGCTATCGCCGCGGACTCAAACTCCTCCAATGTGCCGGTCACGCCGTCCGGGCAGTCCATGTCTGCGCTGGCGACGACGCCCAAGCGAAGCTGTTGGGCAACGCAACACTTTGCGACATCGAAAGCGGCGAAACACTCCCGGTCGACCTCGGCCAGCGCGAAGTTTCCGCCTATCGAGCGGCATTCCACGAGTTTTGCGAAACCATTCACCGGTTTTGTCAGGAACGAGGCATAGGGTACCATCGAAACTGGGAAGATACGGCCTGGGCGCGGCTCGTCTGCGATGCCATCGGGCGGGTCGTAAGGTAGCCAAAACGGAGGATATGAATCATGGGCGATCCGGAGTTTTGTGAGAGCAAATGTCCGATCTGCACACGGGCCCGGGCAGGCAACCGTCTGGCCCGATTCCTGCAACGCATCGAGCTGCTGCTGACGTTCGGCGGCTGCCCGCACGGCAGGGCAAGAAAACGCAAATACGGCGTCCCACCCGACCAACCCATCCCACAGCCCCTTCTCAACACGGAAGCCTCGAACGAGAGGTAGATCAAACGAGCGGAAACATGACCCGTGAGATCCGCCCAGCATTACCCATCGAGGTTCCTCCCATCGCCAGAATGCGTTTTGGCCTGAAAGTCCACGTTGCCACGGTGATATAAACCTTTCCAGCAGGGTGGGAAATTCGGTTTAAGAGGCTTGTCGCTGTATTTCGGCACAGAAGTGCAATCGTCAGGCGGGTTTAACTTCGTGAAAGCCAGTTTCCCTCGCCGATGAGACTCTTGCCCGACCCAAAGCGCCACGCTACCGTAAAAATCAACCCGCGATTTGCAGGCGGGCAAATGGGGCGGCTTTCCGGTTAGGGTGATTCTGGCCGGCGGCTGCGCCGAGGCATCCGTTCGAATTCATACTGAATGTCGATGAACCGCGACGCCTAGTCATGCAAAAAAGACGATGTTCCAGCTTTTGTAGCTGCGGCGATGTTGGGAGGAAATAGCGATGAACTGGCGATATTTTTGGTTGATGACGGTTGCTCTGTTCGTGACGCCGACGATGGGAATTACCGTTGCCCAAGCGTTCGGGCAAGGGATGCCGCAGGAGAAGATCGCCTGGGAATATCCACAGCCGAGCTTCATGGCTGTTTCGTGCCCAACGCTGGCGCCAGCCGTCGTATTGGCCCCAGGTCCACGGGCATATCGGCGAGGGGCTTTTGCGGCGGCTGCTTATATTGGGCCGAGGGCGATCTACCCGGGCACGCTGGCTCCTTGGGGTTCGATCCCGCCCGCGTTCTATGCGGCGAGTTATCCGCTCCCGCTCTACGTCCCGACGGTCGTCAGCCCTTCCTTGCAAATGATTGAGGAGCCAATCGCGGTGGAGCCCATGGAATCGATGCCGGGCGCCGAGGCAGAACTTGAGGGGGCGAAAGCCGATTCGTCATCGGGCCCGTCGGTCGGAAACATTCGGCAATCCCCAACTCAACCCGAGGCAATTCCCGCTCCCAAGCCTATGGATATACCCAGCGAAGACGAAACCACTCCGCCTGCCTTCCCACTCAAAAACGGAAAAGCTTCCGATTCCGGCAACCCCGATTCGCAAAATCCCCGCCCAAGTGGGAGACCACACTCCTAACTTTTTTTCCCCTCCCCTCGACGCGTGCAAAATCTGTGTTAAAATACAATGCGGTTCGACCATTGTCGAACCTATTGCCATATCGCGGGGTGGAGCAGTCCGGTAGCTCGCGAGGCTCATAACCTCGAGGTCCTAGGTTCAAATCCTAGCCCCGCAACTTAAGTCCTTACGCAACAAGAACTTGCGTCAAACAAGACGTTGCATAGAGTCGCAATCTGTAAGGGGTTCGGGCACAAGTTTCGCTAGCTTGCCGACCCCTGCGACAATGTTTTACGCCTCTTTTTTTTGCCCCGCACGCCGGATTTTGCGCCGCTGTTTGATTGTCCACCATGGGCGCAAGTCCATGCCTCAATCGTTGCCCGAGCGTAATCGTCGGGTGTGACGCGCAGGTAGTGTCGTGAGGCAATCCGTGGGGTGTTCCCAAGCCAAGCCGTGACCACGTGCATAGGGAATCTTGCCGTCAAGTCTGTTTGGCAGCTTGCTTGTGATGAATGCCAGAGGCGCGGCCAACTTGCGGCAACTCGTGCGAGACCTGGTGTTCGAGCGTCTGGTCCACTTGGCCTTGCCGCGGATCCCCTTGGGCTTCGACGGCTCGTTCCAGTCGACCATGCGGCATGCCGAGAGCACGGCCGTCGGCTTCAACAAGAAGGGGGCAGGCAGCTACTACCCGCTGTTTTGCACCATCGCGCAGACGGGACAGGTGCTGGACTTCCTGCATCGCTCGGGCAACGTCCACGACTCGCACGGGGCGCGGGAGTTTTGGCCTGTATTCAGGCGGTCCGTGAGGCCCTGCCGGGGGTGTTGATCGAAGAACTGCACACATTCCGCGCCGGCCTTATCCAACGGGCGGGCCGGTTGACAAGGCCCCATGGCATACTCACTCTCCGACAATCAGTGCCAGTCACTCGGTCAAAAACCGACTCCTCGGCGTTCTGAATGCACTTCAGAATGCCATTTGAGTCTCACAGTTAGGGTATACATAATTGCATCGGCTCTGGGGAAGTTGCGTATACTGTCGACAGAACTTCCAGCCGTGGTGTTCTCGGCAAATCCAGACTCTACGGGCGCGAACCGGCTGTGGAGCCGAAGCGGAACCGACGTTGGCAGTACCCGCCCGAAGGATGTCTCGGCGGGCGGACCAGCCGCGCACTGGCACTGCTGGCCAGCAGTGACACCCGCGGGCCCGAAATATGGTATTCAGCGCGGAGGATAGACCGGCGACTTAGCTGCGAATCAGACGACCTTCGTCCCGTAACCGAGCCGAGGTGTGATGGCTGATTTGTAGGTAATCAATCCCCGGCGGGTCGGGTGGTCATCTGCACTTCGCCGGGCAGTTTTTCCGCCAAAGCGATCAAATGTTGCAAACGAATTTGCAGATCGGCCGGTCGGCCATTGGGAGTCTTTTCGCAGCTAATGTGCAGATCTGTTACGTTTTGCCGAAGCTGATCCATAATCTCGGCGAATTCACCACGGGGACGGTCGTTTTGCTCCAATTCCAAAACCAGAGGCCAAATGATGTCCGCCGGCTCCCGGGCTGTTACCGCGCCCTTCACCACGTCGTAAACCATTTGTTTCAAATTCAGGGCGTAACGCCGGGCGTCGCGCGAATGGTCCTCGTAAGGGCGGGAGTCCCGGCTACAGCCCCCTTGCATCATGCACAATAAACTGAAAAGGGTTAGGCAAGGGATGGATAATCTGTACATATCGTCTTCACCGTAGGAACCGAAAAAGGAACAACAGACATCCGGTATGACAGCCGCGATTTTCGGCAATAACGACTAAAAGTCCGCTGTCGGCTGGCCGTCGGCCATCGACAAAAGTAGCAACCATGAGTTCAGCTCGATCGTGTCGCGGACGAACCGCACGGAACCGTCGCACAACGCGACCTGAACACCGCCGGGATGGCGACTTCGGGCGGTTTGCACGGCTCGACTGCCCCCGGCAAAACAGCGAAGCTGCCGGTCATCGTTCGCAGCGGAGCAAAAGGCGGGACGGTCGGCCTGGTTATCATCCAGGGCGATACCGTTGGGTCGAAGTTGGTATCGCGGGTTCGAGTAATGCGGGCTGCTGCCGGTGAAATAAGCACCGGATGGGTAGGCCCAGGCCCCACGCACGTCGCCGGTGCGATCCCCCGCCAATATCTCGCCGATCATAATCGTGTTGGAGGTTCCATCCAAAATAGCCGCAATCGAGGCGCCGTAATGTCGTCCGAGATGGAACGGCCCCCGCTCATTACTTCGGTCATCGAAATTGGACCGGGAAAAGATGTTGCCCGCCCCTCCATTAGCGCCGTAGTTGCCCCGGGCGAACAAGACATTGCTGTTATTCCAGAGAGGCTGACGAAGTTGATCAGAAGGGCAACGGTAAGTTGCAATCTCGGTACGCACCACTTCCGCGTTGACTCCGTCACGGGATCTTGAGAGTCTGAAATCGTAGCGATCGTACAAGGGTTTTTGCTCCACAAAAGGGAGGATCAATACGAGCCAACTTGGGCCCCAACTGGTGCTGCTAGATGATGCCCCCTCCCCATCCCGATTATGAAAGCCGGGTGGAGGGAACGAGCCAAATACTTCGTGGTAATTGTGCACCGCCAAGGCCAGTTGCTTGAGATTGTTACTGCACTGGCTGCGTCTTGCCGCTTCGCGTGCAGCCTGCACGGCGGGGAGGAGCAAGGCGATCAAGATGCCGATGATGGCGATGACCACCAACAGCTCCACGAGGGTGAAGCCGCCGCGAGGGCGTTGCCGGAAAACTGGGACACGACACAACATGGCTACAACTCCTGCTTCTGACACGGCGCCTTGCCAATTCGGCCTATCGGACCGGCGCCATTCGCCCGACGACAACGTTTCCTACCGTTTGCTTCCCTTTGTTTCAGAGCCATCTTAGAGTGGAATTGTTGGGGAAGTTTGAAAAAACTGTTAAAAATGTATTAAAGATTGGCCACAATCTGTTGTGTTGAGACAATACCGTGTCGTTGGGGGCGTGGCTTTACTTACCTCGAGCTGACGCCCGAGGCTCGGGTGGGAGGCACTGCTGGCTTGTCCAGCAGTGCCCGTCCGCGGCCGACTAGTCCGTTGCGTCCAGCCATTCGGCCGGCAGGGTGTGGACGGTCGGCAACGCGGCGTTTTGTCGGGGCGGTTCGACCAGGTAGTATCGGGCACTGGACCGTGTCCAATCCGAGCCGGTTGCGTTGCAGGCGGAGGAAGCCGGGGGAGGCAAAGGGGTAGGAGTTGCGTAGCAAGGATAGATGCAGTTTTTCCCAGCCGTCGCACGTAAGACGACCCTCGTCGTGCCTCCAGAGCCAGGCACGCCTCCAGAACTGCCCCTCGCCTCGCCTGCGGCCGCAGCCAACGGCCTCGGGCCGCTTTCTGTCGCTTGTCTTGTCTTGCGGCCCTCGCCGCCCCACGCTATCCCAATCGTCAGCCCAGCCACCGCCGCGACGCCGTGGTTTTCTCCACGGTGGCGTTCAGCTTACCCACCGCAGACGAAGCTGTTTGTCTCGCCTCCCCAGCCGTTGCTTCCTCCGGGGACGCGGGACCTTGGCTTTCACCCGTCCATACAAGGCCTGGGCGATGGGCGTGAGTTTCGTCTGCCCCAACGTCCCTGCTCTAATGACTATAGTGTAACACTAGCTAGCAACGGGGACTGCCATTTTGCAGTTTTCCATCGGAGGGGGTTGCGAAAATCGGGGGTTACCGGTATACGTTTGCTCAGAGTACCGATAACTCCGTGGGCCTTTGAGCCTATCTCGGAAGGCTTGCAGCATACGGGCGTTCGGATTTCACATGGTGACGCTCGAAAACGGCGAATCCCGGAGAGAAGACTTGTTCAAACCGCCCGAAAAGGCGGGGGAAACATTAAGGCCGCTGCGTCCGTATGGGGTGGGGATCGACGTCCACAAGCGTTTCGTGCAAGTCTGCGTGCTCGTCAATGACAAGCAAGAATCCACGCGCTTTGAACGTTCGTTCAGTACCGATTGGGCCGATTTGAAGGGAGCCCGGACCTGGGTCTTACAGGTCCTACAAGAATCGTGCGCTGAACCTCCTAATTCTGAATCCGAGCTTCGCTCCACTTTTTGTTGGCGTCGTTATCCATGAATGGAATCGCGGATGCGATTACAAGGTGCCTTCCAAATCGCCGGGGTATGGTTTGGGCCGTGATGGCGGGCTGGTGAGCCTGATTTCATGCCATAGCGGTGGCGCTTGTTGGCTTCGCTTCTTTGCTGAGTGTGAAGCCGGGCGAATTTGGCCAAAGTCGCGCGGGGTAGATGCCTCATCCCAGTCTTGAGGTCGCTGCTGCGCTAATGGCGCCCGCTCTGCCAATCAACCCCGTAATTCTTTTCCTCCCGCCGGTTGGCCAGGAGGTTTCCGGAGCCCAACTGAGGTCTACGGTTTCGGGCGGTTGAGGCGGCTGCCTCAACGTGCTCTGCCGGTGAAAACTTTCCTTAGCCTTCGGCAGGGAATGGCCTGAAACCTTTTCCTGACCTCAGGCAGGGGATAGGATGATGGTTTACGTCGTTAGAACAAACAGGGTTTCCTGAGCCGTCGCGCCGGCGAACATGGTTCGAGAGCAGATGAGCACAAGCACCGCGGTTCCAACTCGGGCGGTCCCGGAACCGCTTCCCGACAACATCCGCAGCGTTCAGCCTGGCGGAGGCATATGTTATCGCATCGAATTGGCTTGGGGCCGGTTGCGACGGTGGTACTTGAAGCGGTTTCGGCCGGGCTACGTGCAGCGGATGGCCGCCTTACGGCGTGGCGACGCGACCGGTGCTCCGCATGAAATTTTGGATCCCCGCGACTTGAAGTTTTGCCGAAACGTGTGCGACTGCGATTGGGACGAGCGGGACGACCCCTTCGCCTGGAGGGCCAAAATTCCATTCGCGCGTTGGGGACTGGCCGAGTTGCAATTGATGGGCTGGCCGCTGTTGTTCCTCACAGTGCTGACGGCCTGTTTCGCTTGGTACCTGGCCCCCGTGTTCGCGATCCTGCTCGGGTTGGTGGTCTGGTTTTTTCGCGATCCGCCGAGGGAGATCCCGCAGGGGGCAGGGCTGGTGCTTTCCCCGGCCGATGGTAAGGTAGCGGAAATCACCAGACTCGGGCACGATGCGTTCCTTGGCGGCCCGGCCGTGAAAATCGGCATCTTCTTGTCGATCTTCAATGTCCATTTGAATCGTGCGCCGCTGGCCTCGCGGGTGATTGCTTTGCGTTACTCGCCGGGCAAGTTCCTCAATGCGATGCGGCCCGAAAGTGCAACAGAGAATGAAGCGATGTGGATCGGCCTGGAAGCCGAGGACCCGCCCCATCGCCGCTTAGTGGTGCGGCAGATCGCCGGGGCTTATGCGCGGCGGATCGTCTGTGCGCTTCGGCCTGGCGAGGACCTTGCCGCGGGCGAGAAGATCGGCATGATCAAGCTGGGCTCGCGGACCGAGCTGATTTTGCCCGATGAGCCGGGCCTGAGAATCGAAACCCGAGTTGGCCAGCGCGTGAAGGCAGGGACGGCGGTATTGGCCCGCTATGATTGAATCGCCGTGCCGGGCCGTCAAGCGGCTTGCCGAGGCGTCGAAAAGGAGGGGCGATGCGACCTTTACGAACCATTTCCGTGTTGCCGACCATGTTCACGTTGGGCAACCTGGTCTGCGGCTTCTTCGCGATCGTGGTGGCCTCGCGGGTCAGCGCGCCCACATTGCCGGCGGAAATCACCGCCGCGGACCTGGAAGATGAGAGCGTCATCGCAGCCCCGGTCGGGCGGCCGAAACCGCTACCCAAGGCCAGCCCCGAGGATTTCCACAACATCACGTTCAGCGCTTGCTTGATCTTCATTGCCATGCTGTTTGACGCCTTGGACGGCCACGTGGCGCGGCTTTCGCGGACTTCGAGCGAGTTCGGGGCGCAATTGGACAGCTTATGCGACGTGGTGTCGTTCGGGGTGGCGCCCGGCTTCTTGCTGGTGAAGATGTGTCCGCGGTTCGCTTTTTTGCACCGGGAAGCGGTCTGGACCATCGCGGCGTCGTTCGCTGCCTGCGCTGCCTTGCGTTTGGCGCGGTTCAACGTGGAGACCAGCGACGAGGACGACCACATGCATTTCAGCGGACTACCGAGTCCCGCCGCGGCAGGCTCGATCGCCGGATTCGCGATCATTTTCTACACCTTGATGGGGAAGAGCGGCCTGACCCCGCCCCCCTACGCCGAGAAAATCTACGCCATCCTGCAAACCGTTCTTCCCTTCTACGCGATCCTGTTGGCGTTGTTGATGGTCTCGCGAATCCCGTACCCTCACGTCGTCAACCAGGTGTTCCGGGGCGAGCGGAGTTTTGGCCACTTGGTGAAGCTGGTGTTTGCCGTGGTGGCGGTGATGATCATCCCAGGCTATGCCTTGCCGATGGTCTTTTGTTTCTTCGCCTTGGCCAGCCCGGTGCGATTCGCCTGGGAACGCGTCGTTCGGCGAAAACATCAAGAGGAACCTGTGTTTTAACCTCGCGAGGAATCTCCCATGTTTTCAGGCATTGTCGAGGCCCGCGGCGTGGTGGCCGCCGTGATTCCCGAGCCGCCGGGCTGCCGCCTGGTCGTTCGCGAGCCAAAAATCGTCCCCCAAACCAAGGTCGCCGACAGCATCTGCGTCAACGGCTGCTGCTTGACGGTGATCGAGGTCAGCGGCGACACGATGGCGTTTCAAGCCGGCCCGGAAACCTTGGCGCGGACCAACCTCGGCGACTTGAAGCCCGGAAGCCTGGTGAACCTGGAACGCTCGCTGGCCGTGGGCGACCGGCTGGGCGGACATTTCGTGACTGGCCACGTGGACGACGTCGGCACGCTGCTGGAGCGCCACGACCACGGCGATTGGTCGTTCTTCTGGTTCCAAATCCCGCAGCGATTGAGTTTGCAGATGGCCCCCAAGGGTTCGATTGCCGTGGACGGGGTGAGCCTGACGATCGTCGATAGCGAACCAGAGCGGTTCAGTGTCGCTCTGATCCCGTACACCCTTGCCGTGACCACATTGGGCCCGCTCCAACCGGGCGGAAAGGTCAACCTGGAGACCGATCTGTTGGCCAAGTACGTGCAGCGCCTCGTCGAGGCCCGGCATTACCCGGCTCATCCTGCATCCGGCCTGTGACGGCGACAACGGGAATGCGATTTGCGGCTCCCACGCACGCCGTGATCGGGATCGGCACGTCTTTCTCGAACCGGAGACCGGAGATGGCGGAGTTTCCGCGGGACCCAAAGGTGCGTCGGATCACGTGGCGGGACATTGGGCAGCGGCAAGCCACCTATCGCAGTCGTTTGGACAAGCGCTCGTGATCCTGTGCTCGCGGACTACGTCGCGGGAGAACGGAGCTATTTGCCAACCAGAGCGATTGGCTGTGGCTCCCCTCAGCTCCAAGGTCGCCACGAATTTGGTAGGGCCGCGAGTCGATCGGGCGATTGCGGCGCCGCGAATCCGGTCTGGACGTTGGGCTCGCCAGCGGGGGTGGGGCCGTACTCCGCCCCTTCCAAATAGAGAAACACCGTACCGATCGCCAGAGCGAGGAAGGCCACCAGCAGCAGAACGGTATACAGATCGGGACTCGGCTTTCGATAGAAGCCGGTCGATGCGTCGTCAGAGCTTGGAAGCGACATGATCGCCCTTCTGGATCGCGCCCTTCTGATATTCAGGAATAATTTTGCAGACGGACCGGTCAGGCACGGTCTCCACAACCTCGATGCGGCCAAGATACGTGGGACCGCTCGGACCTACGCGGAACACCTCCAACCGATGCCCTTTGTGCAGGCCAGCATCAGCCCCCAGCGAGATTTCGATCAGCCCGTTGCTCGGATTGGTCATCACGCGGGCATAGACTTCGGGCGGGGTTTTATGAAGGGCCGCATCGACGTCGGAAATATTCAGCAACAGGGCGAGGTCCTTGTACTTCTGCAAGTCCTGGACGATGGTGATGTTCTTTTCCTTTAACGCCCGAAGTTCGTTGGCCGCCTGGTGCAACTGGTCGGTCAGCTCCACGGTCTTTCGGAAAGATTCCTCGCGTTGACGGCGGGCGTCGGCCAAATCTTTGCGCAACTGGTCGCGTTCGGCCGTGAGGGCAGCGGCCTGGTTCTGCGTGGCGGTCATCGCCGCCACCGCGTTACGTTCCCGTTCTTGAACCTCGACCAACGCCTTTTTTTGTTCCGCATCCGCGCGGCGGAGGTTGTCTACCTCGGTCTTCAAAGCAGCGGCCATGTCCCGGGCGGCCTTTCTCTCCGCGTCGCGCTCGGCGATCAACCGCTCCAACTGACCCTGTAGCTCCTTCTTGGCGTCCTGCTCCTTTTTCAATTGAGCTTGCAGACCGGTCTCTGGGTTCATGACCTTGTCGCGCCAATTCGTGTGCGTCGCATAAACCGCCAGCGCAAACGTCATGAAGACAAGACTGAAAAGCGCGATCAAGGCGGTAAGGATCTTGCCGACCAGAGTCATGGAACGACCTTTCCCGGTGCCACGAAGGGAGCAAGGACCCCTGCTACGGTAGTCCTCCACATCTCACTGTTCCGCTAGTATAACTTCGCCCATTTTGCCCTGTCAATCAAATGCCTCCAACTGACCGAGTCATCTTTAGGAGGCCTCCGATCGTCGCCGAGCGTGGGACTCGACAAACTGATGAAGTAACTTAAGTCTTTGTGAATCCACAATTAACACCACTTGTCCGTTGGCCAGACCAAGCCGCCCGCCAAATGGTCGATACCCTTCAGGATGTCCTCAGCCCAGTGGAAAGACAACGTGGGAAGCGACAGAATCGGTTGTATGAAACGTCCGGGCACAATCCTCCGGCGAAGGAGCTTGGCCCTTCGAATCCGATACGGCCCTTGCCCTGGTTGTGGTCAGCCGTCTGTTCGCGGCAAGCCGGCCTTACTGCCCTCCACGCGCTTTCACGGACTGGAGACTTTGGAAGGCCGGCGTTCAATGGGATTGCGTCGAGCCTGACCAAGGAGGGCCCCTGCGGCCAGCCCAAGGCAAGCCACGAGGCAACTACCTGAAAACCAGTCGCCATACTTCAGATACAGGCTTGTCCGATGTTCGGCAGCCACCTGGGCGAGGATCGTGCCGGTATCGCGACGTGGCCCCCGTTCGATGATCCTCCCGTCCGAGTCGATCCAAGCGGAGAACCCGGTGTTGGCCGCAATGAGCAGCGGTTTTCGGCATTCGACCGCGCGAAACACACCGCAAACCAGGTGCATGTCTAGCTCGCTGGAGCCCCAGAACCAACCGTCGTTGGTCAAGTTGATCAACACGTCGGGTTCCTCGTGGCGGGCCGCCAAATCGCGGACGTGGCGGCGGATCACATGGGGCAAGACGGTCTCGTAGCAGATGTTTGGGGCAATACGCACCCCTGCCACGAGGAACGAAGCGGGACTCTTCCCCGCCGTTAGGCTAATCGGCAGGGGAGTGAACCTCTGAAGCCAAGGGAAGTATTCGGCAAAGGGAACATATTCGCCAAAAAGCACGCGGTGCATCTTGTCGTATCGGCCCACGAGGCTTCCGTCCCGGCGGACCAGGGCGGCCGAATTGAAAAACCTTACTTCCCCGGCGGAAAAAACTTGGGTATCGAGTCCAAGCAGCAGCGAGGCGTCTAATTGTCGCGCCATTGCCCGCAACGCCGCGAGCGTCCGATCGGCTGCCTGGCGAAGCGACCGTTGGAACTCGGCTTGCGACCAATCGCGCACGTGGGGCAACTCGTCGCGCCAGGCCTCGGGCAAGGTGGCGTGTTCGTCGAACACCACTAAGACCTCCCGAAACATGGTCTCGGGCCAGACAATCAGATCGACCTGCCCGAAGCGGGCCACGGCCTCGCGGGAAAGATCGAGGTAGTGTTGCTGGATGAAATCGCGTTGGGAGGGGTCGTTTTTCAGCTCGATGTCGATCGACCCTTGAATCAGGGCGATTCGTGCCGTGGGCGGTGGGCCCGATGTTGCCATGTTCAGACGGCCATAGGCGAGCACGGCGGCCAAAAGGATCATGGCGGGAAGCAGGGGCCAGAAGGCCACGCGCTGCCCTTCCCAAGGCACGATCCGGGCGATACACGCGGCAACCCACATCACCACGAAGCACACCCCGTAGCCGCCGACCAGATCGCTGATCTGGATCAACGCGATCCAGCGATACTGCGTGTGGCCGAGGCTGGCCATGGTGAACCCGGTGAGCAGATGGGCCCGGGCCAGTTCCAATCCCGCCCAAACGACGGGCGCTGCCACGATCACCGACAAATGCAAGCGATGCACCGCCACCCGCGTCAGGCCGATGAACAGCGGCAAGTACCACGCCAAGTATGCCGACAGGGCCACCCAGCCGAAGCTCGTGGCCCAATGCGGCAGACGCAGCCAATGGATTGCCGCCATCCAAAACAGGAATCCTACGAACCAAAGGGTGAGGTAGGGGCGACGTCCCGGCAATTGCCGAAGGCGAATCAAAAGGAGCCAGCCGACGGGAGCGATCCAAGCAAGGAACCAAAAATCTAAAGGCGGCAAGGCCGCCCAAAACAACACCCCACTCGCCACCGCCAGTCCCACGACCGAGTGCTCGGTGATATTTCGAAAACGCGATCCCAGGTTGTTCACTCCTACCGCAGACATCGGACGATGTGGCGGGACTTCCATATCTCGCAACGAGTTTTGCCGGGCGATCAGGGGTTCGCTATCGTTGTAGTCCGTGCCTCCTCAGCCCTCTGGCCCGACTTCAACTCCAAGAACCGCCGTAAGATCACGGGCCCCACCTCCGTCAAGAAGCTCTCGGGATGGAATTGCAGGCCGTACAGCGGATATTCCTTATGGCGAATGCCCATGATCACACGCGTTCCATCGGGCGAATCGCTCCATGCGCAAACGGTGAAGGCGTCGCTCAGCGTGTCGGGGCGAATGACCAGGCTGTGGTAGCGGGTGGCCTGAAACGGGTTTTCCAACCCTTCAAATAAACCTTGGTTGTCGTGGTAAATGCTATCGACCTTGCCGTGCATGAGGCGGTCGGCGCGAACGATCACCCCGCCAAAGGCTTGGCCGATCGCCTGGTGCCCAAGGCAAACACCCAACATCGGCACCCTTCCCGCAAACCGCTTCACGCACTCGACCGAAATACCTGCCTGGTCCGGTGTACATGGACCGGGCGAAATGATGATGTGACTCGGATGGCGACGCTCGATCTCTTCGAGCGTGATCTGGTCGTTGCGATGCACCTCGAGCTCCAACGTGGGATCGATTTCGCCGAGGCGCTGGACCAGGTTGTAAGTGAACGAATCGTAATTGTCGATCAGCAAAATCATGCGCGTCTCGCTTGGCAGGGTCCTTTTCGAGTTTACCGTCTTGCCGCATGGGCGAAAAGCCGACTTCGCCGGGGGAGGGATCGTTCCACCCCAGGCGTTCTGTACGCCATCCCTGTCAGCAAGACATCCAGGCCGTGAGGAAATGACTCTCCGTTTTTTCCTTCGCGCGGACAGGATGGGAACCCGTTTCGTCGAGTCAACGACTGTCGATTCCCACATGGAGTATTCCTAGGTTCCCGCCTGCCACAAAGCTCGTCAGCCTTACCGACGCACGACGACGACCATCGTGCCGGTTAAAAACGTCGCCCTGTCCTCTACCCATTGAGGAGCTCCCAACAACATGATCGGTCCCGGTCTGCCGGTCGATTGCCTTGGCGGGAGGCATCCGGTAAAACAGGCGGTATGCTCACGCCGATTTCGATCCAAGAGGCTGCGAAGGAAATTCGGGACGGAAAGTTGTCGCCTTTGGAATTGCTTGAGCGATGCCTTGCGCAGATTCGAAGGCACGAGCAAGCCGTTCATGCCTGGGTGTTGGTCGACGAGGCTGGTGCCCGGCGAACGGCCACCGAGCGCACCCGCGAGGCAGAGCGTGGCTGCTGGCGCGGCCCCTTGCACGGAATCCCCATTGGCGTGAAAGACATCATCGACGTCAAGGGTTTGCCTACCCGGGCGGGTTCGCCGCTTCTAGGGCATGAACCGGCAGTGTCCGACGCCCCGGTCGTGGCGGCCTTGAGGCGTGCCGGGGCCGTAATCGTGGGCAAGACCGTGACCGTGGAGTTCGCCTGTTTCGATCCCTCGCCAACGCGGAACCCTTGGAACTTCTCGCATACGCCGGGCGGATCGAGTAGCGGTTCGGCGGCGGCCTTGGCGACGGGGATGTGTTTAGGTGCGTTGGGCACCCAGACGGGCGGTTCGCTTGTGCGCCCATCGGCCTATTGCGGCGTCGCGACCTGTAAGCCGACATTCGGACGCTTGAGCCGGCGGGGCATCGTGCCGGTCAGTGCGAGCCTCGATCACCCTGGTCCCATGGCCCGCACCGTGGGCGACGTGGCCGTGCTGTTGCATTGTCTCCTGGGCCAGCGGCATTGGCGACCGCTGCGGTCGGCCTTCGCCCCGAGCCTCGGTTGGTTGCAAACCGCGGTGCTGATGGACTGCGACGCGGCTGTGGCGCGAACGACTCAGGCGGCGATGGAGCGCTTGGTCCAAGCCGGGGCCGAGGTTCACTCGGTCGGCTTACCCCGACGCTTTGCCGAGACCATGCAGATGCACCGTCGCATCATGGCGGTCGAGGCTGCGGCCGTGCATCGCCAGCGGTTTGCTGCCCACCGCGATCAGTACGGGCCGATGATCGCCGCGCTTTTGGAGGAGGGGCTGACGATTTCCGCGGTGGATTACGTGGAGGCCAAGGCGTGGCACCGGGCGTTCCGCCGCGAGGCGTCGCGGCTGCTGGATGGGTTCGACGCCTTGGTCATGCCTTCCACCCCCACGACCGCCCCGCCCACACTTGCGACCACCGGTACGCCCCATTTCCAGGCTCCGTGGAGCCTCGCGCGACTGCCGGTGGTCAGCTTCCCTTGCGGCCTTGCCGACGATGGTCTGCCCGTGTCGCTGCAACTCATTGGCCGGACGAACGACGAGGCAAGGCTGTTGGAGATTGCCGCCTGGTGCGAGGCCGCTGTGGGGTTCACGGCCCTGCCGCCGTTATGGGAATCTGCGTCTGCCGCCCAATCAACCGAATAGAAGTACGCACCATGAAACCGTTCAACCGTCGAGTATTTTTGAGCACGGTGGCCGTTGCTGGCGGATCCCTGACTTTGGGCGGTCGCATCGGCCCGCGATGCCTGGCCGACCCGCAACCAGGTGGAACCCCAGCCCCCACGGCAGTTGCGACTAGTCCGTCGAATGCCCCTATCGTCGTGGTCGCCCCGGCGGTTTCCGCCGACGTGGATCCCCGAGCGCCCGCGTGGATTTATGTTGTCGAAATCCTCCGTAGAGCGGGTGTGTTCTTCGAGCTGCTCCCGCCCGCCGAATTGCCTCAACTGTTCCGCCGTCCAAAATGCGTGGTGTTGTTGGCAGGCAATTTGCCGCTAGGTACCGCGGAGCGCGAGGCCTTGACGAAATGGGTCAAACAGGGCGGGGCCTTGATTGGCGTTGGCGGCGTGTCGTCGCTTGCGGAAGTGTTTGGCGTGAGTGGCGAGACTCCGTTGTCGGAGGGCTGGATGAAGGTCGTCGCCACCGACCACCCCGTCACGTCCAACCTCCGCAGCTCGCTCCATGTGTTTGGCGGATATGCATTGACGCGCGGGAAGGGTACGGTGCTGGCCGAAGTGGCCTCGGGTAAGCAAGGCGCCCAGGGCGGCGCCGTGCTGGAGAACCGGTTTGGTGAAGGTCGTGCGATCGTGCTCGGGCCTGACCTGCTGTTTTCGATTGTACATATCCAGCAAGGCCGGCCGGTCTTCCAGGACGGTTATCCCCCGCCGGACGAATCCGCCCCGATCAACGAAGGCATTTTGAAAGCAGAAGACGGACTGGTCCTCGACTGGCAGCGGGATCGCACGCCCTTGCCGCCGGACAACAAGCCGGTTTTTTTGGAGCCGATCAGCGACGAGTTGCGGGAGCTGGTGCTGCGGAGCGTGTTTTACTTAGCGCGGGAACAAGGAATCGCCTTGCCGTTGCTCTGGTACTGGCCGCGTGGACTGAAGGCCGTCGGCCACATTTCGCACGACTCGGACGGCAACGACCCGCAAAAGGCCGCGGCCCTCCTGGAAGTGATGAACCGGTGCCAGATCAAGTCCACGTGGTGCATCATCTATCCCGGCGGCTACCCCCGCGACTTTTACCGCAAGCTGGCCGAGCAGGGCTTCGAGATCGCCTTGCATTACGACGCCAGAACGGGGGGCAAGCAGACCTCGTGGTCCAAGGAAAACTTCCTTTTCCAGCACCAATGGCTGCTTCAGGAAGCTGGCCTCAACGAGCTGGCCGGCAACAAGAATCATTTCACGCGGTGGGAGGGTCGGCTCGACCTGTATCGCTGGTGCGAGGCGGCGGGGCTGCTGTACGACCAGAGCCGGGGGCCGAGCAAACAGGGAACCATCGGCTTTCCGCTGGGCGGGTCCCAGCCTTACGTTCCTTTGGATGACGAGGCGGCCTCGCCGCGATTTTTCCGGGTATTCCAAGTGAACATGCTCACCCAAGATTTGGTGGTGGTCTGCCCGGGCGAGTACGGCAAGCCGCTGTTGGATTCTGCGCGGCGGCATCACGGCGTGGCGCACTTCCTGTTTCATCCTGCCCACATTCAAAAGCCGGGCGTCGCCGATACCTTGGCCGCCCTGGTCGACTACGGCCTTAGCCAAGACATGGAGTGGTGGACTAACGAGCAGATTTGCCGGTGGGAGTTGCAGCGCCGCGCGGTCGAGTCCCGATTCTTTCCCGATGGCAGCGTCGCCCTCCATGCGCCCCGTCCCGTCCGCGAGGCGACCATCCTTGTGCTCAACCCGGCCCAGGGGCCGCGTCCCATCGCGATCAACGGCCAGGCGGTCAAGACCGAGCCTTGGACGCTGTACGGCTTCGCCTTCCAAGGCTTGAAGGTGGATTTGACCGGCGAGGTTCACGTGCGGATGAGCTGATGGCGTGCGGCGGGCGTTGGCGCAGCTTGGCCGTCCTCCTGCGTCCAGACCGGCGAGGGACAAAGCCTGGATTCCTGGGGCGTTGGAGTCGTTTCCGCAAGCCGACTACCGCGAAGCCCTGCGGCCCTAGATCGCCGCGATCCTCGCTAGAAACTTGGCGGCGCGCCATCGCCGCCCAAACGCTTGGGCTTGACTCCCCCTGCGCTTGCCACGACCTGCCAATAGGCGTGGCGCGTCGGCAGGTCGACCTCCCGTTGCATCGACAAGCCGACGAAAAAGGTCTTCAGGCCGTCGGTGTCCGGAAAGGTCACGGCGAAGGTCTGATACACGCGGTCGCGCGGACCGTCGGCCCATTGGGACTCGGTGGCGTAGTAACGGACGATGGCCCGGTCGCCCAAGGCCAAGAGGGTGCGGACCTCAGGTCTTGCGAGATACTGCCGCAGCATCTGCCGCGCCTCTATGTCCTGATACGATTCCCACAATTTTCTGTCGTCCAATCGGCCGCGCATGCTAGGAGCCACGGTCAGTTGATGAGCCAGAAGCGGGTGATCCGTTCGGAGATAGTCGAACCACAATTCGGCGAACTGTCGGGCCTCCTGACGGAGAAAAGCCCGATACAGGAGCCAATCCACGGGGATCGCGAAGACGGTAAAGACCGATAAGGCGAGTCCCGTCAACGCCGCCTTGCGGCCGAGCAAGGCCGGGGCGTTGGCGGCGACCCAGCGTAGGGCCTTCACGTTCACCATCACCGCCACCACGGCCAGGACCCACAACAAAGGCGACGCAAATGCGAGAAGCGACAACAAGCCGGCCAAAAGTCCCGCCACCGCTAGCCCGCTGATGGCCTGATATTGCGTGGCATCAGGATCATCCGACAAATTCAACCGTGACTGGTACACTTCGCGATGGACTTGAAAGGTGTTCTTGGCCGCCATAACGCAGTCCGCTGCCGTAAGGAGAATTTTTCTTTGCTTTCACTAGCTAGACGTAGAAGCCGCTATCGGCCGAGGCGGTGCTATCGTTTGGGAGCCTCGCCCTCGCCCACGCGGAACGATTTCTTTTCCTCCAAGTGTTTTTCCAGGCTTCCGCGCCGATTGTTGTATTTGACCATGAATTGATTGTTTTCGTCGAAGACGCGTTTTTCGCCGTAAGCGAAGGGCCCCTTGGAGGCGTGTTGCACAAAGCCGAGCCATTGCCGATCCGGACCCACGACGAGCATCCGTCGAGAAGGATCGAATCCGCCGAAGAGGAATCGGGCGGCCAAGGGGGCGGTGTGTAGCGTGGCCATCACGAAGCACACCAGCACCCAGCCGACCAGCGCCGCAAACACCGCGCTTCCCGTGCGGTCCACCACCTTCAAAAACCGTACCTTGACCCGAGAGATCGAATCGGTCGCAAGACGCATGACGATCATCGAAACGCCAAACAAGACCCAAAGGGAAATAAAATCCCAGAAGTAGGTCGCCGAGGCGAACCAATCGCCCCAAGTTTCAATCCATCGGGCCAGCGGCTCGAAATAATTCATGGCGATCAGTCCGGCCGTGACCACATTGACTAGCCGGATGGCGTTGCTCCACAATCCCTCGGGATAGAGCACGCCGAGGCAGGCCGCGAAAATCAGTAACATCAATAGGGGGAGAATCGCGCTCATGGTTCCGCATTCCGGCTGGAGAGTTTGCGATTGAATAAGGGAAGGCCGCGTTTCACTGGGTTGGCAGACCGACCTGAAACCTCCGCTTCTGGGACTTCCAATCGAAGACTCGAGCAAGGGATCATTGTTTCAGCACGCGCATCAACTCCTGGAGCGAAGTGACGCCCTTAGCGACCAACACGATCCCTTCGTCTTGGAGGCTCCGATAGCCGGCCTTTTGCGCGGCCTGGCGGAAGACATCGGGATTGGGATTTGCGGCCAGCGTTTGTCGCAGGGCGTCGTTCATGGTAAGCATCTCGAAAATCCCCGTCCGGCCCAAATAGCCCACGCCGTTGCATTCGGGGCAAACTTCGTTGCGTTGCTGGGGGGGCCGATAAAAAGCTTGGACGCGGCCCGCCGGGATGCCCAGTTGGCCCAACACTTGCGCGGTCGGCGCATAGGCTTCCTTGCAATTCTCGCAAAGCTTTCGCACCAGCCGCTGGCAGATCACGGCGCTGAGGGCGGGGGCCAAATCGGCGGCGGGAACGCCCAAGGCCAGCACCCGGTAGATCGCGTCGATGCAGTCCTTCGCCCGAATCATGCTCAACACCAACCGCGGATGCGAGACCTCGGCCAGCAGCATTTCGACCGTCTCGGCATTGACCAGATCGCGGACCACCACCACCTGCGGCTCGGTGTGAAACACGTTGGGCAACACGGAGGCGGGCGTCTGGCCCTCGACCGATTTGTAGGTGAAGACGGGGAGGTTTTCGACCGGTTCATAGCGGTTGTTTTCGTCCTCGACGGAAACGAACTCGCGGGTGAAACGGTCGGCGGTGCGCAGCACCACGTTCAACGTGCTTCGCAACCCGCCCGCCGGAATCGCGGAAAAAAGCACCATCCCTCCCGGCCTTCCCATGACCTCGCGGAGCTCTTCCTGCATCTTGGTCCGCATGCCGATCTCGTCGAGGTTGGCGAAGCGGGTCTTCTTGATCTCCAGTTGCAGCACGGCCCGCTCGCCCGTCGCCGTCCCTTGCGACGTCAGTTTGATCTCGCAGACCATTTTGTCCAAGGCGCGATTCGGGTCGACTTTCTCCGCGCCGCGGAGTTGCGCGAGGTCCTTCAGCTCGACCGGGGTCCAAGGGCCGATGGGCGAGGAGAACCGGCTCCGCGTCCGCTCGTCGCTAGCGATCTTGATCTTCAACTGAAGCTCGGCCGGACTCAATCCCGGGGCGGCGAACTCCTTGGTCAATTGCGGGGCCAGCTTCTGCCGGTAAGCCTCCTTGGCCTTCTCCACCTGGTCGAACACCGATCGCCGAAAGACCGTGTACTCGGCCGCCAACTTGCCCTCTTGCCGACTCTGCCGGTCTTTGGGGTTGAGTCCCGCCAGGACTTTCAGCGATTCCAGGGCCGGATCGCCGATTTCGCGGTCCAACGGTTCGCCGTTCTGCCAAACGCCGTCGATCAACAGGCGCATCGCTACGCCTTGCTGGCTATAGTCGAGCATCACCGCGTCGGCGCGGCGGTACAAGGCGTCGTAAATCAATTTTTGCGCGTGGGGGAAACCGGGGGTTTGGCGGGCCGCCAGGGTCCGGGCAGCGTTGTCGCGGTCGTTGCCCGCGGCGGGCGTCAACACGACCGGCACGGAAGCCAGCAACGGATCCCGCTTCTCCACCTCGATGTTCGCGCCGAACTTGTTCAACACCGTGGCGGCACAGTAGCGCAAATGCGAGGGGGTGAGCACGCGCTCATGTTCCTCGACTTTCTGGTTGCGGACCACGATATAGGTTCCCAGCGGCACTAACCAGGCCAAGACCAGGATCGCGAACGATACCCAGAACATGGGCAAAAACCAGAGCAATACCTGGGCGACCAGGAAAACGCCGACGACGATCGGGTTCCAACGCAGGTAATCCATTTCGACCGCCTGCGCGTCGCGACTGACCCAGTCGGTGGTACCCACCCAAAAAAGAAACACCAACCAAGCGAGGAGGATTTTCAGCCAGTCGAGGTAGAACCCCGGCCCACTCCAACCGTCGCTCAATGGCGAGACCGACCAGCCGCCATCCTGGGCCCAAAGCTCCTCCGCGCCGGGGCCGAACACCACGACCAGCACGACCGCCCCCCACCAGATCGGGCGCAAACCCCTGGACGAAACCAACCCGGTAAGCAACGACTTCGCAGCACGCACGAAGGATGTGGTAAGGGGGCGCATCATAGAATCCCGGCTTCTTTGACTTGGATGCCCTTGAGGGCCATCTTGAGGGCTTCGGGGTTCGGCGCGACCTCGAACGCCGTGGCCCGATCGATCATCTTCGTTTCCACGAGATGCTTCAAGCTCATCGTGAAGTCCTGCATCCCCTCGTTGGCGCTGATGCGGATCGCATCGGCCAACTTGTCGTCCTTGCCCTCTTGGATCAGCTTCCGCACCGTGGGATTGAAGGTCATGATCTCCACCGTCGGCACGCGCTGCACGCCTTCCTTGATCGAGGGCAGCAGCTTCTGGGCAATGATCGCCTTCATGTTGAACACTAACGCGCTGCGGATGGCGGAGTGCATTCCCTCGGGAAAAAGGTCGAGAATGCGGCCGATGGTGCTAGGGGCGGTCGAGGCGTGGATCGTCCCGAAAACCAGGTGGCCCGTCTCCGCCGCCTGGATCGCCGTCTCGAAAGTCTCCCGGTCCCGCATCTCGCCCACGAGCATCACGTCCGGGTCTTCGCGCACGGCATGCTTCATGCCGACCATGAAGTCGCGCACGTCCTGACCAATCTCTCGCTGGTTGACGATAGCCTTCTTGTCGGTAAAGACGTACTCGACCGGGTCTTCGAGGGTGAGAATATGGACGGCCTCGTTGCGGTTGATCCAGTCCAGCATCGCGGCGATTGTGGTGCTCTTCCCAGAGCCCGTGACCCCGGCCAACAAAATCATGCCTTGATCGAACTTGCAGAGTTCCTCGAGCACCGGGGGCAGGTGCAAGCCGGCGAAGTCCGGGATTTTGTTGTTCACCCGGCGGGCCACCAGGCCCATCGAACCCATCTGCTGCAAGATGTTCACACGGAACCGCCACACCGTGCCATCGACTTCGACCTTGTGCGCGAAATCCACCCCCCCGTCGCGATCAAAGATCTCGCGGCGGCGATCCTTGAGGCGGGGTTCGCTATCGATAAGTCCATACAGGAGGCGAGTCATTTCCTCATCGTCGATCGGTCCCCGATTGAGTGGGCGGAGTGTGCCGGCCACGCGGACGTGCGGCGGCAGGCCCACTTTCAAGTGCAAATCGCTTCCCTGGACCTTGACCAACGCGCGAAACAGCTTATCGATTTCCAGTTCTTTCGTCGCTTTCGCCGGGCCGCTGGGGACTCCGTTTTCCACAACCGTCGCCATAATTCACTGTCTCCGAGCAAAATCCACCGTATCCAGCTATAAGGGGGGCGGGCAAGCCGCCGCAAAGCTACGCAGCCGTATTCGCCAGCCGCACGGGGATTCCCCGTTGATGCATTAACTGTTTTGTCTCTCGAATCGTGTACTGCCCATAATGAAAGATGCTGGCCGCCAATACCGCATCCGCCCCTCCCCGCAAGATCGCCTCCACAAGGTGCTCAGGGCAGCCCGCCCCGCCACTTGCCACCAGGGGGATAGAGATTTCCCGGGCCACGGCGGCCGTCATCGCCAGATCGTAGCCGTCCTGGGTGCCGTCGGCATCCATCGAGGTGAGGACAATTTCCCCGGCGCCCAAACGCTCCACCTCCTTGGCCCAAGCGACTGCTTCCAGACCGGTAGGCACACGCCCCCCGTTAATGTGAACCTCCCATATCTCCCGATCGTTCTTAAGGACGCGTTTCGGGTCAATGTTCACAACAATGCACTGACTGCCGAATTTCCGAGCGGCTTGGGCGACGAAATCCGGGTTGCGACACGCGGCCGAATTGATGGAGACCTTGTCTGCGCCCGCGTTGAGCAGGGCACGAATGTCTTCCAGCGTCCGAATACCCCCGCCCACGGTTAGCGGCATGAACACCACCTCGGCGGTTCGCCGCACCACGTCCAGGAGGATGTCTCGCTGTTCGTGGCTGGCGGTGATATCCAGGAAAACCAGCTCATCGGCCCCTTCGCGTTCGTAACGAGCCGCAATCTCCACAGGATCCCCCGCATCGCGGAGGTTCACGAAATTCGTGCCCTTGACCACCCGACCGCGATCCACGTCCAGGCAGGGGATGACTCGCTTGGCAAGCATGGATGGAATACGGTTCACTCCGATTTGGCCTTCTCGGCCTCCGTGGTCGCGTGCGAACCATCGCTCCGAGGCAACCAGATAAGTTTCTACTCTACGCTCGGAAAAGGCGGTGGTCAACCGGCCGAGGGATTCGTTCCAATCATGCCCGGATATGAGCGCTTGGCGATACCGTCGCGAAGCCGAATAGTCCCGACTCGCAACCGCGCATTCCCGACGATTCCATGCAGCCAAGTTCCGAGGGATGTACCGGGAACGTTTCGCCGTTCGTCGAACCCGCCGCGTGCCCCTGCCTCGCAACTCGCCTGGCAAGGCGACAATACCGGCGATCCCCCGCTGGCTCGCAGTGCTCGCCGAAAATGCGGGGCCTAGAAAGGATGTGCCCATCAACAACGAGGATCCGTTCGATGCCAAGGGGGTTTTGATTCTCCCCTAAACGGACTAATCGATTTTTAGTACCCCTCGGTTGGACACCTCCTTCAGCTCAGCTTGGGCGTTAAAGTCTGCCCGATCCGCTCGAACCATGTAATTCCAATCGCGTCTTCAGCCGGTTTTTACCGATGAAAGACTCAGGCGGTCGTAGAGCGTATTTCAGGAGTTTGTCTGAGTCGCTCTTCGAGCAAGGGTGACGTTTCCGTTCATCCCCCAAAGTGGTACTCGTATGCGAACAGACCTGAGCCACGCTCGCTTGTTGATTGGTACGATGCTTGTGCTGGTCCATAGCGAGTTGGCGTTGGCGGAATCGGTTTTGGAGGTGGCGCCGAGCCAAGTCATCGAGTTCGGGCCTTGGACGGGCGAGGAAAAGGCGCCCGTGCTTTCCAGCTTGGCCTTGGATCCGCAAGGGCGATTGCTGGTCACGGCGGGCGACGATCACCTGGCGCGGCTTTGGGATGCTCGGGCCGGGCAGTTGGTGCGGAGTCTAATAGGCCACCAGGATTGGGTCCGCGCCGCGGCCTTCAATTCCAGCGGGACAATGGTGGCCACGGCAGGCAATGATCGCACGATCTTCCTCTGGGATTTGACCGGCAGCCGGCCACCCAAGGCCCTGAAGGAACATGTCGATGGCATCTGCGCGGTGGCCTTCAGTCCGGACAACAGCTTGTTGGCGGCCGGGGGATTCGATAGCCGGGTGCGGGTGTATGAGGCATCCACCGGGAAGCTCCTTTTCGCCTTGACCACGCCCGGTAGCGACATCCGCTCCCTGGCCTTCTCGCCCGACGCCAAGTTCCTCGCGGCGGCAGGCCGAAGCGACTCCGTTCGCATATGGGATACCAACAACGGCCGCACGGTGTACGATCTTGCGGGTCACCGCTTGCGGGTCAATGCCCTGGCTTTTTCACCAGACGGCGCCCAGTTGGCCTCCGCCGGTGATGAACGCCTCATTCGCGTCTGGGACATGACCAACGGCAGCCTAAAGCTCGTGCTTGGCCCACGGCCGGGTAAGATTCTGAGCCTGACGTACTGCGGGCAGGAACGCTTGGCTGCTGGTTCCAGCGACAATCTGGTTCGTCTTTGGGACCTCCGATCGGCAAAGGACGTGGCCCGGCTCGTTGGCCATACTGGATCGGTGAGCACTCTCGTCTGGGATGAGGCGGCGGGCGTTTTGATTTCCGGAAGTTTCGATACCACCGTCAGAATCTGGCAGGTGAAAAAGTTGGGAGCATCCACAATCTCGCAGCGGTAAGGGCGTCTCACGAATCCAAACGCCTCGGGGTGGAACATGAAAGCGTAAAGGCTCGGTGGCCGAGCACGGGCCGCGTCGCTCACATGCCCCCAAGGGAAATCAAATGAGAGGGACACGGAGGTTGTCAGTGGGCTTGTTCAGTCGATTGCACGCATGGCGCCGCGCCTGGCGGCGTTCCCGTCCGGAGGCCGTCCCGGCACGCTCGCCCGCACTCGGACCTCGTGCTTGCCGTTTCGAGGAAATGGAGCCTCGCCAATACCTGTCGGCCTCGCCCATCCAGATCGGGTCCGTGTACTACGAGGACGCGACCCAAGACGACCGCCTGGGCGATACGATCCAGATCACCTGGTCCGGCGGAGCGCCCGGCACCCAACTGACGGATTTGGTGATCGACACCGATAAACGGGGCGACGGGCTGACGATCGGCGATTGCCTCTTCGATGTCGCCCCTGGTGGGCTGGGGGCCTTCGGCCATCAGCCGCTGCGAATCGTCAGCCAAGAGGGGATCGACCTCGTGGAGTATTCGGTCGTTGACGGAGGCACCCGGCTCGCGTTTCGATTCAGCGGCTTTGACCCCGGCGAGCGGCTGGTCTTCACGATCGACGTGGATGAAATGGGCTTTCTCGGCCCCAACGCCGTGGCCGAAGGAAACGAATGGGAAGGCACCAAGCTCATCGCGACCTTCACCGCCCCCCATTTTGAGCCGGCGACGGGCGGCGACGTGTACCTGGACTTCTACGACGCCAAGCTGAGGGCGTCGGGCCTGGCGTTGCCTCCAGACGATTACGTCCCGCCGAACACCAGTCCCTCGCCTGTGTTCACCGCCGGGGCCATTTTTTCGCTCCAGCAGCGGCCCCTGCCCATCACCTTGTCCGGCACGGTCTTCGAGGACTTCAATGGAAACAACGTGCAAGATAGCGGCGACCCTGGCATCGCCGGCGTGCCGCTGACGCTCTATTTCCTGCAAGGCTCGCAATTCATCGCCACGGGATTGACCGCGGTGACGGACGCGAACGGGTTCTATCGTTTCGACGGGCTGTTGCCGGGCACGTACCGCGTGGTCGAGACGCAGCCGAACGGTTACTTGAGCGTCGGCGCTCGCCCTGGGACCGTAGCTGGCGTGACCCGAGGCGTGGTCGCCGACGTGAACACGCTGAGCGACATCGTTCTCCAAGGCGGCGACGACAGCCTGCATAACGATTTCGCCGAGGCCCGACCAGCCAGCATCTCCGGCCACGTCTACGCCGACGACAACCGCAATGGATTGAGGGACCCCGGCGAGACGCCCATCGGCAACGTCCGGTTGACGCTCCTGGATGCCCAAGGCAATCCCACCGCGAACACCGCGACCACGGACGCCAACGGCTTCTATCTCTTCACCGATTTGCTGCCCGGCGTCTACGGTGTTGCCGAGACGCAGCCGGAGGGCTACTTCGACGGCATCGACCGGCCGGGCACCGCCGGGGGAACGGCGCTGGCCGATGGCGACCAGATCACCGGCGCCGTGCTTCGCTCGGGAACCAAGGCCCTGGACTACGATTTCGGCGAGATTCGGCCAGCAAGGCTCGGCGGCCGGGTCTATTTGGACCTGAACAACAACGGCGTGTTCGACAACGCCGAAAAACCGCTGCCCGGCGCGACGGTGTATCTGCTGGACGCCTCAGGAATCCGCATCGCCGCCACCGTCACCGACAGCCAAGGGAATTATTGGTTCGAAAAGCTCATGCCTGGCGTGTTCGGGCTGGAAGAGGTCCAGCCGTCGGGTTATCTCGACGGCAAGGACTCGCTGGGAACCGTCGGCGGCACGCTGGACGGCAACGATCGGATGAAGGACATCCGCCTCGACCCCGGCGTCAGCGGCGAGCGCTACGATTTTGGGGAGCTGCTGCCGGCCACCATTTCGGGCTATGTCTTTGTCGATCTTCCCGTCGTGACCTATGAGGAGGGAACACCCCCGCCCGACCCGATCGAATTGCTCCGAACCCGCGACGGCGTGTTCGGACCCGAGGATAAACCACTCGCCGGCGTGGTGATTCGTTTGGGCGACGCGAACGGAGTGCCCGTGCTGGACGAAAGCGGCCAACCGATCACGACGGTCACGCGATCTGACGGCTACTACGAATTCACCAATTTGCTGCCCGGCGTCTACACGGTCATCGAGACGCATCCCGAGGGATACATCGACGGCCTTAACACCGTGGGCACGAAGGGCGGCTTCGCTATTAATGCGCTTTCGATCCTGGAAGAACCAGGGATTCTGGTGGGGCTGGCCCTGGATGCTTCGGAGCAGGCGATCGTGAGGATCGTGTTGCAGGCCGGGGATGTGGGGCAGCATTACAATTTCAGCGAGCTGTTGGTGGAGGCGATCCCAGCCCCGCCCCCGCAGCCTAAACCGCCGCAACCACCGGTAACACCGCCGAGCCCTCCACCTTTCCAGCCACCGCTTCAACCGCCAAGCCAACCGTATTTCCCGGAGCCCTTGCCGCCGCTGGCGTTCTTCGGCGCTGGCGTGGGGAGCCGGGAACTAGTATCCCTGGGCGGAGGCGGCGGATGGGAAGAGGATTACACTTGGCATTTGAGCGTGATCAACGCCGGTCGGCCGCGTCAGGACGTGCAGAAACGCGACCTTGTGGCCGTGGCGGAGGAAAGCCCCCTGTTCAGTCCCGTGTCGTGGAGCGGCACGGACCTTGGCGGCGGTCAATGGCTGTTGGCCGATCCGCAAGGTAACGTGGCGATTCGCTACATCTTCGGCTTGTACGACGCAATCCCGGTGGTCGGCGATTGGAACGGCGAGGGCGTTTCCAAAATCGGGGTCTTCTACGACGGTTTCTGGTTCTTGGACCTGAACGGCGATGGACGTTGGGACAAAGAAGACCTCTGGGCCCGTCTGGGGCAACTGGGTGACCGCCCCGTCGCCGGCGACTGGGACGGCGATGGCAAGACCGACATTGGCATCTTCGGCCCGGCCTGGCACGGCGACCGACGGGCCATTGCCGCTGAACCAGGGTTGCCGGACGTCGCCAATCGCACGGCCGCGGAGGTTAGGGCCCGATACAAGAACATCCCGCCCGACCCGGATCAAGCCACCTCCGGCTGGCGCTCGTTGAAGCGCACCGCTTATGGAAAATTCCGCCGGGACCTGATCGACCACGTCTTCCGTTATGGCGACCAAAAATTCGTTCCTTTGGCCGGAGACTGGAATGGCGATGGGGTGACGAACATCGGCATTTTCCACGAAGGCAAATGGTACTTGGATGCAGATGGCGATGGCCGCTGGTCGGCGAGTGACGTGGAAATCACTCTGGGCCAACCCGGCGACCTGCCCGTGGTGGGCGATTGGAATGGCGATGGTCGGACCAAGCTGGGTGTCTACCGCAACGGAGTCTGGCTGTTGGACACCAACGGCGACCAGATTCTCGATGCCCGAGACCGCGTCTTCCAACTGGGCGAACCGGGCGATGTGCCGGTGACAGGCGATTGGAACGGCGACGGAATCACCGAGATCGGCGTGTACCGCCCAGGCTCTCCCGCCGCAACCCGTCAGGCTTCAACCCCGACCTCGCCCCACCAGGCGTCCCAGGCCGCCGAGCCGATGTTGAAGCGTTAATTGTAGGATCGCCCCAGCCTTCCCCTTCGCAGTGCTACGATCAAGGCGTCCCTACCGGGATTCGCGCGGATCACGCGGTGCCCGAATTATAGAAGCAAGACCCGCGCTTCCCGCCCAACCGTCGCAGCCTCAAAGTTCGCGTCTCCAGCGCACGACCACTCCACTTGGCAGGGCCCGGCCGCTCGCCGTGTCAAGCGTCATGATGCCGGACGAAAACGTGCCGTTTGTGGATTCGGGGAAGGCGTCGCGGAGCATGGCCTCTAGTCGCGGCGGATCATAGCCTGGCGTGTGGCAAGTCAACAGAATGCAACGACACTGCCCCGCGGTCAGCGTACCGCATAACGCCAGCAGCCGCGGCAGGTCGCGGCTGAGCCTCCAGACCTCGCCGCGCGGGCCGTGACCGTAGCTCGGGGGATCGAGGATCACGGCGTCGTAGCGGCTGCCGCGGCGGGTCTCGCGGCGTACGAATTTCATGGCGTCTTCGGCGATCCAACGGATGGGAGCCGCGGCCAGGCCGGAAAGCTCCGCATTGCGCTGGGCCCAGGCGACCACGTTTCGGGCGGCGTCGACGTGGGTGACTTCAGCACCGGCCGCAGCGCTTGCCAAGGTACTCCCACCGGTGTAGCCGAAAAGGTTCAGCACCCGAACCGGCCCTTTTTCCTTACCCAAAAGATCAACCAGCCAGTTCCAATTGGCAAACTGCTCGGGAAACAGGCCGACATGGCCGGACTCGGCCCGCTTCAGCTCAAAAACCGCATGCCCATGCCGCACGGTCCATCGCTGCGGCAGGTCGCCGCGGACCTCCCAATGGCCCGCGTTCGCGGTCTCGCCGCAATACCGAGCGTCGGCAGTGGACCAGAGGCTTGGTCGCGTCGGCCGGGCATCTTCGGCGGTGGGGCACGGCCGATCCAATCGCAACTGCCCGAATTGCTCCAGCTTGCGACCCGCCCCGAAGTCCAAAAGCTCGTAGTCATGAGACATGGCATGCCTTTTAGGCTCCAGCCACGACGGAGCGCGGCCCTCACCACCCTGACATGGGCTTCAGCCGCAACGCAGGGAGAGATCGGCCGTTTGGATCGAGGCATTGGTGGCCCCCGCCGACAGAATGACCCCGCGGGGGCGGGCCATCGCGCCAGCCCGCCCCTTCATTCTGGCGACAGTTAGCACCCACCAAGCCTGGCGATTTCACCACCGATCGGGAGAGCCAAGACATGCCGAGGCGATTGTCTCGCGAGTCCCGCTTGCTGACGATTAGGTCAGCTTGCTTCCCACCAGCCGGACAAGATCGGCGGTGCGGCAGCTATAGCCCCACTCGTTGTCGTACCAACTGACGAGCTTGAAGAAGCGGCTGTTCAGCTCGATGCCCGAGCCAGCGTCGAAAATGCTCGAGTGCGGGTCGTGGATGAAATCGGTCGAAACGACCTCGTCCTCGGTGTAGGCCAGGATGCCCTTCAAATACGTCTCGCTGGCCCTCTTCATAGCCGCGCAGATTTCCTTGTAGCTCGTCTCCTTGACGGTCCGCACGGTGAGATCGACCACGCTGACGGTCGGGGTAGGTACGCGGAAGGCCATACCGGTGAGCTTGCCCTTGACCTCCGGGAGGACCAACCCCACGGCCTTGGCCGCGCCGGTGGTCGAGGGAATGATGTTCACGGCCGCGGTCCGCCCGCCCTTCCAGTCCTTCTTGGACGGGCCATCGACCGTCTTCTGGGTCGCCGTGTAGGCATGGACCGTGGTCATCAGGCCCTCCTCGATACCAAAGCCCTCTTTCAACAGCACGTGGACCACGGGCGCCAAGCAATTCGTCGTGCAACTGGCGTTGGAGATGATGTGGTGGTTGGCCGGGTCATACTTGTTCTCATTCACGCCCAGCACGATGGTGATGTCCTCATTCTTGGCCGGTGCGGAGATGATCACCTTCTTGGCTCCCGCGGGGTCGATATGACCCTTGGCCTTGGTGGCATCGGTGAACAGCCCAGTGCATTCGACGACGATGTCCACGCCCAGCGACTTCCAGGGCATGGCGGCCGGCCCCTCCTTGATCGACAAACACTTTACCTTGTGGCCGTTTACGACCAGCACATCGTCTTCCGTGGCGTTGGGGGACGACTTCTCGCTGGCGACCGTACCGGGAAACCGGCCTTGCGTCGAGTCGTATTTCAACAGGTAGGCGAGGTTGTCGGCCGCAACGATGTCGTTGACGGCCACCACGTCGATCTCCTTGCCCAAAAGCCCCTGATCGCAAATCGCCCGGAAGACCAAGCGCCCGATGCGTCCGAAACCATTGATGCCAACACGAATTGCCACAACCATTCTCCTTTCTTAAGCCTCGCGGCGTAGCGCCGGCTCACAGTCTTGACTTGACGGGCAGTTCCCTGCCTGGGTCCAAGTTCGACGTGGCCCGTAGCCGCCCCACTTCCAAGGCGTTTATACTAACCCCCATACCACCTTGTCGGATGGTACCGCGACAACATGTCCGCGCGGGGAATCGAACCGTCTTCAAAACCACCGAAGAAGCGGCCATTATAATGGCCAGTTTTTCGGTCAGCAACCGCCCGGAAAACCGTGAGCGATTTCGTCAGGTCGCCGGCAGGTTGTTTGTCCTAGCCAGGACGACGAACCAATCCCCATGGAAGTCCACCGTCCCCGTGCTCAGGCTCCGCAAAGTTGGCGAAATGTCGCCCCCCATTTGCTTGTTGCGTTTGGCCATAACCCTTTGGTGCAAAATCGGATACGTAATGGGCGCGGCGAGCTGCGCGGCAGCGGAGTGATTTTCCAGGTGGCCTCAATTTTCTGTCTCTGCGTCAAAACTTTAGCCAGCCCTAGGAAAAACGAAACATGAAGTCCACAATCCTTCTCTGCCTACTCCTATCCACCGCGGCCGCTGCCCATGCCCAAGCTCCGCCATCACGGGCAGAGGCGGCCGAGGAACTCTTGAAGAAGTTTCGGCAAGCAGATGCCGACGGCGACGGTATGATTTCAACCGAGGAGGCGAAGACGATTCCCTTGTCCATGCGGCTTTTTGACGTTGCCGATGCGGATCGTGACGGGAAGTTGTCGCAGGCAGAGCTTCGGGCCGGGCTCCAGAAGGTGCTCGCCCGCCAAGATCGGCCATCACGTCCGCTTCCCTCGCCGCCTGCTGGCGTCGAGCAAGCGGTGCAAACGCTCTCGATCGACGGTCGCGAGCGGTCCTTTATTGTGCAAGTCCCCAAGGGCGGCAAGGGCAACTTGCCCGTGGTATTCATATTTCATGGCGGCGGCGGTCGCGCGGAAAACATGCTGGGGAGCGCGAACTTCGGGCCGTTGGCGGCGCGGGAAAGTTTCCTCGCCGTCTATCCGAGCGCGTGGAAAGGCAATTGGAACGATGGACGCCACGGCGCCCGGATCGCTTCCCAACAGGAAGGCGTGGACGATGTGAAGTTCATTCGCGCCATCGTCGAGGAAGTCGCCAAGCGTCACCCCGTCGACCGCTCGCGGATCTTCGCTACCGGAGGCTCCAACGGCGGCATTTTCTGCCACTACCTGGCCGCCAAGGCAGCCGACGTTTTCGCGGCCATCGCTCCCATCATCGGCGGCCTCGGCGAGCCGGTAGCCGCGGACTTCCAACCCAGCCACCCTATTTCTCTACTCATCATCCAGGGGGATGCCGACCCGCTGGTGCCTATTGGCGGCGGTCCCATCGGCCGCAGCGACCGCCGCGGGCGGATCATCTCCACTGAAGAGACGCTGAAACTTTACTTGAAGCACAACGGCATCAACGGCACGCCGACTGAGGAACTCTTGCCGGATGTCGACCCGAACGACGGCTGCCGCACGCGCGTCCGCCGCTGGCCGCCCGGTAAGGACGGTGTTAAAGTCGAGTACTGGCTGATCCAAGGCGGAGGGCATACCTTGCCCGGCAGAAACCTCCCCAAATCCCAGATCGCCGAGGAGTTGATCGGCCATACTAGCCGCGATTTCGACTTCCGCGAGGTCGTTTGGGAGTTTTTCAAGTCATGCCCCCCGCGAGCAGTCGAGAAGCGGTGAAGCCGATCTTCCGCATTTTGGTGGCCTTTGAGGATGCGCCGGTTTGAAAACCGTTGGTCTCGGCGCGTCGGCAGCCAGACCGAACATGCGTCAACCGTTCGTCCCGAGGATCCGTCGGGCGACTGCTTAGCTAGTCCTCAGCGTGCGGCTAAGCTTGACGGCATGGGAACCGAACAAGGAGGCCCTTTGGTCCCGATCCCAGACCGATTCCAGAATGCGAGCGCGTCATGGCCGCGGTGCCCCCGATGCGGCGCGCCGCGGATCACCAAGTGCCCGGCCTGTGGCACGTCAGGCACGAGCTTCCCGGCGGCGGATACGCTCGAAGGTTTGCCCCCTGTCGCAACGCCGCTGCTTTTATGCGTCCAATGCGACGAGCCTTTTTCGGCCGAGTACGCAGGCACTTGCGAGTGGTGCGGATACGAATTCCCGAACGGCTTTCGCATCGAGCGACCTCTCGAACCCGAACGCCTGCCGCCCCCGCTGCTCGTCTTGGCGGGGATCGCGCTGGCGGTCGTGATCGGCTTGATCGTGTATTTTGCGATGATACTGTCACATTAGGGCAGCCGAAGCGCGGGTCCGCGGGTGCCACACAACATCGTTAGCCCTGAGGATCGCAAAAAGCGGTTTTTATGCGACAGGCAATTTCGCCTGAGTGCGTTTCTGCTTGAAGTTACGAACGAGACGCACTCTCGGGAAAGGAGGCCGGAAATGTCGCATCAAGACCATGAATCGCAAAGGCACGCCGCTTCGTGTCTGGAGGATTTGCAAAAGGCCGTGGCTTGGCTCTTTGACCGGGGCTAAAGGCCAAAGTTCGTTTCCGGAGGGACAGCCGCTGGCTTCCCTGGACGTTAGCCGCCCAAGCGTCCAAGCCACCTGTTGCAAGAGTCCCTGAGCGATCGCCAGGCACGAAAAGAGAAAACCAGTCGCGACTACCCACCCCAGAAACAAGCCAAGCCCCCGGGCACCCCGACGATCGTGAACGCAACCCGATCCCGAATCAACCAAGCCCGACAACTCAAAACCGTCCAACGAAGGTTAACGGCGTCGGATGCCTCGGCCCAAGCTTCCACGTTTGGAACGCGCCGTGCCTGTTGAAACAGAACCACGCCTCGGCGCCACGCCCAAGCCGAGCCCGACGACAAGCCCCACGCCGATTCGAGTCAGCGAGAAACTTCCGCTGGAGTCGTGAAATCGGCTGGGGACTTGCGTCGTTTCCAAGTTCCGATCCATCCTGGGGGTGAAAGCCAACATATCGCCGGAGGCCATGGTAGACGTCCCTTCGTTTGCGGGGTTCTTCAGCGAACTACGGCAAATCATCAGCGCTTTGGGGCCCGAGGGTCGATCACTGTGGATTGAGCCCCCGCATCGCGAGCCCATACTGATACCGAGTCTTCCGATGAGTTTTCCGCACCCTGTGCGGGTGGGTTTTAGCAGTCAGGAAGGCGATCCTCTTTGGGCCACAGCTCCGGCGGGTGTTAAGCCTTTCACAGGACGCGTTGTGTCCCGTCCGCGTCGAGTTGAGTGCTGCCTAAAGGGACGCGGTCCTTCGCGTCCGCGTGCATGTTTGCCGATCTTTGGCCTCGAGGGAGCGTGGCCTCCCAGCGTTCATTTGGGATGCAGCCCAAGGCCGCGAGGTCCCTTTCTTAAGTGCTCAAAGTCTGCTCCTGATTCGGTGTGCAAGCGGCGGGGGGCTTGTGGGGTGGGCCGCAAGTCGGATGAGGCGATGGGTCAACTAGGCGTGTCGAGATAAGGGTCTTGGCCCATCTGCCGTTGCATCTTCTTGCGGTGCTTCTCGAAGTACATCAGGGCCTTGCGGTCGCGGAAATGGCGGCGTTCCACCTTTTTTTGGGCCTTGCGAAACAACCGGCTGTAGCCTTCCAACGTCCCTTCCACCTGCTGGCCCAGCACCTTGTATTTCTCAGCCTTTTTGGGTCCTAAACCGGTGGAAAGCAACTCGTCGTCCAACGCCAAGAACTGGCGGAAAGTGCCGGGGTCGCCTTGCCGAGCGCAGCGTCCGCTGAGTTGGCGGTCGATCCGCGCCGCGTCGTGCATCTCCGTGCAGATCACGTGCAATCCGCCCAGTTCGGGCACGCCATCGCCCAGGCGGATGTCCGTGCCGCGACCGGCCATGTTCGTGGAAACCGTGACTTTGCCAAGAAGGCCCGCCTGGGCCACGATTTCCGCCTCGGCCTCGATGTGGTTCGCGTTGAGCACCTGGTGCTCGATGCCTCGGGCCGCCAGCAGTTTGGAGAGCGTTTCGGACTTGTCGATCGAACGGGTACCGATGAGGACCGGCCGACCTTGCTCGTGCATGCGGCACACTTCGTCAACCACGGCTTGCCATTTGGCCTCGGAGGTGCCGAAGACCATGTCGGGCAAGCGTTGGCGGATGCAGGGGCGATTGGTGGGAATCTGCACCACGTGGCAACGGTAAATCTTGCGCAACTCCCGGGCCGAATCCCGTGCCGTGCCGGTCATGCCCGCCAGTTGTTCATAGCGGAGAAAGAAATCCTGGACCGTCACTCGGGCCGCCTGGCCGGTGTCGATCGTTACCTCGACCCCTTCTTTGGCCTCGACGGCTTGATGGATTCCATCGCGCCACTTCCGGCCCTCGGACAGGCGACCGGTGAATTCATCGACGATCACCACCTCACCGTCACGGACCACGTATTGCCGGTCGCGAATGAACTCCCGTTCGACTTTGATCGCCCGCTCCACATACTGATAGATGTTGAACATGCCCACAGTATCGAGTGCTGGCGGTTTGGGCAACTGGCGTACTTTATGGCGTCCCTCGCGCGTCAATTCCACTTTCTTTTTTTCGTGGTCGTACTCGTAATCGACGTCTTCCTCGAACTCCTTGGCGACCTTCGCGCTCCACTTATAACACTCGACGGCCAGCTTTTGCTCCTCTGTGGGCAGGGCGGCGATAATCAACGGGGTCCGCGCTTCGTCGATGAGAATGCTATCGGCCTCGTCGACCAAGGCAAAATAGGGTTCGCCTTGAACGGGCTTTTCGTCCGAGGCGCCTCGTTGCCCCAACATCCCGCCCAGCAAGTCCGTTTGGCCCTCGCGGATGCGACGCAAGAGCAACCGATCGCGGAGGAAGTCGAAGCCAAACTCCTTGGCCGTCCCATAGGTCACGTCGCAGGAGTAGGCCTTGCGGCGCTCCGGCTGGCTCATTTGCGTCTGAATGACACCAACGGAAAGACCGAGGGCGCGGTAGATCGGTCCCATCCATTCAGCGTCGCGCTTGGCCAGGTAATCGTTGACCGTCGCCAGATGACACCCTCGGCCAGCCAACGCCCGAAGGTACATTGGCAGCGTGGCCGTGAGCGTCTTTCCCTCGCCCGTCTGCATCTCCACGATCGAGCGATGGAACATCGCAATGCCGCCCAGAATCTGCACGTCGAAGTGCCGCATATTGAGCGTGCGGCGACCGGCCTCGCGGACAAGGGCATAGGCTTCGGGCAGGAGTCGAATCAGCGGCTCCCCACTTCGGGCCCGGTAACGCAAGGCCAAGCTTTTCTTGCGCAAGTCGTTATCGCCCAACTCCTTGAGTTCTGGCTCAAGGGCCGCGATTTTGGGCAGCAGGCTGGCCCACCTGGCGAGGCGCCACTGCGATGGGCCGCCTAAAATTGCTCGCAGAGTAAAAGCCATGGGATCCTAAGCTCGAACGCCTCGGCGCAAATCTCGCCCTGCTCCACGTCACCCGAGCGCATAACTCGAAGGTATTATACCTCGCGCCAATACACTACGAGCGGACCAATCCGAATCGTGACGCCGAGCCGCCAAGCCGCTTTTTGAACTGTGAATTTCGCCATCGTCAGGAATGGCGAACTCGCAGGCTACTTGGACTCGGGCAAATCGGCGATGTTCACGCCCTGACCCGATGTAGCCTGACCGGAGGCGTTCGCCGCGGAAGATGCACCACTGGCTGGATAGGGTGCGTAACGCTGGGCAACCCCGGGGGTACTGGCTGTGCGCTCAATTTCCCGCACGATTCGCTCTTTCCCCTCTAAAGAGGATGGTGAACCAGGGTCGAGATACGGTCGGGTGGGTTGAGGTGACGGACCGGGCGAAGAGACCATGCCTGAAAAACCCGTTCCAGAAGGGGCTTCCCCCCCGATCGGCAGGTTAGGGTCTGCTTTCGTTGGGCTGGCCGCCGAGTTAGCAGCGCTTGTCACGGAAGATGAGGAGGCTGGGCCGGTTTGATTGGACCAGGCTGGTTCGCTCCGCGCGGCGAGTGGGATGCTAATCCGATCTCCGGTCCCGGAAAGGGGTCGATTGGGCGTGGTTGGTATAAAACTGCTCGAACCGCCCGATCCAATACCCGAGTTCGAGGTATTGCTACCCCCTCTTTGAGTTCCTGGAATCGATGCCGGAAGTGGGTTTTCCCTGGGCTGGACGGGTAACCAGCTCTGCGAGGGGGCGGAGGTGTGACCTAGTGGATTCGGAGTAGCTGTTGACCCTGTTGATCCCCCGGAGTTCTGACCATACAGTCCGCCAGCCCCGCTCGGTCCGGCCGAAGACGATTGCGCGGGAAAAGCCCCACTCGAAAACGAATTTCCGGAAACCGCGCCAGTTCTGGGCGGTTCGATCCTCGTTCGCCCAAAAAAAGGGTCGGTGGACGGCGCCTGCGAGCCTGAACCCTTGCAGCCTGCTGCAACGATCAGCATCGCCAGCAGCGTCCACGGCCGAAGCATCGGGTGAGGCTCCTTCCTGACCCGTAACCAAGAGACTCATTTCGAGGGGGCGGTCAGAGTAGCGATTTCTCCAGGTTTGTCCAGACCGGTTTTTTCCCCAATTTCGAAGAATGGGTTCTTTACTACGAGCGGCCCCGACGACGTTGCATCCTTTTCTGGCAGGATCAGTTTTCCACCTGCAAATGGATTTCGGACGAGGACTGGACCAGGCGAACCTATTTCTATGTTTGACGTCAATTCGGGAAATCTGGCAAAAGGACTAAAACCGTAGGGATGTCGCACAGGATGACTGTAGTAAACTGGGGGGAACAAGGAAAAGTGAGGTAATTGCTGCAAATCGGATGACCGGAGTGGCAAACTTCCAAACCAACCGCCTTGTCCCCAACCGTTCAACGGCCACCAGCCAAGGCACGTTCCGCCCATCGCGCAGAGCACGATCGCAGCAAGGATGCCAAATCGGCAAAGAGAGATGCTTCGTCGGAGGCTTGTTTTCATGGTTGCACTGCCTAGATACATACCCCTCAGAACCACTGTTTAATCCGCCGGCAGTCTAGACTTTCGTGCAAACTGCACGGGCCAGGGAAGTCTGAGAGATACCTCCAGATTAATCTGAACGTCAGCAGATACAACCCTGAAAACTGAATAGTCAGGTATCTTAGGTAACGCGATTCCTATTTCCCCGGTTCGGAATCCTCCCCATTGGCCGGGGTGACCGGAAGCGATTTGGGCATTCGATCTTTAGGAGAAGCCCCGTTTGGAAGCGGGGGCAGCTCAGGAAGTCGGTAAGGCTCCTCCGCTCCCGGCACGGAGGGAACCTCGTAGACGATAGTTCCTAAATCACTGTGCGAGACGCCTGGCCCACAACCAAGGCTGAAAAGCCCGAGGACGATGGCCAAGACTGAGGCGTTGATCAAAGCGTGGCGCATAAATCGTCAAGCTCCAAATAATCGACACCGCGTCGGCATCAAATGAGAAACAGCCCGCGCTTTGCTTCTTATTCTACTCTGAGTGTGGGAGGAGCTCAAACACGACGCGATAGGCGCGAAAACCTTGCGATTCCCAGTCGGGATAAAGTGTGGCGATTTCGCGACGTAGGGCCTCGGCGGTGTCGAAACCGTCTGGGCGGGCGTCGGCGTCGGTGAGCTGATCGAGTTCGATCTGCTCGACCGCGGTGATTCGGATCGGCCCTACGCCGGGGATGTAGCTTCGCTGGCCAGGCCGGACTCGACGATGTTTCCAACAGCGAATCGTCTGGGTTTTTTGGCCGGAGCGAATGGCGGGAAGGAATTGCCGTTTGAACAAGAGCACGCGAGAGTCGTCCGTTGGGGTTCAGCGGGTGCCGTACTCACGTTTCCATTGGTCGAGGAGCTGTTCGACGTATTGGCGATCGAATCCCTGGGGCGGGGGAAAGTCCTGATTGGCCTCTAACTCGGCCCAGGTGGGGGTCTTCGAAGGCACGCCGCCCGGCGGTACCTCGAGCCCGGCTACCCACACGATCGCGTTGAGCACGATGGTGCGAAAGCCGTCGTGGGCCCAATTGTAGTGGAAGTGGCCGCCGGTGAAACCAAATCCCCGGCCGCCATCCGGACGTTGGCGGGCCCAGGCCAGGTGTTCGGCCATGCCTTTGCGCGATCGGACCGTGGCGTTGCCGCTGTGGGGGCCGTCGGGTCGTTCGCGGGTGCTGTCCGGCGGGATGGCCGAGAGGATAGGCGTCACTCCCTCCATGTTCTCGCGGAATCGCATGTGGTAGTACCACTCATCGAGAATCGCGAACGGTTTCACTCCGCGAGTGATTGGGTGATCGGGGAAAGAGTCGAAGCGGGCGGTCCAAGTGGGGTTCACTGACCAGAATGTCTCGAAGTAGCCGCCCGTCCAATCCAAAAACTGTTTGCCCGCCTTCTCCTTGGGCACCTCGACCGCGTAATGGAGCAAGGCCAACCCCACGCCTCGGTCCATCAATCGTTGCACGTGTTCCAGATGCGGCAAGATGGGATTGCCGTCCCCGCCGTCGGAGAAAAGCACGATCGCGGCCGCATCGTCCAAGAGCGAGGGGTTTTGCGGCCAACCGTTGCGCACCACCACGGTTTCGACGCCCGGCACGTTTTCTTGCAAGGCTTTCGCCAACAGAGCGCACCCTGCATAATGCGCGTGCGAAAAATACCCATGACTGGCCTTGCCGGCGATGAACACGATCTTCTTCGTCCCAGCCGCGGTCTGGTCGGCCGGCAGCGCCCGGCCTGCAATCAGGACGGTTGCCGCCAGGCACACAACGCCTGACAGCAGCAGTGCGGGGCGAGGCATGGCGAGCAAGACTGACGTTCGCAACATCGTATTGTCCTCCGATGGAAGGGGATTTCGCATTTCCCATAGTGTATCGGGCTGCGGAGAAACGAGGCAAGCGCTCTCCGGGCCACAAAACAGAGGCTTCCTCAGCCCACCGCCAGACGGCCCGTGGCTGCGGCGCCGTATGCCACAGAGTACTTTTAGAGCCTATCCCGAAAGTCCCCTTTCCCCATGGGAGAGGGTCATGGTGAGGGCCCAAGGTCTCTACGGACGACGGGAAAAACGCCTGCCTTGCAGTTAGCGTCAGCCCCACCCCCTCTCCCGCGAACGGGAGAGGGGAGGTTGCGGGATAGGTTCTTAAATTGCGTCCGCCGCTCGGGACGCCCTTGGCCGACGAACGCCCCAGCGTCTACCAGAGGCCATGGTCAAACGGGAACGCGAATGACCGGCGTCCCTCGCTGAGCCAGCGCCTGGTCGATCTCCGCCAAATCCTCGGGGCTGATCCGCCAGCCGGCGGCTTGGGCCGTTTCGCGGATTTGTTCAGGCCGTTTCGCGCCGCAAAGCGCCGCGGTCACGCCAGGCTGGTGGATCGTCCAGTTGATCACAAGCTGCGCCACCGTGTGGCCCGATCTGGCGGCAATCCTACGAAGCACCTCCACAAAGTCGAGGTTTTTCTGATATTCCTCGCCTTGAAACATGGGGTACTTGCGGCGGCTGTCGTTTTCAAAGGTGGCGTCGCGAGGGAGTCGGCCGGCCAACAGCCCTTTCATAAGCGGCCAATAGACCATTACGGCGACACCGTGTTCGCGGCACCAAGGGAGGATGTCGGCCTCGATTTGACGCTGGAGCATGTTGTAAGGCGGCTGGAAGGCGGCGAGGGGACACGCGGCCGCGAATTCCTCCAGTTGGTCGAGCGTAAGGTTCGAGGCCCCCACGCATCGCGTCTTGCCCTCCTCCATAAGCCGCTTCAAGGTCGCGGCCGATTCGCCCACCGGAACCTTGGGGTCTGGGGCGTGCAAATACAAGAGGTCCACGTAATCGGTCCCCAAGCGGCGCAAGCTGGTCTCGCACTGGCGGCGGAGGGTGGCGGGCGAGGCATCGCGGGCTTGTCGGCCCTCGGCGTCCCAATGCAGTCCGCCCTTGGTGGCAATCACCATCTCGCGCCGCCGCGGCCCAAGCGCGCGCCGGATCAGCTCTTCGCTCTCTCCCGATCGACCGTAGCTATAGGCGGTGTCGAGATGATTGATGCCGACATCGAAGCAGGCGTGAATGGTGGCCAGGCTATCGGCGTCGCTCGTGCCTGGACTGGTGAGCCCAGCGATCGGCCAGCAGCCCAGGGCGATGGGCGAGACAAGAATACCCGTGTTGCCAAGAGGGCGTAGTTCCATGTCTGTCACAGCGGATGGATGGCCTCTGCCTCGTCTTCGATGCGTCGAATACCGATTGAAAAACTTCAACCCGCGCCACGACCTTTCGGTTTCCCACCAGCCCAGGGTTCGCGTAGTTCGCTAGGGGGCGACTCTCACGGCGCTTGGATCGGAACCTCGATCACTTGAGGCACGTTGCCCGCCAAGGAAGCCGCCGCCTGTTCGGCGAGTTCATGCGGCTGGCTCACGCGCGTTGCCGCAACGCCCAGCGATCGGGCCAGGCCCACGAAGTCGATGGCCGGTTCGATTATGTCCAATCCGAGGTAGTGTCCCGCCTGGGCGTGAGGCAGCCTCAACACATTGGCGCATTGCTTCAAGATTCTGTATTGGGCGTTGTTGGTGATGACGAAGGTGACGGGAATGCGATAATGGGCGGCGGTCCAGAGGCCTTGGAAGCCATACAAGGCCGCGCCGTCGCCAAGGATGGCCAGGACGGGCCGATCAGGCCAGGCGAGTTTCACGCCGATGGCGCAATTGAGTCCCCAACCCAAGGCCCAGCCCCGGTGCGCGAAATAGTCGCCCGAAGCCTTCAAAGCCCCCACCCGTTCAAAATAACATCCCGTCGTGGTCGGCGACTCGTCGATGACCGCGACGTTGTCGGGCAAGATGCGGGATAAGACGTCCATGAGGCACATCGGCGCCATGGGGCGCGTGGAATAGCGGTTCTCGGCCTCGCGGAGCAAGGCTTCCCGTTGCTTGCGGTGAGCGGCGGCGCGGGCCTCGCCCCGCGCCCTCGCCGCGGCGATCTGCCGAGAACTCATCGCCATGTCGATCAATTCGGCCAACTCTGCCAGGGCCGGCTTCGGATGTCCGGCCACGGCCGCTTCGAGCGGGTAATTCTTGCCTAATTCCCAGGGGTCGTCGTCGATTTGAACCAACTTGACGTGCTCGGGGATGGGGCGCGGGCCATGATAAATGTACTGTTGCATCAACCTCATGCCCGCCACGAGGAGCACGTCGAACTCCGCCAGCCGCTGGCACACCTCGGGCGACCAATATTCCAAGGGCCAAGCTGCCAAGGGGTGGTCGGATGGGAAGCTCATCCGGCCGTGCGAGGTCGATGCCTCGTGAATCACCGGGGCGCCCAAGCGCTCGGCAACCGCCGCCAGTTCATTCACCGCCCCCGCCTCCCGGATGCGGCTGCCCACCAGGATGCCCGGATTTCGGGCCTCGGCCAGCACCAGCGCCGCGCGGCGAATGCTTTCGGGTGCTGGGCGAAGGTGCGGGTCGGGTAGGCATGGCGGCCGCACGTCCATCTCGCCCTCGCCCATTTGAACGTCCAGCGGAAGCGACAGGAATACTGGCCCAGTTGGTGGTGTCAACGCCGTCTGCACGGCGCGGCGCATGGCGGAGGGAACGTCCTCCGGGCGGCGGATCTCGGCCGCCCATTTGGTCCAAGGCCGGGCCACGGAGACCATGTCGCCCCAGAGGATCGGCTCCTCGAAGATCATGCGTTGATCTTGCTGTCCGGCGGTGACGATCAGCGGGCTGCCGGAACGATAGGCGTTGAAAAGCATTCCCATCGCGTTCCCCAGCCCACAGCAAATATGCACGTTCACTACGCCCGGCTGCCCGGAGGCCAAGGCATAGCCCTCGGCGATCGCCATGGCCGGGATCTCTTGCAAGGCAAGAATGTATTGCACGCGGTTGTCGCCAGCCAGGGCATCCAGGAAGGGAAGTTCCGTGGTCCCCGGATTACCAAACAGGTAGCGCACGCCGCATCCGGACAGCACTTCGAGCATCGCCTGAACGCCGCGAGTCCGCATGACATGCATTCCGCCTAAGGAATCGGTGAATGTTGGCAGTCTAGCGGCACGCGAGCCTGCCGACAACCCTTGCAAAGGACTGGCACAACACGCCGGTCCAAACGCAAAAAGCCCGCGGGAAGGGTTCCGCGGGCTTTCGAAAATCACGACGTTGGGAACGCTTGCGGTTCGATGGATTTTACTATTGAACAGAAGCGGACCTTGGCGCCGGCGCCAGACGGGGTCCGGCCTCCGACGGCATCGGCGAGACCACGCGATCGGTGGTGGAAATCAACCTGGGCGCGTAAGGTCCCGTCGAGGGTCCCGTTGGATAAGGGGATTGAGCCCCAGCCCGCGATGCCCGAGAGGCTTGCCACTCGGGCGCTCGCGGCGACGGATAGTAGGACGGTGCGGACGACCTCTGGGGGGGCGGTGGGGTCGCCGTAGCATAGTGCCGCGGGGTAGATCGCAAATACGCCGGATTTCGGGATACGCCCGGCGAGAATGAGGTCTGACCACCCTGACCACAGTTCCGACACCCTCCTGGCGCAGCTCCCCTAGTGGCCTCGGCCTCGTTCATACTCATGGGGCCAGTCCCCCCGAGCCAAGGGGTACTCCCCCCAAGGAAATTCCCTTGATCGTCGCACGGGCCGCATAATTCAGGCGGGTCGCTGTACCAGTCGCCCCAATAGCGCTCGCCGCAACCCGCGTAGCAACCACGATACGTTCCCGCGGAGAATAGTGCGAAGACGAAAGCCAGCGGTCCCCGCACCAAACCACGTCGGCACACGCATGGCTCCGTTCCGTATTCATTGCAGCCTTCCCATCTGCCCGGTCCTTCAACCACGGCAGCGGGGTCGAGGGGGCTGCAAACGGGACCACACTCTTCTCCAATCACCCTACCGCAGCGACGCCCATCAAAAAGCGTGTTGGGACCAAAGGGATCGTAAAGGATTGCCCGACAGACGTTACAGCCGCTCGAGGCGGCTAAAACGACCAAAACAAGCAACCCGCCCACTATAGATTTGGTCATAGCAACCCCTTTTCTCGTGGCTTGCACGTTTTCAAAGGACTTATCGTCCAACTGACCGCCAAAATCCAGCCAATCGTTAAAATCCGCACATTCCCCACGGTTGATCATTTAGATCGGTCTTCACAACCATGAAACCGAAGTGCGATCAGCGAGACCACATCCGATGGTGGTGGCAGAAGTGGGTAAGGCGTGTCGGTCAGGTGTTGGCAAGCGGCTTCCCAGCGGCTTAAAATGAAGTGCGTCGCGAGAAGCTTCGTCAAGCGAAACATCTTTTTTCTGCTCGTAAATGAGTTGATTGGCTGGCCTCCAGAGGACGTGGTCTCCATGCCGCACCGCCTATCCACAGTCGACCAAGCCGCAGAAGCCATTGGTCGGGGAGAAATCGTGATCGTCATGGATGCGGAGGACCGCGAGAATGAAGGCGATTTCATCTGTGCGGCCGAGAAAGTCACGCCCGAGATGGTGAACTTCATGATCACTCACGGGAGGGGACTGCTGTGCTTGGCGATTCTTCCCGACGTGTGCGAGCGGCTGGATTTACCTCCTATGGTGGAGGCGAATACAGCACCCTTGGGTACTAGCTTTACGGTGCCCGTCGACCACCGGAGTTGCCGCACGGGGATCACGGCCCAAGAGCGAGCGACCACGATTCGAGCGATCGTCGATCCATCGAGCAAGCGGACGGATTTCGTCCGGCCGGGCCATCTCTATCCTTTGGTGGCCAAAGAGGGTGGCGTACTGCGCCGTGCTGGGCATACCGAGGCTGCGGTGGATTTGACGCGGCTGGCCGGGCTGTACCCGGCGGGCGTGCTTTGTGAGATTCTCGATGCGAACGGCGACCGCGCTAGTCGCGAACATCTCTACAGATTGGCAGAGGAATATCACCTTCGGATCATCACGATCGAGGAATTGATCCGCTACCGGCGGCGGATCGAAAAGCTTGTCTATCGGCAGGTCGATGCTGCCCTGCCGACTCGGTATGGACCGAGCCGGATTATTCTCTACGGCGTGAAATACGAATCCCAAGAGCCATTGGCCCTGGTGTTTGGCGATCCGGCGACGTTGCCTGAGCCGCGAGCCCCCCTGGTGCGTCTCCATTCCTCTTGCTTTACCGGCGATTTGCTTGCCTCGCTGCGTTGCGATTGCGGCGACCAATTGCACATGGCCTTGGAAATGATTGCCCGGGAAGGGGCAGGCGTGTTGGTCTATTTGCCCCAAGAGGGCCGCGGCATCGGTTTGGCGGAAAAGATCAAGGCTTACCGCTTGCAGGACGAGGGCCTCGACACGGTCGACGCGAACCTCGCCTTGGGGCATCCGGTCGACAATCGGGACTACGGCATCGGAATCCAGATTCTCAAAGACCTTGGCCTCTCCAAGGTCCGGTTGTTGACCAACAATCCGAAGAAGACCGATGCCTTCATCTACGGGGGATTCGACCTCGAAGTGGTGGATCAGGTGCCGATTATCGGACCGATCCACGAGCACAACGCCCGATATATTGCCACCAAGCGGGACCGCATGGGCCACCAATTGCCTCACGAGATTTGAGATAGGCCTCGCGTGTTTTGAAAACGGCTGCATTGCGAGACCCTCTTGCGTATCAGTAATCGGTCGTCGCAATCCTCTTGGGAACGGCCCCCCTTTTCAGAAGCGGGAGCGCATCGCATAATACGAGTTTTCGCGACATGGGCGGTTCGCCTTTGGTAACCCGCGATTTAAGAGAACCCTGGATTGCGAGATTTCGATGTTTAAGAACCTTGACCCTTCCGCCTTGGGGGGAGAAGGCCATCAAAGTGAAATCCTCGAACTGGCTTTGACGTACGGCTTTCGAGGGGTTGACTTGAACATTGTGGAATTCGCGGGACGGGTCAGACTGCACGGAATGACCTACGCCCGGCGGTTGCTCGTAAGCGCCAAGATTCGCATAGGCACCTTTGCCTTGCCGCCGGACTGGGACGCCGACGATGAAGTTTTCAAACGCCAGGCGGAGACTTTGGCGGAGTACGCCCGAATTGCCGCGGAACTCGGTTGCACCCGCGCGCTGTGCTGGATCTCTCCGGCGGGCGACAAGCGTCCTTACCACGAAAACTTCGAATTCCACAAACGACGCTTCGGGGAGATTTGCCGGATTTTGGAACCTGCGGGAATTCGCCTGGGAGTTGGTTTTCGTGCCGCTGAGGGGCTGAGGAAAGGACGCGCATTCCAGTTCATCCACAACTTGGATGCGCTTTTGTTGTTGCTGAACATGGTCGGGGCCCCCAATCTGGGAGTCCTCGTCGATGTTTGGGATTGGTGGCTCGCGGGATCGTCGGTCGAGAGCATTCGATCGCTGCCTTTGCAGCAGATAGTTGCTGTGCGACTCGCCGACCTCCCGGCCGATATCCCTTCAGATCAAATCACTGAAGCGCATCGCTTATTGCCTGGCGCTACTGGCAAGATCGACTGTGTTGCTGTTTTGACCGCGCTGGCCGAAATGGGCTACGATGGACCGGTCACGATCAAAGCTGACCGCAGCGCCTACGAGAGCACGCGCCGCGACCGGATGGCACGGCAGGCGGGCGAAATCCTCGACAAATTATGGAAGGCGGCCGGACTGCCCTCCGAAGGCAAATTTGTGCCTTTAGCGACCTTAGGGGCCAACGCTTCCTAAACACGGTAAACCAATTTGCAGGCGGGACGTGGGGCGTTCCATTCGAAACGTGGGGGAGGCGGGGCTTATCGTCTGCACATGCAGCCGTCCCAACGCAATCTTTTTCCTGTCGACTCCTTATTGGCGAACGGCAAAAAAAGTCCGATTTCTCCGCGTCTTCGCCGGCGTCCCACTGTGTGCGCAAAGAGACCATCGCGCGAAGTCAGGGGCTTTGTCCGCGATTGCCCCTGGCGGAGGTTATCGGTCCGTGCTCCCGGTCGTGCCTTGACCGCGATAAAACCATAGACGCAGAGTCGGCAACAGCCTGGGCAGTCGGCGGAAATTGCGAACCAGGAAGGAGGGGCGGGGAACACCGGGCGGATCGGCGCCGAGAAAGAAATCGCGCACCACACGGTAACGATAGCTTCGGGCCCAACGCCGCACGTAGGCGGCCGGGAAAATGCCGCGAAATTCGTCTGAAAGCATCAAGCGTTCGGCCCGGGCGATAATATCCAAGACTTTTTTTGGCTCGGCCACGGTTTGGTGACTGAAGCTCTCCGCCATCATCCTGACACGGACCGCTTCCATGGGCAGGTAGCCAACGCCGTGTTTCAGCCCTATGGCCCGGATGGCGAACGTGTCGGACCACGATCCCAATTCCGGTCGCAGCCCGCCCACCTCCAAAAAGGCGTCCCGCCGGTAGATCGTTGCCGCCGAAAGGGAATGGGACGGCGCCTCCGCCATCAGGTATTCTTCGAGGAACCGTTTTGGATCGGCGTAAAGGGGTTCGTTCCACTTGCGCACGCCGAAATAGCCGAAATTTCGCCCGGCTTCGTCGATCAGGCTCACTCCGCCGCAAATCAGCCCTGCTTGGGGGTAGCGCTCCGCCAACGCCATGGCGCGTTCAAAGAAGCCGGGCAGGCGCACGTCGTCGGCGGCGGGGAGGAAAACGTAACGCCCGCGACACTCGGCCACCAATCGCTCGATTGCGGCCAGCACGCCTTGGTTGCGCTCCAGCCGGATCAGACGCATGAAGGGAAACCGCTCCAAAAAAGGCAAGAGAATCTCCACGCTGTTGTCGGTCGAGGCGTCGTCGAGGACGATAAATTCATCGGGCGGCCGCGACTGGGTTGCGATTCCCAGCACCGCCTCGGCGAGGAAGCGGCCGTGATTGTAGTTGGGCATGGCCACGGACAGCGTGCATTCACTCATCGCCCGAGCCCTCCCCGCTTGACAAACACGAATTCATTGCAGCCGTGACCACCTCCCTGAGTGGTCAGGTAAGCGAGCGAGAAGCCGCGATCGCGGCAGAAATTGAACACAGCCTCGGGCCGGGCCACTTCGAACGGGTAGCCTCCGACCCAATCGACCAGGTCGCGCCACCAGTGCATCCCGCGAGACCTAGCCTGCCGGACCTCTGCCATCCAATTGCCGATCGGGACCCATGGATTTCGCAAGGTCACTAGCCGAAGGGCGACTGCAACCAAGGTCGTTGCCAGCCGTGCCGTGGCCAGCCATGCCGCGACGGCGAGCACCAAGCATGGCCGCAGGATGCGGGGAAGTCGGTGATAGGCTTGCTTGATCAGGCGCCACCCCTGCGACACATAGCCTTGGTCGTTGTAGATGGCCAGACACAGGCGGCCGCCATCCCGGACGATCCCGCAGACACCCTCCAGGGCGCCCCAGAGATCGCCCGTGTGGTGGAGCACCCCCCAACAGTAAACGATGTCGAATTTGCCGAGGGCGGCGAGATAATCGGGATCGGCCGCCGAACCCTTCTCGACACACCAATCGGGGTCGTTCGGGCAGAACCGCCGTTTCAGCTCATTGGCGCAGGCCACCGATTGATCGTCCAAATCGAAGGATCGGACCGAGGCCCCCAATTGCCGGGCGGCCAGGCTGAACAGTCCGCTGCCGCAGCCGACATCGAGAAACGACTTCCCCGCCAGCGACTCTTCCCCAAGCATCTCGCGCAGCGATCGTTTGGCGGCTTCGATCCTCCGCTCGTCGACCGAAGCGAGAAACCTCCGCCAGTTTTCGCCGAATTCAAAACGGGCCGAATTGCTCATCGCGCGGTACTCCCGGTGTCCAGCAGCCCACGCTCGGCCACGCTCCGCGCCTCGGCCAGTCGTTCCGGCGAATCCACCGCGCAGCGATAGCCTGTCAAAGGAAATCCGAACAAGCGGCCCGACGCCGCCAAGCCGGGAAAAACATCTCGCGGGAAGTCGCACGGCGTGAACTCGGGCAGAAGGTTCAGCACTTCCGGATCGCAGATCGTGACCCCCGAGAACGCCCAAGACGACGCCACGTCGCGTCGCTCCGCTTCGGAGGGTCGCTCCAGAAAGCGGGACACCCGCCACTGATCGTCCAACACCACGACGCTGTTCGAACCGATCCGCTGATGCACAAGCATGGTCGCCAAAGCGCCTTGCCGCCGATGGGACTCGAGCATTGCAGTGAAGTCTTGATTGGTCACCACGTCGCCGTAGTGGACCAGGAAGACGCCGTCGGCCAAGAACTCGGCCATCTGCCGGACGCTCCCTGCCGTTCCCAACAGGTGCGGTTCCTCGACATAGGTCAATCGGCAGCCACACCAACGGCCGTCTCGAAAATACTCCCGGATCTGATGAGGAAGAAAGTGCAGATTCACGGCGATTTCGTCGAAGCCGTGCCGCACCAAGTGGCGGAGGATGTATTCCAGCATGGGACGGCCCGCCAACCGCAGCATCGCCTTGGGCGTGTGACGCGTGTGCTCTCCCAGGCGGAGGCCATAACCGGCACAAAGGACCATCGCCCTCATGGCTCCCCCAACGCCGACGTCTTGGAGCGGAAATCGTGGATGCGATGAAAGGTCAAGTAATTGGCGTCGTGGGCGTTGTGCGCGCCGCCCTGGCCGTCGTCGTAGGCCGTGCGGCATACGGCGATCAGGTCGTCGCCGTCAAAAAGCCAATCGACATACTGGAAGCCGTGCTTCTTCGGATCGGGGTGATACAGCACGATCGCCCGCACGGTCCATTGCCGCAGATCGTCCGAGCAGGTCAAGGCCAACGTGTTGCGGATGCCGCCCGGGTTCGGCGCGCGATGCCTCGGATGGATGATGCTCGCCAGCGACCAGTAGCGCTTGCTTTGCGGATCGAACCGAATGGCGAACTTCTTCGCCCCACCGGGAAAGTTCACAAAACCGGTGGCGGGATCGAAGGAGGCCGACTTGCCGTCGGCGGAGATGCGCACGATGGCAGCCTTTTCGTCGGGCGAGCGCGTCTGCACGCGGAGGACGTTGACCACTTGGCCGTCCGGCGCGACGACCGCATTGCCCTCCAGCCACGCCCCCATGTCGCCGCCATTCCAAGTGCGATCGCTAGGGAGGAAGTTGGTGTTGGTCCAACTGTCGGCGTTCAGCAGGTCGGCGTCCACCGGCGCAGATAACATTCCCGACCGATAGTTGACGCCCCAGCCGACCGGCGGATGACGCCACTCGAACGCTCGCCACAACCGGCCCGCATGTTCAAGGACCGGCATCGGCGCGCAGTGGTATTCGCCATTGTCGCGCAAAAGTCCAGTTGCGCGGTCCTTGGGCTCGGTCCACGTGACTCCCCCGTCCATCGAGCGGCGGATGAGAATGTTGCCGTGATGTCGGTCCGGTCCGAGCAGGTATAAAGCCCCGCGGTGAACGAACAGACTCGACCAGAACGCGCCGGCGACCTCCGAAAGTTTCTTCCACGACTTGCCCCGATCCGCTGAGCCAAACACGGCGGTGCGCGCCTTGGTGAACTCGTTGGACTTCGGCCCAAAAAAATCGTGCGAAGCAACGTAGGCCCCATTGGGCAGCACGGCGATGCTCGGCGAGCCGACGTACAGCCCACTTGACGCCGGCACGTGGTCGATGACCACACCGGGGACCGTGGTCGGCGGTTCGCCCCCAGTTGCCGCGGCTAGTCGAAACAGGATGGAGATTGTTGCAGAAACAATCTGAAAGAAGATTTCTCGTTGGGACATGGCTTGGTTGTTCCCGTCAATGGCGTGATTTGAGCATCGCTCGCGACCGGATGCTGCTTGCGCTGCCGCGACGTTTACCTCTCCCCTCCCAATAGCCGCTTTGGCCCCAATGCGGCCAAGGGGACTGAATCTGAATCCACACGCCGTCGTGACTTGTCGCACCTTTTGGGTCAGAACACCAAAATCCGCGATCTTCGATCCCAGTGAACTGCCTCGGGATTGATTCGGGGCAGCATTCATTGTGGCACGTATCGGAACATCCTCCAATACGCCCTGCGGAGTTCAAAGGTAGTAAGAGTCTGGTCAGACTTTTGTTCAATCACATTTCCGCACGGTCTCAGCAGATCATAGAAATCCAGCCACAAGGAGTTTTGACTCATCCCCAGCTTTCGGCCGCGTTGCAGAAAAAATTGCGGCGCCACGCAGGCGCGTTTTCTGGCAAAAATTTGGATATTCTTTCCCGCCCACCTAAACTCGAAACATGGAGGAACCCCATGCAACGCCTGGAAGTGATGAAACCGGTGGTGCGCACGGTTGCAGGTCTCTTCCGACTCAGTTAGGCCAAGACACGGTCGCCTTTCGTAGCCGCCGCCATGCAGGCCGCGCGGGGCTGCCTGCCGACGATCGCCAACTGCGTTCACGGCGCGCCGGCCATGCATTGCCACTGCTGGACAAGCCAGCAGCGGCACCCGCACTCATCCCGCGCGCAGTTCACACTGCTGGACAAGCCAGTACTGGCACCCGCGCGGATAGATCATTCGCGCGACTCGATCTCTGCGATCGCCTTCTTGGCGTGAATCTGGACCAGGCGGTTGGGGTCGTTGGCGGCCTTTTTCAGCACGGGAAGGCTTTCCTTGGTGCCCCAGTTCTGTAAGGCCTGCGCCGCGTTGATCCGCAGCGAGACGTTCTGGTTCTCGGCGAGGATCTTCTCGAGGGCCTCGGCCACTTCGCGGTTGGGCTCCTTCGGTTTCTTCTGCATCAGTTGATGCGTGGCCCGAATCACCCGCCCCATCTCCCCCGATTCCAGGTCCGCCACCAGCGCTTTTGCCTCCTCGGGCGTAGGCGGCTTGGCCCGGTCAGCCAACATCTGCCTTGCCTTCTCGGCCGCCTCCTTCCCCTTTTCGAGCGACTCCTTGAGCTTTTCCGCCTGCTGCTTGGACTGCTCGGCCTGTTTGGCCCGCTCCGCCTCGCTCAATAGGCGATACGTCGCCTTGACCGGGATCTCCACGCCCAGGCCCCCCTTGCGGACCGTTACCTTCATCGAGAAGTCCAGGTCCTTGGAGACCCCCTCCTGCTTGTCGAAGGTCCACTTCCCGTCGCCGGTGATCTCGAACGGCGGCTTGTCGCTGCCGGTGGCTGCGGCCCGAAACTCGTACTGCTTGCGGATCACTACCAGCTTGTCGGTCGCGCTTTCGATCGTGTAGGTGGTCCGCTCCCTGGCCGGCACGAAGCCTTCCTCGCGGGCAAAGGGGCCGAAACGCGGCGGGCCGCTGTCCTTCATGATCACACCGGAGCTGCGGTCCACGGTCCAACTCGGCTCGCCCGCGCCGGAAAGCGGCTCGATCATCAACTCGGAAAGTTCTCCCAAGAGGAACGGCAGGTGCGAGGTCCCCTCCTGGCGTGCGATGTTGCCCAGCGGATCGACGGTCAATTCGGTAGTCCGGGCCATGCCGAACGGCCCCACGCCGGTCATCGGTGAAAACGGATACATGCCGGGTCCCATCCCGTGCGGCGGCCCGATGCGACCAGGTCCACGCGGACCGCGCGGTATTCCCGGCGGCATCCCCGGCACGCCCCCCTTGGACCGCGAATGCTCCATCAGCGCCCCTCGGAAGCTGAGCACCGCCTTGTCTTTGTCGGCCGACACGACCGAGTAGATCGGGCTGCCGGTCATCTCCAGCAGCTCGTCGCCTAAATCCACCTCGATCTTCACTTGGTAGGCGTAGGTCTTCCCCGGTTTCCAGCCGTAGCGAAGTGCCAGGGCTGGGGACTGTCCCGATTTTCGCTCAGCGAAAATGGGACTGTCCCCCTTGGGGGGAGTACCGAACGCACTTTTCTCCTGCGACTCGAGGAACTGCCGGTCTGCATCGCTCAGTCGATCCACGCGCACACTGATGGCCGTACCGTCCTCCTTCTTGAGTTTGACCGTGGTCCCGTCAGACTCGACCAGTTCAGCCCGGATCGAGAACTTCCCGCTTTTGTCCTTCCACGTCCTGACCTCGGCCGCCGCGGAGACAACCAGCAACACCACGCACACCAGAGAGATCATGGTCTTCATCGCATTTTCTCCTTCTGTTGACGGCCTTCCGGGAAATCGCCCTAGCTTTCCGCACGACTCCGCAGCCCAACGCAGCCGCCCCAACGCGCCCCCGCGCCGATGCCCACATTTTGCCATCCACTTCAGGCCGTGCCAGCAGGGCGCACCACTTGCGGCAGTCAGAAAGTCAGCCGTTCCTGGTGGTCGAAATCATAGCCCCAGGGTTCACCCCTCCTGGTGTGCCAAACATCGTCGGCCCCTAGAAAGCAAACCTCATCGAAGAAACTCCAGAAGTCGTCAAGTTCAATCGCAGCCCCTTTGTGGTCCGCAACGCAGTATGCAGACACCAAATCGGCAGGCAAGTCAAGGGATCGAACCCAATCGATGAGACCCGCGCGACTTATGTATGGGCAACCCAGGATTCTCCAAACTACGACATGCAGCCGTTACTCCAATAGCTCGCCCTCCGGTTTATCAGTGGCCACGCTCCACTCGGAATCAAATCCGGCCTTGACTCGATTCAGGACATCGGTCGGATCAAGTCCCTGTATCTGTCGGTAAGCAATGGCCAAATGCCGGGCGAGGTCTACAAGCATGATACCCCAAGCCGATGGATCATTCCAAAGCCGCGTCGCCAGGCAGTCGTGTTATTTTCCGCCAGCAGCCCAAACGCGAGCCAATTCAATCGCCCGGCCGTCAGACTACGCTGTCGGGGGAATCGGCAACTCGCCAGGGTGGTACCTACGGATGCCCTTGTCCCTCCTGTCAGTCATTGGTCGCCCAAAAGATGCCTTCGATTTGACCCGAGGGGGTCTCTCTGATTCGCCACGTCTTGGCCCAAGAGTCTTCCCGTCGGTCAACGCGGTCCGATGGTACAGAAAGGCTTGAGGAATTCGAGATGTCGACCCGGGCAGATCGAGGCGTCGTCGGCCGAGGGAAACTACACTGAGTCCGTTGGCTCGACCGCCTCACGGCTCGAGGACGATCTTGCCGGCCAGCGTGCCCGCCTTGTGAATGGTGTTTTCCTCCTGAAGCCGATGGGCGGCGGCGGTTTCGGCGAGCTTCATCACGCGGCCGATCCGGGCCCGAAGCTTCCCTTCGGCCATCCAGCGGTTGATGTCGTCGGCGGCACGGCGTTGCTCGTCGGGCGGGGCATTGAACATGGCGAAGCCGTGAACCGAGCAATCTTTGACGTAGAACGGCCCGACCGGAAACGGCGGCCGGGAATCTCGGCCCGCCATGAGGATCAATCGGCCTCGGAAAGCCAGGTGGGTGACGCTTTGCTCCAGGTTTTGTTCGCGGAGCGTCTCGAACCAGACATCGACGCCCTGGGGCGCAAACTCGCGGATCGCGGCGTCCAAATCCTCTTTTTTGTACTGGATCACGCGGTCCGCACCCAATTGTCGGCAGAGCTGGGCCTTTTCTTCGCTGCCGGCAGTCGTGATGACGCGGGCCCCGACGATCTTCGCCATTTGCACCACGCACGATCCCACGCCGCCGGAGCCGCCGTTGACGAACACCGTTTCGCCGCTGCGGAGCTGGGCATCGCGGAACAGGCCGAGGTGGGCCGTAATGCCGACCAGGGCCGTGGCGGCCGCATCGCGGTCCGAGACGTTGGCCGGGGTGGGATAGAGCCATGCCTCGTCCACGGCAACATACTCGGCGAAGGTTCCCTGTCGCCCGAGCAAACCCTGGTTGCTTCCCCACACGCGGTCGCCTGGCCGAAAGCGACGCACTTCCGGACCCACCGCTTCGACCGTGCCCGCCAAATCGCAACCCACGATGAACGGCTTGGGCAGCGGAAAGGCGATGGCCCCGCTGCGGATATAGGTGTCGACCGGGTTGACGGCCACGGCCGCCACACGAACGAGCACCTGACTACCCGACACAGTCGGCTGGGGAAGGTCCCCATACACGATGGTTTCCGGTGGCCCTGGTTCCAAAATGTATGCGGCTTTCATGGCGCTCGTCCCTCAGCATGTTCTGAAAAGGGAATGGGGCGGAAGGTTCGACGTGGGCGTCCTGCTGCCGGCCATCCACGAAGTGGAAGAACCCGATTGCCGCCGCCCCAAGACACGACGTACCCCGTCCCCGCGCGACGCATGACGAAGCGGCGATCAAGCGTCGCTCGTCCCAGAATACCGACGATGGCCTGCCGAAGCAATCATGCAAGGTGCTGTGTGAGCCGCTGGAGCACGTTTCCCTCGGGATCACGGATGGTGACTTCCAAGGGCATTTGGCCAGGCAGGTTATGGGTAGCACAGCCGAAGCAGGGATCGTAAGCACGGAAGGCCATTTCCACCATGTTCAGCAGGCCCTCGCTCACCTTGCCTTGATGGATCAAGCCTTGGGCCGCCTTTTTGACCGACATGGAGATGGGAGCGTTGTTGTTCGTGGTGCCGACCACCAGATTCACCTTAGTGAGGATACCGCGGGAATCGGTGACATAGTGATGAGTAAGCGTGCCACGTGGGGCTTCAACACACCCGATGCCTTCGGTGGGCGTTTCCGTCGGGATCGTGCGGTAGTCCTTGCTGGTGATTTCCGAATCGGCGGCCAACTCTACCCAACGTTCGGCAGCGTACAGCAGCTCGATCAATCGGGCCCAATGGGTGGCCAACGTGTGGTGGATGGGCTTACCGCCCAGCGTTTCATACATGCGGTGGAATTCAGCATCGGCCAGGGGCGTGGCCATGGCGTCGGCTACGTTGCATCGCGACAGTGGCGTGGCCTTGTAGATGCCAGAATCGACGCCGTCGACGAACCCCTTCCAGCCGACCTTCTTCAAGTAGGGAAACTTCAGATAGCTCCACGGCTCGACCCGCTCCGCCACATACTCGCGATATTGCGAGGGGTGGTACTTGGCGTGTTCTTTGCCGTCCGGGCCGGTCACTCGAATCATGCCGTCGTAGAAATTGGTGCAATTTCGGGCGTCGACCATGCCCATGTTATAGGTCTTATGGACATAGACGTCGCCCGTGATCAGCTTGACATACTCCGTGTTCTTGAGCACCAGGTCATGGAACAATTTCAAGGAGAAGGTGGCAAACTCGACTGCCTCACGTCCCAAGCGTTCGATTTCCCGGCGTTGCTCCTCATCGATTCCCTTGCTGACCCCGCCGGGGAGGCCCCAGTTAGGATGCACGCGCCGCCCGCCGATCATCTTGATCAACTCGTGGCCGTCGCGGCGCATCTTAAGCACCTTGCTGGCGATGTCCATGCCGACTTTTTTGACGACGCCAAGGATGTTGCGTTCGGCGCGGGGCGCCTGCGGCCCGACCACGAAGTCGGGGCCACCTAGGGCATAGAAGTGCGTGGTGTGGTCCGTCACGTAGAAAATGCTGTAGAACAGCTCACGCAGCTTTTTGGCCGCCGGGGGGGGAGTCACGTGGAACAAATCATCCAGGGCCTTGGTGGCCGCCATGTGGTGGGCCTCGGGACAGACGCCACAAATTCGGGCCGTGAGGTTGGGCATGTCCTCGGCCGGCCGCCCTACGCAAAAGCGCTCGAATCCGCGCAACTCGGGAATCTGAAGGTACGCATTGGCGACCTCACCCTGATCGTCCAAAAAGATGTCGATCTTGCCGTGGCCTTCGAGCCGGGTGATGGGATCGATGGATATGCGTTTCATGAGATTACTCTCCTCAATATACGAATTGTGTTCCGCGCGACGCGCTGCCAGCCCAGCGCCCGAAGTAGGCGGAGCGAACCTCCTTCAGCGGCTCCATCGTCGAGCGGTGGCGGGAATCGCCTTTACCCTCGTTTGACTCCATTGCCCGCCACCTGCTTTTTCCTTCGTCGCAACTGGCTTCCCGCCAGGCTGAAGCGGTAGAAGGTGCCCACCGGGTCCGGGATACCCTCGCGAATGATCTGGTCGATCTCTTCCGGGTCCTGCGAGTCGATCACCGAGGCCAAAGCCGACATGAGTCGGGCGCCGTAATCGTGAACACCGTCGTTCGGGCCATGACAACCGATGCAAGGCGAATTGACCTTCGGGCAAAGGGCGCCACAGCCCGCGCGGGTTGCAATGCCGCAACACACCAGTCCCAGTTCCAATAAACACGTCTTCTCGTCCGGCTTGACTTGGTACGTGCGGAGGAACTTCTTGATTTTCTTTTCCGTGCGTTTGCGTGGGCATTCGTCGCACACGGTGGTGTTCGGCCCGATCACGGAGCCGGCAGGCGGCAACTTGCCCTCCAAAATCGCGGTGATCGCCGCCCAGATGTTTTCTGCCTCGGGTGGGCAGCCGGGCAAGTAGTAGTCGACAGGCACCGTCTGATCGAGCGTTTTCAAGGTGTCGTAAAAGACGGGCAGGTAGAGCGGACCTTCCGGCATGGGCGTTTCGTGCTGAGGCCGCACGCCGTCGGGATTTTCCGTCGAGTCGCCCTGGGCGTAAGCAGCTTCGAACACTTCTTCCCTTGAGCTGAGATTCGCCAAACCGGGGATACAGCCCTCGTGGGCGCAGGAACCGAAGGCGACCAGCACTTTCGACTTTTTGCGAAGCAACTGGGCCATGTATTCCTGTTCGCTGGTGCGAATGCCGCCGTTGAAGAGACACACGTCGATCGACTTGTCCGGCATTTTCTCGACATCGCGGACCTTGGCGTCCACGGCCACGGGCCAAAACACGATGTCGAAGGCCGCGGCCACGTCGAGGATTTTTTCGTTGATGGCCAACACGGCGATTTCGCAGCCGCCGCAGGAGGCCGCCCAATACAGGGCCAGTTTTCCCTTCGTTTTTGTCGTTTCTTGTGTTGCCGTAGTGGTCATTCGGTCACCTCCATCGCCGCTTCGTGTTCCTTGAGAATACTTTCCAGCGCCTCGTGGCGATGGCCGTTTTCCTCCCAATTTCCCGACCAGTGGAGCGGCCCCAAGGGACGCACCGCCTCGACCAGTTGCGTGATCGCCTCGGCCAGTTGTTGCCCTTCGGCGGCCGAGGCCCAGACCAAGCGGAAGCGTTCGGGTTCGAGCCCCATTTGGGTCAACGTGTGCTTGAGCATGGCGTAGCGCCGCATGGCCTTGTAGTTTTGGTCCACGTAATGGCATTCACCAGGGTGGCAGCCCGCCACCATCACCGCGTCCGCGCCCCGCGCAAAGGCGTTGAGCACGAAGGTGGGATCGATGCGTCCGCTGCACATCACGCGGATGATGCGAATGTTCGGCGGATACTTCAGCCGGGCGGTACCGGCCAAGTCCGCCGCCCGATAGGAACACCAATTGCACATGAACCCGATGATCTTGGGCTCAAAGGCGTTTTTGTCGCTCATGGCAGGTTCGTACCTTGCTAAGTGTTGAGAACCGGGGAGCACGCCGACTTCACGCGGAGCAGCAATTCAGGCTGTTGGATTCGTGCCCGTGTCCCCGTGATCTCTTGTGGTTCGACAACGTTGTCCAGTCGCGTTTTCCTCAGGTTCCGCCCGGCAACTGGCGGGCGAAACGTTTCCCCATCTCACGTGCTTCTCCTCTCCGTTCCCACGACCGCTGACTCTGGATGGGCTTCGGACGGGTTCCCGGCAGCATCCGGCCTTGCTCCCCAGGCGCCAGCCCTCAACCGGCCACAAGGGACGGTTGCGTGTCGCCGGCGCTGGAGGCGTGTCCGTCGCCGCCCAATCCATTGCCATTTGGGTTGGCGTCCCACAGCGCTCCCTGGATTTCGGCCAGGATTTGCTGGTTGCTGAAGTGGGCGCCGCTGATGACGCCAGCCGGACAAGCGGCCACGCACGTGCCACAGCCCTTGCACATCGCGGTGATGACGCGGCTTACGCCTTTGTCCTCGTCGTACTCGATGGCGTTGAACGGGCAAAGGTTGTTGCAGATGCGGCAGCCGGAGCAGGCCTCCTCGTTGATCGAGGCGACGACCGGTTCGATCATCACCGTGCCCTTGGTGATCAGGGCTTGGACCCGGGCGGCTGCGGCGGCACCCTGAGCGACGGAGGCAGGAATGTCCTTCGGCCCCTGGCAAACGCCCGCCACGAACACCCCGTCGGTCATCGTGGCCACTGGATCGAGCTTGGGGTGCCGCTCCGTGTACCAACCGGCCATGCTGCACGAGATGCCGCATTTCAAACCCAATTCCTTGGCGTCTGCCTGAGGCTCCATGGCGCCCATGAGGATCACCATGTCCACGGGAATGCGGCGCTGCTTGCCCAGCAGCGTGTCCTCGACCTGGACGATCAATTGCCCATGTTCCGAGGGCAGACGCGCGGCGTCGGTCACTTCCGCCACCTTGCCGCGGACGAAGATCATGCCCTCCTCGAGCAGCCGCTGATAGAACTCCTCATACCCTTTCTGGTTGGTGCGCATGTCGATGTAGAAGGAATACACCTTGGCCTTGGTCTTTTCCAAAACCAAGTGGCCGAACTTCAGGGCCGCCATGCAGCAGACAGCGGAGCAGTACTCGTTGGTTTTCACGTCGCGGCTGCCCACGCAGTGAATGATGGCCACGGAACGCGGTTCCGTCTTGCGGTCGCGGAGCACGATTTTGCCGCCCGTCGGACCGGCCGCGTTGCACAGCCGCTCGAACTCGAGGTTGGTATAGACATTGGGCAGACGCCCGTACCCATATTGCGGCAGACGCCGGCAATCGAACATCTTCCAGCCCGTGGCCAGGATGATGTTGCCGACGTCGATCTCGATCGTTTCGTCCTTTTGGTCGAAGGCGATGGCGTTGGTGGGGCAGACCTTCTCGCACGCCCGGCACTTGCCCCGCTCGAAATAGATGCAGGCTTGGGTGTCGATGACGGGGATGCGAGGGACGGCCTGCGGGAAGGGAGTGTAGATCGCCTTGCGATAGCCTAGTCCGGCCTCGAATTCATGATCGATCACCTTGCGGGGGCACTTCTCCACGCAAATGCCGCAGCCGGTGCAGAGGTTCTCGTCGACATAGCGGGCTTTCTTGCGGATTTTCACGCGGAAATGGCCCACCGAGCCAGACACTTCCTCCAGCTCGGAGTAGGTCAGCATCCGCACGCGCTCGTGCTGGCCGACCTCCGACATCTTGGGAGTGAGAATGCAGGCGGAGCAATCCAGTGTGGGAAAGGTCTTGTCGAACTGGGCCATGTGGCCGCCGATGCTCGGGCTGCGCTCCACGAGATAGACCTCGTACCCCGCGTCGGCCAATTCCAGCGTGGCTTGCAGCCCCGCGATTCCCCCGCCGACCACCAGCGTCCGGGGGTTCACCTTCACCGGCATCGGTTCCAGGGGTTGCTGCCATTTTACGCGTTCGGCGGCGGCATAAACCAGCGCCTTGGCCTTGGCCGTCGCGGCCTCCCGGTCGGTGCTCACCCAGGAGCAATGCTCGCGGATATTGGTCAGTTGGCAAAGGTAAGGATTGAGCTTCGCATTGGCGCACGCCCGGCGAAAGGTCTTCTCGTGTAAGTGGGGCGAGCACGCGGCCACGACGACGCGGGTCAATCCCAGCTTCCGGATGTCCTCCTCGATCATCTGCTGACCGAGGGAGGAACACATGAATTTGTAATCCCGCGCGACGGCCACGTCGGCGATCTGTTTTCCCGCCCAACGGGCGACCTCCTCGACGTCCACCATCCCGGCGATGTTGCTGCCGCAATGACACACGTAAATGCCGAGCTTCTCGGCCATGACCATCTCTCCCTTTTCAACGCGATCCCGCGGCGGTGCGCCCTTGCCGCGAAGAGCTATTCGAATCCGACACTCCGATCGTTAAGTCAACTTAAAACCCCTCTCCACCCGAGGCCCGCCGCTTCCCCTCGGATTCGCAATCTCAGCCCTGGCGATCAAGGGCACACGGCGAGATTTACGGCGTGACTGGCCTAAAGCCTTCGTCCCCGGGGACTCCATGTTTCTTCAGGCGCCGGCGCCTGCCGGGGCCGAGCTCAATTTGGCCTCCAGCACGGGTCGGGCGGGAACGATCTCCTTACCAAAACCGAGCTTCTCAGGCGGCAACCCGAACGCCAAGCCCAACACTTGGGTGAAAAACACGATCGGCACCTGGAAATTCGTCTTGAAAAACCCGTTCACCCGGCTCTGATACGCATCCAAGTTCAATTGGCACATGGGGCACATGCACAGGATCATGTCGGCCTTGGCCTCCGCAGCGTTCGCCAACAGGCGGCGAATCAATTCGAACGCCTGGGGCTCGCTGATTTGCGTCATGTGGCCGCCACAGCAATGTGCTTTGCAGGGGTAATCGACCACCTCCGCCCCTACCCAGGTCAACAACCGATCCATTTTCATTGGGTATTCGGTGCAGTCGCCCTCCGAGAGCGGCCGCACGACCTGACAGCCGTAGTAAGGGGCGACGCGCAGGCCGGTCAGCGGCCGAACCACCTTGTCGCGGACTGCGACCTCGCCAAAATCATCGTGAATTACGTCCAGGAGGTGTCGTACCCATACCCGACCCGCTTCATACTTCAACCCCCCAGCCGCCAAGCACTCGTTCACCTTGGCTCCCATTTCGGGATCGGTGGCCATCAGGTGATCGGTCTTTTTGAGATTCAAATAACAGGCGGCGCAAGGGGCGATCAATTGATCCAGTTCCGGGTCGACCAGGGCGAGGTTCCGCGCCACGACAGCGCTGGCGGTCAACTCGTCCTGCGAAAAGTACTCGGTGGCCCCGCAACAGTTCCAGTCGTCCAGCTCCTCGAGCTCGATGGCGAGCTCCTCGGCCACGGCACGGACGGAAACGTCGTAGGCGGCGCTGTTGACTTCCAACGAGCATCCGGGATAGTAGGCGTATTTCACGAGCGGCCTCCCAACTGGCGAGCTTTCTGAATGATGGCTTGAAGTTGTTCGATCTTTTTGATCCGTTTCGGAATCAAGGCCATCCGGCCTCGGCTGAACATCGAAAGTCCCAAAGGCCCCATCTTTAACAAGGCCATTGGCTTGTTGAATAAATAGAACCGACTCGCCAAACCCAGCTCAAAGCTGCGGCCATAGCGGTCCAAAAGGTCGGTAAAGGTCTTCGCTAGGGCCGGGGCGTCGGTATCCTTGGCCAAGCCGTCGCGAATCGCCAAACGTTTCAAGGTATACATGATGTCCGTAATGGGGATTTTTTGTGGGCAGCGGGTCGTGCAGAAGTAACACGACACGCAACACCACATGGTGTTCGACGTGAGCACCTTCTCGCGCTCGTCGGCGTTGATCAGCGCGAAGATCGCCCGAGGCGTGTACTGCATGTCCGCCCCGTTGGGGCACGAGCCCCCGCAACTGCCGCACTGAAGGCAATGCACGATCCGCTCGCCGCCCGGCGTGTGCTCGATGACTTCCTGTAGAAACGACGAACCACGCGTCGCTATCGCATGTTGGATCATGAGTTCCTGTTCTCCCCTGCCGGGTGGACCTGATAGGCCGGTACGAAACGGCCCCACAAGGCCGCCCTATTGAGTCATTTCACGTACAATGTGTTCAGCCAATGCGGACGTCGTCCGCGGATCCAAACCATCCAACCCTCCCGAGGCGTCTGGCTGGATCGTCAAACGCACCATCTTCTGGGCGGTGCCCTCGGGCGGCGCGATTTCCAGTTTGGTCTGTCGCGAAAGGCTTCCCGGCAACAGGCCAGAATCCTCCGCCGTTAAAAAGATCCTACGATCGCAAGCCTCCGTGGCCGTCGCCCAATCCTGGGGGCGCAAGGTCGCGTCATGCTCGATCACCACAACGGGCATCGCGCGTTCGAGCAAACGCCGCGCGATCTGACCGCCCAGCCCTTCATTGCGGCGCAAGAGGCCCGGACCCGCGTACAGTTGAACCCTTTGACCGTTTCGATGCGTGGTGGTAAAACCGCGGATCGGTTCCCCGCCGTACTTTCGCCGCTCCGCTTTGCAACTTCGCCCACGACGGCAGCCGAGGAAGGCGGCCTCCAACACGTCGGCCAACTCGCTGTCGGTGACCGGTTCCACGGCGTAGTAGAAGATGCGGTGCCTTCGATAAGCCGTTTCCATTCGAGGATCGGAATCAGTCACCACGATGACCTTGGTCGAAGGGGCCAAATCGAGAAGCTGTTCCACCAAGGCTGGCCCCTGATGACCCCAAGAGTGCCCGTCCAACACCACGACGTCGCGCTCTTGGCGGCTGATTGCGGCAGCCAAAGCCTCCCACCCGCTCGCCTCAATGACTTGGCAGCCGAGCGACTCCAGCCGAAGGCGATGTCCCTCACCCGTCGATGGTGACGCAGAAAAGAGCACGACTTGGCGGGGACGCCATTGAGCGGCCTCTTCTTCACTGGAGGTAAGACAAACGCAAGCAATCCAACCGCGCCCGCAAGGCTCGCTTGCCAAGAGCGAAGGTTCGTGCCGCAGGCACTCGTTCACCGCCACCACGGTACCGGTCACTGGCGAGGGAATTGTCACGGCGCCGCGTCCCTGAACCGGTGCCTCGGCGGACACAGACTGCTCATCAACCCAAGACCCGCCATCCAACTGTTTATCCGCCAGGAACACGCTCGCCAAAGGTAGACCCTGAAATACCGCTTGGCCAGGGCGAGGCAGTTGTACAGACCTCAGACCTGCCTCGCGGACTCCCGGCACCACAGCCCCTACCCACGCCATTCCATCTTTAGAAAGACGGAGCCAAGCTTCCTCCCAAAAGAGCGTTTGGTCCCCAACCGTGGGCAGGTTCAACGGAGCGTCCATCGTCGTGGTACCTTCCCTTGCAGACCCGAGCCTACCCCCCTCGCAAAGTACGGTACGGAACCGCCGATAAACTCCAAAACACGGTTGCCTTACCCTTAAAGGTCCCGCGAAGGAGTCGGCCGCTCGAAAATGACTGCGAACCGCGCGCCGGGTGATGCCAGGGCGAACGGGCGAGATGAGGCATCGCGAGTGGGGACCGCGTGGCGGAAGCGTCTCCAAAGTACGCGCCCCATCCAACCCGGACTTGGCCAAGCCAAAAAACACCGCCCACTAACCTCTTTTGCTCTGTTTTTCCCTCTTGTGTGGAATCAAACCCTTCAGTGGGGTCTGTATTCACGTCAGCGCCGAACCCTTTTCAGGTAAAAAGCTAAAAACCAATTTGTCTCGCCTACTGGTTTGCCAGGACGAGCAAAATTGGGGGCTTTCCCGGCCTAAAGCACTCGTCCACTTACCTCCCTCTGGGAAGAACCACCCAAAAGTTGCATATTGGCTATCGACTAAGAAAAGGGATGGTAAGTTGGCCCTTCAGTTATGTTGCCGATAGTAACATTGCATTCACCGTGCCAACCGCCGCGAAACGTTTCGAAGGCGGAGCATCGAGGTTCGTTGTATGGACGCAATATTTGAAATTAATTAGACTTGCGTCATTCTTACGGATGTTAAGTGGGGGGGGAATTTAATTTGCTAAAATGGAAAAAAAGCTTCTATGTATGTATTATGCATACATACATAGTAATTTCATATAATACACATATTTGTTGGCGATTTATCGGGATTCCTTGGGTCTGTGTTGAATGAAAGCCGAATCCCAACGCTAACTATCCCCACCCAATCTGGATTTCATGCCATGCTTTCTGAGGAGTGCGTGGAGATGAGTCCTTTGCATTCCGATTTCATGGGCCGCCCGCGAGACATTTCCTCTCGAACGCTCCAGGGCGGCTTTCAGGAATCGCCGCTCCAGGTCGTTTACCGCCGCCCGTTCCAACTGACGCCTGAAGCGGCGGAAATCATTCCATGTTCGAGGAATTTCTGGGAGGGAAGATTGGAGGGGAGGGCGACGGATTTCTGCTGGCAGATGCCAAACCTCGATGGTATCTCCTTCACAAAGGATTGCCAATCGGTCAACGATGTTACGCAGTTCGCGGACGTTGCCCGGCCATGGATAGTTTTCCATATGAAACATGGCTTCGGGCGAGAACTTCTTGGGAGCGACGTTCATTCGGCGACAGGAGCGCTCAAGGAAGATCGACGCCAGCAGGGGGGTGTCGCCTGGCCGTTCTCGTAGAGGCGGCAAATGAATCGGCACGACGTTCAGCCGATAATAGAGGTCCTCGCGAAATGAGCCCTCCTGAACCATTTCCATGAGGTCGCGGTTGGTGGCGGCCACCAATCGAATGTCGATGGGGTGCTCGGCGGTGTCGCCCACCTTCTTGACCCGCTGCGTTTCCAACACCCGAAGGAGTTTCCCTTGCGTATCCAAGGCGAGATTGGCCACTTCGTCGAGGAAAAGGGTACCGTGGTTGGCGGCTTCGAAAAGGCCCTGCTTGGTGGCCACAGCGCCCGTAAAGGAGCCTTTGACGTGGCCAAAAAGCTCGCTTTCCAGCAAGGTAGGCGCCAGTGCGCTGCAATCGCACGCCAAAAGTGGTTGCTGGGAGCGGCGGCTTAGCCGATGGATGGCACGTACAACAATCTCCTTTCCCGTCCCGCTCTCTCCGGTTATCAAAACTGAGCCATCCGTGGGGGCCACGCGCTTGATGAGCGCAAAGACCTGCTGCATGGGTCGACTTTCCCCCAAGATGCCTTCGAATCCTTGATGAGCTTCCAATTCACGGCGCAGGATGGCGTTCTCGCGCATCATCCGCGAGTGTTCCTGCACTCGCTGGACGACAGCACGGAGCTGCTCTGGGGGCGTAGGCTTGGCGAGATAGTCGGCCGCGCCGCGTCTCATCGCTTCCACAGCGGCCTCGACGGTTGGATGGTCGGCAAGAACCACCACCTCGGATCGAACGCCGGAGACTTTCCACTGTCGAAGTACTTCCAATCCCTCCATTCCGGGGGCATTGAGGTCGAGAAAAATTAGATCGTAAGTATTTCCCATCACCGTCATCAACGCAGTCTCCGCGTCCATACAGACCTCGACCTCATGACCGTCCGCTTTCAAGACTTGGCGATAGGCTGCCCCGGTCGCCAGGTCTCCATCGACGACAAGGATCCGTTGACGTAACGACTTCATCCGATCGGGTAACTGCGGCATGAGATCGCAATGGCAAGTCGCCATCAGAATTGCAAAGCAAGGGGGGCGTCTGGGAAGATTGGTCGGTCGGGCATGCTACCGGTGATGCACGTTCGCATGATTCGAGTCCCTTTCCGGCCTGAGTTGGGAAGACCCCGGGAAGCCGGTAGTGACGGCATTGGGTCATCCTCAATATTCTATTTTCCCGCATCGGGGCTGACTCGGCAAATGGTCTAATCCCGTGGGGTTCGCCCGACAGCGAACAGTTGTCCCCTCGGGCCGATCGTGAGTGAAAAGATCGCGATTCTAAGACTTTTAAGCACCATGCTTTGATTACGTCGCGTATCTCTCGGCGGGGAATAGCCATCTGCCAGGCAGATGAAGGCATGGAGGCTGCATCCGACGATTCGAACTTCGCCAGAGTTGACGCCATTTTGTGGGAGCGGATAGCTCAAGAGAAACGCTTTTTACCCCATGCGAGAACAGCGCGGCCCCCTGGGATCGAGAAGGAGGTCGGCTTTCGCGGCCGATCACACCACCTGGCGTTTGTCCTCTTGGGTCAGGGGTTGGGGATCGAGTGGGTGCCCGCGCATTGAGCGGCGGAGGTCGATGGGTCCGTTAAACGGCAATAACGCGGCGCCAATCCTGAACCACGGGAAATATCATGCTGTTTTCCCCAAAAATTCACCCCTCTTGAGCGACCGATTCCTTACTGGAGTGCAGGACCGCGGCGATTGTTTGCAAGAATTTGTGTCGGTCGATGGGTTTCGTCAAATAACCGTCGCAGCCAGCCGCTTTGCATTTGACATCGTCGCCTTCCATAGCGTGGGCCGTGAGGGCGATGATAGGTCCGTTGTAGCCAACCTCCCGCAGCTTAGCCGTTGCCGTATAGCCATCCATCACGGGCATTTGCATATCCATGAGGATCAGGTCGTAAGGTTCGCCCCGATCCCGGGCCGCCAAGGCCTCGGTCACGGCGACCGCGCCATTTTCCACGACCGCCACTTGGGCGCCGGCTTTGCGAAGGACGAAGGCGATCAATCGTTGATTGTCAGGTCCGTCTTCCGCCAGGAGGATGCGGCCGTCAAGCTGCACGGTCAAGGCCTTGTTCTCTGTCGCGGCGGGTTTGCGTGGCAGGGCTGCTTCGAAAGGAGATTCGATCAGTCGCACTCCCGTCAGGTCGCCTGTCTGGACTGTAACGCTGAAGGTGCTTCCTCTTCCTGGGGTGCTGGAACAAGTAATATCGCCGCCGAGCATTTCAGCCAGTCGTTTGCTGATCGTCAATCCGAGGCCGGTGCCGCCGAACTTCCGCGTGGTCGAGGCGTCGGCCTGACTGAAGGGTTGGAACAACCTGGAAATCTGTTCCTCCGTCATGCCGATTCCCGTATCGATGACGTCGATTCGGAGCATGGGCGGCTTGTCCGGCGACTGACGCAACTGCGCCACCACCCGTACCTCGCCCACCTCGGTAAACTTGATCGCGTTGCCGATCAAGTTGATGAGGATTTGACGCAAGCGAATAGGATCGCTGAAGATGGTCTCGGGAATCTTTCCGACGCATTGCAAAGTGAGAGGAAGATTTTTGGCGTTGGCGCGGACACGCATCAGCGAGATGACGTCGCTGAGGATCTGCATGATGGGGCAGGCGATGCGTTCGACCTCAAGTTTCCCCGCTTCGATTTTGGACAGGTCAAGAATGTCGTTGATCAATTCAAGGAGGTAGGTGCCATTGCGCTGGATCGTTTGAATGGCCTCACGGCGTTCGGGAGGGGCGTTCTCGATTCCCGGCTCGCCGAGGAGCAGTTCCGCGAAGCCCAAAATGGCGGTCAACGGGGTGCGGATCTCGTGGCTCATGTTGGCCAGAAATTCGCTCTTGGCTCGCGTGGCGGACTCGGCAATCCGATTGAATTCCGCAAGCGTGCGGTTGGCCGACTCGAGAGCGGCAATCGTCCCTTGCAACTCCTGCTGGGCAAGCTTCTGTTCGGTGATGTCTTGGAGTTGTTCGACGATCAGGCTGACGCGACCCGACTCATCGAAAATGGGAATGCTCGTCGCCCGAATCCACCGCTTCCATTGGGGGATGTAACGCTCCCGCGACACCACCCGTCCCACTTCCAAGGCCGCTTGTGTGGAGCAGTCCTCACACGGCTCCGTGCGGCCGATGAGCTCATAGCACTTGCGGCCATTGACTTGGTCGGGCGGGAGTCCCAGGGTTTCGTAGCCGGCCTTATTGTAGCGGAGGATGGTTTGATTGGCGTCTTGAAGGCAAATGACGTCGGGAATGCCGTCGAGGATGGTTTGAAGAATTCTTTTCTGCTCCTCCAGCAGCTCGGTGGCCCGCTTTCGGTCCGTGATGTCGGTGAGGATGTTGCCCACCCAACGGGGCGTGCCACTGTCGTCGCGGATGAGGAAGATATTCTGCTCGGTGGGCACCATACGGCCAGTAAGCGTGCGCAGGGAAAACTCTCCCACCCATTGTCCTTTTTCGAGCACGAGCGGAAGGATTTCATCCCTCAACCGTTGGGCGTCTTCGGGCGTGTAGAATTCGAAGAATCGACGAGCCAAGAATGCTTCCTCACTCTCCGCTTCCGCAAGCCGCAGGAGGGCCGGATTGCAAAAAACCAGGCGGCCATCCATTTCGCCGATTCCAAGCCCGTAAGTAGAAGCCTCGGCGAATCGTCGGAAGCGTTCCTCGCTCTGCCGCAGCTTGGCCTCGGCGCGTCGCCGCTCGCTGATGTCGCGAAGGATTCCCACGGCGTGCCACTCGCCGTTGAGCAAGACACTCGCAAGGGATAGTTCAATCGGGATCTCCCGACCATCTTTGTGCATCGCTGCCATTTCGACAGACTTCCCGACGACGTTGCCCTTCCCGGTCCTCACGAAGTCGGGAAACGCGGCCTCATGCGCTGCGCGGAAGCGCTCGGGAGCGAGCAAATTGTGGAGGTTTTGTCCCAAGGCTTCTTGGGCCGTGTACCCCAGGATTTTCTCCGCCGCCGGATTCCAGAAGGAGATGGCCCCGCGGGCGTCCATCATCAGGATCGCCTCATGGGCCGAGTCGGTGATGCAGCGGAGCCGGGCCTCATTGTCGCGAAGCATCTGCTCCATCCGCTTCCGCTCGGTGATGTCCGCAAAGACCACGGCACAATGTTTGTCATCGATCTTATATGCGCTGATCTCGTAATGGCGGTCCAAATATTCGACATACTGCTCGAGACGGACTGGCTCGCCGGTCCTCACTACCTCGCCATAGACTTGAATCAAGGGAGTTTTCTCCACCCCAGGCACGACCTCGGTGACGCGACGGCCGAGAATGTCGGCGACTTTGAGACCCGTGTGCTTTTCGAACGCCGGATTGGCGTCGCGGAAAATGTAGTCGATCGGTTCGCCGTTTGCGTCAAACACCATCTCTTCCAAGGCGATTCCGGCGAAGGCGTGTTCCACCAACAAACGATATTTTTTTTCGCTGGCCCGAAGTCTCTCCTGCGCTTGTTTGATCTCCGTGATGTCGCGCCAAACACAGTGGAGCAGATTTCTCCCTTGATACGAGATGGGGGTCAGCGAGACCTCCACGGGGAAATCCTCGCCGTTGGCCCGCCGATGTACCCATTCGAATCGATGGAAACCGCGCTCGTAGGCGAGTCGCATCATTTCCTCGGCCTTTTCGAAGGAGTCGCGTCCGTCGGGCTGTCGCGGCGGCGAGAGTTCCGAGGGGTGCGTTTGGAGAAATTCCTCGCGCGATGCATAGCCCAGCATTCGAGCGGTCGCCTCGTTGCAGTCGATGAACGTGTTATCGTCGATCAGCAGGATCGCATCTTCAGAGGCATACAGCACTTCCAGGAACCTCGCCTCGCTCTCGCGCAGGGCCTGTTCGGTCCGTTTGCGGTCCGAGATGTCCCTGAAGCTGCCGCGAAAACCGCGCAATGTCCCATCGGCGTGGAACTGCGGAAAGCCGTTCATCGCCACCCAGACCAGCGAGCCATTTTTCGCGATGAGCGGTATCTCGACGTCGCGGAAAGGTTCCCTCTTTGCGAAGAGAGAAAACGCCTCGGCTTGCCCGGCTGCCGTCCTACGGGCGCACCAATCGTCAAAGTGAAATGTTCCAATCAGGTCCTCGGGCCGATAACCTAGAACCGTCTCTATGACGCGGCTGACATACGTCAACCTCCCCTGAGCATCGATTTCCCAAACCACGGTACGGCTCTGCTCCGCAAGTTGATCTAACCGCGTTTTGCTCTCTTGCAGCGCCTCCTCCATCTGCTTGCGCGCCGTGATATCGACCGTCGTGCCAAATCCCGAGATGTTTCCATTGGGCAGCAAACGGACCGTACCGTGAGAGATGAGCCATTTCATCTCGCCTTGAGCCGTGATCACCCGGTATTCCACCGGAGGTGGCTCCCTATCCACCGAGCGGATCGCTTCCTGGAAAGCTCGCCGCACTGCCGGCAAGTCGTCGGGGTGGATGTAGGCGAAGAACTTTTCGAAATCGTGGCCAATGGTGCCAGGCGGCAAACCCAATAATTGATCCGCAACCGGCGAGGCGTAGCTATGGACCAGCCGACCGTTCGCGTCGACTTCGTAACTCCAGATGATGTCTTTGACGCTCGATACCACTTGTTCGAAGCGGGCATAGCTGCGCTGCAATTCCTCGCGGCGCAGGTACGCCTCGGTCACGTCGCGGAAGACAAGCACCGCGCCGACAACGCCCCCTTCCGGATCCCGGATCGGCGCGCAACTGTCGGCGATGTGCCTTCGAGCGCCGTCACGAGCGATCAACACGGTATGGTTGGCCAAATCGACGTTGGTGCCCTCGGCCAAAGCCCGGACCACCGGATTCTCGACCGTCTGGCCGGTTTGAGCATGGATGATCTCGAAGACCTCGTCCACGGGTCGGCCAACAGCCTCGGCGCTGGTCCAACCCGTCAATTGCTCAGCCACAGGATTGAGACTGGTGATCTTGCCCTCCCGGTCACAGGTGATCACCCCATCGCCAATGGATCTCAAGGTGGCTGCCAAACGTTCTCGACTTTCCTGCACCGCCTTGTGCTGGGCGCGGAGGCCCGCGCTCGTCCCCCGAACCATTCCAAGGATCAGGGCGGGAACGATGAGCCACGCCAACATCAGGCCCAGTTGCCAGCCCACCTCGGCCAGAATCACGCCCTTCCAATCAGCTCTTTCCACGTCCATGCTCAATACAGCGATGGTTTTTTTGGTCCGTGCGTCGACCAACGGAACGAGCGCTGAAACCCAGACGCCGCGGTGATTGGAGAAGTGCTTCTCGACTCGCGCATCTTGGCTATCGAACACTGCACGGCAAAGGCGTGCGGCATCCTCGGCGATCGAACGGGAGTTAGGGGGGACGGAAGAATCCGCAGGCTCGCTATCGACCAGCACGCGGACCGTCCCATCCGCCTCTTGGCACAAAAGCGAGATGGACCGGACGTGCTTTCTGGATTTGCAAATCGAAGCAAGTTGCTCCTGAAGCCGCTGGTAATCGCGATCGGCCTGCCCGATCCCCGGCGCGACCACCGCCTCGACACGCTCCACATTGATCGCCGCTGCCGCCAATCGCGCCTGCGTCAGCAGCTCCTCTCGCAAGTCCTGCTCCGCTCGGGTGTAAAACCAGGCGGCGAAAAGCGCGATGCCAATGACCAGCACCAATACAGAAACCAACGCGGGAAAGACTTTCGAGCTGAGAACAGACGGTTTCATCGTCGAACCATCAAGACTCATATTTCTGCCTCTCAAGGCGAGGTGCTCGCCTTGGCGCCGTTTCGTAGAAGAATCAGATTGGAGCGACTCAACGAACGAAAATCGGAGTGTCCGCTTTAGGTAGAGCGTACCGTATGCTGACGAACTATAGCTTGAGATTGCGGTACGGAAGTCGGTAAGTGATGAAGGCGTGAGTCCACGGCCCGGCGGCGCGTCCGCAAAGTGGTTCTCAACGTTAGAGGAGGGTCTTGACGGCAGCTAACCGAGAAGGCTCAGCCGGGAATACCGCGAAAAAGTCCATCCGAATACGCTGAAATTGGGACCTTCAGAAGTCGGTTTGGCGCGGTTATACCGTCTTGTCCAGACGTCACTGCGCCGCGAGAACACGGGAATTTCACCTGCATGGGCCGATTTGAACTCAGGTGCACGACAGAACGGGTCCCGCAATCGCCAAGGCTAAAGCCTCTGGCGAGTCGTCAAGGGAGATTATACGGATAGGACCGCTGCTCCCGATTACACCAGTTATTAGGTCTCGCCGTTGGCCGACCGTGTCTCGTACTTGAGGTCTCCAGCGTCGCCCGCTCGATACTCTCGACAGAGTGCGCCCCACAGACAAGTTCCGTTTTCCCGCGATACTTGCGGGATTTTGCGTTGGCGGACCATCAAGCGATACCGCACGGAACTTATACGGCGGGGTAATCCACCCCTTTTTGGCTGCAAACTCACGCCACCGCCGTCCGCCGGCTCAACAGATGGTCCGGCACAACTCGCCCGTTACGAATCTTTCACGCAGCGATGAGTCGAGAAGAATTCGGCATGCGGATGAACCCGAATTGACAAACTGGGAACTCAAGCCGTGAGGCGGCTGCCGAATACAGCCACGTTGGGCCGGGCTCGACTTTGGCGGAATGATTTTGCCAGAACCGCCTTTGCCAGAGCCATCGCATTCGGGCGGCTTTCAGTGAAACACGCGGAGTTCCCAAAGCGAGTAACCAAACGGGGTGCCACGTTGCGTGCCATGGAGGCGGACCCAGCGGGCCTGCGTCGGCGGGAAGCGGATGACCTCGGTCTTTCCAGCGCCCTGGGCCGTGGCGTGGACAGTCCTCCATTGCTCGCCGTCAGTCGAGACGTCGATCGTGAAGGCTTTTGCAAACGCAGCTTCCCAAACCAGCTCGACGCGGGAAATCGACTGCATCCCGCCGAGATCGACGGCGAGCCACTGGGGGTCGCGAAACTCGCTCGACCACCGTGTGTCCGGCTTCCCATCCACGGCGAATTCGGCGCGGTACGTCTGCCCATCCAGCGACAGCACGGACGAGGCCTTGACCGGGCATCCCTGGGCGAGGTTGCGGCGGGCTTCCCGCTCTTCCGGCGTGAGGATGCGGAAGTCGCGGAGGCTGCGGACCTCGGGCGAGCCTTTTGGCGTCAGGGCGGCCTCGAGCGTGTAGCGGCCTGGCTCGGCAGGGACGAGCAGGGGGAACACGACCCGTGTCTCGCCCAGCGCGGCGACCTCGCCAGGTTGGGTCTGTTGCCGAATCGTCTTGTCGCCGCACAGCAGACGCAATCGCACCTCGCCCTGCCATCCCTGATCAAGGTCGTTAATCACCCACACGGCGATGTCGCGTTTTTCACCGGGAGCCAGCTCGTCTTCCCAAAAGTCCAGTGCGACGCCGAGCGGAGCGAAGGCATCGCTCACATAACGGCGAAAGTTCGGCTCGAAAACAAGGTCCTTCACGTCGAGGAAGTTGTCGCTGGTCTGCCCGTCGGGCCGCGAGTAACCCAAACCGCAAAAATGCAACACTCCGGCGCACTTGCGGCGACTGCGCCAGAACTCGGTCTTGGCCGCCAGGGTCCGCGCGTAGTAATGGCGGCGCTGCTCGACGGTCGCATCCTCGCCGAGCAGCCGCTTGTAGACGTCTACTGTCAAGGTGGGCAACGTGCCGTCGCGGTTGATCCAGAGCCATCCGTATTCGTTGATCAGATACGGCGGGCGGCCCAGGTCCACGAAGGGGCGCCGGCCGGTGCCCGGCCCGTTGTTCGGAACGCCCGTTTCTTTCGTGAAGATCGCCAGCGAGAAATCTGGCCGAGTCGCCCGATAGGGGTGGGCCTCGGAAATGTCGCCCGCTTGTTGCGGCGCGCCCCACCCGTTGTCCCAAGGTCGGTTCGAGAGGTCGAGGCCACGCACGGCCCGGATGGTCTCAGCCACGACGGCGTCGTCGGTGGTTTCGTTTTGAGCGTCCCAAATCACCACACTGGGATGGTTCCACCGCTCGCGCATCCACTCCGTGAACTCGATGGCCAGATGCTCGGTGGTGATTGCCTTTGGCCAGGCATCGACCCCGCCGCCATACCAGATAGGAAACTCGTCCTGAATCAGGATGCCCTCCTCGTCGGCAATTTCGTACCACAGTTCCGGCGGAAAGCCGATGCAATAGCGGAGGGCGTTCCAGTGCATCTCCTTGAACCGCTGATGCAGCTTCCGCACCCATTGGCGGTCCCAGGGGAGTCCCTCTCGGGCTGAGTCCTCGAAAAAGCGATAAATGCACACGTTGGAGCCACGCAGGAAATACGGGCGTCCGTTGAGCACCGCGCGCCCACTGGCCGGGTCGGTGGTGAAGCTCCGCAGGCCGAACCTCGTTGGCAAGGCATCGCCGCCGGTGTCCACAACCAACTCATAAAGAAACGGGTCTTCTGGTGTCCAGAGGCGGGCCTCGCGGATCGGGACGGTCACCTCGATCGTGCGCTCAGAGCTTGCCTCCACAGAAGCCTCGCCAACGACTCGGCCGGATTTCGCCTCGCGGACCGTCGCCTTCACTCCCCGCGTCGCGGCGGCAGCCAGTTCGACCACGGCCCGAACGCTTCGCTTTTCCACGTCGGGCACGGCCTGCACATTGACGATGTGCGGCTGGCCGCAGAGGATCAACGCCACGGAATCGAAGATGCCGGGGATATAGCGGCTCTTCTCGAAGTCCCAACCCTCGGTTAGATGCGGCGCCACCTGCGCCAACGACGCGCCGACGCGGATGAGCAGCTCATTGGGCTGGCCATCGCCTCTGAGATGGGGTTTCACGTCGAACCAACCCGGCGTCCAGTTCGGCCCGTGCTCGCCAACGCTCTGGCCATTGAGAAACACTTTCGTGCCGTAACGCGCCTTGTTCACCTTGAGGCGGGCGACTTCCGGCACGGGGCCTTGCAGGGTGAAGGTGCGTCGATACCAGAACGCCTCGCGCCGGGGGTCGGCGGGCCGTTTCCACTGCCGACGCTCGGCTTGCGGAACCGTCGAGCCAGGCGACTCGAAGGGCGGTGTGGCCAGATCCACCAGGCCAGGCACGGGCACGCGCCGATCGAACCGGGCAGGGGGCTGCTCCATTCCCCCCTCGGCAATTTCCCATTGGCCATCCAGCGAGACGACTGTGCGCGAGCTGTCGGCCAAAGCGGTCGAAACGGCCAAGACAGGAACGAACCCCAACATCAGCCTCGTGATTTGTCGAGTAAACATCGTAGACTCCCCATCCGCATTTTCCCTTCGACGCGACCCCAAAACTCAGCCTGTCCGCAGCCTGTGAAGGCTTGCTCGCGGCGCGGGATTTCAAGTCGGCTAGAAGATTCTCGCCAGCGCGCCCCCGTCGACCACGATCACCGTGCCGGTAATATAGCTGCCTGCCTCGCTGGCTAGAAGCAGAGCGGCGCCGATCAATTCCTCAGGCCGGGCCCAGCGGTTCATGGCCGTGCGGGCAGCCAGGGCGTCCTGCTGGGGTTTGGAGAGGATCGACATGGGCATTTCCGTGGCGATCGGGCCCGGCGCGATGCAGTTGACCGTGATGCCAAACGGTCCCAGGTCCAACGCACTGGCCTTGGCCATGCCGATCAGGGCCGATTTGGTAGCTGAATAGGCGTTGCGTTGGGGCGTGCTGGCCAGGCCCATGATCGACGAAATATGAATCACGCGTCCCCACCGCCGCTCTTTCATTCCCGGCACCACGGCCCGCGTCAAGGCCATGCAGCTCGTGAGATTCAACTCCAGGAGGTAATCCCAATCCTCGTCCCGAATCGCGTCGATCGGCTGAGGGATGTTCCATCCGGCGTTGTTGACGAGAATGTCCACCTTGCCGAGCCGCTGGATGGCCAAATCCGCCAGGCGTCGCACGTCGTCGCGCTTGGCCATGTCCGCCGCCGTGTATTCCACGCGAACGCCCGTTTGGTTATGGATCTCCTCGGCGGCTGTACGGATCTCGTCTTCCTTGCGGCTGCACAGGAACAGATCGGCTCCCGCCTGAGCAAATCCCGTCGCAATCGCTTTTCCAATGCCCCGACTCCCGCCCGTAATCACCGCTGAACGGCCGCTGAGATCGAAGATCGTCTGTTGATACGCCATTGGAACTCCCCACGCTATATGATCAACGTATCACCGTCACTGCACCTCGCTTGGCGAGCAGTAAACAACAACGGAACATAAACGTAACGTTAACAACGGGACAGGTCCAATCCTCCTCGAGACCATTATTGTTCCCACCGCTTCGTTGCAAAAGCTGTGGGGGCAGGGCGGGTGGGGGCGACACCACGCGAGAAAGGTATCGCCGTTGGCAACATGCACGCAAATGGACAAGACGAGAATCTGTCCCGGTATCCGGTACCAAAAATTGCAGACGCCGTCTTTGGCGATTCCGCAGTTTACATCGATTGATCGGGCGCCAGAAGCGAAACTCCCCTGTGTCGCGGCCCGTTGTTCTTTGCAACCTCTTTCCTGGCCCCCCCGTTGGCGCTAGAATACGGTTATGATTCCGCGAACGCTCACTGCCCTGCCCGTGTACAACGAAGTCCGCCACATCGGGCCGGTACTCGACGAGGTCATGCGCTACAGCAACGACGTTCTCGTCGTAGATGATGGATCCACGGATGGCACTTCGGAGGTGCTCGCCGCAAGGCGTGGACTGAACGTCGTCACCCACACAACGAACAGGGGGTATGGGGCAGCATTGGTGTCGGCGTTCGATTTTGCCCTCCAGGGCGGATACGACGTGTTGGTGACGATCGATTGCGACGGCCAGCACGAGCCTCAGCGGATTCCGGAGTTCGTACGCGTGTGTCTCGACGAGGAGGCCGACATCGTCTCCGGCAGCCGGTATCTTCAGAGCTTTCCGGGCGATAGTCAGCCGCCTGAGGATCGCCGGCGCATCAACCGGATCATCACGGACGAACTGAATCGACTCTTGGGATTTACGCTTACCGACGCCTTCTGCGGATTCAAGGCCTATCGTGTGCCGACTCTAGCCAAGTTCGAGATCACGGAGACCGGCTACGCCATGCCCTTGGAGCTTTGGGTCCAGGCTGCGGCTTTAGCTTTGAAGATCGTTGAATTGCCCGTGCCGTTGATCTATCTGGAAGAGGCCCGATCCTTCGGCGGCGCACTCGACGATGCACGGATACGGCTCGCCGTTTACCGCGAGGTGCTTGATCGAAGCTTATCCAAAGCTGGTTTGCCGAGGTGTTCGATAGCGAGGGAGACCAGCTCGGGAGCCTTGACGGCATGAACCTCCGGGCCGATTCGCTCGCATACCGCCGTCTTCGCGCGCCGCAGCAAGATGGCGAGGCACTGATCGACCCTCCCTGGAGCAGTGTAGGAGAGATGGTGGCCGCCAACGTTCGTTTGCGGCGATCAGGGGGGATAGACTTCCTCGGGACATCTTGGGCCGCCTTGGCCGACGAAGCGCGGCGCGAACTGTTGACCGACGCCGCACGTTACGTCGCCTCCTACATGCCTGAGAAAAACGACCTACCCTGTTTGCCGGAAAACCCGTGCAAGGTTTTTCTCGCTGGGCACCAGCCCCAGCTTTTTCACCCCGGCGTGTGGTTCAAGAACTTCGCCTTGGGACGGCTGGCCGAGCAGCACGGGGCCGTTGCTATTAACTTGGTGATCGACAGCGACACGATGAAGTCGCACCTGGTGCGGGTGCCCGGCGGAACGCCTGGGGCGCCGCGCACGGTCATGATCCCGCTGGACGATCCCGGCCCGGTCGTGCCCTTCGAGGAACGTCCGATCGCGAACCGGTCGCTGTTTGAATCGTTCGGCCCGCGGACGATGGAGCATCTGGCCGGACTGATCCCCAACCCCCTCTTGCGCCACTACTGGCCGTTGGCGGTGGAGCGTTCGCGTCGTAACGGCAATCTTGGCGAATGCTTGGCGCAATCGCGTCACCAATGGGAACGACGGTGGGGCCTCCAGACGCTGGAAATCCCGCAAAGCGAAGTGTGCCGACTTCGATCATTTGCCCGGTTCACCGTGCGTTTGTTGGCGGAAGCGGAGAGGCTGCTTGCCGTGTACAACGAGGCGGTGCATGAATACCGGCGGATTCATCGCATCCGCAGCACGGCGCAGCCCGTACCTGATCTGGCCATCGACCCACCGTGGATCGAGGTCCCGTACTGGATTTGGACTTGCCAGGATCCGCGTCGCCGCCACCTGTTCGTTTGTCGCCGAGACCGCCACCTGGTGCTTTCCGACCAGCAAGGCTTCGAGTGCGCCATCGAACTTTCTTCGACGGGCGATCCCGATCGGGCCGTCCAGGGCATTTTGGAGCTTGGTCAGCGGGGAGTGAAGCTCCGCTCCCGGGCCTTGGTCACGACCATGTTCGCCCGACTGATCCTCGGCGACCTCTTCTTGCACGGCATCGGGGGCGCGAAGTACGACCAGTTGACCGACGCCATCATCCAGCGTTTTTTTGGTGTGGAACCGCCCGGGTTTTTGGTGCTTTCGGCCACGATACTACTTCCCGTGCCGCGGAGCGGGGCCACACGCGAAGATGCCCGACGCATTCATAGGCAATTGCGGGACCTGGACTATCATCCGGAGACGTTCGTTGATACCCGCGACTGTGAGGGATCAGACTGCGAGCTCGGCTCGCTCATCGCGGCGAAGAAGCGTTGGATTGCCACACCGCTGACGATTGAAAACGCTCGCACGCGCCATTTGGAAATTCGCCGCATCAACGCCGCGCTTCAACCTTGGGTGGCCGATCGCCGCCAGGCCTTGCTCCGCGAGCGCGAAACGGTTGCCGCGGCCTTGGCCGCCGACGCCGTCCTCTCCTGGCGGGAGTTCGCCTTCTGCCTCTATCCGGAGACGTTCCTCCGCAACGCGCTGGCCTCGCTTCTGCCAGGCTCCTGAGAGGGATGCCGAACTCGGGCCGATGGAGCGACCCTCGGGAACCCCACTTTTCCTCGGCGTGCATACCGAAACAGTACAACCGGCCCCGGAACTTCGTTTAGCTTGAATCGATCCAACGCCCGAGCATCACGGCGGGGATCAGCAAAACGAGCACGGACACAGCGCCTTGGAGGTCCCCTACGACGTAACAGATGGCCGCGTCGAGGATGACCAGCGAGAAAATACAGTGCCTCACGGCGGAGCGGATCACGTTGGGCTCGGGTTCAGCCACGGTCTGAAAGCACCGCAGGCCCGTGTAAGTCCCCAGGATGCCCAGCAGCAGATACCAGCGGTGCGGCTCCAAGTCCAAAAGGGCGACGCGGTTTTCCGTCCAGCGCGGCAACATGAAGAGCATTCCCACGCCCGAAAGAATGACGAACGTGGCCAAGGTCAACTGGATTCGGCTGGCGTTTCCCGTTTCTCCGCGGGCCAGCCACGTGACGCCGGTGATGTAAACGCCCACGGCGCTAGCCGCCACCCAGTGACCCGTGGCCCACGGCAAGGCCGCAGCGCTCATTCCCAAGAGCACGTTGAGCAACCGGCAGGCGCCCATGTTGATCGGGCCGAGCGGCGTGGCTTTGAGATACCGATCGTATAGGACGATGCTTGTCGCCAAGAGCAGACTGACGGCGGCCGTCCTTAGGCTCGTTGCCAAAACCGCCGCAGCCCCGGCCAGGACCACGCCCGCGGCAAGCAAGCCCCAACCCAGGCGTCGCGCCGTGGAAAGCGGTACGCGGCCCGAGGGGATGGGCCGTTCGGGCCTTTCGCGGGCGTCGACCTCCGCATCGAACACGTCGTTCAGCACGACTCCGCCGCCATAAAAACAAGTCGAAGCCGCCACCAGCACAGCGAGAACCAACCCCTGATCCGATGTAACGAAGGGATGGGTAAACAAATAGCCCATCACCACGTCGGCCATGGACGTGAAGAGGTTCGGCGCGCGGACCAATTCCAGATACGCGCGAAGCGACTCGATCGGCCACGTCGGTTCGGGTTCGTGGGTGCTCATCGGCGTGTCCTGTCGAACACGGCGCGACGCTTTCACGCCTCGGGCGTGTCGGGCCCTGCCGAGGGCCCGCCGTGCGTCTCGGCGGTCTTCACTGGTACGTTGCGCCACACGTGTTCCAAAAACTCCTTGGCTTTTCGGCCGGCTGCGTCGGGATGGTCCACGTAGGGGTACAGTTCCACGGTGATCCAGCCTTGGTAGCCGGTTCGGGCAATTTCGCGGAGGACCGCAGCAAAGTCAATCGCCCCCTCGCCGGGAATGAGGTGCCGATGTTCGCGCGTCGCGGCGATATCCTCGATGTGATAGTGCCGAGTGTGACGGGCCATGACCCCAATCCATTTTTCTGGATCCTCGCCCACGCAGTAGGCGTGGCCGATGTCGAAATTCAACCCCAGCCGCGGAGATCGGACCCGATCCGAAAACTCCAGATACTGCTGGAAACGCTCGATGAGCAGCCCGGGCTCCGGCTCGATGAGCAGGTCCACGCCGCACTGTTCGGCAACCTCCACGCAGGGCATGATCTCGTCGTAGAACACTGCCGCGGCTTGGGCCCAGGATTGGCCTACTTCCAAAGGTCCCCCGGGTTCCGTCTGAATGCTCGGGGCCCCAAACTCCGCCGCCAGCCTTAATGCCCGTTTGGTGTGCTCGCGGCGGATCGCCCGATAGTGCTTGTCCGGCTCGATCCATGAAGGGTGCCAATAGGGGTGTCGCGGGTCCGCCACGGCGTTCATCATGAAGGCGTTGACGTTGGAGATCGCCATTGCGTGCCGCGCCAGGCAATCGCGAATCGCTTGCTTTTGCTTTTCCAGCAATCCGGCGGGCCAGGCATGTGGCACATCGGCCAACAGTTCCAAGGCGCCATAGCCCATTGCCGCGATCCGAGCAATGGTCTCCTCGATCGTGCATTTCACGTAGGCGTTTGAGCTGAAGGCGAGTTTCATGAGGGCCGAATGAAAACCAGCAGGAATGTCGAAAAGGACGGCGTGCGGAACCGAAGCGTGCCCGCGGCGGGATCGAGATGTATGCTAGACCGTGGTCGCCTTTGCTCACGCGTCGGCCTGATTGGAGCTGCGTTTCCCGGGACGGTAATTTCACCCACTCCTACCAGCCCTTAACATGGCCCATAAATTCGCTCCATGCAACCCTTCTTGGTCGGGTGTGTGCCCGCCACAGAAATGGCCGATGGGGCCAGGGGGGGATAAAACCTTGGTCCAGCTCAATAAGTGGCCCGTCGCTGGAATCTTCCGTCGCGCTTCGTTACGGTTGATACTCGCCGGGTGACGTCCCAGGAGGTCCCAGACGGCAAGCACACATGGAGCCGTTTTTCCAGGAATGGGATTTTGCCTTTGCTCGGGGCGACAACCGCCTTGCAGTGGGCGCATTTCCGCGTTTTGCGACTGGCCTACTGCCCTAGCCCTAACGTTTTTCAAAGATGGAGAATAACATTTTGATGAGTTGCTCCGTGTTTTGGTGGCGCATCGCGTTCCTCGTGTATGCGGCCTTTGCCACCTTCTTCCTGCTCGCCCCCCATCCGCTTCAGATGTTGGGGCTGATGCAGTATTCCCACAGCCTGTCGGCGGGGCGAGGCCAGCACGTCGCGCTCTTTGCAGGTTTGACCTTGTGCGCCTTATTGGCCCGTTGGCCCCGAGGGCGCACGGCCCTTTGGGGCACGCTAGTCGCCTACGCCATGGCCACGGAAGCCATCCAAACTTTCATCCCGCCCCGTCACGGAGAGTGGGGAGACGTCGCCGAGAACCTCCTGGGCATCGCCGTGGGGATCGTTGTCTACGAGGGCATGAGGCGTCTTACGCGACGCGGCGCGGAAACGCCCTGATCGCTCCCTCGGCACGCGAGGCGTCGCCACGTGAGACCTCAATAAGCCGGGATTCTGTTTTCTCGAGCAAAGGCAGGGCCAGTCTTGGACGCGACCGCCCGAAAGGCGGCGAGAAAAAGCAGGCCCCCGAATTTCCAGCTTCAAGATTTCCGCGGCGGCGAGCTTGACCTGCGGAAACCAGCAGAGATTCAGTCGCCGGGATAATTTTCCAGATCCACGCGGTAACGGGAAACAAGGGCCTCGATCTCTGCCCGGGCCCAGACCAGCAAGCCGCCGCCCACCACAACCAGTAAACCACCGAGCCATTGCAGGCCGCTTAACCGTTCGCCCAGGATCAACGCGGCCGCAAGGTACGTGACGAATGGGGTCACCAACGCCATGCCACTGGCCACCACAGGGCCAAGTTCGTGGATGCCGCGGTAATACAACACGTGGCCGAAGGCAATGCCGATCAAGGCGGAAAGCATCAAGTTGCCCCACATCGCGGCATCGAGTTCGGCAAGCGACTCCACGCGACCAAACAGGAACATCAACAACACCAAGGCGGCTGACGTGTAGATGCTAATCACCCCAAAACTCTGCCTGGCCGAATATCGGGCCATGTAGTGGCGGACCGTCACGGCATAGCCACCCCAGGCCACGGCAGTAATTAAGAGGATGACCATCCCTTGAACGGAAGCGATGCTGCTGCGGAGTTCATCGACGAACATCGCCGCCACTCCCAACAAGCTGAAGACGCTCCCCACCCAAAACGACGGTCGACGCATCAACAGCCGTTCCTCGGCGATAATCACGAACCCGAACACGATCGTAAATAGGAACGAAAGACGCAACACGAAGCCCATGGTCGAGGCGGGCACGAAATACGGACCGATCCCGAATGCCGCCTGACCCACCACGTTGACGCACGACGGAACCACGGCGTCCTTCCAGATGTTCCCAGCCGGGGCATTGTCCTCCACGGCACTGGGACGTTGGTCCAGCGTCAGCAGAAAAGGCAGCCAGAACAACGCACCCACGGAATAGCGCACCCCGTTGACGGTCCACGGGTCGAGGAATTGGGCGAAATGCTTCAAAAAGATGGGAATGATGCCGAAACCGAAGGTCGCGGCGATCATGCAAAGGACTGCCTCCCACTTGCCACGTGCTAAAACTTGCATACTGGGGTCCGAATCTGGACGGTTCCGTCTCTTCAAGGATCGCACCACTCGGTCCCATAAACCGCTTTTCCGCCCTGCGGGGCGATACCTTTCTCCGTGCTCCCGAACTCGGCCCGAAAAGCTGCTGACTTGCTGACTCAGGATCGTTTTCGACGGAGAGGCACCGAACTTTGCACTATGGCCCCCTCTTGGGCCGCACGCAAGGGACAATCGAGACTCGGTGGTACAGAACCGACGATCTTGATCGCTAGCAGCCGCTTTTGCAAGCCCGGGGCGACTGAGTCATCCCCAGTTTTCGGCCGCAGCCCAGAAAAAGAGGCGGTGCCTCGTAATGCGTTTTCTGCCAAGACGTTGAAGACTTTGTTAAGCAACCCAACTGGAACCGCACGGGTGCCACTGCTGGCTTGTCCAGCAGTGCCACCCGACCGAGTCATGAACTGGTGTCCTTCAGGTCTAACGTCTTGGGGCTTCGGTCTTCGAGTTGACACCCAACGCCGAAGACCCGAGGTCCAAGACCTAAGGTCATTCTACGTTGGGGCTCTTGCGGCGCTTAGCTCCTTCATGGAATCACTGGAAGGATCAGCCGGGAAGGATGGTCCGGACCGTGGTAGACGGTTTGCTGGGCCTTGTGCATTTCGGCGCTTGTGCCCAGCGGCAGGCCGGTGTTCTGGTTGCGGGCGTAGCGGGGGAAGTTGCTGCTGGAGACCTCGAGCCGGATGCGGTGGCCGGCCTTGAACACCATACTCGTTTCCCAGAGGCTGATCGAGAGCTCGTAAATCTTGCCCGGCTCGATCGGCGTGGGATGCTCCAGCGAATCCCGGAAGGTGACGCCGCGGATGCCTTCGCAAATGTGGATCGCGCGGCCGTCCGGATGCACGTCGGTGAGCGTGGCGGTGAAATCCGTGTCTACGGCGGAGGAGGAAACGAAAAGCTTCAACTCAACCGGCCCGGTAACCTCAATGTCCTTTTCGAGCGGCTCCGTGGTGTAGACCAGCACGTCGTCGCGCTCCTGGCGCACGCGGCGGTCCCGCGGGCCCCAGATGTCGGCGTGTGTCGAAATCTGCCCGCCCAGCGTGTAGACAGGATTCTCCGGATCGTAGACAAAGCGGTCCGTTTTGGCCCACCCTACGTCCGGTGAATCCGGCACCAAACGCCCGTCCCCGCGGAGCGAATTGGCGTGGCCGCCGCTGGTCAGGAAGAACGGCGTGAACCGCGTGCGGGCGAGCGGCCACTCGTGTTCGTCGCGCCATTTGTCGGCGCCCATCACGTAGATCCGGATCGGCGCATCGCGATCAACGCCGTTCTTCATTTCCTTGAGCCAGTAGTCGTACCACCGCAGCATAACATCGAGAAAGCCCGGCAGGGCGAATGAGCCGCCGTGCGTCCAAGGACCGACGATGATCTTTGTTCCCGTTCTCGCCGCTTCGGAGCCGCCATTGGTGCGGAAGCCCAGAAAATTGCGCCAGGTTTCGTGGCATAGATTATCGTACCAGCCGGTCAGGAACAGGGCCGGGGCCTGGATTTTTGCGTATTTCTCCTTGATGCCATACGATTTCCAGTAGTCGTCATACCGGGCGTGGCGGAACCAGTCCTTGACGTGCTCGACCTGCGGGAAATCGTCCACCGCGGCCAACAGCGGCAGCCGGCGATAGTGCGGATGGTCGATGGGGAATATTTGCTGGATCTGCGAGCCCTGCTTGGTGTGCAACCCGAACTCGAAGACCACGTTGAGTTGCATCACTCCGTCGTTATAGATATGACCGAAATTCGTCTGCTGGCATTCCTGCGGCACCATGCACTTCAAAAACGGACTGGCAAGCGGGGCGGCCATCAATTGCGTGAAGCCGTTGTACGAAGTGCCGAACGTGCCAATCTTGCCATTGGACCACGGCTGGCGTCCAAGCCACTCCTGGGCATCGAAGCCATCCTGCGGGTCGTTGACATATGGCACCCAGGTCCCCTCGGAATCATATCGCCCGCGGCAGTCGATCAGCGCCACGACGTATCCGCGCGGGGCGAAGAACTGCCCGCGGTCCGCCCCTTCGCGGAAGTAACGATGGCACATGAGCACCGGGAACTTCCCCGGCGCATCGGGCCGGAAGATCTCCGCCGCCAACTTCACGCCGTCCCGCATCGGCACGGGGACCTTGGTTTCATGCTTCACGCGGTAGAGTGGTTCGGACCGCGGCGGCTCAGCCATTGCCGCGTAGTCCGCCGCGATCAGGATTGCGCCAAAGAACGCCGCGACAAGCGACCGGCTTCTTAATTCCATCACATCCTCCCCATGTCGCAGTGCCAAGACTTCCCGTGGACTCGGTGCAAGAAAACCTATCAACGAACGGACTTCATCTTCCGCGTTGAGCCATGATAATCCCTGCGGATTCCTTATCTTGTCGCCACTGGTCCGGTGATCAGCTCCTTGGGGAACGCGAACTTCCCCTGCGTGCCGACTTCCGTGCCGAAAGGGAAGTTCTTGGTGTTGATCTTTGCAATGGCGACCATCGTCTCCGGGTCGCCGGCGACCACATGGATGTCCAATCCGGCGTGGCCGCGGAGCCATTCGGGGCCGATCAGGCGTTTACCGTTCCATACGCCGCCAGTGGCGATGAGCAGGCCGAAGCGGGCGAGGTCTTCGGCGCTGATTCGCATCCAGCCCGGGCCGCCGCGGATGACGCAGCCGTCGATCTCATAGGGTGGGTCGACGTATTCGCCGTAGCCCGGGAAATCGGGGTAGAAATCACGGGTGTCGTGGACTTCCTTGCCGGGCAGCCACTCCCAGCGGTCGGCCGGGATGCCGAGGTGGCGGAAGAGTCGCTCGTCGAGCACTTCTTTGAGGTCCCTTTTCCATAAGACGGTGAGGGCCTGGCTCAGCCGCCAGTAGCCGGCGCTGGAATAGCGAGTTGTGCCGCCGGGCGGGGTGTGGGCGAAGTTGTCGAATGATGGGTCGCCGGTCCAGGTCACGCCCGGCGGAATCACGGCGTGGAACCCCGTGCGGTTTCGCCAGTGGAACCCGCTTTCGAGCACGAATCCGCCTTGATGGTCGAGGAGTTGCCGCCAAGTGAGCTGACGGTGGAGTCCTTCATCAAGATACTTGTGCGGATGGGAAAGCTGGCCGCGGCCGGTCCAGGTCTTCCAGACCGGCTCGTCGGGCTTGAGCACGCCCGCCTCCACGCTCAGGCCGAACAGGGCCCGCATGATGCACTTGCCCAGCGAGGCCGACTGGCAGCGGTAGCTCGGATTGCCCCAACGGCGCACGAGGTATCCGCCCCGGGTGAGCACCGCGCCCCATTGACCGTCGGCGACCTTCACGCCGCCAAAGCCGCCGCCGTGGATATTCGCTTTGGCGATGAGTTCGTCGAGCTTCTTGGCGTCGAAGCCGGCTTGCTCGGGCGTGGTTTCGAGCCAACGCTCGCCGGGGAATACGACCGTAGGGCAAGCAAGGCTGCTTGCCCTACGTACTTCTCCCACGAGTTTCCGCACTTCGCCCATGACCACCTCGTCAACTTGTGGGGCGAACAGGCCGACGTCGAGCGTCAGGCACATCGACTCGTGGCCGCCTTCCTTGAGGATCTGCGCCGTGGGCAGATAGCCGAACGACTCGTTGCAGTACGCGGCGACCCATAGGCCTTGCGGCCCAAGGGCCTTGGCGATCCGTGTCGCGTAGTCCGCGACGGCTTCGCCGGACAGGCCCACCAGCGTCAGGTCCGAGCCGAACTGCCACACGGCCAGCGGGGCACGGTAGGACTTGGGCAGCGGCTTGCCCTGGGCGAGTATTTCGAGCATCCCTTTGGCGTTCCGGGCGTGCCACACCGACGGCCCGGCGGCCATGGCCTGCAATTGTTCGGGCGAGTAATCATGGGCCAGCGGCAGGTCGATCCACGCCAACTCTGCACGGAGCGGCCCGCGCACGGGCTGCATCGGGCCGGTCGCCACGCGGGCGACCTCGGTGGCCAGTCGTTCGCCCTGCTCCCGGGCCATCTCCGCGGTTCCCCGGGGATGCGAGTTGGCGTCCGCCCCGCAACCGATGACAAACATCGCCAAAGCGTCGGGAAAACATTTCTCCAGCGCAGCTTGGGCAAAGCTGGCGTAGTCGCCCGAGATCTTGGTGTTGTTTCCGTCGAGCGTCACCGGGTGGCACGCGCAGCCGAACACCAGCCCGCGGAGCCGGCCATCCGGCCCCTCAATGCGGAGCACCGGCACGTTGCGATCCACCGGACCTTGCGGGTTGGGAGCCATGACGATGCCGTTGGGGGTCGCCAGGCGGCGGTTCATGACGAAATCGGCCTGACCTACCCCGAAACTCAGCCTCGCCGGCTGCAAGTCGCGGAGGGCTGCGGCCACCAGGTCCGCAAGCTGCTCCTCCAACTTCGCGGTGTACGTCGCCACGCGCGGGCGTATGTCGGGCGGCACGCCGAAGGCATCCAGGTCGCGGTTCATCCCCACCACGGGCCCCGAGTGCGTGTGCGAGGCGTTCAACAGGATCTGGCGTCGCTGGAGCCCCGTCTTCTCCATGATCCGCCTGGCCACGGCTTCGCCCACATCGCGGCGGAAAAACAGGATGTCCGCGGTGACGAGTACGGCCCGATCCCCACCGGGCCACTGGACTGCCATCGCCTTGGCGTGCAACTCGTCGAGCACGCCATCGGAGATTCGCGGTCCGTACCCGCTCATGGGCATCGGCTCGTCGGGAGTGATCCCGACCCGGGCCAGCCCGACCCGCCAAGGGAACTCCTCGCCCAGAGCCGGACCGAGCCAAAAGCAGACGACAGGCAATGCCATCAACAGAAGTAAAGATACGCGCCTCATGCCTCGCCAAGTGATAACGTGAATAGGAAATTTGATTCCACCCACGGCCCCGAGTCTACAATGGTGGAGTGCTGTGTCAAGTGGGCTGGAGGGGGAGTGCGGCCATGGCCGCCCTCCCGCCCTCGCCCCCTTCCGGGTACTTCGGGAAGCTTCGTAGCCGAGATTCCCGGCCCAGCGGCGTGCCAACCAGGGGTGGAGCAGGCGGAGAAGCTGCACCGTCCCCGGGGGCGACCCTCGATCGGGGAACAAAAACGGGGGAAAACGGGACAGGTCCAATCCTTTTCGGCACCATTATTGCTCCGGGCGCTTCGGTGCGAAAGGTGTGGGGGGAGCGGCGCGGCGGCGTGCATGCGAGAATATGCGAGACCGGGACGAAGCGGCGTGATGAATGTCCCAGAGTGCGCAGCACGAAGCGCCTCAGTTTGCTGAGCAAACGAGCTGGCGTCAGCCGTCGGCGGCCTTCAGTTTTGCGAGGTGTGCGAGCAACTCCTCTTCACCCGGCCCCCAACCGATCCCCGTCACGTTCCTGAAGTGGTCGAAAAATCGGGAAATTTGGATTCTTTTGGGGAGTGGGGTGCGTCAAACGCGGGAAATTTTGAGGTGGCTGCGGGGAAACCGTTTTTCCGCTCCCACGGAACCCACCCCCTCCCAACGACTTCCGCACAACGCAACCGGCTCCCACACAGGGCACTGCTGGGCAAGCCAGCAGTGGCACCCGTGCGTGGTGCGATGGATCGACCTGGCGACGAGCTGCCTGACGCATCTGCTGCCGCCGGCGTCGAGCATCATGAACGCCAGCCGCCGATAGCCTTTCAAGGGGTACTGACGCTCGTAATCCAGGATCGCCCGCTTCTCCTCCGCGGTCAGCCAGTGGTCGCGGGGGATCGACGCGTTGTGCTCGTTTTGCTTGCCGTAACGCTTCCGCCAGTTGTAGAACTTCGAGAGGCTCATGCCCAGCTAGAGCAGCAGGGCGCAGATGGCGATCTCCGTCTTTTCAAACCAGCGGGCCACGAACTCCACCACCTGGTCCCGGATGTCGTGGGGAACCCATTGCTCTTTCATTTTTTAGTAGCTGGACGTGCTCCTGCATCAGCTCGGCGAGCACCTCGTTCTTCTGGGCGAGCTTCGCTTCGAGCCTCTCGATTTTCTGGTAGCGGCGATCCGCCTGGCAGCCGCGTGGCTTCTGGAACGCGGCCGCCCCGTTCTCGAAGAGCTCCTTCTGCCAGCCGTAGAAGACGTTGGGATTGAGGCCCAACTCGTCGCCCAGATCGGAGACTGGCACCTTGTCTACCAGATGCCTCTTGAGAACGACCACCTTCTCCTCGGGAGTGTAGTTCTTTCGCTCTCGACTCATGGAAAATCCTCCTCTGGGCCTCTATGCTAACCCACAGGCCGGAACTTTCCAGTTTCAACTGAGGCAACACGGGCTTCGGAAACACGCAGCTCGGGCATTGCTGCGAGGCGGCGGTCGGCAGAACGTTTCCACCGGGTTGTGTTGCTGTTGACGTACTGACTGTTGGTGTGCATGGGGCTTTGCGCGGGTTCGCATTACCATCCGGGGCACTGGTGCAGTGCCAAACGCACAAGCCAGTCAAGCGTATTGACCATCGGCCGAGCGATGCTGGGGATATCGAAACTCACGCCTGCGCAAGCCTTTACGCCAGTCCGCGCCACCCTCTCCAGCGGGCAGGAAACGTGGGGACACATCTCGAGGTGGGGATCGACGGAGGCCATTTGTGTGGGTATTTTCTCGCTACAACACTAAAAAGCTTACGCATTGTCAAACGAGGGGCCATCATGCCGTAGTAATAGGAAACGGAAGTACTCTGGCTGCTTCCGCTGGTGAAACGGTTCGGCCAATCAAGTTTCATTTCAAAAAAGCAAATTGAGGCTTGCCGAGATGTTCTTTGCTTATGTCAGATTTATTTCGAGAAGTGGCTTCGATTGGGCTATCTTAGCTTATGGCTTTGTGCTGTTATATTTTCACGCTGATGCATTGTGCCGCCGTCTGATTGGCAAGGACGTCAATTACTTTCAGAATTTGGATCGGCACCGAACCGTTCTATTGTCTATGACCGAGCTCTTGCCCTTATTGGGCCTTCTTGGAACGGCTCTCAGTCTGTTGGCAACCTTCGACAATTTTCGCGTTGCAGCGGTAAACGAGGCTCCTGATCTCGCTCAGATGGTCCAAAGTTTTGCGCCAGCCTTAAGTACCACCATTTCCGGGCTGATAATGACTGTCCCGAATCTTTTTTTGAACGCATGGCTTTGGTTGGTGTGTCCCGATAAGGAAGAAGGACTTGATTAGTCGTGAGAGCAAGCAGCGTTATTGTCCGATTTCTGTCCCTCTTGGACGTTGCTTTACTCCTTCTTGGTATCCTTATGGTCGTGCTTGCACATTCCCAGTTAAGGAGTGATGAAGCGAAGCAGGGTAGTGCTTCGCTGGATCGAGCAGATTTAGCTGTGCCAGTCGATTTTATCTTTGTCTACGCTGGTTGGAGGGGAGAGCAAAACGGGAAGTGCTATCTACTGGGACGCAATGGAAAACCGGGAAAGGAACTGCGGACCGATAGCGCAGCGGACATTCGGAATATATCAACAGGCCCGCACGGAAAGGAGCGCCGCAAAAAGGTCGTTATCCTCGTGTTCCCGGATGACGGCTGGTTCTCTGCATGGGATGAAAAAAAAATTAGTGCCATAAAAGAAGCGTGGGGCCTCGATTTGTTCCCTCTTTATAAGGTCCCATTACCTCGGTAGGTAGGAAAGATCCCCTCCGATGCTAGGCAAACTGATATTGTCGACCAGCCTCGCCCTGTTGGCATGGAATTCGCTAAGTCCACCTTTCGATTGGCGGTCTGCCATTGTCTGCGGTTTAGCCGCTGGGGTGGTTTCGGGCGTAATAATTTTTAGCTTCGTTGGTGTGAGTCTAGGGTCCATCGGTGCTGCCGCAATGATCGGCGTTTCTGCGGGCGTTGCTGCGGGCTTGTTTTTCGCAAAGCAAGGCGACGGGGCAAAAAAAGCAGCAACCTCTGACACCACAATGCGGGAACCCACACCAGATACGAAACCGGTTACGGCTGCACGAATCGCGCCTCAGCTCGATATTTATTTCGAGCCCTCGGCTTCGCCGAATCGTGCGGCTGAATTCCGATGCACATTGGTAGTTTATGAAGCCAGGGCCGAGAGCTCGGAGCCTTGGAATTATAGTATCAAAAAGACAAGAATCGCCGAGAACAGTGGTGCGAGATTCTACCAAAAATTGAGACAGGCCCTTCAGGAATGGTTAAAACGCGAGGCCGTGGGAGACGCCGAGAAACAGCCTCGGCGCGTGGTGGTGTACATGACTCCTTTTCCTGGCGACGGTGTTTACGAACGTATTCGAGAGTTGGCTGAGAACAATGAAATCCGCAAGTGCCTTGTGGTGAGGGACAGGGGCACGTGGACGCCGTTAGAATCCGTACGAGAAAGCGGCATACCCAGTGATGAGTAGTGAAAGAAAGCTGTGATGACGTACCCGGTGTCGTTCTTAGAGTGGTGGCTCCTTGAATGGTTGGTTGAATGGTCACGCTGGGCTCTGTTCGATCCGTGGATTGGCACGGTTGTTGGGGTCGTCGCTGCGATCGTCGCTGCTGTCGCGTCTAAAGCCAAACGGATTATGATGGTGCCGCTGGTTTTTTTGGTCGTTGCGTTTTTGCTTTCGTCGCTAACGCGGGCCGTCGCGCCTGGGCTGGGCGGAGATGGCGGATCTCGAGACCACAGGGAAAAACCGGAACGTCAACAACAAGGCTCCACTAGCGCGGAAGAGATGAAAACAGTTCCTGTTCTTCCCGAGCATGCCGATCTTCTTGTCACCTTTCTGCCCTCGCCAGCAGATCCCTTGAAGGCCCTAGAATTCGCGTGTCTCCTGTCGTTCGATTTCGGTGGACGCCAGGAGCCCATTTCAATAAAGGCATCCGACATGGACGAGTTCGAGGCATTGTTAGTGAGGGGGCTCGGTAAGTTCAGAGCAGCCGCGGGCTCCAAGGAATGCACCGTAGTGGTGAAGCGGAGGCCCTATCCGGGGGAGAGTGTTTTACGTCGAATTGACGAAACGATTCGATCTGTACTCGTTAATGCGAATGTGAAAGTGCAAGAGTAGGCATCGCCATGTTCCATCGCGACGGATCCTCAACTGTCAATCCTCGCATCAACGTGGGCATTTACGGCTACACGAAGGCCGGCAAGACCCGTTTTCTTTATCAACTTCTCCGGCACTTAAAGGATCAGAACTGCATCGCTGACGCCTCGCCGGGCTTTTACAAATTTTTGGACGATGTCCAGCAGCAGATTCAAAAATTCCAAGGCTCCTCGCCAACCACAAAGAGGAGCGACGAAATAACGGCAAAAATCCAACTCGTCAACATGAAGCAGCCTTTGGAACTTTGTGTGCAAGATTTGTGTGGAGAGCGTCTTACGGAGGCTTTAGATAAGTGGGAATCTGACTCCCTGACGCCTGATGAAATCTTGCTCCCTCAGGTCAAAAACTGCAATGCTTTTCTATTCTTCTTTGACCCCAGCTATTCGGAGATGGCCCAAACCGCGGAAAAGCTGGAGGAACATCACCGCCTAGAATTGAACCGGGCGGAGAGATTCGTCAAAAAAGTGCTTGAAGTGCGGCAAAATCGTCACCTACCGATTTTGTTTGTGCTAACACACTTCGACATTTGGAGAGAGGACGCCAGCGTGGTCTCAAGGACGCAGCGGTGGATCGATGAGCTTCACCGAAAATTAAAACGGCTCTATGACTCGGCGTTGTCTCGGCGTTATCCGAAAAGCCTTGCAGATCGGCGATTGATTTTTCATTCGATTTCGTCTATCGGAAGAGAACCAGCAGATAACCGTCAACTAGAGAAGGTCATTTGCCAATTGAATGAGCTAGTCCTTGATTCGGAAAGGTATTTCAAAGACATCATCCGTAAACCCTTCTCTAAGGCGGCACGAAACTTTGGTGCAATCGTGGCCGGATCTCTTGTTTGTCTCGCGATTGTGGCACTGATCTTCTTCTTTGTTAGGGAACGGATTCTGCCTTCCGAAGAGGCGGCCACCGAATCGAAACGGTTAAAAGAAATTCAGGCATTTTTGGAACGCCATCCCTCGGGGACGCGGCTCCCACGGATTGAGGAGGCCCGAAAACTGAATGCTCATCTTTCCTGGTTAATTGAGTTTCTAGACCGATCCAGAGGCGAGCCGCCCTCCCCGAAGGCGGAAAGCAACATCAGGACTGCGCAAAGCCTTCTGCAAAAGATGGTCAGCTTAATCGGAGACAAGGCTACCGGAACATCAGGCGCATCGACTGAGGAAAGGTTATTGGTTCTAGAGGCGTATTTAAGCAATCTGCCTGATATAGATATAACAGGCACAGGGGTAGATCTTACGGCTGTCCAGAACACTTATTGGCGACTCCAGCGAGAGAGGATTCTTGGGCAGCTTACCGCCATTATCTTGCGACGTAATCAGGTTGGATCATCCAAAATTGAGCTTTTCGCCGAGCTGCTCCAAGGGCTGCGGACCATTGAGCATGAGGTAGACGACAGTAAAGTTAGCGGCTCACAAAGTCGTCAGCGACTTTTGGATGAAATAGCGGTCGCAGTGACTTTTTGCGAGGACAGGCATCAAAGGGAGGGCTATCCGGCGAAGTTTCAGGTGGTATCTGCGACTCTGTCTTCCAACAGCACATTCTCTTGGGCCTGGATGTGTTTAACGCTCAAGTCCCCAGGACAAGAGGCTCTCGAGATAGCGTTGAAGCCAACTGGTGGCAGTGATGGCAAGGTTTCTCTTGAGCCATCCCGGGAAAGCTATAGCATCATGCTAGGCCTCGGATCGCCTGTCACATTAAGTCTATCGGTGCATAATTCTCCCGCAAACCGTTGGGAAGAAGCTAGGAAATTCGATTTGACTAGCGACCCGGGGCCGCTGGCTGTTTTGGGTTTGCCGCTTCACGCTCCGAAAGAAACGGAATTCACGAAATTGTTGCAGTGGAGAGAAAACGGAATGGCGATAACGGTGCAATTTTCTGACCTTGCTCTAGTTCCTGATCTATTGTTGGATGCCATCATGAGAGACGGGGGGCCGACGTCGTGACCATCAAGCAGGCGCCAATTGTTTCGCCATGTGCTTGGTTTGAGGTGAGGCGGGTTCCTGGTAAGGGTTATCAGGTAACGTCTGCCAATGGTGCTGGTGCAGAGGAGCGGAAAGCCGACGCGCTCGCCGTGCTCGAGCTTCTAACCCAACCAAATCCTTTTGGCCCTCAGGAATATCAGCGGTGGATTGGGCCGATTCCGGGGTCAGAAGAGAATGTGGCCGTAACCGTGAGATTGTTGCCAGAAGGAGACGCTCTGTATCACCAGGCTTGGTTTCCGCCTGCCAGGGCGGTAGCAGGGGTTAGTTGTTTCCTTCCGCGATTTAGGGTGCTTTTTCTATTGCTTTCCATTGCGTTTATTGTGGGGCTGCTTGCTAGTCCAACGCTCGTTGCTTTTATTCTTCAGCGACCGGCTACTGACTCGGCGGTAACTACGGCCCCCTTGAGCAGTCAACAGGTTACTCTGTCCGAAGAGGAACTCGCCTTCAGGCAGGCCTTGAAACAACTCGAGACAGAACTGTCGTCAACACGTGAAGAACGGGCCAAGCTTCACAAGTATCTGTCTCAGGAGGGGTTTGCTGCGGACGTTTCAAGTGACGTGCTCAATGAGAAGAGGTCCGTAAAAATCATCGCCGATTTGGATAAAAACCCTCCACCTCAGGAAAGTATGCTCCTCAGCAATATCGCGGTTGGTAGATTACTCAAGCTATTGGAAGCACTAAAAGCTTTTGAGGGACAGTCAGGGAAGTCATTTTTGTCAAAAGAAACAGCCCATTGACACGCTTGTTCATCATTTGCTTGCTAGGAGGTAAAGTTCTATGTCCACGCTGCGCTGCTGTTTCCTGTTACTGCTATTGCTTCCTATAACTGCCTGTGGGAAGCAGCAAAGTTCCTCACCTGGTTCACCCCCTTCCGCACCCTCACCTTCACCAACGAGGCCCAATCAAGGCAATCCGCTGCCGCCTCCGCCTACGCCTTCCACAGAGCTTCCAACGAAGCCGCTCGGCCCGAGTGGTAAGCCGATGCAGTGAGCCTACTCGCGGTAGTAGAACTCAGCAACTGGTCCATTCAAAAAGAAGGCATCTGCAATTGGGGACAGTTACCGGTTTCTGAGTGGTCCAATACCACGGGGAAACAGGTGACTGTCCCACATTTCCCTAAGTGGAGATGAATCGAGGCCGCACGCAAGGGACAATCGAGACTCGGCGGAACAGAACCGACGATCTTGATCGCTAGCAACTGCTTTTGCAAGCCCGGGGCGATGGCCTTGACTTGCGAACCACACCTTTGGCGGTTATGGTGGCGAGGGGGGTGAGCAGACGAGGGCATGGCGAACTGCGGATCGGCTGAAAACGAGGGAGCACGCGGCCTATGCCTCCTTCTCCACGGTACCTTGACTTGCGTTGTCCGGTTTGCTTGTGGCGCGAGACCTGTGGGCCGGGAGAGATGCTCGCATGGCTCCGCAACGTGGGGAAGGCCCGCCCCAACAAGGGCATGGACTTGGAAATTCTCTACGAAGTCTTCCGCTCGGCAGCGGAGGCGTTCGTTTGCCCGAAGTGTGGCCGTCGGGGTTTAAACCTTTTCAACGCGGTGGAGGCGGCCCATTGGCCTGAGGTTCCCTCCTGCCGCAAGTGCGGCCAACCGATCGGTCGGGAACGGCTGGCGGCCGTACCCAACACGCGGGTCTGCGCTGCATGTCAACGCGATATGGAACGGGGTGCTGCCAAGCCGGATCGAGAGTTCTGCCCGCGCTGCGGTGCGCCGATGGAAGTCCGGGCCGTGCAAGAAGGTCGGCGTACCCGATATGTCTTGTCATGCAGCGCCCGACCACCATGTCCCTTCTGACCGCCATTACCGTGGCCTGTCGGGGGGGGCGTGCCTTGCCATTGGCGGCGACAGACCGCGCTGTCCGCCCGACCTGCTAACGTGCCGTAACGCGTGGCCAGGCGTGGCCCCAGTATGCTGGCCGTTGTCCTTGACCAGCACGCCGTTGACGATCACATAGGGGATCCCATCGGGATACGATCGCGGGTTTTCAAAGGTGGCCGTATCCTGAACAGTGTCGGGATCGAAGATTACCACATCGGCCCAATATCCCGGGCGCAGGCAACCACGATCGGCAAGGCCCAGTCGGGCGGCGGGAACGGATGTGAGTTTGCGGACACACTCTTCGAGCTTCAACACCCCTAGTTCGCGGACATATCGGGCAAGGAATCTGGCAAAGGCGCCCCATGCCCGGGGATGCGGTCTGGCGCCAACTAGAATCCCGTCGCTGGAGCCCATGAACTGCGGATCGCGGAGGAAGGCCTGAAGGTTCTCCTCGTGGCCGATGAAGGCCAGGCAGGTGGCGGCCAAATCGGATTCGAGGATCAGGTCGGCATAGCAATCGAATGCCGCCCGCCCGGTGCGTTGGGCAATCGCGGCGAGCGAAAGCCCGACCCAATCTGCCCGCGGGGCGCTGCCCACGTCGCTGACGACGATCACGGCCCAGTCCACAGGCACTTTGTGCATCCCGTCGGCCCCGACGACCTCCATTTCGTGGCGAATCTTGGTCCGAATCGCCGGATCGCTGAGCCGCTTGCGCAACTGCGCCTCCCCACCCGCATGGACCCAACTCGGCAACAGACCGGCCAGAAATGTCGAACCCGCCAGATAGGGATAGGCGTCGAGGGTCACGTCGAGTCCCTGGCGTCGGGCCTCGTGGATTTGCTGGAGATAAAACCCGGCCTTGCCCTTGCCTGTGGAGAACGAAGCCTGGAAGTGCGTGAGGTGCAAGGGGCACTGGGCGGCAGCCGAGATTTCGAAGGCCTCGCGCACGGCGGCGTCCATATCGGCCCCGTAGCTCCGCAGATGGGGAGCGAAGAATCCGCCGCGGCGTGCCGTTGCTCGGCATAGCGCGACCAATTCCGCTGTGTCGGCGTAGCTGCACGGGGCGTAGGTCAGGCCCGTCGAAAGCCCGAAGGCACCGTCGTCCATCGCTTGCTCCAACAGCCGCGTCATCTGGTCCAATTCCGTCGCCGAGGCCTTGCGATCGTCCATACCCAGGACCGCTGCCCGAAGGTTTCCATGCGGCGCGAGCATGGCCACGTTGACCGCAGTGCGGCGGTCGAAGTGAGCGAGGAACTCAGCCACGCTCCGCCAACCCCAGGCGAGCCCGGGCGGATCGCCGTTGATTCCTTTGAAGGCCGCGCGGAACTGGGGCAGTGTGGCGTCGGTGACTGGGGCGTAGGACAACCCGTCTTGGCCGATGACTTCGGTGGTCACGCCCTGCATGATTTTGGCGTGGGCCCCCGGTTCAGCCAGCAACATGAGATCGCTGTGGGTGTGCATGTCGATAAAGCCTGGGCAGGCGACCATCCCGGCGGCCTCGATCACCCGGGCCGCCGTGCCAAGACAATTCGAGGCCACCACTCCGATACGACCGTCGCAAATGCCGATCTCACCAGGCATTGCGTCACGGCCTGTGCCGTCCACGATGCGGCAGTTGCGAATCAGAATGTCCCAGTCCATTCCACGGTTCTTTTTCAAGCGTGCTTTCAGAACAAGCGGTCCGTCACCACGGCTAGGGGCGAAGCAGGGGCACGGCCCCATCGGCGACCACCGCCGTTTGTCTGGCCCTTAGACCGGCCTGGGGGGCTCGATCGTTATTCGCCTCCCAAGCCTTTCGTTGCCAATTCCGCCAGAAATAATACTCCAGCACGGGCCGCCAGTCGCGGTTGATCGGATAGCCCGCCGCCAGATTGAGGATCGTCTCTTGGTCGCCGACGTAGGATCCATAAGCCATGATGTGCCGGTGCATTGTCGCCGGGATCTTCGCCAGCAGGGCGTCGCGCCTCGCGGGAGTCTCCACGAGGGGACTGGGTGAGGCCAGGCAAAAACCCATGAAGTATGGCCGGGGGCTCAGCTCGTACATCCGCACGTGGGGAAAAGCCGAGGCCACGGTCTTGGGAAACACGCGATCTTCGTCCATCCAGGCCAAGAATAGGCCGTCGGGATTCAAATGCCGCCGAACCAGCGAAAAGAATTCTTGCGAATAAAGATTGTTGCTGTGCGACGTGGTGGTCCGCAGTGGATCGATGAGGATCATGTCATACTTCGCCTCGCTGCGAAGCAACCAGCGTCGTCCATCGTCGACGACCACCTGGATCCGCGGGTCCGAGAGGATGCGTCGGTACAGCTCGATCTTGCGGAGGTTGGTGAGCAGCGTGGGGCTGATCTCCACCAGGGTCAGCCGCTGGACCTCGTCCAGAAGCAATGTCGTTTCGGTAAACGTTCCCGCGCCGAAACCAATGATCAGCACATCACGGCATTGCCGCGCGTAGACGAAGGCCTCGACGGCCTCGCGCAAGTACCAGTAGCCCGGTCGATGCCCGTGGTTCAGCCCGTTGATGTAGTTGTGGATCGCATGTTCGCTAGCGTCGGTGACGACGACTGCGTCCATGCCTTCTTCCAGGTGCCGTTCCATGCCGTCCGGCGGGCCGGGATGCACCAGGCGATAGAACTCGCCCCGGTTTGGAAAAACGGCAATCGCCACCACGGCCAAGCCGATGGCCACGGTCGCACGCTTGGCCAAAGGCCATCGCCACGGCCCCAGCCGCTCGACGAACAAAAGCAACGCGAAACTCGTCAGGCAGAAGGCGAGCGCCGTCCGCTCCGAACCCAGCCACGCCAGAAGCACATAGCCGGTCACGATCCCACCGGCCACGTTGCCCAGAATGTTGAAAAAGTAAACGGTGCCCACCACGCTGCCCTCGCGATGGGGCCGCGTCACTGCCAGCGTGGTGACTAAGGGGAAGGACGCGCCCATAAGCAACGTCGGCGCCAAGACGAAAATTATTGGAAACACGAGCACATCGGTCATTTGGAACAGCCACGGCCCAAAGGCTTCGTAGTGGATGTCCCACGGCGGCGGGTGGAGCGTTTGCCAGAAGGCATTGGCCAGCGACTCGCGGAAGCCCACGCTGTGGCGGAGTAAGAGGCAAAAGCCGATTACCGTCGCAGCCAGATAGACGCCGATCAGGGCTTGCAGAAGGAAAAACACGCTCCGCCCGTGCTTTTCCACACTCCGCTCCTGATAACACACCATGCCGAAACTGCCCAAGGCCACGCCAAGGAGATAGACTGCCAGGATTGTGGAAAAGGCATAGGGCGAATCCTTCAAAAACACGCCCAGCACGCGGAACCAGAGGATTTCGCAGCCGATGGCTAGGAAGCCGGTCACAAAGACGCACAAATACGCCCAGCGGCCCAACGCGCTCGCTCCGTCTGGGAACTCATTCCTGGCGTCAACTTGTCGATCGCGGGTGGGGGGTGCGGCGGGCAAAGCAGGCTCGTCCTCGGACCCTGGGAAGATGGCGGCCCGACTTTTTTGAAGCGACGCGGAGGTAGCCGGTTCAATGCGCCGCGCAACAGCATAGATCACTCCCGCCAACGCCAGATTGATCCCCGCCGCGACATAGGCAGCCCCATCGAGCCCCCACAGCGAGATCACGCCATAACTGGCGAACATGGCCCCCGCGGCCGCGCCTAGGGTGTTGACGAAATACAAGAAGCTCAGGCTCTTGAGGAAATCGCGTTGCAAGGCGTTGACGATCTTGGTCAATAGCGGCAGCGTCGCTCCCATCAGGAGCGTCGGCAGGGCGAGGAAGGCCGCCATGCAGGCCAGCGCCACGGGGTAGCTTGCCCCGGCAGTGCGGCGGCCCAAAAAGTCCAAAAGCCAGGGGCTGGCGATGCCGAAGACGCCCAGCACCCACTCGATCACCACATACCAGCGGACCCTGCGGTCGACACGCTCGGCCAAAGCCCCGCCAGCCAAGGCCCCCAACCCTAGGCCGAGCATGTAAGTCGTCACGATCAACGTCGTGGCCACCGCGCCCACGCCATAATAGACCGTCAGCAAACGCTGCCAAACGACCTGATACATCAGGCTTGCGAAACCTGAGAAGAAAAACACCAGACGGAGGACGACTAGCGGCATGACGAAAATGAACCGGGAGCCCTTCAATAACGAGGTTCCAACAGGGAGGTGAAGGCTTGCACGGCCAGGACCGCCAAAGGAAAAAAACCGGACCGTCGTTATCGCATCTCGCCTGAAACGACGCAATGTCTCCGAAATGGCGCGGGCTATCGAGCGGCGTTTGCGCCCGCTGCGGAAGTCCCCAAGGGCTTCCCTTTGATCCATCCACAAAACGGAAAGCAAAGTTTAGCAGAGATATCGGACGACCCATGTTCCCTATCCAACCTAATCATCCAAATATGAATCGATGAAAGGGCTTTCGCTCTTGACCCAGGAGTGGCGACGGCCGTATATTACCCTCCCCGAGTGGTGCGTGACCCTGGAATAGCACGCAAGTGCTTATCTAAACGCGGTTTAGGAGGAACCGAGATGACGCTCACGGATGTTCGTCCGGCAGACCAGCGGTGGAAACGACGACTGGCTGTGACGCTCAGTGGGGTGTTGTTGGTAGGCTGCTGCATTGTGATTCGCTATTTCTGGGGGGCCGAGCTGGCCAGCGCGGGTCCTCGCGTGGCGTCTAAAACCATTCCATCGCAGCAGCCGGCGGCGCCGGTTGCCCCAGCGGCCCCGGCTCAGCCCGCAACGGCCCCGGCTCAGGCCAGGATCGTGGCCACCGTGAACAACGAGCAGATCACCCGCGAGGAACTCGCCGCCGAGTGTCTCCGCCATTACGGCAAAGAGGTTCTGGAAAGCTTGGCCAACAAATATCTGATCATTCTGGAATGCCAGCGGCGGAATATCACGGTGACCAACGAAGAAGTGAACGCCGAAATTGAGCGCATGGCCAAGCGATTCAAACTGTCGGTCGATCAGTGGTTGAAGATGCTGAAGCAAGAGCGGGGCGTCAGCGCGAAGCAGTACGCCAACGACATCATTTGGCCAACCTTGGCCCTGCGCAAGCTTGGCGGCGAACGGCTCCAGATCACGCCTGAGGAGCTGCAAAGGGAATACGAGAGCATCTACGGGCCGTCAGTCAAGGGCCGGATCATCGTCTGCAACACGCCGCAGAAGGCCCAGCAAGTGCTGGCCGAGGCCCGAGCCAATCCGGCCGACTTCGGCAATCTGGCAAAAGATCGCTCCGACGATCCCTCGAGCGCAAGCTTGAAAGGCGTGATCCAACCGATCCGGCGTCATTCGGGCAACGACCAGATCGAGGCGATCGCTTTCAACATGAAGGACGGCGAGATTTCCGACGTGATCCCGATTGGCGGACAGTATGTCATTTTCCAGCGAGAGGCCTTGCTTCCGCCGCGCAACGTGCCCTTCCATGAAGTCCAAGGGCAACTGGAGGAATTGATCCGGGAACGGAAGCTCCGCAACGTGGCCAACGACATTTTCCGTGAATTGCAAAAGGCCGCAAAAGTGGAAAACGTGATGAACGATCCGCAACTCAGCCGCCAGATGCCGGGGGTGGCCGCGCGGATCAATGGCAGCACCATCACGCTCCGCGAGTTGGCCGATCAGTGCATTGAACGCCACGGTGAAGAAGTGCTCGAAGGGACAATCAATCGTCGCCTGATCGAGCAGGCCGTGAAAAGGAACAACATCACGATCACCGAAGAGGACCTCGATCGGGAGATTGCCCGGGCCGCCGGCGCGATGCTGCGTCCCAAGCCCGATGGCTCGCCCGACGTCGAGCAATGGATCAAGATGGTCACGCAGCAGCAAGGCATTTCCGTCGAGGTGTATCGCCACGACTCGGTCTGGCCTTCGGTGGCCCTGCGCAAACTGGTGGCTGGGCAGGTTCGAGTGACCGATGAAGACTTGCAAAAGGGCTTCGAGGCGAACTACGGGCCCCGAGTCCGCTGCCGCGCGATCCTGATGGACAATCTGCGGCGGGCACAGCAAGTCTGGGAGATGGCTAAAAAGAACCCCACGGCCGAGTATTTCGGCGAGCTGGCTGCGCAGTATTCCATCGAGCCCGGCAGCCGGGCGCTGAAGGGCGAGGTGCCGCCCATTCAGAAACACAGCGGTCAGCCGCTACTGGAAAAAGAGGCATTCGCGCTGAAAAAGGGCGAGATTTCCGGCATCATCCAGTTGGAAGCCGACAAGTTCGTGATCCTCTTTTGCGAGGGACACACCGTGCCGGCCAAGGTGGAATTCGAGGCGGTTCGCGACCTGCTCTACCAAGACATCCTGGAGAAAAAGACACGGCTGGCCATGGCCGAGTATTTCGAAACCCTCCAGGAAAACGCCACCATCGACAACTACCTGGCGGGGACGACTCGCTCGCCGAAAAAGGCCTCGCCGCAGGCCACGCTGCCGGTCAAGCCAACGGCCTCCCGGTAACGCCCACGCCGCTAATCGAGAGCCTGGTGCCAACGAGGGGCCAACGGTGGTTCCCGGCGGAGAAATTCCGCGGCACGCGCCACTCGTCACGCATGTCGGGAAGATTAGGCGAGCGAGGGCGTTCTTATCGCTTTGCGGCGTGCGCTCAGGGCGCCTTGTTGCCCGCGTCGTTGCCCTGGCCTGCCGGGGTTTCCCGGCCGAGCGCGCCGGCAATGTAGTTCAAGATCCGGCGCACCGAGATGATGCCTATCACTCGGCCGTCCCGAAGGATGGGGATGTGACGGTATCCCCCGACGTCCATCTTGTGTAGGGCAAAAGCGATGCGGTCGTCGAGTTCCAACGTTTCCACCTTGGCGGTCATGAACTCGGAGACGGGATGGTCGCGCAGCTCCGCCGCCCGGACGTTGAGTTTCAAGAGAACATCTCGCTCCGTAAAGATGCCCACCACCTTGTGGTCCGAAACCACCACGGCGCAGCCAATGTGTTGATCGACCAATTTTCGCAGCACTTCGCCAACCGGGGTGTTGGGAGCGACAAGCACCGGTTCGCGCGGGTTGAGGCGGCGGATGGGATGAAGCAACAAACGCCGCTCGACCTCGGTCGAACATTGCGGACCGGCCACCTCCACGAGCGGCTGCTCGCACACCGCGCAAAACTCTTCGCCCTCGATGTTCTCGTGGCCGCAGTCAGGGCAAACGGTCATTCGATCCTCCAGGTGTCTCCCTCGCGAAACAGGGCGTCCAGGTCACCGGGACCTTGCTTCTCGATCGCCATTTGAACTTGGGCGTTGAGCTGTTCATCGTAGCGAGGGCGGTCCACGGCGCGGAACACGCCGATCGGTTCCGGGAACTCGGGATAGTGCATGCGGGTCAATAAGTAGGCCAGGCTAGGCTGCGGGGCCTTTTCGTCGTGGACCAACAAATCCTTTTCAGTGATGCCGTTGCCCAAGGTCACCACTTCTGGCTCCAAACCATTCAGACGGATGCCCTTGTCGCGGTCCTTGCCGAACACCAAGGGCTTGCCGTGTTCGAGTTCCAAAGTCCATTCGGCGCGGGACTCGCGCTCCGTCGCATAGTCGAAGGCCCCGTCATTGAACACCACGCAGTTCTGATAGACTTCGACGAACGACGTGCCCCGGTGCTCGGCCGCCCGTTGGAGCACCATGCCAAGGTGCTGCGAATAGACGTCCACGGACCGAGCCACGAAGGTAGCTTCGCACCCGATGGCGACCGAGAGGATGTGGAGAGGGTGGTCGATGGTCCCCATCGGGGAGCTCTTGGTCACCTTGCCGACCAGCGAGGTCGGGGAGTACTGGCCCTTCGTCAAACCATAGATGCGGTTGTTGAACAGGATGATGTTGATATCCAGGTTGCGGCGGATGCAATGCAGCAGGTGGTTGCCGCCAATGCTCAAGCCGTCGCCGTCGCCGGTGATGACCCAGACCGACAAGTCGGGGCGCACCGCCTTCAAACCCGTGGCGATCGCCGGCGCCCGGCCGTGAATCGAGTGCATGCCATACGTTTCCAGATAGTATGGAAAGCGGCTCGAACACCCGATCCCCGAGACAAACACCAGTTTCTCCCGGGGAATCTGGAGATTGGAGAGCACCTTCTTCATCTGAGCGAGGATGGCGTAGTCGCCGCAACCGGGGCACCAACGCACGTCCTGTGAACTGGCGTAGTCGTTGGGGGTGAGTCGTTGCGGGGCGGCGGGAATGACGCTCGGAGCGGCAGTCAAAACATCGGTAGACATAGGAAGCCTTCTTTTCAAGAAAAACTCAAAGGCCGTTGGCTCGCCGACGCAGTCCGGCCCGGCGGTAGACGGGACAACCCGAGGCGTCGCATTTGCTTGACGCCGGGAAAAGCTCGCTAAGCCGAGCCATGCGCGGCTCGCACCCGCTACCGTGGCGTCCCAACCTCAGGCGTGGTAGCGGGAGGTCGCAACATGTTTTCCTCGTCAACTAGACAAACTCGTCGTTCTCCGGGTTTTACAGCAAATTTTCAATGGCCTCGACGACCTCGCGCACCGCGAAGGGGCGGCCGGTGGTCTTGTTCAAACCGACGGCGTCGATAAGAAATTCGGCCCGCAGCAGCTTGCGCAATTGGCCAGCGTTCAGCTCTGGCACGAGTACGCGATCGTACCGCGCGAGGATGTGGGAAAGGTTTGCTGGCAAGGGATTCAGGTAACGGAGATGGGCGTGGGCCACCGGCTGGCCATTTTGCCAGAGGAGGCGGACGGCGGTTGCCAGGGCCCCGTAGGTGCCTCCCCAGCCCAGCACCAAAACCCCTCCCTCGCTCGGTCCTTCCACCTCCAAGGGCGCAAGCTCCTTGGCGATGCCAGCGATTTTCTTCGCCCTGAGGTCGACCATGTGTTGATGGTTTTGGGGGTCGTAACTCACGGCCCCGGTCACGTCTTGCTTTTCCAGACCGCCGAGGCGGTGCATCAAGCCGGGCGTGCCTGGCACGGCCCAAGGCCGGGCCAAACGGCTATTCCGCGCGTAAGGTTGGAAGGGCTTGCCGTCTGACGCCGCGGACGGGTGTTCCACTTCGATGGGTGGCAACTCGCTCATCGAGGGGATTCTCCACGGTTCAGAGCCGTTGGCCAGATAGGCGTCGCTGAGCAAGATGACCGGCGTCATGTAGCGCACGGCGATCCGCCATGCCTCGAGGGCAATGTCGAAGCAGTCGGCGGGCGTGGAAGCCGCCAAGACGGGCAACGGACACTCCCCGTGGCGGCCAAACATGGCCTGGAGCAAATCGGCCTGCTCGGTCTTGGTGGGCATTCCCGTGCTCGGCCCGGCGCGTTGCACGTCGATGATCAACAGTGGCAGCTCGGTCATCACCGCCAAGCCAATCCCTTCCGACTTCAGCGACAGGCCGGGCCCGCTCGTCCCGGTCACCCCCATCGCCCCGCCGAAGGCCGCGCCGATGGCCGCCGTGACCGCGGCGATCTCGTCTTCGGCCTGGAACGTGCGCACGCCGAAGTTCTTTCGTCGGGCCAATTCGTGGAGGATGTCGCTTGCGGGGGTGATGGGATAGGAAGCATAGAACAGATCGCATCGACTCAATTTTGCCGCCGCCATCAACCCCCAGGCCAACGCCTGATTGCCCGTGATGTTGCGGTACAGGCCCGGCGGCAGTCGTGCGGGATCCACCGAGTAACGATGCGCAAAGGCCTCGGTGGTCTCGCCGTAGTTATAGCCCGCCAACAAGGCGCGGCGGTTGGCCTCAGCAATGTCGGGACGGCGGCCGAACTTATCGATGATGAATCGGAGCGTGGGTTCCAGGGGCCGATCGTACAGCCAGAAGATCAATCCCATCGCAAAAAAGTTGCGGCAGCGGTCGGCTTCCTTGGTGCTGAGCCCTAACTCCTTGACTGCCAAACGCGTCAGCCGAGTGATGTCAACGCGGAAGACCTGGTAGCCATCTACCGTCCCATCCTCCAATGGATTGCTATTGCACCCGGCGATCTGCAAATCCCGCTTGGTGAAGCTGTCGTTGTCGACCACCAGGATCCCGCCTGGAACCAAGTCCTGAATGTTCGTGACCAAGGCAGCGGGGTTCATCGCCACCAGAGCATCAACCTGGTCGCCGGGCGTGAAGATACGCTTGCTTGCGAAATGGATTTGAAAGCCACTGACCCCCGCTCTAGTGCCCCGCGGGGCGCGGATCTCGGCGGGAAAATCAGGAAAGGTGGCCACGTCATTTCCCACCAAGGCCGACGTATTCGTCAGTTGGCTGCCCGCCAACTGCATCCCATCACCTGAGTCCCCACAAAATCGAACCGTGGCGGATTCTAGCTCCACTACCGCTTTGTGGGGGGCGGTGCTGATCACGGTGCTCGCTTGAGAGTCGCCCATGGTTGCGTTTAGGGTCCTTCACGCTGGTGCATTGCCGGTTTAGCGACGGGGGGTAGGTTGTAGACCGCCGAGGGGAAATGGTCCACCAGCCAGTGGATCAACCCCGATGCGTCCAAAAGCCCCGTAGGCCGACCCCGGTCGTCCACGATCGGCAAACGCCGATAGCCGTTACTGGACATTTTGCTGATCGCAGTTTCGACAGAGTCCGTTTGGCGGACCGTCACCGGATTGCTCGCCATGAATTCGCGGATCGGGGCGTTCAGATCCCCGTCGGATGCCAGGAGTCGCAAGGCGTCGCGCTCCGTGAAGATTCCTACCAGACGATCCCCTTCGCAGACGAGGACCGCGCTGCGGCCGATCTCTTGCAACCGTTCTAATGCAGACCGCACCGGCGTATCGATTTGGACGCAGACTGGTTGGAGCGGCGAAGCTTGAAGGACGGTTTCCGTGTGCAGGTCGCTGCCGAGGTTCATGGGTCCGGGTCCGGTGCCTTGCCCCAACGAAAAGTGTATCCGTTTTATGATGTCGAGTGAATTACTCAAATCGTGGGGGACGATTCAAGTCTACGACGTAATCACCAATGCCAAGGCGTTATTCCAGCGTGGGCCGGGCGATCAGGCCAAGCAGTTGGGCCTCACCACCCTCCTTTTCGTACACCCCATAAAACATTGAGCAGCAATCCAGCCATAAGGTGATGCGGTGAAATTCCTCTTCGGACAGTTTCACGTCGTAGTGGCCTTCTTCCAGAATCTTCGTAAGCTTCGCCGCCCGCGCTCCAAACTGGCCAGGATACGTGCGAAGATTGTTGCCGTAATCCGTGAAAGCGAAGGGCAAGAGGCTGTTGTACGAGGCATACCACTTGCGTTGAATTGGCTCGCGGGCAAGATTGATCGGCTTTTTGGGGTGCTCGGCGTGACATTTGACGCAATGGCGGTCGAGCACGGGCTGGACGAGGCGCGGGTAGCTGAAGGGGGCGGAGCCATCCACGTCGGGTTGTATCGGCGAGGGCGGGCGGAGCGTGGCCAGGGCGCGCGGGCCGCTAGCCGTCGGGGCACGGTGCGAAGGCTCGTGGCACCCCTGACAAACAAGATGCTCCCCCTTTTGTAAGTACGTCGCTGACCGCATCGACTGCACCGCCATACCTCGTTCGTCCAATGCTTGGAAAAACAACTCGCGGTTGGCCGGCACCGTGAAATGGGCCGATCCGTCTTCCTCGACCGGAACTGTGCCCAAAACATGGCGGACCGGGACGACCGAGTCGCCAGCTAAGGCGATTCGGGCCCCGGTCTCGTGGGGCGGTCCGCCCGAGGGAACCGACATCGGCAGCAGTTGCAGCACGCGCAGGCCTTTGATCTTCGTGCCCGGCGGCCAAGGCTGACGTGCGTTGTAAACATTGAGCACCGTGAGGGTCGCTTGGCCTGGCTGATCGGGGGGAACGCCCGTGCCCGGCGCATCGCGGAACGGCTGAACCACGCTCGGCGAGGCCGGCGGCTTGGGCCGCGGCTTGAGTGGAATTGGGTTTTGGCAGGCAATCTCCGGATCGCGGTATATCAGTTCCTTGTTGCCCCAAGAGTCGATGAGATAGATTCCGTAATTTCCCCGGTCTTCCCGGCCCCCTTGGAAGCCAGCTTCAGGCGTCATTCCGGGGTCGTAGACGGCCAGGTAATAATCCTCGCTCAACGGCCAGGGGGTACCGTAGGCTTGGGCCCCGCCTTGACTTTCGGGAAAGCCCACGTCCGGGGTGAGTCGCTTGACCGGACCCATCGCATCGTCGTCCGGCGTCTGCGGATCGACGAGGATCAGCGAGCCGAACGCCTGTCCGTGGTGCGGCGCCGCCGTGGCCACAAACTTGCGCGAGTTGGGAATCGCGCGGCAGTCAAGTTCCATGTCCGGCCGGGACTGCCGCGGAGCGAAATTCCCATGCACCGCACGCGCGTCGCGCCCGTCCAACGAGGTAATCCACGGATGATGGGCCGTGCATCCGAAACGATCCACGTAATCCCATCGAGTGTAAAGAATCCGTCCGTCGTGGGTCACGCTGGGGTGCCATTCGTTCGTCTCATGGACGCTCAGGGCGGTTATGTCGCTGCCGTCGGCCGCCATGTCGTACAACGTGTAGGTCGGACACACCCGGCCGCAACGCAAATAGCCTCCCCGTCGCTCGCTGATGAAGGCGATCCGACCGTTGGGCAGAAAGCAGGGGTCGAAATCGTTCCAAGTCCCGTCGGTCAATTGCTCCAGCCCGCTGCCGTCCACATTCACCTTGAAAATGTGGTAACAGCGGCCCTCGTGCCAGTGTCCTTGCTGGGGGTCGGTATGGTGTCGGTGGCTCTTGTCGCCCGTGCACTCGACGTAGGCGAAGAGGACCGTCTTGGCATCAAAGGACAGCTCGGGCGAGAGGAACGAACCACCATCGTGGTCCGGCCCGTGCAGATTACCCACCCCGTCGTAGGACAGCTCCGGTGGCACGTTCCCACCACCGGTCAACTTCTGCCCTTTGAGGCGTCCCCGCTCAACCACCGAATTCGCCAGAAGGTTGCGGACCTTCGGCTGGGGCCCGAACGGATCGCTCAGGACGAATAGCCCTCCGCCTGGTCGGGCCGTGATCCCGTAATATTGGTCGCACATGTGGCTGTAAATCGAGCGGTGCCGCTTCAGGAACAAAATCTCGTTGAAGTCCAATAAGGGATTTTTGAACGCGATCTTCCGCCGCACGGCACAAACCTTACGGAACAGAACCAAACGGGCGTCCGTGTCCGTGACGGGAATGTTAACGTTCTCAGCCTTCAAGCGATCCAGTTCGGCCTCTTCCTCGACGAGGTCCTGCGAGGGACCGATCCCTTGTCCCCCACGTGAAGCCAGCAACCTCTTCACATCCTCCAGCAAGGCGGCGGTCCGCCGGACCACCACGTCGACGGGATCTCGATCCGAAGCCAGAATCAGGGCCTCGGGCCGGAAAGTCTCGGCAGCGACGCGTTCGAAGTGGGCCCGGTTGCGGAGGTCGTAACGGAGTAGGGTGAACTGCACATCCAGCTCATCCATGGGCGAGCCGTCCGGCTTGCGGAATCGCTCTTTTGGCGAGGGCGCGGCTCGGAACCGCACGCCGTCGACCAATAGCCGCAATTCCGCGATCGAGGTCCATGGTCGGCCCGCCACTTCGGTCAGCGCCCTCAGCCGCAAGTAACGCCCCTGCCGTGGCTCTGGAAACCGCACCACGTTTTCGGCGTTTGCGTGGGCAAACTTGCCCACGACTACCGGCTTGCCGAGGTTCTTTGGATCATTCCCGACATAGCACTCGTACTGACCGATCGTGCCGTTGCCCCCGCCTCGCCGGGGCAGATACGCAAATCCATCGACCGTGTAGGAGGAGCCCAAATCGACCAGAATTTCGTGCGGTGGCGGGGTTTCGTCGAAGTGGAAGTCGGTATGCCACATGGTTTCCGGGTTGCCATCCATGGCACGAAACCCCTCGTAGCCCGGCGATTCGCTATCGACTTCAACCTTCACGGTCACCACCCGGTCGGCCCCGCTCGCAACGGCGGACAACCCGAGCAAGGTCAGCGCCAGTCCGGCAACAGCGATGTTCTTATGCATTGCGGTCTCCTTATCGGATAGGAAGCAGTATTGGCAGGACGGCCCTGGAGAGACGGAGAAAGCCCCCGACCTTGTTGCGGGGTGGCATTCAGTATACACCTCGTGTAGGTGGAAACGACATACGGTTGCAAAAAAATGGATCGTTCGGTGCGGGACGCGGGCCGCACCTGCTTGCCCCGGCTCCGATTTCAACAGACCTCAATCTATCCAATTTGCGCGGCTTGCCTCAAAGGTCGATTCTCCGCAAACGTGCATTGACAGGGGCGGCCTTTCTTGAGTAAAAACCGCCGACTTTTCCTCGACACCTCGCGGCCTTTTGGCCAGGCGGCGAAAGTTTCCATTGCTCGAGCCTGGCCGAGGTCCTTTTCCTATCCGCCATGTCCTTGCAAGACGCCTTGAACGAATCAGCCGAGCAAACGTCCGCCGCGGCGGGGCCGGGGGGCCTTGCAGGGTGGTTAGAAGCCCCAGCGGCTTTTGTTCGGGCCCGACCCCGTTTTACGCTTGTGTTGGTCGCGGCGGCACTGCTCACGGCGGGAGGCATGGTTGCGGGTTGGGGCATCTACCGCGCGCACAAGTTGGAACCCCTACACACCGCCGCCGCGGCCCTCGAACTGATCGACCAAGCAGATTACGAGGCGGCGAAGCAGCTCGCGGAAACCGTGGTGCAGCGAACCGAAAACTCAGCCGTGTTGGCTGCCGCTGAGTACGTGCTGGGCGTGGTGGCGTTTCAAGAGGCCGCCAAGGCCCCACGAGCCTCGCGTAAGACCTTGTTTCTCGTTGCGGCGCGGTATCTGGAAGCAGCCCTCAGCGGGGGGCTCGACGAAGACCGTCGCGGCGAGGCGTGGTGGCTGCTGGGGCGAGCCCGGTACGAGGCAGGCGAAATGGCCTCGAGCCAGGCGGCGTTCGTCCAGGCCCTCGCCGCGCAGCCGCACCGGGCCGCGGAGGTCCGGCCATTGCTTGTCGAGGCTTACCTCCGCGACTCGCCGCCCAAACTCGCCAAGGCCCTGGAGCAAAACAAACTGATCTTGGCCGAACAGAAGCTCCCGGAATTCCAACGCGTGGCCGCCGTACTGCAACAGGCAGAAATCCTTCTGGACATGAATAGGCCCGAGGAATGCCTGCAAGCCCTGAAGGCGGTTCCTTCCGACAGCCTCCATTTTCCGGACGCGTGCGTGTTGCAGGGCCGGGCCTTGCTTCAGCAGGCCGGAGTCCTCCAGCCCAAGGGGCCGGCGGACGGGGCGCCGTCGCCAGTCCGGGAAACGCTGCGAGCAGCCCAGGCCGCCCTGCGCGCCGCGATCCAAAATGATCCCGCCCTAGCTTCCACCGCCGCGCGTCAGGCGGCGTATCTGACGGCGGTTTGTCAAAGGGAGTTGGGCGATCCGGCGGGCGCATTGCAGCTATTTAGTCAACTGCGGGCCGCGGAATCGAACACGCCAGAACGCGTGGCTGCTGGTTTTCAGGAGGCCCAACTGCTGCAAACTCTCCAACGCCCTGATGAAGCAGCCGCGGCCTATTGCCGCGTCTTAGAGTTGATCGGCAAACCAGAGGAGTTTCGCAATCCTTGGATGACTCTCGCAGAACTGGGCGAGCGCGTGCGAGGAATGTTCCGTGATCTCCGCGAGGCCCGGCAATTCTCGCTCGCGTTCGAGTTGTCCCAGCGTGCCGGATCGGTCTTGCCGGAGGACCAAGTCCTCGAAATGAAGGCCGAAATCCATCGCGACTGGGGACGTGACATGTTGGTTCAATCGCAAAAGGCCGAGGCGTCGGCATCCGCAGCGCTTGTCCGCGACGGTCGCCAACACCTCCGCCGCGCCGCACGCCATAGGCGCAGACTGTCCCAACTCCGTGTCGCCACACCCTTCTATCCAGAGGAGGTCTGGGAAAGCGCCCGCTGCGCCATGGACGGACGCGATTATCGCCTGGCCGTCGAGATGCTCGAAGAGTATATCAAGGTGGACCCTCGCGGACGCCAGCCGCAGGCACGGACCGACCTAGGGGAGGCGCTGCTTAGCCTGGACCGGATCGAGGAGGCCATCGCTGTGCTGGGCGATTGCCTTGAACGCTATCCGCGCGACGTGAACGCTCCACGTGCCCGACTCCTGACCTGTCAAGCCTATCTCGCGAAGGGCGACACGGCCGCGGCCCAACGGATGCTCGAGGCGAACTTGAGCGGCGACGTGCTCACCCCCGCCAGCCCGGAATACGAGCAGTCCCTGTTTTTGCTAGGAAGACTCTTGCACCGGCTCCGACGCTACGACGAGGCCCTGGCCTTGCTGGAGGAAGTAGTCGAGCGTTATCCCGATGCCATGCACACGATCGAAGCGCGTTATTGGGTTGCCGATTGCCATCGTCAGAAAGCACAGACGGAAAAGGAGCGGCTTCGCGCGGATCTCGTGGAGGCATCGCGGGCCGCTCGGCTCCGCCGGATCGAACAGGAGCTGAACCGCGCGATCGGCGAGTATCGGCAAATGCAGCAGTCCTTGCTGAAACGTCAAGAGGCCGGTCCGCTCAGCGAGCAAGAATCTCTGATGCTCCGTAACAGCTATTTTTTCATCGGCAGTGCGTTTGCGGACCTGAACCAATTCGATGCGGCGGTCGAGGCCTATTCCCAAGCAATCCAGCGCTATCCTGGCTCGCCGGAAACGCTGGAGGCGTTGGTGCAATTGGCCCAGGTCCTCTATGCCTCGAACAAGCCCTCCGAAGCCCAACAGGCCGTCGACCAAGCCAGATTTCTGTTGGCCCGATTGAAACCCGACGCGCCGCTGGAAAAAACCACGATTTACGACCGATCCCAATGGGCTGCCCGGTTGGATCAGCTCACGAAGCTTCCATAACCGCGTCACCTTGCCATGTCTACGTTCGAAACCGACTTGCTGAGCGATCTGATCCAGCGGAAGCGAAGCTGTTTGGCGCAGCTTCGCGGCATGGCCGACAAGCAGTTGGAGTTGGCCCGCTGCGGCGCGATCACGCAACTTTTGGAATTGTTGGCGGCCAAACAGCACATCCTCCTCCACTTGCAAGAGGTGGAAAGACAGTTGGATCGCTTTCGCGGCGAGGAACCGGAGCGCCGCCGTTGGCGATCTCCGGAAAAGCGTGAACAGTGCGCCGCCGACCAGGCGGAGTGCGAGCGGCTCTTGGCCGAGATCGTGATCCAGGAAAAACGGAGCGAACAGGAGTTGATTCGGCGGCGCGACGAGGCCGCGGCCCAATTGTCTGGCGCTGCCTGGGCGGGCCAGGCCCGGGGGGCTTATTTGGCCGAATCCTGGGGCGGCAATGGCCAGTTGGACCTTATTTCCGAGGGATAAGACAAACGGTTTTCCGGGATCGGCAGACCCAGTCGAGGAGCGGGAAGCAGGAGCGAAAGACGACTTATGGATGAGTTGCTTTCGGAACCGATGGCCGCAGACGCGATCGTCCCGCGCCGGCAGATGAGCGGGCCAAAGAACGAGGCGATGCTAAACGACGCCTTGCGGCTCGACGCTAGCGCAGACCTCCAAACCGTGCTGGCGGCGTGGCATGGCGCCACGCTTCGCTTGGAACAGACCCACGAAGCGCTTCGCGCCGAGGTCCGCCGGCTGACCGATGAGCTTCAACAGAAAAATCGCGAATTGGCACGGAAAAATCGCCTGGCCGATTTGGGACAGATGGCCGCCCATGTCGCTCACGAGGTCCGCAACACCCTCCTGCCCGTCATGCTCTATCTTGGGCTGCTGCGTCGGCGGATCGCGGGGGATACGGCCTCCCTGGAAATTCTCGACAAAATCACAGCCGGGATGACGGCCCTCGACGCCACGGTCCACGATCTCCTGCACTTCACGTCGGATCGTGACCCGCAACGTCGTCCGTTCCCTTTGCGTCCGTTGATCGACGAAATCCTCGCTTCCTTGGCCCCACAGCTCACGGCTCAGACGGTCGCCGTGTGCGTCGAGATTCCGCCTGCCGAAACCGTCGTCGCGGATCGCGAAATGATTCGGCGGGCCATGTTGAATCTGGTGCTCAACGCCCTGGACGCCATGCCCAAGGGAGGCCAGCTCACGATACGCTCCTCTCGTCAGGCTCACGGCATCGCGCTGGAGGTGCTAGACACCGGCCCCGGCCTCTCCAACGAAGCGCTGAGCCGGGCCTTCGAACCCTTCTATTCCACCAAGCCGGCAGGGACAGGCTTGGGATTGGCCATTGTTTATCGCATCGCCGAGGTCCACGGGGGCCGGGTCATTGCCGACAACCACGCCCACGGAGGGGCGCGATTCACTTTGACGCTACCGGTTCTCTCTCAGGAGGCCGCCGCATGAACGATCGCATCGGGTCAAAAGGCATAACGGGCAGGGTGCTGGTGGTCGACGACCACCCTCAGGCCCGGGACTCCATGGCCGAGATCCTTCGCCAGGCCGGTCACGCGGTGGAGTGCTGCTCCAGCGCCGCGGAGGCCCTCGCCGCGGTCGATCGTGCCTCGTTCGACTGCATCGTGACCGACCTCCGCATGCCCGGCATGAACGGCTTGGAGTTCATGATCCAGCTCCAGCGAAGGCAAGTTGATGCTCAAGTGGTCATGGTCACTGCGCACGCCAGCGTTGCGACGGCCGTGGAGGCCATGCGCCGCGGAGCGTTCGACTACATCGAAAAGCCGTTCCAAGTCGATCAGTTGGAGCGGTTGGTGAGTCAGGCGATCCGGCACAAGCGGCTTGTGAGCCACTCGGGCGATGGCGCCGGCGCCGCGCCCGCCATGGTCGGCGCCAGCCCCCCGATGCAGGCCCTTCGCGCGAAAATTGCCCAAGTGGCCCCGACACCCGTGACGGTGCTCATCATGGGGGAGAGCGGCACCGGAAAAGAACTCGTCGCCAGGGCTATCCACGCGGCCAGCAACCGCCGCGACAAGCCTTGGGTAAGTTTGAATTGCCCCGTCCTCTCGGTCCACCTCATGGAGAGCGAATTGTTCGGGCACCAGCGCGGGGCCTTCACCGGCGCGGATGCCCCGCGTATCGGACGGTTCGAACTGGCCGACGGCGGCACGATCCTCTTGGACGAAGTCAGCGAAATCGACCTGAATCTTCAGGCGAAACTGCTTCGGGTGCTTCAGGAGCGGGCTTTCGAGCGGGTCGGATCGAGCGAAACGATCCACGTGGACGTGCGCGTCTTGGCAACCACCAACCGTGACCTGGAAGCCGAGGTCGCCGCCGGCCGGTTCCGGCAAGACCTGTATTACCGGCTTGCCGTGGTGCCAATCCACGTGCCGCCGCTCCGCGAACGGTTGGACGACGTGCCGGCCTTGGTCGACTACTTCCTTGCCCGATCGGCCGAGCGTTTGGGACGCGAACCCGTGGTCTTGCAGCGTTCGGCGCTGGACCTGCTGCAAAACTACACTTGGCCCGGAAACGTCCGCGAGTTGGAAAACATCATCACGCGGATCAGCGTGCTCGGTTCTGCGTCGCCCGTCAGCGCGGACGAGTTGCGACGTTGGCTGGTGGCTAGCGCCCGGGCCGATCAAGCCGCTGCCCCCAACAAGGCAGCCACGGTGCCAGTCGGTTTGAGCCTCGAGGAAATGGAACGGCGGCTGATCGAGGCCACGCTCCAGCAATTCGGCGGCCATCGCGAAAAGACCGCCAAAGCCTTGGGGATCGGCGTGCGGACCTTGTCGGGCAAACTCAGACAATACGGATATGCGCCGCGGGAAAAGACCTTTTCCAAGGCGGGATGATGATCGGCAGTTTTTGCCGGAAAGAGCGGCAATGTTTGCCGATGGGTGCGACGTAAAAAGTGGAGGGTGGAAATGCGAGGCGTGGGAATTGGCGTGTGATGGCGGCAAGACCGTGGAATGCCGCAAGTTGGGAAAAACGAAGAATCAACCGGGCCAAGGAAAGACCGCTTCAGTCCTCTCTTGGCACGAAACTTGCTGTCCAGTCGGTTACCTCGATTTTGTCCTTGCCCAGTCGTTGGCGTTTGAACGTGATGATACCCGCACTGTTTCAATCTACGACCATTCCAATCCTGGAGCAGGTGGTCCAGTTCAGCCAGGCGCGGCACACGGTGCTAGCCGGGAACCTGGCCAATTTGCACACCCCAGGCTATCAGGCCAAGGATTTGTCCGTCGAGGAGTTTCAGACGCGGCTGCAACGCGCGATCGAGACCCGCCATCAAGCCTCGGCCGCGGCCTCGCCCGGCGACTTCGCCGCAAGTTGGACCGAGATGGCCGCCGAAGCCGCGGAAAATCCCAAAATGATCCTGTTTCACGATCAAAGCGAAAACGCCATGGAGCTTCAGGTCACGGAAATGGTCAAAAACCAGTTGCACCACAATCTGGCCTTGACGATCCTCGGCAGCCAGTTCCGCTTGCTCCAGACGGCGATTAGCGAAAGGGTGTGACGTGGGAGATCGAGGTCATGTTTTCATCGCTGGACATTAGCACGAGCGCGCTGGTCGCCCATCGCGTGCGGATGCATGTGATTTCGCAGAACCTGGCCAATGCGTCCACCACGCGCAACGAGGCCGGCGAGCTGGTTCCTTACCAGAAACGGCACGTGGCGCTTCAGACGGACGAGTCGGTGGGAAGCCGCGGGGCGGTTGGGGTGAAGGTGGCCGAAGTGGAAATCGACGATTCCCCGCCGCGATACAAGTGGGACCCTACCAATCCCGATGCCATTCAGCAGGGACCGTATCAAGGTTACGTCGCCTACCCGAACATCGACATGATCACGGAATTCACCGATGCCTTGGCGGTCGCGCGGGCCTATGAGGCGAACCTGGGCGCGATCGAGATCGCCAAGGACCTGGCCCAACAGACCTTGAGGATTCTCGCCTGATGAACACCATATCCTCGTTGACTGGGCTCCAACCCGCGGCGTTGCCCATCTCATCCCCAGCGGGTGCCCCCCAGGGAGCCGCTTCGTTCAAGGATTTCCTCCTCAGTTCGATCGAGGAGGTCAACGCCATGCAGCAAGCGGCGGATCGGGCCGTCGAGCAGTTGGCGGTTGGCGGGGAGGTCAATCCGGCTGAGGTGCTCACCGCCGTCCAGAAGGCCGACCTGGCCTTCCGCATGATGATGCAAATCCGCAATAAGATCGTCCAGGCCTATCAGGAAGTGCAGAACATCAGGATTTGATGACGGATGGATTTCCTCAACAAAGCCTTGGGACAGCTCAACGAACTGTTTCGCTCGATGAGCTTCGGCGCACGGATCACGGCCGCGCTGCTTTTGGCCGTGGTCGTCGTGAGTCTGGTCTGGTTGTTCCGCTATCAGGGGTCTAGCCCCGACGCGTACTTGATGAACGGCTTGCCGCTTTCGCCCAGCGACATCACGGCCTTGGAGGCCGCCTTTGCCGACAAGGGACTCAAATCCTGGGAAGTGGTGGGAAACCGGATTCGCGTGCCACGAAGCCAGCGCGACCTGTACATGGCCGCGGCTGCTGAAAAGAAGGCCCTGCCCCGTGGTTTCGGCGGCTATTTCGACGAGGCGATCAACCAGAGCAGCATGTGGGACGTCCCTGGCCAGAGCGGAGAACGCCTCAAGAACGCCAAGCAGAAGGAACTCGCGCGGATCATCAGCCAGATGCGGGGCATCGAAACGGCAAGCGTTCTCTTGGACGCTGAGACCAAGCGGGGGTTGACGCAGGAGTCGATCAAGACCGGTCTGGTGAGCGTCAAGCCGCTCGGGTCGGCCCCTCTCGATGAAGCCCAGGTCGACTCGATTCGCCATCTCGTCGCCGCTGCCGTGGCTGGCCTGAAGTACGGCAACGTGAAGGTGGTCGACGAGAACACCGGCCGCACTTACTACGGCGACGCGGAAAGCGGCACCAGCCCCCAAAATGATCCCTACTATGCCACCAAGCGGTTGGCTGAGAAGCAATGGACCGAAAAAATCCTTTCGGCGCTGCCCTACGTGCCGGGCGTGACGGTGGCGGTCAACGTGGAACTGGAAAAAGAACTTTCCCGCCGCGAAATCGAGCAAAAGCCCGACCAAAAGCCAGTGGCACTGCGGAGAAAGGAAAGCACCCGCTCGCGGACCCGTGACGGCGGTCTCCCCGGCGGCAGGGCCGGCTTCCAAGCCAACCAGCCGCAGGCCCTGGCGCAGACGGCAAGCAAGGGCACGCACGAGGAGGAAGAGGAAACCACGACTTCGGAGGAAAACTTCCTCGGCACCACCAGCGTTCAGAAAGAGATTCCCGGTCTAACACCGACCCTTGTCAAGGCCTCCATCGGGGTACCTACGAGCTATTTCGAGCGTGTGTGGCGGGAGCGCAATCCGCCGCAAGCCGGCGAAGCCCCCAAAACTCCCACCCCGGCCGATTTGGACGCGATCCGCACGCAGGAGATGGCCAAGATCAAGGCGGCCGTAGTGGGATTGCTGCCGCAGCCTCAGAACATCCAAGATCCCACCCAACTGGTGACCGTCACCGAATTTCAGGACATTACCCCGGAACCGACACCGCCGCCCGGATGGACCATGCGAACCCTCGAGTGGTTGACCCATAACTGGAGCACGTTGGGCCTGATTTTCCTCGGGGGGTTCAGTCTGGTGGTGTTGCGGTCGGTGGCCCGCGCCGCGCCCGCCGCCGCGCCGCCGCGATCGGCCTCCCCCGTGTTGGCTGGCGAAATGGCGCCGCCGGTCGAGAAAGCGCCCCAGCCCGAAGAGGCCGCCCCAGCCTCGGAGCGGCGAGCCCGTCGCAGCGTGGCTGGCGGGGCTTCGCTCCGCGACGAACTTTCGGAGATGGTCGCCGAAGACCCGGATGCCGCCGCCGCCATCCTCCGCGCCTGGATTGGAAACGCGAGATGACCGTTTTTTGAGGAAATTTGCCGAGAGCTTGTCTTGTCGTCACGGAACCACGGCAATCCGCACGGCTGGCTGGCTGGCCATGGGCCGGCGACGGCCGTCCCTGGACGGTTCCGATGTAAGGAATGGAAACCATGACGCAACCTCCCGACCCGCAGGGAATTCGCAAGGCGGCGATCTTCGTGGCGAGTCTGGATCGAAAGACCGCCGACTTGATTCTCGATCAGATGCCCGATGACGTGGCCGAGGCTGTACGCCGTGCCATCCTAGACTTGGGCGCGATCGACCCGGACGAGCAACGCCAAGTCGTTTCGGATTTTCGCCGTCGGCGCTTGCCAAGAAAGGGTGCGACAAGTTTTATGCCGTTGGGCAGTGGTCCCAGCTCGGCTTTTCGAATGCCGGGCGTCGAGCTGGATCTCGAACTGGCCAAGAAGTTTTCTCCGCCGCCGTTGGAGCGCGGGACGCCTTCCCCCACCCAAACGCCGTCGCCCACCAGCCCGCCTTTCCGCTTCCTTCGCGAAGCCGAGGCCGATCATCTTGCCCGCGTGCTCGCGGTCGAGCGGCCACAAACCATTGCCCTGGTTCTGGCCCATCTACCGCCCCAACATGCGGGAAGCGTTCTGGTGCGGTTGGAGGCCGACTTGCAGGTCGAAGTAATCCGCCGCCTGATTGACCTCGAAGAGACCGATCCGGAAATCCTCCGCGAAGTCGAGCGTGGACTGGAGCTGCGACTATCGAAGCAGGTTCCCATGCAGCGTCGACGGGTGGCGGGCATGGCCGCGGTGGCCGGAATCCTGGAAGCCAGCGACCCGCAGACGGGCGATCGCATCCTAAACAATCTCGACCTGTACGACCGCGAATTGGCCGAACGATTCAAGCCCGCAGATCTCACGTTCGAGGACCTCATGAGGCTCGACGACGCCTCGCTGGAGTCCACGCTCCGCGAGGCCGACGAGGAGTGGATCCAACTGGCCCTGGTCGGCGCGCCCCCTGGATGGATCCAGCGATTCTTGGACCTCCTCCCCGTCGAAACGGCGCGGCAAATCCGGCACGAACTCGCTCACCTCGGACCTACGCGGCTGAGCGATGTCGAGGAGGCTCGCACGCGTCTGGCCGCCGTGGCGCAACGTTTGGCGGCCCGAAGGCGTATTCGCTTGCCCCGGCGAAGCCTAAGGGGCGGAAGCGATCCTGGCCTGCCAGGGTCCGTGAACGTGGAGAAGTTGTCGCTGGCCGAAGCGTGAAGGTTGATTTGGCATGTCCACGATCATCAAGGCCGCCGACCGCCTCCGCGCAAGCCAGCCGGTGGCGTTCAACTTCGACGACATGGCCGCCAAGGCCAATGCTTACCTCGCCCAAGTTCGCGCGGAGGCGGCGCGGATCGTGGCCGAGGCAAAGCAAGAGGCCGCGCGTCTCAAACAACAAGCCGAGGCCGAGGGCCGACGAGAAGGCATGGCCGCGGTGGAACGCATCGTCGCCGAGCAGCTTGGCCAACAATTGACAACCTTACGACCCGCCTTGGAGCAAGCCGTGCAGGAAATCCGTCAGGCCAAGCAGGCTTGGCTCCAGCAATGGGAAAAGGGCGCGGTCCGCCTGGCCGCGGCCATGGCCGCGCGCGTGCTGCGCCGCGAATTATCCCATACCCCCGACGTGCCTGTGACCCTCGTGCGCGAGGCCCTCGAATTGGCCGCCGGCAACGCGGAACTGAAAATCCGCCTGAATCCCGCTGACCATGCCGCCCTGGTCAGCCAGATCCACGCGGTGGTCGCCGAGTTGGCGCCTTTGGCGCAAACCGAATTGTTGGCCGACCCTCGAATTTCTCCAGGCGGTTGCCGCGTGGAAACCCGTTTTGGTGTGATTGACCAGCAGTTCGAAAGCCAGCTTGCACGGATCGAAGAGGAACTGGTTTGAACGCAGAGCAATTGGTCGGGAAGCGCTATAGCGAGACGATCCGAAGGATTGGGGGCTGGGCGGTCGGGAGGAGCGTCCCGGTCGGTTAGCCGGCCAGCCGGTGTTGGTACGCGAAAGATGGCGAGTCGCGAAATGCTGGAGCAACTCGATCAGGTGATGCCCACTGCCCTCTGGGGTACAGTGACGCACACGGTCGGCACCACCGTGTCGGTAGCCGGATTCCCCGCACCGCTCGGGTCCGTGGCTGAGATTCAGCGACAGGCGGGCGATCCGCTGATCGGCGAAGTGATCGGCTTTCGGGACGAGTTGACGCTCATCAGCCCTTTCGGCGACGTAAGCGGGGTCCGCCGCGGGAATCGCGTGCGCCTTGCCCGCACGAGCCGTTGGCTTCGGGTGGGAGAGGAATTGTTGGGCCGAGTGATCGACGCCTTTGGTCGGGCGGTGGACCAGCGTCCGCAACCGGTCCTCCACGACCGAATCGGCTTTTACTCTCGCCCCCCGCACCCCTGCACCCGGCCCAGGATCAACGAAGCGCTGTCGACGGGCGTGAGGGCGATCGACGCCCTCCTGACCTGTGGCAAAGGCCAACGCATGGGCATCTTCGCCGGCTCGGGGGTGGGCAAGAGCGTCCTTTTGGGAATGATGGCTCGCTACACCGCCGCCGACGTCAATGTGATCGCCTTGATCGGGGAGCGCGGCCGCGAGGTGAATGAATTCATCGAACGCGATTTGGGACCGGAGGGATTGGCGCGGAGCGTGGTCGTGGTGGGCACGAGCGACGAGCCTGCCCTCGTTCGCCGCCAAGCGGCGGCCACCGCCACCGCCGTGGCCGAATATTTCCGTGATCAGGGGCGCGACGTGCTCTTGATGATGGACTCGTTGACGCGGCTGGCCCAGGCCCAACGCGAAATCGGTCTGGCGGCGGGCGAGCCGCCCACCACACGAGGATTTCCCCCGTCCGTCTACGCCATCTTGCCGAAGCTCGTAGAGCGGGCGGGGCGCAGCCCGAAGGGCAGCATCACCGCCTTCTATTCCGTGCTCGTCGAGGCCGACGATCCCAACGAACCCATCAGCGACGCGGTCCGCGGCCTGCTGGACGGCCATATCTGGCTGTCGCGCAAGATCGCCTCGCGCAACCATTACCCGGCCATCGACGTGCTCGAAAGCCTTAGCCGTCTCATGACCGAGGTAGCCGACGAGGAGCACCGCCAAGCCGCGCAAACCATCCGCGAATTGTTGGCGGCCTACCGCGACCACGAGGATTTGATTTCGATCGGGGCCTACCGCCGGCAGAGCAACCCTTGGGTGGACGTGGCCATGGACATGCAGGAATCCCTGAAAGAGTTCCTTCGCCAAAGCGTGGCGCAGAGCTCTACCCTAGCGGAATCCCGAAATGCCTTGGTTGCACTGCACCGCAACGCCGTGCAGCGTCTGGCCACCGCGAAGACTCGCCCCGGCCCGCAGGGAAGCGGAGCTTAGAACCCCACGAGCCACCGACGCAATGACCCGACACGCGAAGCAAGATCGAGCAAAACTGCACATGTCGAGAATCTCCGCCACGTTTGCCGGGATTTTGCCCAAGCACGGCGTCGATTGACGCCCGAATCGAGGTCTCCACCCCATGCCCCAGTTCAAATTCCGCCTGGCAACCCTGTTGCGACTCCGCGAATTGGCTCGCGATGAGCGGCGAGCGGAATTGACCCAGGCTTACCGGGCCAAGGACCTGTTGGCGGAACACCAGGAGGCAATCGAGCGGCATCTGGCAGACCTGCGCCAGATCGCCCGCCGCGTCTCTGCCCCGGGTGAGATCGACGTAGATCGATTGATGGAGGCCCGACGGTTCGAGTCGGTCCTCTTGGCCCAGCAAGACGACCTCCGCCAGAAACAGCAGATGATCGACGCCGAGGTCGAGCGCCGCCGGTTGGCCCTGGTCGAAGCGAATCGGGAGGTGCAAGTGTTGGAAAACCTCCGCCGCCGCCAATACGACCGGCATCGCGCCGAGGAAAACCGGCGGGAAATCCACCAGTTGGATGAGATTGCCCAGCAACAAGCAGGCAGGGAGACGCGGCCGTGATGTCTCGATTGCTTCAACTGATGATGGCCGCCGTGTTGTATTTCAGCCTCGGCACGCTCATTGCCGAAGTCGTGATTGTGGCCCACGTGTGGTCCAAATGGAACCTGAATCGAGAAAAGATCGCCCGCTTGGTGGAAGTCGCCCGGGGCGTGGAGCAGCAGGCGACCGCGGCGCCGGCCAAGCCAGCGGACGAGGAATCCGCTCCAGAACAGCCGTCTTTCCAGCAGGTTCTCGAAGCCCGAGCGGTCAAAGATTTGAACCTGCAACTTCGAGAGCAAGCCTTGACCAACGCCTTGGCCCAACTCCAAAGCGAACAAGAGCGGTTCGCCCAGCGCGAAAAGCAATTCCAGGCGGATCGCGCCGCCTTCGAGACCCAACTCGCGGCCGCCGCGAAAAACGCCCAAAGCGCCGGTCAGCAAGAGGTGCGTCGCATCCTGGAATCCATCAAGCCGAAGCAAGCCAAGGAGTTGCTTCAGTCGATGCTGGAAAACAAAGAACAAGACGACGTCGTGACGCTGCTTGCCGGCATGACGGAGTCGAAGCGGGCCAAGATTTTGGCTGAGTTCAAGACCCCCGAGGAAACCAAGAACATCGAGGAAGTCCTCCGCCGCATCCGCAAGGGTGCGCCGGAGGCGCCGCTGGCCCAGCAGGCCCTCGATCAATTGCGGCCGGGCAACCGGACAACGCCGTAAGGGCAGCTTTCCAAGTCCCGACAAGTTCGAAACTCCAAAGCACTCAACGACGCGTAGGAGCCATAGCATGACGCGAGTCGCGATCACTCAAAAGGCCGTCGGGCGGACGCTCGAACCGATCCCTCCGCGGTCGCCACTGGCAGGGAATAGTTTTTTGTCGGCGACTTCCTTCGAGAAACATCTCGAACAGGCCCGCCAAGCCGCTTCAGCGGCGTCCGGATCGCTGTCAGCGAAATCAGGCAACGCTCCCTCTCCGGCTCCGCCGCCAAAAAATTCCGCTACGCAATCCTCGTCCACCAGCGACGGCCCGCCGAAAAATTCCGAAAATCGCGACGCGCCCTCGCCCCGCCCCCACTCGAATCCCGACGCTGAGGCCGCTCCCACCGTGCCTCAGCGGCCCGATGAATCCCACCGCGAGGACGAACAGGATGCGGACGCCCCCGCCGCGGCCACTGAGCCAACAGTCACTTCGGTGACGGTGGTCGCGGGCGAGCGAGAGGAAACGTCCGCGCCGCCCCTTGCCGTCGAAGCAGGGGTCGACGCCGTTGGGGTCGCCAGGGCGCCGAGCACGACGCCTCCGGCCGCCATCAAAAAGACACCAGCCGCCACAACGCAACAACCGCACGCACTAGGGAACCTGGAAGCGACTCCCGAAAGTTTCGTCGGTGATCAGCCCGCTGGGGCCACGACTGCGCTGTCCAAGGCGGCGCAAAACGTCGAAAGCACTGACTTGACATTGGAAGATCACGACGACCAGACCTGGCCTTCCGACGCAAGTTTGCGAGGAAAATCGCATCAGGTCGCCTCCCACGGCCCGACATCGACTGTGTTTTCGGGGACCGAAGTTCCCGGACAGGGTCAAACTCCGGCGGGAGCGGAGCTTCCGCCAATCGAACTGGTTGGCAAGACCTCCAGCGCCGCCAGTCCGAGCCAGGCGACAATCAATACGGGCGATCGGCCGGCGGAAAACGCCGCCTTGCGGCCAGGGGACCGGCGGACCGCGAAGGCATTCTCCACCGGAGCGTCGGGCCGACTCCAGCAACCTCAAACCGAAGAGGGAAGCGACTTGCCAAACGTGGCAGCCGCCCAGGCAGAGTCGGAAACTGTCCAACTCGGCGTCCAAACGGCTCAACGCGAACCGCAACTCCGCGGTGGCGAGGCAACGGACGATCGGCCCACGGAGGCCAAGACCGTGGAATCGGCCTTGAACCGCGGCACTTCCCCCAAGGAGGCCGAAGCCGTGAGCCGCCGAGAGGAGCGGGGGACTCCTGAAGACGGGAGCGATCGCGTGCGGTTCGTGCAGCGTGTGGCTCGGGCGTTCGAGTCCGCGGCAGAACGTGGCGGGCACGTCCGTTTGCGGCTCCATCCTCCCGAGCTGGGCACGCTCCGCCTCGAACTTACCGTGCGCAACGGCCAAATGGTCGCCCGCTTGGAGACCGAAACTGAGGCCGCGAGGAACCTCTTGGTGGACCATCTGCCGGAACTGAAAGAACGGCTGGCCAGCCATCAAATCCGCGTGGAGCGGTTTGACGTCGAATGGCACGGCCAGCCCCACGGGGAGCTGCCTCGGGGATTTGGCGAACCCGGACGCTGGCAAGGGTCGCCGCCCGGCCGCGGGGGGCGCGAGCCAGAACCCGCTTCAACCCAACAGAATGTCAATCCCTTGGACAACGTGGCCCGAAGGCCCCCGGCCCAAACCAACTTTGACGTGGTGATTTGATCGTTGAGGAAACCGCCTTCATGCGGCGCCTCGTCATCGTCATGACGGAGTCGCCAAGCACTGGCATCAAACCAACCGAGCATAAACTGACGAGGAGCTTTCTGATGGGATCGACAACTGTCAACCGCGTGCTAGGGCAGACCGGTCCTCAAGCGCCCGGTCAAAGCGCTTTTGAGAAATTGAATCTCGAGACCTTCACGAAACTGCTCGTGGCGGAACTGTCCAATCAAGATCCGTTGAGCCCGATGAGTAATTCCGAGATCATGCAACAGATCAGTCAAATCCGCGCGATCGAGGCCGACATGAAGCTCATGTCGACCCTCGAGTCCGTTCTTCTTGGACAGAACGTCGCCACGGCGAGCAGTCTCTTGGGTAGAACCGTCAAGGGCCTGGTGGACGGCAGGGAAATCACAGGCGTGGTGGAGCGGGTTTCGATTGCCGGAGGAGTGGCCCGGCTGCACGTCGGCGAAAGCACGATCGATTTGAAAAACGTATCAGAGATCCTACCTCGGGAATGAACCTTTTTTCGTGACCCGAACATCAGCATGCCAACCGCGACAAGGAGGATTCCATGGGCCTTGCATCATCCTTGAGCACCGCGCTGACCGGTTTGACGGCGGCGGAGACCACGATCGACGTAGTGGGCAACAACCTGGCCAACGCGAACACAGTCGGTTTCAAGCAATCGCAAGCCGATTTCGCGACCCAATTTCTCCAAACCTTGAGCCTTGGCTCGGCGCCCACGGATAGCTCGGGGGGCACCAATCCTCGCCAAACGGGCTTGGGGACTATGGTGGCTGAGATCACCCCCGACTTTTCGCAAGGGACGATCCAGATCAGTTCCAATCCCACGGATCTGGCGATTCAAGGCGAAGGCTTTTTCATGCTTCAGGGAAACACCGGGGAAACGCTGTACACGCGAAACGGCGTGTTCAAACTGAATTCCCAAAATCAGATGGTTTCGATCACCGGTCAGCGATTGCTCGGCTATGGAGTAGACTCCAATTTCGAGATCGACACGGTGACCCTGAAACCGATCACCATCCCGCTCGGCTCCGCTGCCGTGGCCCAGGCAACGCGGAATGTCTATCTCGAAGGGCAAATGTCGCCCACTGGCGACATTGCCACCAAGGCCGAGCGGATTCATTCGGCCGTGCTAGGCAACGGCATTTACACCGCGCCGACAAGCAACGGTCTGGCTACGACAGCGATTCCTCCCAACGTAGCGGGAGCCAACACGCGTGCGGATTCGGACGGCGCCGGCGGGATGACGCCTGGAGAAACTTACGAGTACCGGTTGGTCTACGCTAACCGATCGTATGATCCCCCGCCCCCTTTCGATCCGCCTGCATTTTCCGAGGGTATGATGTCGGCCGTCGTGACGGGCACGGTGGCTGCTGGGGAAGGCGCCATCCGGCTTTCGAACTTGCCTACCGATCCGTCGCCCGCTACCGCCTATAGCCACATCCGAATTTATCGCCGGAGACAAGGCGACAATGTTTACCGTTATATCGCTGAGTTGCCAGTGGGTACGACCCAGTATCGAGACGACTTGTCCGATGCGCTGGCCGCCGCCCGCCCCGCGATGAATAACACCACCATTAGCGGTAAATACCGCTACTACGTGACTTTCGCCACGGCGGCTGGCGGGCCAGGGGCGGGAATCGAGAGCCGCGTTTACCTCGAGGGCCCTACCGCTACCGTCAATACCCTCGACGGCCGCGTGTTGTTAAGCAATCTGCCGACGGCTACACCGGGCGACGGCTGGGCGGTCCGCCGTATCTACCGCTGTCTAGCTACCAATGAGAATGTGTTCCACTTTCTCACGGAAATCCCAAGCGCTACCGATAACGTCACGCTCACCGACAATCTGACGGACGCCGTGCTTTCCACCCGACCGCTGCTGGACATGGATGGACCCAAAATCCTTCCCAGTACGAAGCTCGTCGATGTCTTGCGGCGGGAAACCAATGGTTATCGACGGCTGTTTCGCGAGGGAACCCTTCGGTTCCAGGGGCAAAAAGGTGGACGCACGTTGGCTGTCAAAGAATTCACCATCACCAATAGTTCCACGGTCCAAAATCTGATCGACTTCATGATTCAATCCATGGGTATCCAATCCGTGGGCTCCAGCGAAACCGATAATGGGGGCGCGCCCGTCCCGGCAGGAGGCATGGTGGATGTGGACGGGCGAATCATTCTTACGGGCAATAACGGCGTGGACAATCGCATTGGTATTTCGCTCTCTGGCATGACCCTGCTCTATACCGAAAACGGTCAGCAGAACCGCGAAACCGTGGACATGAAATGGTCTCAGAAGCAAGCGGCCGTCGGTTCGGGCGCCATCGCCGACACTATCGTCTACGATTCGCTCGGGGCAAACTTGGCCTTGCGCGTCACCATGGTCTTGGAAGAACGCAACGGTACGGAGACCGTTTATCGATGGCTCGCCGACAGCCCCGATAATCGATATGGTTCGACAGCTACCATTGCCGTCGGCACGGGCACGGTGGCGTTCGACACTTCCGGTAATTTCAAAAGCGCAACGAACGACGAGGTGAACATCTATCGCGATGGTTTCCCCACCGTCAACCCGCTCACGTTCCGCCTCGATTTCTCCCGAATCACTAGCCTGGCCGCGGACAAAAATAGCTTGGCCGTAACCCGCCAAGATGGATCCAGTTCAGGTACCTTGACCAGCTTTATCGTAGGGGAAGACGGGGTTATTAAAGGGGTGTTCTCCAACGGCATCAATCGGGATCTGGCCCAGATACGACTTGTGCGTTTCGCGAACCCTGCTGGTTTGGAGCAACGCGGCCTGAACTTGTATGCCGTTGGAGTCAACTCCGGTTTGCCTGTCCAAGGTAATCCAGGTAACCAAGGTCTGGGTACCATCATTGCCGGAGCGGTAGAACTCTCGAATACCGACGTGGGAGGTAGCCTGATTCAGTTGATTTTGGCATCGACGATGTACCGCGGCAACACACGCGTCATTACCACGGTGCAGCAGATGTTCGATGAACTCATGTCGCTCCGCCGATAATGCAATGTCGCCAGCTCAAAAGGATGTCTTTCCTGGCTTCCAGATGAGTTAACAACTCGCAAGGCCACGGGCTAACAAAGCGGCACTACGATCCGTCCAAGAGGACGCAGGGTTTCCACGCGACGGTCACCTGGAATAGGCCGTCGTCTGGAAGTGTTTGATGCACGCCCCCCCGCGCGGACTATTCGATAATTACACTACCATCCTCGTCACGCCAATCCCCGCGTTATGCGACCAGGACGACCGCTTCGAGTCTAAAGGCGCAAGAGTCCTCATCTCGACCCGCAAGGCTGTGGCGGCCCCTTGCTTCGCCGTTGACCGATGTACCGCGCGAGTTTCGAATGGCCCTTCGTAGGATGGCATTCAGAGTTTCATAACCATGGAAATAGTAAAAGGTTGGGATTTAGTTACAAGGTCGGCGACACGCCGCTTGGTTGCGGCCTATACTGTTGAAAGAGGAACTGCTCGTTTCGGCCTGAACTGAGCCTATGAGTAATCCCGTTGCCACTGCCCCCGCTGCTTTGGAAACCTCTGGCTCCGCGCCTCCACGATCCTCGTCTATGTTGGCACGCCTTACGGCCTTGCTTTTTGTCATTGCTGTGATCGGTGCTGAAGTTTTAATCGCTTCTTTGTGGTTGTCTTCCAGCACTTCCTCTCAAACAACTCAGACCGATCCCCATGGCGCCCAAGCCGCCGAGGACGTGGCCAATACGGAAACCAAACACGGCCACGAAGCAGGCACGAAGGAAAACCACGAGTCCGCTGAGAAAAAGCATGGGACCGTGGAGAAAAATAAGCACGGCGCGACCGGCAAAAATTCCCATGCTAAATCCGGCCATTCGCAACCGGGAGAGTCGGCAGCAAAAATTATTGTTGATCCGCTGGACCAAATCGAAGTGGACCTTGAACAGTTTTATGTAACAACCCAATCGGTGGCATCAAATTCCACCATGAGGGTAGAGTTCCACCTCTATGGGGTGATCAAAGCGGGAGATAAGGAGGAGTTTGATCGATTGGTGAAAGCTTCCCAGCACCGGATACGCGATCAAATTCTGACGATAATCCGCAGCGCGCATCCCCGTGACCTGAGCGATGCAGGATTGGGGTTGATCAAAAGACAGATTTTAGAGAAAACTAACGCCATTCTTGGAAAGCCCTTGCTGCGAGAGGTCATTGTGAGCGACTTCGCATATTTGGAGCAATAACCTCAGGCCCCTGCCTGGCCGACTGTCACCAGAGGAATGGATTCCGATGGCGGACATGCCCGATTTAATCAGTCAGGACGAAATTGAGCGACTCTTGAGCAGCTCCATGGCGGGGGCAGCGGGGTCAACCCTGTCGGCTTCCCCCGCTGGCGCCACCCAACCCGTTGGCCCGGATCGACCTGCGGCGACGACTTCGGGATCGTCGCCGCTTCAGCGCGAGCCACCCTCGCAGCCAGGGGAGGAATCGCGCACCGCAACAAACACGACCACGGCGGGGATCGCGCAAAGCGACATGGAGGTCCTGCTTCAGCAAGCGGAAAAGGCGCTTGCTTCGATCGAAGAAGGACCGGCCCAGGAGACTCCGCCGGGCATGGCGCCGTTCCACTGGGAGGAACTCTCGGTCGTGCCGGCCAACGCCGAGAGTGCCACCTTGGATTTGATCCGCGACGTCGAGTTGGACGTCAGCATCGAGCTAGGCCGCACGCGCATGTACCTGGAAGACGTCCTGAAGCTCCGTCGCGGCGCGGTCGTCACCTTGGATAAGCTCGCCGGCGACCCCGTGGACGTGTATGTCAACGGCCGGCTTGTCGCGCGGGGCGAAGTGCTTGTGCTCAACGACAACTTTTGCGTTCGAGTAGCGGAGTTGGTCGCGGGGGTGAGTTCATCATAGGAGGGCCATTGGTTCTAGCGATCGCCCAAGCGGTTCTCCACGCGATCTCCGACCAATATGGAAATCGAAAGGGGCCACCGCCGAACGGCCGCCTGAATCCTTTTCGTGGTAGCGAGGCAAGGATGCCTGTGAGGAAAACTGCTCGATGCCTGCCGATCTTGTTTTTCTTTTCCTGTTTGATCGGGCAGGCACAAGAGCGGAACTCGACACGAGACCTCGGCGCCCTCGAATCGTGGGAGACCGCCGGAAGGAGTGCCTCTGTCAACGCCAGGGATCATCAGTCGGCCAGGTGGGGGGCGGTAACCTCCAGCCCAGAGCCGCCAGGGCCAACGGAACGCGGTATCCAGCAGTCGTCGGCCCCGGCACGTCGCAGCGACCCGATCCCCCTGAGGCCTCCTAGCCATTCTCCCCAGACTGGGCCAACGGCGCCCGCTCCTTCGGTAAACGGACCTCGCACGCTGATTTCCGTAATAGGGAGCTTAGGCGCGGTCCTGGGAATGTTTTTCTTGTTGGCATGGGCGATGCGCCGTGGCGCGTCGGGCTCGCCGGGCCTCCTCCCGCATGAGGCCTTGGAAGTGCTCGGCCGCGCTCCCTTGGCTGGACGGCAACAAGTTCACCTTGTTCGGCTAGGCAACAAACTGGTGTTGGTGTCCGTTTCCGCCGCGGGCATCGAGCCCCTGAGCGAAGTCACGGAGCCGGATGAGGTTCAACGCCTGGTGGCGCTTTGCCGCCAAGGTCAAACCAATAGCGCCGCCTTGATGTTCCGTCAAGCCCTGGACCGCTTCGCGGCCCGCGAGGAGTAGCGCGATGCCAAAGCCGCTCCAAGATTTTCCGCCCCGAAGGTATCCTGCCGAGCCGCAGAACCGGGCTGGAGCGGATGGGTTTTCGGCGGCCCTGTTCGAGCAGCCCCATCGCGCCCCGCAAAGCCACTCGGCCGCCACGGACCAGTTTAGGAATCGAGGAAAACGTAGGACCGCCTGCTGGATACCAGGCGGCCTCCCAGCCGGGGTCCTCATGGTTGTGGCGGCGATCGCGGCTTGGAGTCTGGCCGAGCCTCACGCTTTGGCTCAAAATCCCTCCAACCAACCGTTGTCGATTCGCGTGCCCGACGGCTTGGCAGGAGGGCCAGAGGCGTGGACGAGTCCCGCCGGCCTGAGCTCCGCGCTTCAGGTCATGCTCGTGCTGACCGTGCTCAGCCTGGCCCCAGCCATCCTGTTGATGACCACCTGCTTCGTGCGGATCGTGGTGGTGCTAGGGTTGCTGCGCCAGGCGGTCGGCACGCAGCAATTGCCGCCGAGTCAAGTCATCACCTCGCTCGCCCTTTTCCTCACCCTGCTTGTCATGACGCCAGTCTGGAAAAAAGTCTATGACGACGCGATCGTGCCCTATCGCGCCGAGCGGATCACTCTGGAGGAGGCTTGGACGGCTGGAGCCGCGCCGGTCCGCAGGTTCATGAGCTTGCAGATCGAACATGCGGGCAATCGCGACGACGTCTGGCTGTTCCTCCGCTATTTGCCCGACGCCAAGACCCCAACGGACTACGACGAAGTCCCTCTGGCCGCCCTCCTGCCGGCATTCATGCTGAGCGAGCTGAAAACGGCTTTTCTTATTGGGTTCCAAATCTTTCTCCCCTTTCTGGTGATCGACGTGATTGTGGCCGCAGTGATGGTTTCGATGGGCATGCTCATGGTCCCACCGGCCATGATCTCGCTTCCTTTCAAATTGATTTTGTTCGTTTTACTCGACGGTTGGCACCTGGTCGTGGGCATGTTGATGGAGAGTTTCCAGGCGTTTGCATGAGCGACGTTGCTTGGGCAAGCGTGGAAAGACGCGAAAAGCGGTTGCCGTTTAGGAGTCGTCGACCGCCGCTCGCTTTCCGACCAGACGTTGCATTCCGTTTTTGGCCTCCCGCATGGCGCCGTGCCTTATGGACGCAAGTCTGATTGTCGATTTGGGACGCGAAGCGATTTGGATCGGGCTTTTGCTGGCCGCCCCGGTCTTGCTGACCGGCATGATCGTGGGCTTGGCGGTCGGCTTGCTCCAGGCGCTGACCCAGGTGCAAGAGCAGACGGTGGCCTTCGTGCCGAAGATCGTGGCCATGGTGTTGGTCATGGGCTTGCTGCTTCCCTGGCTTTTGGCCCGCATGGTCGAATACTCCGAAAACTTGATCTCCGGGATTCCGGGACGGTTCTAGTGGATTGGCTTCCGCACATCGACACCAGCAAGTTCATTTTGTTCACGCTGATCCTGACGCGGATAAGCGGGCTGTTGATGACCGCGCCGATCTACGGCACGCCCGACATCCCCCTTCAAGTCCGGGCCTTGTTCGCCTTCGCGCTGTCGGTCTTGGTCGTTCCTACGCAATGGGGCACATCGCCTCCCCTGCCAACCAACCTCGCGGAATACGTCGTCCTGGTCGGGAGCGAACTCGTCGTCGGCTTGGCCCTGGGCCTAGGGATCACGGTGCTGTTGTCGGGCATCGAACTGGCGGGGCGCTTGATCGATCAGGTGAGCGGGATGTTGATCGCTGAAATCTTTGATCCAGTCCAAGGCGATAACTCGTCGATCCTCTCGCGTCTGATTTTTTTGACGACGGTGGCCATTTATGTCGTGGTCGGGGGGCACCGCATGGCCATGGCCGGCCTGCTGGATACGTTTCAGACCATGCCGCCGGGCAGCGTCGCGGCGCCGAGCCATTTGGCCGACACGCTTGTGACCCTGGTCAGCCAAAGCTTTGCTTTGGGGATTCGCGCCGCCGCGCCGGTTGTCGCCTCGCTGTTGTTGGCGAACCTGATTCTCGGGCTGATCACGCGGGCCCTGCCGCAATTGAATCTTTTTGTCCTCGGTTTCGGTTTGAACGTGTTCCTCGCCTTGGGCATCCTTGGCGTCTCGCTCGGCGCGGCGGTTTGGGTGTTCGCGGATCGGATCGAACCGGCCATTGGCCTAGTTGTGGAGACATTGCGCGGCGGGTAAGGATGCGGTACCGCGTCGCCGTGTGGCCGGGCGGGCCGACGACATCGCGCCAACCGTCTCCACGGTCCGACAGCAATCGTCAGACACGTCCGCTAAGTTCGATTCACCGACTCCATGCCTGACTACAGCGGCGATAAATCGCAGGAACCCACCCCACATCGCCGCCAGAAGGCCCGCGAGGAGGGAAGCGTCGCGCGGAGCCATGATTTGGCTTCGGCTTTGCTCTTGCTGGTGGCCCTTGGGGCACTATGGTTTAGCGGGGCCTCGTTGTTGGATTTTCTGGCGGCTTACGCCCGCCGCCAGTTGGGCGGCGAGCCGTGGCTGAAGGCCGACGCCTCGCTGGCCGTGGGCCATTGTACCAACTTGCTTACCGAGCTTGCCCGGCATGTCCTCCCGATCCTCGGATGGATTCTCGTGGGCGCGGTGGCGGTCCATCTGGTCCAAATCGGCTTTTTCTTCTTGCCGTCGAAGGTCGGATTCGACCTCTCGCGCATCGACCCTCTGGCAGGCGCCCGGCGAATGTTCTCGCTCGACAGCGTCGTGCGTTTGGGCTTCGCCCTCTTGAAATTGGTGCTGATTGCCGCGGTCGCGTTCGCCTGTTGGTATCAAGACCTGCCCCGCATTCTGGCCTTGGGCTGCCTTCCGCTCAGCGAAATTGCCTCGGTGGTGTGGCAGCTTCTTTTCTGGACCGGCCTGAAGATCGGGATCGCTTTGCTCGTGCTGGCGGTGATCGACTATGGCTATCAGTACTGGCGTCATGAGCAGGACCTGCGCATGACGCCCCAAGAAGTCCGCGAGGAAATGCGCAATCTGGAAGGCGACCCGCAGATTGCCGCACGCCGCCGGGCGGTCCAGAGGCAGTTGGTGGCCAATCGCATTTCCCAGGCCGTGCCCAAGGCCGATGTGGTGGTCACCAACCCCACGGAACTGGCCGTCGCCATCCAATACGATCCCGAGAAGATGGCCGCCCCGATCGTGGTCGCCAAGGGGGCTGGCCTTCTGGCCCAGCAGATACGGCGTATTGCGCTGGAGCACGGGATACCCGTCCTCGAACGCAAGCCATTGGCCCAAGCCTTGTACCGCGAGGTGGAACTCAACCACCCCATCCCTCAAGACAAATACGCCGCGGTGGCCGAGGTCCTCGCCTACGTCTACCACCTCAAGGGCAAGAAGATCGCGCCGCCGCGTGCGGCGTGAGACCGCCTGCGCCCTGGGGATTCATGGTTTGGCCTCGAGCAGTTGCCTCATGGCGTCCATCAGCACCGGCTCGACTTCGGGCGCTACGTTGCTCGCGCGAGGGCTGGTCTCGTAGCCCCCTTCTTCATACGCCGAGGCCAAGGCGATGTAGCCGGGCCCGCAATCGCCATAGGCGGCCATCATCACCTGCAAGTCCTTACGCATGGCCTTGGCCGCGAGCTGATATTCCACGAGCAACTCGCCGGGCATGTGCAGCACCCGGACCGTCCCGACGCGAAGGCACGAAATCGGAAGCCGATGTCCCGCCTTGCAGCGGCGGACCCAAGCCAATTGATCGGCAAGATCGTAACTCCCGCGGAGCGGCTCTTTCTGAAGTGCCTGAGTCAATTCTTCCTCTTTCAAGTGCTTGGCCAGAGGCAGGGCGACGGGCACGACCTGCCAACCCACGTCCGCAGGCGTGAGCGGGGCTTTTTTCATCGTGTCGAACGCCCGCTTCATCCCATCGGCAAGGCGCTCCGCGAGCACGATGCGGTTGGGCGGACTGCCGTCGTTGTACTTGCCCGCCCCGATGTTGCCGCCGGCGCCTGTGAAATGCACGTGCAAAGCCTCGGGAACCGATTGGCCGCGGAAGAAACGGGCGATGCCGGGAAAGTCCGGGCTGGGTACGCCGGTGCGGTAATAGCTTTGCGGATGGCAGGCGTAGTAGGTCAGCACGGCCACGGGGACGTTTTCGTTCCAGAAGGCCAACAAGGAGACCTCAGGATCGATGAGCCCCTCGGGTTCGGCGCGAAGTGCCGGGTCCTTGGTAGCCGTAAAGCGCGTGGCACGCACCTTGCCGTCCGGACCCTTGATCCGCCGGTTGGACGCTACCTGATGCACCTCGGCCGCGGACCAGCCGTAGTGGGTCACCTTCTGGGCATCGCGGATGCCTTGCCGCAGCGCGTCGGCCGCGCGGCGGATCACCTCCCGATGAAACGTCCCCTCGAAACGCCCGAGATCCTTGCGACCGAGTTCGCGGAGGAGACGCTCGGCCATGAAATCGCAGGCGGGCGCGTCGTGCTGGTGGACGGTGTGAACCGCCACGCGGTCGGGCACAGTTCCGGCGGCCTCGGCCAGCGCGGCCCGAAAAGCGTCCTGCCCCTCGTTGGAAATTCCGATCCAATCCACAGCGCAAAGCACGATCGGCTGCCCCGCGCCCAATAGCGCGATGCCCCGGCAGCGAAGCGTCAGTTCGCCCAGCCGCTTCACGGGGTCGTAAGCCATTTGGGACCCGACGGGCGGCGTGGCGTCCACGTCGAAGGTCGCCAAGCGAATCCCCGCCTCCGATGGCCTGGCATCCCTTTGGGCTTCAGCGATTTTTTGGGCGTCGGCCGCGGGCGAAAGATCGGGCGTTGCGAACTGGAACAGCCCCCCTGCCATCAACACTGCGATGGCCATCCGAGCCGCCGATCCTCTCCCCATTAGGCTTTTCATGGCACAATATCCTTTGTGAAGGTGAGTTAAGCAATCGATCGTGGAGAACCGACTTTCCAGATTAGTGTTTTCCTTGCGGCGGTACAACTAGAGGCCGCTTCGGGCGGCGCGTTGCGGCGCAGGGATCGCCCCGCCTTGCTGGCCGAGACGAAAGCGAGCCGGTTGCGAGGGCTTCGACCCATGGTACAATCGCGGGCGGCCTGCTGTTGCGGGGATGAGCCTGGGAAACGGCAATGTCTCCCGGCAACGCCGAGTATGCCTCACACGACCCCCAAGGAGCCCAGCGATGAGCAAATCGGTTGGCAACAACGGCGCGGCCCTGGCCGCGGGACTGAGTATCGCCCGGGGCGCGCATGCCGCGGGGAGCGATCTCGTGAAAATCGCCCTGATCGGATGCGGAGGCCGCGGCACGGGCGCCGCGATCAACGCCTTGAACACCAAGGCCAATGTCAAGCTCGTGGCCATGGCCGACGCCTTTCCCGACCGCTTGGAAAACAGTCTCCGCGGCATCCAGTCGCAATGTCCGGGCAAGGTGGACGTGCCCTCGGATCGCAAGTTCACGGGGCTTGATGGCTATGAAAAGGCGATCCAGTCCGACTGCGACGTCGTGCTTTTGTGTACCCCGCCCGGCTTTCGTCCGCGGCAGTTGGAAGCGGCCGTCCGAGCCGGCAAGCACATTTTCGCCGAGAAACCGCTGGCCACCGACGCACCCGGTGTCCGACGCATCATGGCCGCCAACGAAGAGGCCAAGAAGAAAGGGCTTCGGGTGGCCGTGGGCCATCACCTCCGCCATGAGGTGAAGCACAAGGAGATCATGAAGCGGGTTCATGACGGGGCTATCGGCAAGATTCACTTCATGCGAATCTATTTCAATTCCAGCGGCGTCTGGGTCATGCCCCGCAAGCCCGGCCAAACCGAAATGCAACATCAGGTGCGCAACTGGTATTACTTCAACTGGCTTTGCGGCGACCACATCGTCGAGCAGCACGTCCACGACATCGACGTGGCCAATTGGTTCATGAAGGATCAGCACCCGGTGCGGGCCAACGGGATGGGCGGGCGGCAGGTCCGCGTGGGTAAGGAGTACGGCGAAATTTTCGACCACCACTGCGTCGAGTTCGAATACGCCGACGGCACGAAATGCTTCAGCTTTTGCCGCCATATCCCCGGCTGCTGGGACGCCTTCCTGGAATGCGCCCACGGCGAGAAGGGCTGGGCCGAGATTTATGGGCACGGCCACAGCGTCCTCCATGTCGACGGACAACCACCACAACGTTGGGAACGCGGTCCCGACGGCCACCAAGTCGAAATGGACGACTTTTTCGCCGCCTTACTGGCCGGCCAACGCTACAACGAATTGGATTGGGCGATTCCCAGCACGATGACGGCCATTTTGGGTCGAATGGCCACTTACTCGGGGAGGATCGTCACGTGGGACGAGGCTATCCGGTCGGACCTGGACCTCGCGCCCGAACGACTCGCTTGGGATGCCACGCCGAAGTCGCTGCCTGGCCCTGATGGGATTTATCCCTGTGCCATCCCCGGGGTAAGCAAAGCGCTGTGAAAGTCCCAATCTTGCCCCTCCTCACATTCCCGGGAATGTGATAGGATTAGCTTCGGCCCGACCCAAGGGGGTCGGGTTTTTCCTTTTCTCAACCCTAGGCTTGGAACGACGATGCCGCTGGACGCTTACTCGTATTGTCCCGGGGGAACCGGCAAAAAGATTAAATTCTGCTGCCCCGACCTGCTCAAAGATCATCAAAAGCTTGAAGGGATGATCCAAGGCGGGCAATTGCAGGCAGCTTTGAACCACCTGGACCGGCTCGAAGAAAAGAATCCAGGCCGCGCCTGTCTGATGGCCCAGCGTTCCACCCTGCTGTATTTGATGGATCGCTTCGAAGAGGCCCAAGCGGCCGCAGCGCGGTTTGTCGAGAAACACCCCTCCAATCCCCTAGCGTTGGCCGAAACGGCGATTGTCACGGCGATCGAGCAAGGCGGCCGGGCCGCGATCCCTTGGCTTCAGCGGACCATGGAAGCGGTCGACGCGATCGTACCGGTGCGAGTTTGGGAGATGCTTCTCATCGTGGGGCAGGGCCTGCTCCGCGAGGGTGAGTTTTTGGCGGCTCGGGCCGTATTGCGGCACGCGCTGATGCTTCAATCCGATGCCCACCACATCGCCGATCTACTGGGCCAAATGTTGCAATCGGAGAAACTGCCCGTATGGTTCAAGGTAGAGGCCTTCTCCCATCAATGCCCGGAACACGCGCCTTGGAAGGCGAAATTCGACGAGGCCGTCCAGGCAGCCGTAAGAGGTCGCTGGTCGGTGGCGGAGCGTCTTTTCTTGTCACTGGCTGCCCAGGCTGACAAACAGCCCCTCGTGTGGCGGAATGTCGCCGCGATTCGGGGATGGCTTGCGGATCGGGAGGGGTGCATCAAAGCGCTTCAAAAATACTCCCGCTTGGACGTCCCCTTGGAGGACGCCGTCGAGGCCGCAGCCAACGCCATGTTCCTCAGTGATGATGCTCTCGGCGATCAAGTGGAGAGGTCGAGCCTCACCTATCCCATCGTCGACGTGGAACAGTTTCAGACCGTCGTTGCCTCGTGTCGGCAGTTCCACCCCCTCGCGCTGGATCCCACAACCTTTGCCGACGGAGACGCCCCGCCGCCTCGAGCGGTGTACATGCTGTTGGACGCCAATCCGCCCTCGGACGATTCGCCTATCGAGTCCGCGGATTTGCCGCTCCCGCTCTGCCAAGTCGCGTACTTTGGAAAAGAAACCGATCGCGAGGCGAGATTACAGTTGTTCCCGGTCCTCGCGATCGAAGAGCCGTTCATCGAGCGTCTCTTACACCAATTGCTGTTCGGACTGTTGGGGCCACTGGCCGAGCGTCGCGTCATCGACCGTAGTTCGCGGACCCGCGAACTGATCGCCAAAACTCCTTGGTTTGCGGCCGATTTGCCAAGCGACCGTTTGCGTGCCGCGAAGCGGAGGTACCACGAACAAGCCTTGCTTCAGAAATGGCCGCATCATCCCTTGGGAATATTGGATGGCAAAACGCCGCAGGAGGCGGCCAAGGAACCGAAGTACCGGGTGCCGCTTTTGGCGGCCATTTTGCTTATCGAGTTCTGGCTCCAATCCGATGGCGACGACTTCGACGGCAATCGTCTCCGGGCTCAATTGGGACTGCCTACCGTGGACCCCATTGACCCCGAACAAGTTGATCCTACGACCTTGCCCGTCTCTCGGCTCTCGCGGGTTCAAGAGGAAAAATTGCCGCTGGAAAAGCTCCAGTGGGCTTTTGAACGAGCGGTAACGTTTTACCATCGGCCGGCGATTCGCAAATTTGGACAAGCCATGCTGAGGCATCCGGAGTTTACAGACAGCCGGACGCGGGCCGACACGTTCTCCATCCTAGCGCAGGTGGAAGAAGACGTTGACCGCCGCCTCGCTTACATCGATGAGGGACGCAAGCTGATGGAATCGTTAGGCGAGTCGTCGGCCCGCTGGGATTTGATGGAACTGTTCGCGCGACTCCATCACGGCGACACCGAGGAGATCGTACGTCTAGTCCAACATTTGATGACGGAACATATTCGCGAGCCGGGAGTTGCGGCCGCAGTGCGCAACGTGCTCGTCAGCCTGGGCGTCATCACGCCGGAGGGAAAGCTCGCGAACCGAACGGAAGCGTCCGCGCGGGCCGAACCGGCGTTGGCCGTTCCTCATGAGGCAGACGCAGCGCCAGGCAAGATTTGGACACCCGGCGGCGAGTCTGCCTCAGAGAACAAACCGAAACTTTGGACCCCTGGCATGGATTGAGGGGCAACGCGTTTCGTCGCTCAGTTCGGTCTCTCGACCCGCTCAGATCTCCACAACTCTCGACACACGCTATTTGTCCGTCGAAAGCACCTGTCTCAATAGGGCCGAAAGATCGTCATAGGGGTGATCCGACGGCGAACCGGCCGCGTAGTGATAGACCGCGTTGTGGGTCTTTTTGGGCAAGGCGAGGAGCGTCGAGGAGACGGTGCCGTAGTCTGGTCCCGAAATCGTTGCGCCGCGTCTTCCATTCGCGTCCGGCTTGCGCGAAAACGTGCGACTGGCCACCGCTAAGAACGCCACGGCTGAATCAAGCCGCTGTAACGTCAGCAGGCGGCGGACGAATTCCTGCCGCTCGTCGTTCGGATTGTCCAGGCCGCTGTTGGAGAGGATGTGGAGGCCGGGCGTCAGGGGCACGACCTCGACAGTGTCTCCGCCGAGGATCACTGCCGCCGAGCGGGCGTCGGCCACGATGAAATTCGCCCCCGCATATCGTCCCGAGGAAAGTTCTTTGGCCGCGTGTTCCGCCGCCCTTGAAGCGGTCTCCAACTGGAGCAATTCCCGACAGAGCAAGCCACGGGATCGCGGTTCCGGCGGCACCGAGGACTTGATCCGGTTAGCCACCGCCACGAAAAGGCCGTGTTGGTTCACTCCCAACCACGTCCCGCCTGCCTTTTTATCAATGCCGCAAATAACGCGGGGGCGGCCGGGCTGGATTCGCGGGGCTTGGGTGGGGCGATCGTACGCCTCCTCACGATTCTGCGCCACGAGGATCGGCGCGTCCCTCGCCGCTTTATACTGAATTGCCAAAATACACATAGCTGTTACACAGTGGCCACACGAATCAACCCTTCCCCCCTAGATTGGGGTGCCGGTTGACTCGGCGTTGGCTGAATCTCGGCGAAACTCGCGAATAGCTAACTTAACCACTGACCGCCCCTAATTGCACCCCCCTTTTGGTTAAACATCACAGATTTGCTCTTCTTGGTCAGGGGCTTGGAATCTCAGTCATTAACGAAAACCAACCCTGCGCGCGGCAACGAGGCGTCGCGCCCTGAGAAACTTCCCAAAACCTAACCACCCTGCAACCATGTAGATAACCATACTTATGAGCAATATAGTGACCAGCCTTTTGGTTTCTACCCGCCTCGATTGCCATTGCTCAATGGAGCGTTTCCCATGTATGATCCGGCCTTTCCTCAACGAGGATTAGAGGTACCTCTTTCGGGAATTTCCGATCCCCTCTGGTCACGAGCGAAAGGAGGCGCTTTTGACTGATCAGACTGCCTTGGCATCTCCGGGTCCTGCCGGCGCGCGATGGCGAGCTGCGGCCATGCTGTGCTGCTTGATCGGTCTTCCGCTGGCCGCCCTTTACGGGACTGCTTGGCATGAATTGGCGAAGACGGTTCCGGAGATGTTCTGGAGCACGGTTCTGGTGCATTTTGGTGAGCGCTCGGTGCTTGCTCGCGAGTCGTCAGCCTCCCCCTCAAGGAGGATGTTGGTATCTCAACCCGAGGCATCGGCAAAATCAGCAACTGGGCGTGTGTCGCAAGAACCGAGACGCACGTTGGGGTCGCTGCGCGACGTAACGGTAGCTGAGCGAAGGGAAGAAAAAAGCCCGCTTGTTGACCACCACCCGGATCATACCGCTCAGAGCCCCAGGCACCGCATGAACCCGGAGGACTCAGAGTTGTTTCAAAGCCCGCCATTGGAACCTGCCGTGACAAAAAGCGAGTCTCGCTTGCGCGGTTATCCTTCGTTGGTCTCCATGGCTTGGCATGATAGAGAACGGCGGACCCCAGCAAATGCCCCGCCGTTGACCGCTACCGTGATTCGCCCCGATGCGCTCGGGGCAGACGCATCGGCCGATTTTCAGTACGTTTTGGATCGTTTGCGTGAATTGGGGGCCGTTCATTACATGTTGGAAACTTGGGGCAACGACGCTCAGCGATTTCGCTTCCACTGCAAGATGGCCCTCAGCGGCAATCCCAACTACATCCGCCATTTCGAAGCGATCGATCGGGATGCGATGCGGGCAATGAACCAAGTGCTTGCCGAGGTCGAACAGTGGCGCAAAGAGCGGTAAGTCCGCGGTTCAGTCGCTGATCGCATGGAGCTGCCTGAACGGAAACCCCCCGGGATTCGCTTGGGGTTGCCGCGCACGCGGAACTTGGCGTAAGCTGTACCCAGTTCAAGCAAAAGCCGCGTACTTCAAAGGCGTGGTGGACGCCCGGGATTCATGACATCCCCATGTTAGCATCACGACCAAAATCGCTTGCGCAGACCCTGCGTAGTGTGGCCGGACGCTACCGACTTCCGTGGCGCGAACGTGTCGCGAGTGACAGCATACTATTTCGTGTGGAATGGAATAGTACAATAAGGGGGTACATTTCATCGGATGACGGTCTTTCCGAGGGGGTATCGTATAGATCGTTAAAGTTATCTCACATCGAGGCGATTCTTTTCCTTGCCCGGGAACCCCTCGGAAGCCGAAAACTGGCACTATTGGGCGGCTTGGCGGACGGAACGGAAGCGCGTACACTGGTCCGAACGCTAAACCGACTTTACGATGAGGAGGGTTGTGCATTCCGCGTGGTGGAAGTGGCGGGTGGATTTCAGCTCATGACACGAGCGAAGTTCGCCCCCTGGGTGCGACGGTTGCAGGCGGCGCCCTATGAGGTACGCTTGTCAGCGCCCGCCTTGGAGACCTTGGCCGTGGTGGCTTACCGTCAACCCGTGCTCCGCGCTGACGTGGAAGCCATCCGCGGCGTCCAATGTGGAGAGATTTTGCGCCAGTTGATGGAACGCGGATTGATTCGCATCGTGGGCAGATCCGAGGAGTTGGGGCGTCCGCTGCTGTATGGAACCACACGACAGTTTCTTCAAGTGTTCGGTTTACGAGATCTGGATCACTTGCCTCGGCTCGAGGGGCTGACCGTGCCCGGGAGCCTGTCGAGCGCGGAAAGCGCCTCGGGGAAAAGTGATTCGAAGTTATCGGAACAGGAACCATTGAACCAACTTGGTGTATCAAATGATTCGGGAGGTGACTTGACCGTGAAGACTACCAATTTCGCCAATTCCCTTGGGGAAGTCGATCGTATTATGCCCGCCTTGGCGACTCTGGACGCCCGAGATTCCCGGCTGGTCGCTGGTCCCGACTATGACGACGAAGACCTCGACGACGAGGATTTCGAGGACGAGGACGAAGAGGAAGACGAAGACTACGACGACGAGGATTTGGAGGACGAGGACGAGGATTTCGAGGATAGTGACTGGGAAGAAGTTGACGATGATGAAGACCTCGACGAGGAGGACGAAGATCTCGACGAGGACGAAGATGAAGATTGGGACGACGAAGACGACGACTGGGACGACGAGGAGGACGAAGACGACGACTGGGATGATGAGGATGACGAGGAGGACGAAGACTAGTCCCG
>CALFBP010000012.1 GCA_937951625.1 uncultured Thermoguttaceae bacterium
GGTCGATTACAACGATCTCCGCGTGGCCGGGGGACTGGAATTTGAGCGGACCGGTGGAATTCACGGGATGTTGGAGGCGGGCGTGGCCTTTGATCGCGAGATCCGCTTTCGCAGCAGTATTCCGCCAAGCTATTTCCCCACCGCGACGGTTTTCGTGGGCGGCGCGATCGGATATTGAGTTGTCCTGAAAGGATCAAAATATTCAAGAGGGCCCAAGAGGGAAAAACGCCTTTTTGACGTTGACACGGCCCTTGGAATCTCCTATTCTCCCAACCTCTTGAGTGCTCAGGAAGCTGCCGGGGTGTAGCCGGCGGTAAAACAAACCACTGTGGTTGGAGAACGATCGGTCTGCATCTGGGCTTGGCCGCAAGGTCATGCCTGCGGACCAGGAAGGGATGCTGCGCAGGCAAGGAGGCCCGCGCAGCCCTTCGGAAACTCGCATGATGGGCAGAAACTGCCCACGACCAAAGCCACAATTGCAACCGCGAGCCAGTCCAATCGCTCCCGGAAAAGTGAAGTGTCCTCTGCCCCCCTGGGACGCGGCCTTTCCGGGGGCTTTTTTTTGCGCATCAGCTTGGCCGCGCAACTTCCCGCCGCTGTGGGCGACCTGCCCGTTGCACGGGGGCGTTTACACGTTTAGCATGACGGTCGTGGGACCTTGGCGGCGTGCGGCGGGAATGCCGTGCGGCTGCACCGCGCTGGAATCCGTTGCAAGGATTACGATGAGGAGCTTGATCATGACGGCTCGATGGATTTGCATTCTAGGTTTCGCGGTGGGAGTTGCCATGACCGTTGACATTTGGAACGAAGTGGTCGCCGAGGCACCGACCGGCCCTTTGATGAAAGTCGGTTTTGCGGAACGGGACATCACGCCTGAGCTGGGGATGGAAGCGCCTGGGGGTTATGGGAAGGCGTATCACCGGGTGTTTCATGATCCCTGCAAGGTGCGGGCGGCGGTATTCGACGATGGCGCTCGTTGCGTGGCCCTGGTCGGGATCGACGCCTTGGCCATACGTCGCCCTTCCGTCGAAATCGCCCGTAATGCAATTCACCAGTGCTGCGGCATTCCCCCCAGCGCGGTCTTGATCGGGGCTTCGCATTCGCACACCTCGGGCCCGACCTGCATGATCTTGCCCGGGGAATACGACCACGCCTCGCCGGCCGTGCAGAAGCTGGCATATGAGCAATCCTCCTGCGCCGACGCGAAGTACCTTCAACTCGTGGAAAAGCAGATTGTCGAGGCGGTGTGTGCGGCTTATGAAGGCCGGGTGGAGGCGTTGTGCGGAGCGGGCAACGGCTTCGAAGATAAGGCCGCCTTCAATCGCCGCTTTCGCATGAAGAATGGATTGACGTATACGCATCCCGGCCAGGGCAATCCCGAGATCGTCGAACCCGCCGGCCCGATCGATCCCAACGTCGGTGTCATCGGGGTTTGGAATAAAGAAGGGAAATTCCTCGGGTGCGTGGTGAACTACGCCTGCCACGGCACCACCGGCCCGAGCGGCATCTCGGCCAATTGGGTGTATCATCTCGAACGCACGATCCGCGGGGCGATGGGGCCAGAGGCGGTCGTGGTCTTTCTGGCTGGGGCGAGTGGCGACGTCACCCAAGTGGACAACCTTTCGCCTCTCGTCCACCCTGGCCAAGAACGCTGGGGCGAGATTGTTGGCGGCCGTGTGGGCGGGGAGGCCGTCAAGGTCCTGGTGAGCATGGATCGCGGTAGCCTTGCCCCCGTGAATGCTTTGACCGAAACACTCCGCATCCCGCGGCGCATCCCAAAGCCTGAACGCGTGAAACAATGTTGGGAATTGGTCCAACAACCGCCCGAGAAGGTCGGCCACACCGAGTGGACGTTCGCCAAGGAGATCGTGCTCTTGGACTCCCTGCTGGCCAAAGAGAAGATCAAAGAGGTCGAGGTTCAAGCGATCCAGATCGGGCCGGTCGTGGTGCTAGCCAATCCGGCGGAGTACTTTTGCCAATTCGGCCTGGAGATGAGAGCTAAGAGTCGGTTTCCGATTACCTTCGTGGTCGAGCTTGCCAACGACTGCGTGGGCTATGTGCCGACCGAGGAGGCCCTGGGACCTCACGGCGGCGGCTACGAAACCCGACTTACCTCGTACAGCAACCTCGTGCCCTCGGCCGGGCAACAGATCGCCGACGCCTGCTTGCGACTGGCGAGCCAGTTCACCCCGGGCGAGATTCCCGTGCGGCCGAAGGCGCCCGCGTTCAAGGCCCCGTGGAGCTACGGCAACGTCCCGCCGGAACTGGATTAAGCAACGATCGTGTGGCCTCGCCTCGTCCGCGTGGCAAAGCACAGGGACTATGGCCGAGGGGTGCTGAAAGGGAGCGGCTTTCCTTGATCGTCTACCGGCCAAGGCGTTGTTCGAGGCGGTAGAGCCAAGCCGCGCGACGTTCGATCACCGTGTTTAGTGCCACGCGGTCTTCGAGGTTCGGCCGAAAGCTCGTCAGCACTAATAGCGGCAGGTACCAGGCCATGTACAGTCCGCCTTCGAAGGTGTGGCAAAACTGACTGGCCAGCATCACGGTGGCCGAACAGCTCAGGAGGGTTCCGAAGTTCTTCTGGGCGGGCCAAAGCGCGAGGCTTCCACAAAGGACGAGAAACACGGCCAGCACCGGAATACGGTAAGCAGGGCGATGTGTTTGCCAAAAACCGACGATGTTCTCCCGCGGAAATAGCGTGGACCCGAACATTTGCCCAAGCTGGGCGAGAAGCGCCTCGCGGCTGTTTGCGAAGACTGTAAGCAAAACGATTAGGAGCACGATGGCTAGCAGCGTGCCGGCGAGGTAGCGGCGGAGTCCGCGTTGCCAATAGAAGCTGCATCCTAGCGGCAAGAGACATAAGGGATAAAAAACGAGGCCGCCGGCCAGGCCGAGCAGGAACCCCAAAACCATCGGCCTGCGATAAGCGACCATGGCCCAGACCAAAAGCGCGGCAGGCACCACGTGGTCGATCCTCCCGCCCATCTGACCCACGTAAGGCAACAGCAAATACAACACCGCGGCCGCCATGCCGGTGTGGAGGCTCTCGAAATGGTAGTAGCCGATCAGGATCATGCCGAGAACGACGGCGAATTGGGCCAGCATGATGACGCCGCGCGCGATGGGCACTTGCACGTGGACGGGCGGGAAGGGCCAATCGGCCTTGGGCTGGGGCGGGGCGTCGTCGCCGGGCCGCAAATTGACGAAGGCGGCCAGGTAATGGAAGGGGCGGTAGCCCGGGCTATTCAAGCCCCAAGCCTGGTCTCGCGCCAAGAGGTGTTCCAGTCGCTTCGGAGGCGTGTTTGAAACTACGTTGGCGGCCAAAAAAACCAAAATGGCCACTCCGGTAAACGTCAGTCCGCCCGCCGTCAAGTTCGGATCGAGCTTGGGCCGCCGCACTAAGAGCGGATCCAAAAATAGGCGGATCACGAAAAACGCCCCCATGCCGAACAGCCAGGTGTAGCCGAGCTTCACGAGGTTGTCCGAACCGGTGACCATGCCGTGAAATACGACCAACAGCCCCGGCGAAAAGAACACCAAACCCAGCAGGTCCAAATTTCGCAAGCTGAACACGCGATTGAATTTGAAATAGATGCCGATGGCCAGCAGCGCGGAAAGATACGCCCACGTCGTTGGGTTCAGTTCATACTCGAAAAGGATGTCCTGCATAAACGCGTCACGCAGTGAACATCTTGTACGCGAGGAACAGAATCAGCAGGGCCATGAAGACGATCCACGCGATCATCAACGTGCGTTTGAACCCCTCGGGACTGGCTGAAGCGGCAGCGGGAGCATCCTCGGATGCGGCTGCCGCCTGAGACTGGGTCTTGGTAGTGGGTTGAGATGTCTTTTCGGGCTTCGAGGCGGAAGCCTTGGCAGACGCCGCCTGCTTCGCCGCCGCGGTGGCAGCCTGGAGGGCCTCGCGGGAATAATACTTGTCGATGGCCGCGTTCACTCCCGCCGGTGTGCAAAACACGCTCCGCACTGGCATCCCCACCCGGTGCCGCAGATGCTCCTCCATGTCGGGATTCAAAGGATTCGGCGAGGCGATGAGCAACTGCCCATCGTCTACCATGACCGGCACGCAGGAGAAATTTCGGGCCACGGCCGGGGGGATTTGAAGCACGAGCGTTTCGTCGATGCCCGTCTCCGCCAAATCCACGTAGGGAAGGCCCACCGATTCCGCGTAAGCCTGCATGACGGCCTCTGGGGCCACGGACTTTTGCTGGAGCAAGGCGTCGCGGATGGGCAAGCCCACGGCGTCGGCGAAGGCCCGAACGCGATTCAGTTGTTCCGGCGTGAGCATCTTACGGGAAAGCAGGATTTGCTCGAAGGTGGGCCGCTTACCCTCCTCCACGCGGACCCGACCCAGCGAGGCGTCGTAGTCGCTCTTCCGCTGGGCGTCGGTCAGGCAAAGCATGGCCTTGGCCAGCTCGTTGAGCAATTGCTGGGACTGGGGCCCGTACTCGCCAGTCTGATACTTACGGACGTGGGCGTTGAGCTTGCGGTAACTGGCGCGGATCTTCTCCGGATCATCCTCAAACTGCTTGAGCTTCAGAAGTTGATAGTAGTTAAGAGGCCGATTCGTCTCGGTGATTCCGAGCCATTCCCGATAGACATCGATCTGCTTGGCCATAGGACCTCACCCGCCACAGACCAGGGCTGCGATCGCGCCAAGGATCGACGCCCCAACGCGCTTCCCTTCGCCTCGTGCGTCGGACGCCCTGGAGGTTCTACTCGACTTTGTACTCCGCAGCCAGTTTGCTGAAGGCGTCGACTTGCTCTTCGGTAAGCGTTCCGCGTCGCTGAATTTCGATCGAGGCTTCGCGGCCGCCGGTCTTGTCGCGGGCCGTGACGCTAATGCGGCCGGCAGTGTCGAAAGCGTAAGTCACTTCCACCGGCGAGCCTTTCGGCAAGTTTTCAGGCAGGTCGAAGATTCGGCAATTGCCCAAGAGCGAGCAGGCCTCGGGATCGGGCGCGTCGCCCTCCATGACCTGCACGTTCACGCGGCGTTGGTTTTCCTGGACCGTCTGGAAGACCTGACTGATGGAGACGGGCAGCCGGGTATTCTTGGGGATCATGACGTGGTTGATTTTTCTTCCCGTGCCCGGTTCCTTGACCACGATCCCCAGGCCGTGGGAATTGACGTTTTCCTGCCGGACCGCGCCGAGCATCCTCCGCACGGTTTCGGCCATGCCGCTTTCCGGTCGGTGCTGGGCCTCGAGGATCGCGGCGTGAATGGCCGCTCCCAACGCCACCGACACGTAGGGGGAAATGCCCACGTAGGGCTCACGGCCCATCAAGTTCCGCATCATTTGGCGGACCTGAGGCATCAGCGTAGAGCCGCCCACCAGGACCACTGCGTCGAGGTCCTTGGGCGTCAGCTTTGCTTGCTCGAGCACCAGTTGAACCGTGTCGGCGGTGCGCTGCAACAGATCGGCGGTGAGCTGCTCGAACTTGGCGCGCGTGATCGGCAGCGTCAAGGTCTTGCCGGCGTGGCGGCAAAGGATTTTGGTTTCCGTCTTTTCCGTCAGTTCGATTTTCTTCAGATCGCACTCGTTGCGGAGAATCTGCAACGTCTGTTCGCTGTCGCGAGGATCGTCGCCGAATCGGGCCACGAACTCGTCAGCCACGTAATTGGCTAGACGCTCGTTCCAATCGATGCCGCCCAACTCGGTGTCGCCGTCGGTGGCCAACACTTGGAAATGAGTAGGAGTGTATTGGACTAGCGTCACGTCGAACGTGCCGCCGCCGAGGTCGTAGACCATCGCCTTCTTTGGCTTGCCGAATTCGCTCGCCGTGGCCCCCAACTCGCCCTTGTGCCAAGCGTAGGTGAGCGTCGCCGCCGTCGGCTCGTTCATGATGTCGACCACGTTCAAACCGGCGATCTTGCCGGCGTCCTGAGTGGCCTTGCGGCGGGTGTCGTTGAAGTAATAGGGGACCGTGATCACGGCGTTGCCGATAGGGCCGATCCGCTTCTCCGCATCTTGCTTGAGCTTTTTAAGGATCAAGCCGGAAACGAACTCGGGCGTCACCGGCCGCCCGTCGAAAACCCGGGTGTATTCCCGGCCCATAAAACGCTTGATCCGCTCGATCACATTCTTTGGATCCTCCATCGCAGCCCGCTCGCGCTTCGGTCCAACGATCACGTGGCCCTTGCCCATCAGAAGGATCAGGCTGGCCGTTTCCACGTCATCGTCTTCATTCGGGACGGCGACCGGCGTGCCGGTTTCATCGACATAAGCCAAGGTAGAGTACGTGGTTCCCAAATCGATCCCAACCGTTCGACCCTCTTCGAAGTGCATAGCTGTGAGTCCCGCCGAGTGATGGTGTGACTGATTGAACCCGCCAATATGCCCCCAGCCTGCCTGAGCCCCGCTTCACCTTCGTTCCGAAGTGGTCCGATGCTCTTCCCGACGTTCGCCGCGACAGTCTCGCGGCCCTTCTCCCACGCACGCTGTACGTGCCCTCACTCCTCGATCGGCTTTTTGACTAATTGCACGAAGTGCGGAGTTTTTTTCGACTCCGTTAATTCCTTTGCCCGCTTGTCTGCCTCTTCCCTCTCGCTGTATTCAAACTGCGCTACTTGAGTCAACGATTGCGAAAAAACGCCCCAGTAGGCCTTCTTCGCCACCTGCTTACCGGCTTTGGCGCGGGCCTTACGCTTGACCGCCTTCTTCGCCGGCTGATCGCTACTTTCATCCTCTTGTTCCTCGAACTCAGCCAGCCGTTCCGCGGCGTCGCTTTCCTCTCGCAACTCCCTTCGATTTAGAATCTTGCGTGCCATGAAGACCCCTCAAGACCATTGAGCAATTCCGCCAAGAAAGCCGCTTCCAACCGTCCTCCCTCCCCTGGCGGTTGTCTGGCGATTAGCCATGATACCCTATCGCAAAGCAACTTGCCAGTAGGAACCTAAGGACTTTTGGTTGGAGTCGCGTGAATCTCCCACGTTCGCCGTTTGGCGAAGAAGCAACAGCCCCAGAAAAAATTGGAACACCAGTCCATCATCCTCTGGCGCCGCTAAACTTGTCTGTCCTTAAACCGCGTGACAAAATTTTCGGGGAGAGCTAACGCGGAAGAAGGGCACAGCCGCCGCTTCCCCGAGGAAAAATCCCTCAGGGTGCCATTTGGCGACTGACCGAGCAAAATGAAAATTCATTCCCCAGCCTGCCTATTTTGAGCATCCTGCCTCTCTGCCTCGATTTTCGCTGAGAATCAACCTTTTTCCATTAGGTTAGCGTGCGAGACATGCTATGTGGCGGCCTTTCTGGCAGCGTAAGAAGGGCGAGGTGCCCGAATTGCGGTTTCCGTAGCCCGTCGGCGCGAGGCGGAAGTCATCGTCCCTTTTTCTTCCGTTTGCTTCGCGCGTCGTCGAGCGCTTCGATGTCCATGGAGGGGCTGCCAGGCATTGCCCCCGGCATCATCATCCCGGGGGTCATTCCGGGCGGGAGTCCGGTGCTAGTGCCTCCGGCCTTAGTGCCCTTGCCGCCCTTCTTTGGCTGCGGTGTGCCCGGGGGCACCATTCCGCTCATTTGCGCCGCATATTCAGTCATGGCATCGGAGGTATAGCCGCGGCCGGTAGCTTGGCGGCCGGATCCTTTGGGCTGCCCCGTGCCAGCGACCTCCTGTTTCTCCGGTGGCTTGTAGAACTGATACTCGGGCAAGTCGTCGAGTTCATTGCGGACGACGAGTTTGCCCTCGGCGTCGAGCAGAAGTATGCTGCCAGGCTCGACCAGCGAACGATCCTTGCCGGGCAAACGACCTCCACCCATCACGTCGAGTAAGAGGGCGTTGGTAATGTAATTCACTTTGCGTTCGGGAGCGTCCTCGCTCTTAGCCGCGATACCCGGCGCGTACGGCATTCCCATCGGCCCCATCATGCCTTCGGGATAGGCGCCGCTGCCGATGGTCCGCATTGCGTTGGGCAGGGCGGATTCGGGGAAGGGACGATCCAAGTAGTTCAAAAGTTGCCCGCGAACCACAGAGGCGAATTCCTCGGCGGCCGCGGCCCCATCTTTTTCCTCGAACCGCACGAGCATCACGGTAGCCGTGCCGTCCGATGCCCGTCCCGATACGGCGAGGACTTGAGAATCCAGGGGCACGGCGACTGCGGGCGAAGGCTCGCTCCAGTCGGTTTCAATCGTTTTGATTTTTTCCATGCCCTCCTTTTCCAGGAAATGGGGCAACAACCCGTAGTTCGGATTCGCTAGAACTAGTTTCACGCGATAACGATAGTGTTTGCCCGGCTGCACCGAAAAATCAAAGAAGCGAAACAGCAGGTGCTCGACTTCTTCGATTTCCTCAGTCATTTCCTCGTCTTCGATTCCGGGCCGCCGCCGGACGCCTCGCATTCCGGGCATCGTCGAGTACATGCTGCTGCCAGGCCCCATGCCCGGCATAGCACCGGGCATCCCTCCGCCAGGCATTCCCGGGGGCATCCCGCCCGGCACCCTCCGTCGCGGGGAAGCGCTCATGCCGTACATCTCCCCACCCGGCGTGGCCATGCCTCCACCCATGCCACTGGCCGCCGTATCGAACACGTCCGGCTCGTCCGGTTGTTGCATGAGTTTTTGTCTGGCTTTCTTGCGACGTTCGGCGCGGGCTTTCCTCTCGGCCTCGATGCGTTTGGCCGCTTCCTCCTCGGATTCCTCGACGTCGGCCTGGCCGCCCTTGCCTGCCGAGGGCGACTTCCTCCTGCCAGTTGTCATCCCATACATGTCTCCCGTGCCCGGCATACCCGAAGCCGCCATGGCCGTGACGGGTCCTTCGGAGAGCGGAATTTCGGGCGGATGGGCGACCTCGGGCCCCCACTGGCGATTTTGCAAGGGCCCCAAGGGATAGGCCAACGTCACGCTGCCCCGCGGCGGCGGCAAGTACATCGGATCCACCAACTCGACCCCAGGCTGAAGCCATAGATCTTGCAAGGCCAGCATGTTCATCACGTGAATCGGCGTCCACTTCAGTTCCGCGGTTTCGGCCTGGGGATCGACTTCCGCGCGTTCCACACGATAGAACACGTAATCGGGATAGTCGCGTTGCGGGTCCCATTGGGCGGCCTCTTGAAACGCCGTGTCGTAGGCCTCCTTCTGCTTACGGTGCTCGATCAACCCAGTGAGAACCACCCACCGCTGCCCGCGCGTGGTGGAGATGGTTTCTTCCTCTTCGTCCTCATCCTCGGGCGCCATGGCGAAGGCGCCATTGCCCGCGCTGGCCCGCAGGTCCTTGATGGGGAAGAGAACCGGCAGCCCGCGCGGCATGTTTTCCGGGAATATCAGCGGATCCCAAGCTACCTTGAACGTATAGTCCGCTTCGGAGATCGGTTGACGAATTCTCGCCGCTTCTTTGGTGAACTCGCGAATCGGAATCGGGCTCGGCTGCGTTTCCTGAATCCGCTTCTTCGCTTGCTCGGCGTCTTGAACAAGGTCTTGCGGCTGCCAGTCCAACCTGTTGCGCGCGACCGCCTTGTAAACAAAGAGCAGAAACAGCACAACGACGACGCCAAACAGGATTTTTTCGACGTGGTCGAAAAAAAACTGTTTCAGGGAACGGGAATCCAGGCTGATTTTGAACTTCATCATTCTCTCCTTGAAGGGCGCCGATTCGCCACCCTCAGGTCTTGGTTGCTCTGTTGTGTCGAGTCGTTCCTCATGCCGTAAAGACCGCGAGAGGGACTAGTTCGTGGCCGAAGCTGGCTTCGGTGCGGGTTCTGGGGCGCTTTCCGCTTCGGCCGGTGGAGCAGCCGCAGGCGGCTTGGCCCCCTCATCGCCCGGCTGGGGTTGTTCCGGGGCCGGAGCGCCGTCGGGCGGCGTGTCGCTGGCAGGCTGGGGGGAACCCGCCGGCGGCTTTCCCGGCCCTTCGGCAGGCTGGGCCGCAGGAGTCGCGCCATTAGCTGAGGTGCCCGTCCCGGAATCGGGCTTGGCGCCGGCGAAAGGCGCTTCGGCGATGTCGAATTTGGAACGGTCGGGAGGATTGAAGATGTAGATGATTCCCTGGATTTCGACTTTCATGTCCCAGGGGGTTTCCGCTTCCCCGCCCGCCGACGTCCCAGGCATCCCGCCCATCATGCCCGGCATGATTGATGCCCGGGTGCCCCCCATCGTTCCGGAGTACATCGCTTCCGCTCCACTCGACGCAGGTGTGGAACCCATGCGCCGCCCGGGGCCCCCCATTCCGGGCATGGCCCCCGGCATCCCAGGCATGGCGCCGCCGGACATTCCAGGCATGGCCCCCGGCATCCCCGGCATCGTGCTGCCTGCCATGCCGGGCATACCGGCCGCGGCCCCCGTCGACGGAGTACCCAGATTCAAACTCTGCACTTGATCGGGCCGCAAGATGACTCGCTTGACCTCGACAGGCATGCTCGAGTTGGCGCACTGGGCCAACAACTTGGGGATGCGTCGCTGATCGACAAGCAAAACCATGCGGACGGGCATCATTTTGAATTGTGGAAAGGGTGGTTCCGTGCCGTAGGCCAGCGGTTGGCCCTTCTGATCGACGTAGCGACCATCGAGCAGGCTTCGGGCCATGATTTCCTGGGGATCGAGTGAAACTGTAGGCCCGCCGGAGCCCGGCGTTGCAGCCGCAGCTCCAGCCTCCGGCCCCATTGCTCCGGCCGCCATGCCCAGGGCACCTTCCGGCCCGTACATGCCCGATCCCGCTCCCATCATTCCCCCGCTGCCCAACATTCCCGGCATCCCCCCCATCATGCCACCCATCCCACCCATGGTTCGACCGCCGGCGAACGCGGCCGCGGCCTCGCGGCCGATTTCGAGGCTGTAAATGTGCTTGACCGGGCATTTGTAGTAGCTGGGGCTGCCCTCGTTGGTGTCGCGAATGATCCGCAACAGGGCCTCATAAACCCAAAGGTTCTCCTGCGCGATCAGCACTTGCAGCGTGGTGGGCCGTGTCTCCCACTCGAACTGCTGGCGAATCATCAATTCGTTGTTCTCGTCCCAAAAAACTTTGCCAACCAATTCGTCCTCTAGGGGTTCCTCGGCGGCCTTTTTTTCCTCTGCAGCGTTGGCGGGCTTTTTCTTTTCGATTTTCTTTTTCACGATGGGCCGCCGGGCTTCCCGGGCCTTGCCGCCCTTCAAACGCCACTCGCGCATGGACCTGGGCTCGCGAACGTCGATAATCAAGCCAAGCTGCGGCAAGTATTCGTTAATGTAATTCTGATACCATTCCAAGTACTTGACGTCCTTCGGCTTGAACTCCTCACCCGGTTTCAGGTAGTTCTCGCCCGGTTTTAGGGCCTCGGCGGCCTCGATGAATTCCTCGCCGAGCACGTGCGGCCAAGGATTGTTCTCCTTCTGCACTTGATAGAGGAGGGTCCACGCTCGATAGACCTCCTCCTTCAGCCTCTTGTGCGCATCGTGGATCGCCTCGATCACCACTTGATTGGGTGGATCGGCGCTCTTGACAATGTCCTGCACGGACTTGCGCTGGGCAACGAGCTTGGTTTCCCGCTCCTGATACTGTTTGGCTAGCGTGTCCGACGCGCCATACCAGATTCCCAACCCCACAAGCACCACGATCGTGCAGAGGATCCAGAAGTGATGCTTCTTGAGCACGGCCAGGGCGATCTTGAGTTGATCCATGTCACGACGCCTCTTGAAAAACCGAGTGTCTCGGCAATTGGTCCTTTGCAGTCTTCAGTTTCTCGTCGATCTCATCGCTTGAAACCGCGGCCCGGAGGCCCCAAGCTCCCTGCCGGAGGGCTCCTGCTCAGGGGGGCCGTGCCGCGCGAGCGACGCAGTGGTTGATGTTGGTTCCGCAAGTAGCATTACTGTGTTGCCGGAGTTGCAGCCGCGGGATTGCCAACGCCAGCGGCGCCAGGCGAAGTCCCAGTGCCGGGCATGGCGCTGCCCAGTGCGCCGCCGGCTGCGGCGTCCGCGGGCGTTTGTCCGTCCGCATTAGCCGCCGCGGCCCGTTTTTCCCGCCGCTCGGTAGGCGACGTCGGCCGCCAGACAAACGTCACGGTAAAATCGAAGCGTTGGACCTCGAAGGTTACTTCGGAGTCAGTCGCGGCCCCGCCCCCAGGGCTCGGCATACCGCCAGTGGGCATCTTAGCTCCCCTACGGCCCGACACAGCGTATGGATTTCCCATCTCCGGCCCGGTCATCATGCCGGGCATGGCCATCATCCCACCGGCGGGAGAACCTCGCCTACCGGACGGCCGTGCTCCGGGCATCCCCGTGGACTCGGGCATCGCGCCGGGCATGGTCATGCCGGGCATGACGCCCGCGCCGCCCGGGATACCTGTCTTCGAGGCCTTAGCCGCCTCCAAGGCAAGCAACGCGTTGGGATCGACTATGGTCTCTTTGTAGATTTTGCCGGGATTGATTAGCGCGGGATAGCTGATGCCGAGTTCTTTCATCGTGACCTTTTCTTTTTCTCCCCCGATCCCGGTGGGCAAAATCACGTCGCCGTGAAGCAGCCGATTGATGAGCGTGTTGCGGACGTACTGAGCCCCGATATTGTCGCCGAAGGCCTCGCGGTTGTTGTGATAGTGGTGGCCCTGGAGCGTAATCAGCCAAGCGACGGGCTCGCCGACCGGCTGGGCGGCCGACATCCCCATGGCCCCTTCCACCGACCCGGCAAGGTCAGCCGCGCCCATGGACGCTGCGGCAGGGGACGGTGAAGGCGTCGCGCCGCCGGCTGCTGTTCCGCCAGTTGTCGGGCTACCAGCCGCTGCTTCTGCGGTAGTCTCGTCCGAGACCAGCCACCCGTTCTGCCTCACGGGCACCAGGTAATCGTCCAGATTCATCAAGGGCTGGCAATCCAGGCTATGGATATGCATCTGGGCCCGCATCTCCAAATCGTCGGGGAGCGGCTTGTTTTCTGGATCCCGAGGCAGGCACGAATTGATTGCTCGCAACAGTTCCAGCCAGCGGAACCGACCTTCAACGTTCTGAACCAACTTGGTGCCCACCTCAGCGGTCTTCTCCATCTGGGCCTTCGCCTCTTCGGCCTGTTGTTTAAAGCTTTGGGCTTCCTTGACGATGCTCTCGGCCTTCTGTTCGGCGGACTGGAATCGGCTGACGTCCACGGTGGCCAGTGCCCGCGCGTAACTGACGTAACTGATGGTGCATCCCAGCAACAGCGCGGCCGCCGCAGCCACGGCCCAGGGCTTCTTGCTGCGGATGATCCGGTCCGTGACGATTTCTTTAGGAATCAGATTAGTGCGAATGCTGGTCTTGCCCAGTCCTTGCAAGGCCAGTCCGTAACAGATCGGGAAGCAGAGCTGATTTTCCTGAAACGCGGGGGCGCCGACCACTTCCGGCCCAACAATGCCGCGGAACGACTCGATCAGATCGACGTTGAGCCCCAACCCCTGAGCCAGGAACTTGCGCAGCCCTGGCAATTTCATGGCGTTGCCCACCGCTAGCACGCGCTGGACCTTGGCCGCGCGATCCAACGTCGTGTAGTAGCCGATCGATCGCTGGACCTCAGTGAGGAGCTCGTTGAACACCGGGCGCATGGCCTGGATCACAGCCTTGGGATCGGGGGCCGTCGCGGCGTTCCGCTTCAAGTGCTCGGCCTTGGCAAAGGTCAGCTTCAATTCCTTGATCAGGGCCTTGGTGAAGTGGTTCCCTCCGATCGGAATGCTCCGCTGCCACACGCGAAAACCATTGGTCACCACCAAGTCCGAGGCGTCTGTCCCCAGCGACAAGATGACCGTTGAGGGGGGCGGATTCTCCGGATCGTACTCGTCGGCCGGTGGCAAGTCTGTCAACTGGTCGAAGACCAAGAAGTTGTACAAAGCCAGGGGGGCCAATTGCACGATGTCGACGGGGATTCCCGCCTGATCGAACGGCTCCAAGGCCCGCAGCACTTGGTCCCGCTTCATCGCGAACAGGCCGATCTCCGCCTCGAGGACGAATCCTTCCTCCTCCAAACCGCCACCCATCCGCTGGTAGTCCCAGATCACGTCGTTCAAATCGAAGGGGATCTGCTGATGGGCTTCGTAATTGACGATGTCGGGGATTTTTCGGGTCTCGACCGGGGGCAGCTTGATGAACCGCGCCAGACCGTTTTGGCCCGACACGGACATCGCCACGGAGGTACCACGCAACTCGTTCCGCGAGAGGAATTGCGAAAGGGCATCGGCCACGAGTTGGGCCGGCTGCTCCGCGCCGGGCTGGGTCAAGATTTGTGGATACTCGATGTAATCGAAGGCGTCGGAGATGACCTGATCGGGTTCCGGCCCGGCCCGCAATCGAAGCGCTTTCAACGAACAATTTCCAATGTCGATCCCCCAGACGGCCTCGATCTTAGGCATCGCCAGACTCCTCACTCGCCCGAAGCGGGCCTTTTTCCAGAAATGAACCTTCTTCCCACTCTATCGTGGCACAAGCATTTATGTCAATTCACGACCTCAAGATGAAGTTAGCTTTCGCGACAGCCTCGGCAAACGTTTTGCAGTGCCGTCGCCATCACCGCACCCCTGAATGACGGACAACTGCCTCGCAACTCCGATCACCCAACCAAGAAGCTACGCAAAAGGCGACCGTTTCCTAATTAACCAACGTTCGATCCGGTTTGGGTGTTACAGCCAGGCTCGATCCATGGCAACCAAAAAATTTCTCCTCCGTTCGGAGCTCCAGCATGGTCCCAATCGCAACCCGGAGACCAATACCGTTTGGTCTCCGGGTTGCGTCGTGGACCTGCGCGCCGTAGGCTACAAGACGCAGTCGCCAAGGTTGACAAACACCTGCGACGAGAGTTTTTCCAGGGACTGTGAGGAAGTCCCCTACACTTCGTCGCCTGAAAGTCCTCCGCTGTGGCGACTGGCCTCAATATCTGGTTTTCCCAACTTGCGATGTTCAAAGACCTTCTCGTCGTTCTCCCCTGCCAAAGCCTGGAAAACCTTTGCCTGGATCGGGATGCTGCCGAGGCCGAACAGATACTCTCCGCATGGACAGCATTATACCACCCTTCGGTGTTATTCGAGGCCGCCGGAATGCCCCGTTGGGTTAGCTCAGACACTCCTCCGGTGGATGTTTCCTCTAGCTTGATCGCCCTCCCGGAGTGTGCTGTTTCATCCCTCCCTTCGGACTGGATGGATCAGGCAGAGAAGGCGGGCGCCCGGATCATCCGAGGTGTTGCCGACCGAAAGCAACTCATCGCCGCAGCGCTGGAGGGTACCCCGTCGAGCGACAACTGGCACAGCCAACCCTATGCCGAAGATTTTCTTTCGTTGGGATACGGTTACCTCGTTGTGGAACTGGTAACCCGCCAATTGAGATACATGAGCAACCTGGACGCCGATCGCTTCAACGGCCATCTGTTCGAGGCCGTGCAGCGGCTCAAGCAAAGTGACGAAGAGGGCGTCCGAGAACAATTGCGCTATGCCGCGGATCGCCTCACCGAGGCCCGCGAGTACTTCTATCCCGTCCAAACCTCCTTGATCGACCTGACCTTGGTTGCCGAAACAACGTTGGGGGAGCGATTTCGTCGGGAACTGGCGGCCGAAGTCCCCATCAACGTGCTCATCAGCGGCTCGACCCTGGAACGAATGGCCCAGCGAGAACCCGCTTCGCTTAGCCTGTTGAAGGAACGTTTGGAGGCTGGCTCCGTAACGCTCATCGGGGGAGAGTACGAGGAAGGGGAGCTGCCGCTGATGCCCCCCGAGTCGATCATCGCGGAAATCCGCCGGGGGTTGGGGGTGTACGAGCGGTACCTGGGCCAACGCCCGACGATTTTTGGCCGCCGCCGCTTCGGCCTATCGCCCCTTTTGCCGCAAGTCCTCAAGAATTTCGGATTCGTCGCGGCGCTGCATTTCACGCTTGACGACGGGCGTTTTCCGTCGGGCAATCAAAGCAAGATTCGCTGGGAGGGAATCGACGGGAGTGAAATCGACGCCCTCGCCCGAGTGCCCCTGGAAGTCCACCGGCCCGAAAACTTCCTCAAACTACCTAACCGATTGGGCAATACGCTAGATTCGGACCACGGCGGGGCGATCGTCTTCGCCCATTGGCCGGGCCAGACCAGTCCGTGGTTCGAGGATCTGCGGCACCTGAATCGCCATGGACCGGTGCTGGGCAAGTTTTGCAGCCTTACGAGCTACTTCGAGAGCAATCTTTATGCCGGGCAGACCGTGCGTCACACAGCCGATAAGTACCGTTCGCCTTACCTCAAGCAGGACGTGGCGGCGGAGAGGCCGGACCCCATTTCCCGATGGGTGCGACTGCACCACCAATGGGTATTGGCCAACGATGTTCGCGCCTTGCGCGCGATGAGCCAGGTTGCCCGAGGATCGTGCGTGGCCGAGAACGGACCGGCCGAGAGCAAAGACTCGCAGGAATTGGATTTGGATTGGGCAACCGAGTGCCTGAAGAACTCGATCAGCCGAGGACGATCGCCGGGCGGGGACGAAGGTCTGTTGTGCTTCAACCCGCGAAGCCACCGATCCCGATTCGTGGCGGAACTGGATGGCCTTAGCGCGTTACCGCCGGTTGCCCCGCCTGTTCTCGCGGTCGGGCAGTCGGAGGACCATAAGCAGGCGCTTGTCGAGGTACCCGCCATGGGCTTCAGTTGGATCGACCCTCGCGCGGCCGGCGACGCCCCGGAGGCGCCAAAGACGAAGGCCCAATCGGCGCAGGGCTCGCTGGTGGTCGAAAGGACCGAACTCCGCAACGAGTTCTTTCAAGCGCGAATCAGCGAAACGACTGGCGGGATTCAATCGCTTCAGAACTACACGGTTCGAGGCAATCGACTCGCACAGCAAATCGCCATGCGTCTGCCGCCGCCGATGGCCCGGGACGATCTCGATCCCGAAGCCGAAGAAAATTACTCCCTGATGGCGGCCGACGAGATCACAGCAACCACGCTGGGACCGATGGTGGGTAGGATCGTCAGCCGCGGGCGGCTGGTGAAAAGGACGGGAAAAACCATCGCGCGATTCGTCCAGACCGTGACCGCTCGGCGCGGCAGTCCCATCTTGGAGTTGGAGATCGAACTGGACATCGACCGCGAGCCGGAAGCCAACCCCTGGGCCTCGTATTACGCGATTCGCTTCGCCTGGACCGACGAAACGGCGGATGTGATCCAAGGGCTCGGCTTCTGCCGCCACCCGACCGAAGGCAAGCTGCTCGAATCGCCTCATTACATCGAGATTCACTCGTCTCGCACGCGGTTCACGGTCTTTCCCGCCGGGCTGCCGTACCATCGTCGGTTCGGACTCCGCAAGCTGGACACGCTGCTGGTGGTCCGCGGCGAGACCGCCCGAACGTTCCGCCTCGGCCTGGGCGTCGACGTGCGATACCCCGCCCATGCCGCGCTGGAAGCCATCGTTCCTTCTGCGAAACTGTGTCGCACGAGCGATGCTCCGGTGACGCCTTGGGGTTGGCTGTTCCATCTCGACGCGCGGAACGTCATGGCCACGTCCTGGGAAGCCTTGAGTCAAGAAGATCGTGTGACAGGATTCCGAGTCCGGCTGCTCGAGACCGAGGGACGCCGCGCCGAATGTCTCCTCCGTTCCTTCCGGCCGGTCGCCTCGGCGCAGAGGGTCGACTTTCTCGGCGCGCCGACGTCGGAATTGCCTGTGGAAGCGGATGCCATCAGCGTGGACTTGCAGCCCCGCCAGTGGATTCAAGTGGAAGCCCATTTTGCGGAGCAGAACTCGGAAAGGCAGTTATGAACCGCGGACAAGGTCCCAGCACAGTGGAGGGACAATCAGCTCCCGTGGTTTCGCGGCGGATTCCGGCGGCAAAAGCCGGCGGGAGTTCCGTCTTACGACGCGGCTCGTGGTTGCAAAAGCTCTGGTACGGGTTGGCGAAGTCGGTGGTGCGAACCTTCGTTGCGATCGTCTTTGACGCTCGGTATTCAGGCTGCCGGAATGTTCCCCGGCATGGAGCCGCACTGCTGGTCTCGAACCATCAGAGCCACTTGGATCCGCCTTTGATCGGGGCCGGTTGCCCGCGGCAAATGAGTTACCTGGCACGGCGAACGCTTTTTCGTTTTGCACCGTTTGGGCGGCTGTTGGAGTCGGTGGGTGGGATTCCCATCGACCGCGAAGGCTCGGCCCTAAGTGGAATCCGCGCCACCCTTGAAGCCTTGGAACGCGGCGAGGTCGTGCTGGTGTTCCCTGAAGGCACGCGGACGCGAGACGGGGAGATCGGCGTTTTCAAGCCGGGCTTGGCCCTTGTGGCCCGGCGTGCCAAAGTGCCCATCATCCCGGCAGCGATCGAGGGCGCCTACCAGGCTTGGCCGCGCGATGCCGCGCTGCCCCGCCC
>CALFBP010000013.1 GCA_937951625.1 uncultured Thermoguttaceae bacterium
TCGCAGCCCGCCACCACTTGGCAGCCGCTCTTGCAGACGTCGGCAATTTCTCCGTACATTTGCCGTGCTCGGCGGCCCGTGCCGATGATCCCCAAGCCAATCCGCTCGTTCGCGCCGGGCTTGCCTGGCGAGGCCAACACGCTCGAGGGAATCCAGGATGGCAGGGCCGATGCCACGCCTACGGCAACGCTCCGGCGGCCAAACTCCCGCCGCGACACGCGATCAGCGGTTCCCATGAAAACCTCCTCTGTTGCGGCAGGGCCGGATTCACGATGATGACAGGACCGGATTCACTAAGGATATCAAACGAAACCATTTCCCCGAGGCCCCAGGCGAGGCCCGGGCGTCCCCTTTACTCCGGTTTCAGCGGGGTCCGGTAGACGTAGATCGTGTGTTCCACATTGTCCTCGTTCGAGATCATCGTCACGACCTGATCGGGGGCGATGTTGGCCATGGGATAGTCGTGGGCGACGATCCGCGAGCCCGGCTTCATCTTCTCGAACGCCGGCACGAGCCGCGTGATCATCTCGGGCAGAAGATAGGCCAGAATCACATCGGCTTCGCTATAGTCCACCGTGAAGATGTCTTCTTCTTCAATCCGGACGAATTCGGCGACGCCACGCTGGCGAGCGATCTGCCGGGCCTCTTCGGCCAATTTGGGGTCCAGCTCGTAACCGATTCCTCGGGATTGGTGCCGCCGCGCCGCGGCGATCAATAGCCGCCCGTCGCCACAGCCGGGATCGCAGACCAGGTCTCCCTTGCGAATCTCAGCCAATTCGATCATCCGGTAAACGACGTCCTGGGGCGTTCCGACGTAGACGCAGTCGGGCGTGCGGACCGGCCGCTGGGCAGCCTCGTCCCCGGCATGCGCCATCGCAAACCAGGCGGCCAGTAAGCCAGCGAGTCCGATGATCCAAGTCCAAGCAACTTTCCGCATGGCGAACACCTCGCTCCACAGCAAATCTCGCAAGCCCATCGTTCGATCTTCCGCAAAACCGCCTTCACGTCCCACAAAGGGCCGGCTCGAGACCTGTTCTCAGTAAAAATAAACAGCCAGACTCTCCATCCGCTTCTTGAACTCCTTGGCGTAAGACTGCGTTACTTTGGTTCCTCTGAGATACAACATCTTCAGAGTACGCACTGGCAACAAGTGCTCGAGATGCTCATTGGAAACGTCGCATTCCTTCAGATTAAGCACGCGTAGCCGAGGAAGCTTTTTGAGGTGCGCCAGTCCTTCGCCGGTGACTGCGGTCTTTTCCAAGCAAAGGGTCTCCAGTTTCGGCAGCCGGGCCAGATGCGCCAAGCCGGCGTCGTCGACTTTGGTGTTGGCGAGATTCAGGGCCTGGAGTTTTTTCAATTCGCTGAGGTGGGCCAGACCCTCGCCCGTGATTCTCGTGTTCTTGAGCGATAGCGCCTCCAGGTTGATCAAGGTCTCGACATTTTCCAGGGCGGCGTCGGTCAACGCAAGGTCGTGGAGGTAAAGCCGCTCCAGTTGCGTCAACCCCTTGAGGTGGGCGATTCCGGCGTCGGTCACTTTCCCCCCGCCCAGTTCCAGCCAGATCAGGCGTTTGAGGTCCGTCAGGGCAGCCAGGTCCGCGTCTTTCAACGAGGAATCGTTGGCCTCGATTCCCTGGATGAACCCCGCGGCGTCCAGGAATATCTTTGCCCCACGTTGCTTGAGCAATCGCGCCGCCGCGGCATCGGAGCTGGCGACGCTGCCTGGCGCGGCTGCGCCCGTTGCCACATGGTCCGCGCCCGGCGTTGCCTGAGGATCGGCGGCGAAGCAAGGCCAACCCCATAGTCCCAAAACCCCGATCACCCCAACCAAGCGGCGCCACTGGGCCATCGAGCACCTCCAGCACGCTATAGAACTTCACTCCCTCAACGATGCTTACGCCAATTTTGGCCAACCAGCGTCCCATCATACCGCGCGGAGTTCCGCGGTGCAAAGGTCCGCCGCGATGCTCGATTCTCCCAGGCTTTTTGTGGCGTTGGCGCGTCGGCGCGGCGTCAGCGGCGGATGCGGTCAGAGAAGTCGGCCGCGGTGGCATAGAACCGCGCCCGATCGCTGATCTTGGCGCGGCGTCGGGCCTCCTCGAAGGGGAGCGACGTATCGAGCAGCCCCAAATCGTAGGCCAGCCGGTCCGAGTGGCCCGTCAGGAGAATCTTCGGACTATACGGCCGATAGGGCACTTTGCCGGGTGCCACCCGATTGATGTGGTTCACCAGGTTGGTCGTGCAATTGTTGGTGAAGACGTTGTAATACTCGGGATGGGAAGCGAGCTTGTTGACCCGTTCCATCACGTCGACGAAGAGCATCCTGGCCTGCTCGGGGGTGGCGCGGGCACGATACAGATAGACGTCGTCGCCGCGGTAGTTCGTGCGGAGCTTTACCACGTCGCGTTCATCGGCCACCACGTACATGAGTTCATACTGGTTCAACATGCTTTTGAGCAGATCGTATTGCTCGCCCCGTTCGCGACGAATCTCGACCGAGACGGCCAAGTGCTCCCCCTCGCCGAAATCGAAGCTGATCATGGTATGGGCCAGGCCAGGCATCCCACGGAACGGCACAACGAAAAAGTCCACCCCTCGAAGCCTGCTCAAGTCGAACGTCTTGTCATAATAGTTGACCACGTAGGTGTCTTTGTCGAGGTAAGTACAATTGCGGACGTTGTACACGTGGGCGATGTCCCCGTTGATTTCCGCATAGGCCAAAACGGCTTGGTCCGGGGACCAATCGCGGGCGTTGGAGGGTGGGCTGATCACGGCGCACCCGGAAATCCCCGCCCAAATGAAAGTAACAGCAGCCCACCGCCCTAGCAGTTGGCAACAGGCCACCGCCCACAGGCTACGAGTGAACCAAGAGCGAATCGTAAGGCGTCTTGAGCCCGAGCGCATGCTTAAGGCTGATTGCCAGGGGAACCTATCGGAGCACGGAGACCAAGGCGCGGGTTTATTAACGAAAAACGCCGTCCAGGTCGATGCCATTTAGTGAAACACCCCATGAGGCGACATGTGCAATAGTCACTTGGGGTAGTTCGGGGTGAGACCTTGTTGGGGGAAAGTTGATTCCGATTGGCTGCCAAAGCCAAGCTAAGCGGAAAATTTCCCAAGTAACTGAGGTTTATTTGATGGAGCTGTATCCACCCATGCTCCTGGTGCGAGTCACTCCCCGTCCGCGATTTCCAGCCCGATTCCTGCCTCCGCCAGACATTCAGCGAAGCGCCGCCTGTTATTGCAAGCCTCGTTGACTTCCCTGAGTTGAATCCCCTCTTCGTGCTGGCGTCGTTGTTCGTTTGCGGATTTCAGATGAACTGCTAAAATACCCCCAAAACGGAAGGAGCGAGGCCCCGGCATGACTCCCGCGATCAAGGCCCTCTCCGAGCTGCAAGCCGGCGACCATGTGTGCTGGTTCTATGAACGCGAAGAGGACCATAGGGCAGTTGTGAGCCGGTTTGTCCGTATCGGTCTCGAACGGGGTGAAAAAGTTCTCTACGTCGCTGACACGCACTCGCCTGACACCATCCTCGGATATCTCCGCGACGATGGTCTCGCTGTCGACGAATTTTTGCGCCGCGGTCAGCTCGTGGTGGCGACGAGCGATACGGTGTATCTGCGGGAGGGCCATTTCGATCCGCACGCGATGTGTGCCCACTTCCGAGCGGAGACGCTTCGGGCCCTAGACGAGGGGTATGCAGCGCTTCGGGTAACAGGGGAAATGGAATGGGCATCGGCCGCGGAGCACGGGTGCGAGCGGCTAGTGGAGTACGAAGTCCAGCTCCACGATTTTGTTGCCGGTTCGCGGTGTTTGTTAATCTGCCAGTTCTATCAACGGCGAGTTGAGCCGTCGCTGCTTCTCGACGTGCTCCAGGCCCATCCCTGGGTGATCTTGGGCCAATTAGCTTTTCGCAATCTGTATTACGTGCCCGGCAAAGACTTGCTCACCAGCCGGGCGATCCATACGCTCCGCCGCTGGCTGATGACCGTGAAGAATGTCGCCTATGCCTCTGAGACGCTTCGTCGGAGCGAGGAGAACTTCCGTCGCTTATTTGAAACGATGGCCCAAGGGATCGTCTATCAAGCGGCCGATGGACGCATCCTGGCCGCCAATCCCGCCGCGGAGCAGATTCTTGGCTTGTCGGTCGAGACGATGCGCGGTCGCAACTGGAACGACCCGTGTTGGCAGGCGGTTCGGGAAGACGGGTCGCCGCTGCCCGGCGAAGAGCACCCGGCGATGGTCGCGCTCCGCACGGGCAAGCCAGTTGGAGGCGTCGTCCTCGGGATGTTCAATCCGAAACGACACGCCCGCGTGTGGCTCTTGGTAACCGCGATTCCGCAGTTCCGTCCCGGCAAGCGGGCGCCCTTTCAGGTGTTCACGACCTTTGTGGACATCACCGAGCAACGGCTTACCGAGCAACGGCTCCGCGAGAGCGAGCTGCGTTTCCGGCAGTTTGCCGAGAACCTGCCGGAGATGTTTTGGGTGGTGACGCCGGATTGGAAGACCGTAGAGTATATCAACCTAGTTTACGAGAAGGTGACGGGGCAATCCTGCGAATCGCTGCGACAACACCCATCCTCATGGCTCCAAAGCGTCCATCCCGAGGACCGACGGCGGGTGCGCGAGGCCATCCTCGCCTATGACCCGTCCAAGGGAGAACCGCTGACACTTCCAGAGGCCCGCATCGTTCATCTCGACGGGTCCATCCGCTGGATGCGGACGAGGGGGTTTCCCATCCGGGACGCGGAAGGCCGGGTGTACCGTGTGGCCGGGATCAGCGAAGACATTTCGGAGCGGAAGCGTGCCGAGGCGGCGCTCCACCAGCGGGTCGCCTTCGAACGCCTGGTGGCCGAGATCGGCGCCGAGCTTGCCGCGGCGCGAGGCGCTGCGGTCGCTGAGGCCATCGACCGCGCCCTGGAGGCCATCGGCCAGTTTACCCATGTGGACCGTGCGGCCGTCATCGAATTCCTTGAGGAGGGCGGGCGGACGACTACCACACACCAATGGGTTGCCGGGGGAGGCGTGCCTTGGGAAGGCACCCCTGAATCGGGCGCGATGGAGGAATACCTGCCCTGGTGCGTGCAGCGGATCCGCAACCACGAGGTGGTTTGCGTCCCGAATGTGGCCGCCTTGCCGCCCGACGCCGACCGCGATCGTCAACACCTTGCCGCCCAAGGGGTTCAATCGCTGATCGCCGTGCCCATGCTCGCGAGCCAGCGGCTGATCGGTGTGCTCCGCTTGGACTGCTTTCGCCGATGCCGCGGTTGGGCCGAGGAAGACCAAACCCTGCTTCGCTGCGTGGCGCAAGCCATTGGCGGGGCACGGATGCGGGCCTTTGCCGAGGAATTGCTCCAGCAAGAGCGGGACCGCGCCCAACACTATCTCAACACAGTCGAAGCGATTATCGTCGCCTTGGATCGAGAGGGACGGATCATCTTAATCAATAACAAGGGATGCCGACTGCTGGGCTATCGCGAGGAGGAACTCCTCGGCAAGGACTGGTTCACAACCTGCCTGCCCCAGCCCGAAGGAACCCAAACCGTGCGCTCTGTTTTCTTTTCGCTCTTGGCCGGCGATACCAGCCCGGTCGAGTATTACACGAACGCCGTGCTCACGCGCGACGGCCAGCGGCGGGAAATTGCCTGGCATAACACGATCCTGAGGGATGCGTCGGGAAAGATCGTGGGCACACTGAGCGCCGGCGAGGACGTCACGGATCGGCTCCGCGCCGAGGCCGAACTCCGCGAAAGCAAGCAGTGGTTGGAAATGGCAATTCGGGCCGGAAACATAGGCCTCTGGGAATGGGACCTGCGAACCAATCGCGTTTATTTTTCCCCCGAGTGGAAGCGCCAAATCGGCTACGAGGACCACGAGCTGCCTAGTACAATCGAGGAGTGGCACAGCCGTATCCACCCGGAGGACCGCGCTCTCGTCCTCGACAAAATTGATCAATTCATCAAAAATCGACAATCGCACGGCCACGCGGAATACCGCTTTCGCCACAAGGATGGTTCCTACCGCTGGATCCTGGATCAAGCCTCGCTTCAAGTTGACGAGCTTGGCCTTCCTCTTCGGGCGATCGGTTCCCATACAGACATTTCGCAGACCAAGGCCCTGGAGGCGGAACTCCGCGCCAGCTTGCAACGCCAAGCGGAAGTGGAAAAGCTTGCCGCCACGGGGCGGATGGCGGCGACCGTGGCCCACGAAATCAACAACCCGCTGGCGGGCATCAAAAACGCCTTTCGGCTGGTCCGCGACGCCGTGCCCCCGGATCACCCCGATCGCGACATGGTCGACCGCATGGCCCGCGAAATCGACCGCATCGCCGAGATCGTGCGGCAGATGTACCAGATTTATTCCCCGCGGAAGGAACAGCCCACTGATGTGCCCTTGGCCTCCATCGTTCGCGACGTGGCCCTCTTTTTGGAACACTTGTGCCGAGAACGCCAAGTCAGGATTGCCATCGGGGACATCCCGGCTGACTGGACCGTCCGCGTCCCCGGCGGCAGCCTGCACCAAGTGTTGTATAATTTGGTAGCCAATGGCGTCCATGCATCCCCTGATGGAGGGGTGGTCCATATTGAAGCGGAGATGGACGGGCCGCGTTGGTTGGGAATCCACGTTCGAGACCAAGGGCCGGGCATCCCCGCCGAAGTGCAAGAGAACTTGTTTCAGCCGTTCGTTTCCGCGCCGGTGGGCGACAGATCCACGCGAGGGTTGGGGCTAGGTCTGGCTGTCGTGAAGAGCATTGTCGACTCGTTGGGGGGCCGGGTCGAGTTCGAGACCGCCGCGGGACGCGGAACCACTTTCCGAGTTTACTTGCCGCGTAGCGACGGTCCCGTTTGTGAGAGTTGACGGTAGCAAAGGAAAAACAGAGTACTCCGACGCCGCGATAGGCTTGGCGGGCCCCGTAGGCTTGGCGAGCCCCGACGCCGCACCGCTTGAACCATGATCCTGAAAGCGTCAGGGGAGAACGAAAAGACGCAGTTCACCAGCGTAAACCGCTTTTCGCGGGGGCTTTGACGATGTCTTCCCAAGGTTCCATTCTCTTGGTCGACGACGAGGAGACGTTCCGCGAGGCGACGCGCCGTCTGTTGGAACGCCATGGATATGAATGCGTTTGCGCCAGCGACGGAGACAGCGGCTTGGCCGCGCTTCGCGAGCGGACTTTCAATCTGCTCATCACCGACATCCGCATGCCCGGCAACTGGGACCTCCGGCTCGTGCGCGAGGCCAGGAAACTTGACGGTCAGATGCCGGTGGTGTTGGTCACGGGCTATCCGTCGATGGATACGGCGATGCGGGGGATCGATTTATCGGTGGCCGCCTATCTGACCAAGCCCGTGGACTTCGACGAGTTGCTCGGCCACGTCCGCTCCGCGGTTGCCCACGATCGGCGGCGGCAAGCGTTGGCCTCGCTCCGCCAACGCTTGCAGACTTGCTTGGACGATCTTACGGCCGTGGAATCGCTCGTGCTGGCCCGGCACTCCCGGGACGAGGAATGCATCTCGCCGGCCACGATCCGCACCCTAGCCGCGTGCTTGTCCGAGGCGATCGCGCTCAACACGGCTGCCAGAGTCCAGTCTAGTTCGACCCTATGCGAGCTGCTGGATTGCCCCCAGCAACCCGTCCATCGCCGCGCGATTCTAGAGACGATCGACGTGTTGAAACAGACGAAGGAAGCCTTTAAGTCCAAGCTACTAGCGGACTTACGAGCAAAACTGGAAGACTTGGTCTGCCCCCGTCAAGATCCTTCTCCCCGCAGTTAATCGTAAGCTAAGTTTGTTCAGCAGGCGTTCCCAAGGGGACAACTAATCGTCGCGGCGTCAGCCACTCAGGACGCAACCGACCCCCCCTGAACGCCGCTTGACCAAACGAGTTCCTGCCAGTGATCCCTGGCGAGGAGCGGGCCCGTCGAGTTTCTCACGGGCAGCCTTAGTGGACAGAGCTTTGGATCTGCCAACTGAAGGCGCAACGGAAGTCGGTCCCGACAAACGGGGACCTGCCTCTGTTGCGCCTTTTTTCGTCGCGCGGCTATTCGCCGAAATGTCGTTGCGGGCATTAGGCGAGCAAGGGAAAAAAGCCTATGTACGGTAGTTCGAAAAGAATCCTGGTCGTGGACGACGACCCCATGGTGCTCCGTCTGTTGCGACGGCTTCTTTTCGAGGACTATTCCTTAGCCGAGGCGACCAGCGGCGAGCAAGCCTTGGCGATCCTCCCCGAATTCAAGCCCGACCTCGTGATGCTGGACATCGTCATGCCCGGCTTGGACGGCTACGAGACGTGCCGCCGGATTCGGGCCCATCCCGCCGGCCACAGCATTCAGGTCATCGTGGTTTCTGGCAAATCGTCGCGCGAGGAGCAGATGTTGGCCTACGCCGCGGGCGCCGACGACTACGTGGTCAAGCCTTTCGATCCGCACGAGCTTCGCTCGCGGGTCCGGCTCCATTTCCGGCTGCGCGGCGCGTTGGCCAGCATCGCCTCGGCCAGCCATCACGGCCAGGCAGGATCGGACCCGGTCCTCAGCGACGAATTCCATCGCTTTCAGGCGATGGCCCACGATGTGACCGTGACCGCCTTGACCAAAGTGGCTGAATTCCGTGATACGGAAACCGGTGAGCACCTCGTGCGGATGAGGTCCTACGCCCAGATCATTGCTGAGGAGCTGAGCCGCAACAGCCCTTACGCGAAATGGATTGATGAATTGTTTCTCGAGGACCTGTACCGAGCCAGCCCCTTGCACGACATCGGCAAAGTGGGCATCAGCGACGCCATCCTTTTGAAGCCTGGCAAGCTCACATTCGAGGAATTCGAAATCATGAAGCAACACACGGTGATCGGGGCGAACATCCTCGATCACGTGGCCTTTGGCGCGCCGGGCGTGAGTTTTTTGCGGATGGCGGCCACGGTCGCCCGATTCCACCATGAACGCTTCGACGGCAAGGGCTACCCCGTGGGGCTGAGCGGCGAGATGATCCCCTTGCCAGCGCGGATCGTGGCCCTAGCCGACGCCTACGATGCGATTACCTCGATCCGACCCTATAAGACGGCGCAACCGCCAGCCGCGGCGCGGGAAATCATCCGGAAGGACTCCGGCACCCATTTCGATCCGGTAATCGTCGATGCCTTTCTCCGCCGGTTCGACGCCATTGTCAGCGTGCAGCGGCAGACGGAAGACCGATTCCCCCTTGTGATTGGTGCAGCCGCCCTGCGGCCTGAACACCTGGAACCAACATCGCCATTCAAGGAATTCGCCACGGTGTGAACCGCGAAATCCCGTGGCCAGAGAGCAACCTGACGCCGCTTCCACCACCAGACACGCAATTCTTTTCGAAAAGAATGCAGAGAGAACCATTCCAACTGTTCGTTGGGGGAGGAGGGGCAACCTCGTTCCCATCCTAGGCGACAGTAGGAATGGCTCCAAAACGCGATTCGTGCTGATCCCGCAAGGTCGGCATAGCCATGCTGGGCACCCCTCAAGGCTCGACCCGGACGCGAGTGCCCAGCGCCACAAGGGTGTGCCCCATCAGCTTTAGAACGTCGCCCGCGTTTCCACCTACTGATAGGCCTCCAGCTCCGCCACCGCCATCTGAGAGCCAGGCTGATTGGGACCGTCGGGCTTGATGGACATCACGCGGATGTAGCGTGCTGGCGTCGGCTCGAAGGTCGCTTCGAAGGGCTTGCCGTCATGGCCGTCCTTCTCGGCAACCGTCTTCCATGTCCGCCCGTCGGTCGAAACACGTATCTCCAGCTTCGTGGGATAGCCCGTCCCGAACGTGACCTTGATTCGCCTGAGAGGGACGGTGTCCACGAGGTCCACTTCGTAGGTCCACGGCCACTCGCCACCCGCGAGGGCGATCGTGTCGAGCTTTCCGTCCACGCCCAGTCTGGGGAAATGCACACCGCCGTTGACCACAAGCTCGTGCGATCCATCCAGGCTCAGGAGCTTGGACTGCTTGCGAAAGGCCAGATTCCCAGGCGGGATAGGGGGCTTCTGGTTGCCGGTGCGCATCTCGGTAATGGCGGCTTTGAGCAACTCGATCTGGGATCGGTCCATGGAGCCGTCCCGGAAGACCATGGCGTCCATGGAGACGACACCGCCCCGCCGATGGACCTCGAACAGGTAGTCGCCCAGCTCCGCTTTCGTGTAGGCGCAGCCGGGCCGAGCCCAAGAGATTGGCGACAAATAAGAAAGGATGTGCCACTGCTCGCCATCCAACCATCGTCCGGTGGGCATGTCGAAGAACCTGTTCTGCTCGCCGGTGGTGTAATCCTCATGTTGTGTGTAGGAGAGCACCCTGGGGTCCACACCCCGATTCAGGGCGATGATCCGCTTGGGATTGCCTGCCTTGAGCGCCTTCGCCAGGATGCCCAGCGTCTCATCGGTGTAGCCGATGAACGGATAACAGCCGTCCACCCAGTATCCCACCACCTTGTCCTTGTACCGTAGGCCGTACTCCTCGACGACGCTCGCCCATTTGCGCACGAAGTCCACCGTGACCGGCTCCCGCCATCCAAAAGCCTTGGCGCCCCTCTCATCAACGCGCGGCCCGTCGCCGGTGTAGTACAGCATGAGCGGTATGCCCCGCTTGCTGAGCGACTGGTGCAGATCGAGCACCAAGTCCCTCGTTGCGCAGGCCTCACCCGGCTTATAGCCTGTGATGCGGTCGTAGGTAGCGTTGGGCGCGATCATGTGCCGCGTGACCTGCATGATCGTGAAGATCACATAGCCAGCGCCAACCTCCTCCATCGTCTCGGCGAACTTTTCGGTGTCGAACTCGCGTACACACTCATCCCAGCTCGTCTCTCTACCTAGGCTGTGCAGCTCCTCTTTGTTGTTCTGTAAGCCGTTCAGATAATGTACGAAGACCCCCGCTCCGGCCTTGCAGAACCAGTCTGTATGTGGGTTGTACGGCTCGGCCAACGCTTCGGCACACACCATGGCTAGTGCGCCGATGCACACCGCCGCTCCTCCAACTGCCCTATACATGCTTCTCCCTCCTCCCATGCTTTTTTACTCTCCCACTGAAAGTTCCAGAAGGTTCCGAGGACGGTTCTGGGGACACCATCCGGCCGGTTCCATATTGCAACAGGGTACGACTTACGGCAAGAGGTTGGCCATCTGGGGGCGCCACTACTGGCTTGTCCAGCAGTGCGCGAGGGCGCCACCGCTAGCTTGCCCTGTAGTGTGCACGGGGCGCGGGACGACCAATGAACCAAGGTTTTCTGGGAAGCGTTGTCGGTGACAGCGAACCTCGTCTACGATATGCACTGCTGGACAAGCCAGCGGTGACACCCGGTGATTCCTCCTTGTAATCCAAACGTGGAAGCCGTGGTTTGCCTGAACCCCCGGGAGATTTCCAAGCTACGGCGAATCCGACTCCATGACCCGCATCGCCTCCAGCAGATCGCGGAACCGGCGCAGGCCGCCCACTTCCCGCACCACTTCCAGCATCTCGTTGAGGCGGTCGAAACCGCCCAAGTCCCTGACCATTTGGGCGACCTTCCTGATCTGATTCAGGGTGATCCCTGCGCCAGAACTCAGCTCCTGCTCGCCCCCAACTGTCGCCGCCTGCAAGTCCGCCGCCGAAGTTGCCGCAACCGTGGTTTCATCAAGCTTCTTAGCAAGACGCAACTTCTTGAGCCGGCTCTTGATGTTTGAAGCGTGGCCCGGCGTAATCGCAATCCCCTCGAGCTTGAGTCCCTCGGAGATCTCCAGCGGCGATGCCTGGGGATGCTTTTTCAAGAACTCGTACACCGCCTGCGTCTTGTTGACTCGCGATTTCTTCGCCATCAGTCGTCTCCAATTGAGGATGTTACTCACTGCCCCACAAACAATCTAAACTATCACACTGCGCCGAACATTGTCAAACCACCATGAGCCAAAGCAGAAACATCGGTGCAAATCGTTCGCGCGCAAGACATCACCTGGGGGTCGGAAAAATTACGAAAACGCTGCTGAAACCCGTCGTAGACAATTTATGCCACCCTTATCAGGGCATAGATCGTGGCGTGTGGACTGCACCGTCAACTCATGAAACTATCTACGATTCGAGTCGATTTCAGGCCTTGGGGGCCGCATTCAACGGAATCCCGACGGTTTTAAAACCACCATGTTCCGTGCATTCGCTGCTGACCAGAGCGACGAGCACTCGTTCATTCTTATGGGGGTGTACAGCATAGCAATAACGCAGGCCTTGGCGAGCGGTAACCTCACCGGTCATGACACCCTTTCTCAACGGGGATTCACTCCTGTGTGTCGCGGAGGGCTGTCTATCTCACGATCCAAAGATAGACTATGTACAAAACCAGCACCGCTCCAACGTAGATCCACCAGGGTTTGGCCGAATGTGGGGTATCCTCGTTGGACAGGTAGTTCCCGCAATGAGGGCACCAAGGGGTGTCGTCATAGATTGGGCGACGGCAATAGGGACAGGGCGCGGTGGTTTCCTCTTCGCCGTCCTGATCGTTGTCATCTTCCCAATGATTTTCGTGCACCGGACTCTCTTTCCAATGGCCTGCCGAAGGGACTTTCTGCGCAGAGCCGGGTGCGCTGGGGCTGTGGCTTGGCCGTCCGCGAGAAAAACGCATCGTGTTCGCCAGCTCCCGTCCGAGGGGCGACGCACTCTCGGCCGAGACGTGACTGGCACCGCCTTGAGCGTAAAGGATTGCCGACGTGGTTGCAATGCCCCTAGCAGCCCGTTGAAATCGCCCCCGAAGGAAATACTGAACATAAGCTGTCGCCAAAAGGAGACGGCGTTGAATGGCACCAGGCCCTTGGGCAAACATGGCGATCGTCGGCAGGCAGAGCCGCCGCACCTGCATGGCGGCGGCTAGGAGAACCGCCAGCATTTCCAGATTTGCCGAGCCGCAAGAGGCCTGCTGCGTACCCACTACCCAATCCAGCGCTCCCATGCGCTGCATGGCGGTTCTTTCCCGTTTCTAGATCGGATTGGTTGAAACGTATCCTAAACGTTGACCAGATAGCGCTTCGAGGCGCCGCCATTTTTTACACGGCGGCTGAAAACTGGGGATGAGTCCGTTCTTTAAACCGGTTGACAGGCTCCGGCGTCTGGGTAGAGTGGAAAGTTCGGACGGGATGTGCTCGGCTTGGTCGCTTTACGTCCGAGCCCAGCGGTGGTAGACTTACTGGTAAAGCCGTCCCCTCCACGAGTGAGGTCCTGGGTTGCGTCGCCGCTTCCGCCGGGCATCATGCAGTGGGTAATTCACTTGGATTATGCGTTACCGCACTTGGCAAGTGCCCATGCGCCGACCGTTAAGCCTGTCGCCGCGAGGAATGAGGAATAATGAAGTGAGCTAAGTGACTTATAAAGAGCGACTTAGAGGCTGTAGCTCAGTCGGTAGAGCAACGGACTTTTAATCCGTAGGCCTCGGGTTCGAGTCCCGACAGCCTCACTGACTCAAGAGCCATTGGGCGTTGAACTTACGCTTGGTGGCCATTGGTCGTTTTGGGCCGATTTCGGGCTGCTGTCACGTGAAGTGTCACGTTGTTGCTTCCCCGCCTGCTTCTCGTCCTTCTGGGGAGGCTTTTTTCCGTACGCCTCCCACGGGACCGCCGTCGTTGCCTCAACACTACGTTCCAGATAGAACCGCATGGTCGTGTCGATGCTCTCGTGCCACATCGATTGCATCAGGATTACGAGGCATTACCCGAAGCGCCCAACGGTCCCCATAGGCCCGCCGGAAATCGTGGGCCGCGGCGTACTTGACCTTCTTGGTCCGGGCGTCCACATGGACCACGACCTTTGCCTTCTCCCCAATCTCACAGATCACCTTCGAGACGCTGTCGAGCCTCATTCTTTCGCCGCACGCCCGCTGGGCCTTCGGGTCGAAAACCCATCCTCTTCGCCCGTCTGGCGGGGTCATCAGCTTAAACTCGATGAATGCTGGAGCGATAGGAAGAAGCCGATCCTGGCGCCCTTTCTCCAACGCGGCCGGGATTCTGAGGCGGGGCTCGCCGCCTTGGAAGTCTACTCGGAGTTTCTCGTAGTGATCCCAGGATAGGTTGGAGAACCTCCGATAACCGAAGGCCCGACCACCAAAGCCCTTCCAAGAAGTATCTCCACGAGGGGGCTAAATTTTCACCGACCACCTCCGGGACGGTATCCAAGATCTTTTTGAACTCCTCATCAAACGGTGCTCGCCCCTTAAGTTTCTTTTGCCCGCTTGGGCTTCGTGATCCTGGGCACCGCCGGCAACATGCCCACGTTCACCGCCCAACTCTGGGCAGCGCGTAGGTGTGCCAGGTAGCCGGCAATCGTGCTCTCCGACCGCTCCCCGTCACGCGACTCCGCCACAAACTTGCTGATCCTCGAAGCCGTCAATTCCGAGAGCTTCCTCGGCTTCAAGATCTCTTCGACGGCATCAAGAACGGTATCGACCTTGTGCATCGCCCCCTTGGCCAGGCCGGGCAAGCCTCAGCCTCGTACTTGTCGCGGAATGTTCTTCAGCCGACTTTGTTCGGGCCGACGTACCGTTTGCTCGAAAGGTCTGACCTGAATTCGCTCAGCAGCCTTTCCGCGCCTTTCCTCTTGGTTGTCCGCGTGGATTTCTGGCGAACGTCCCCGGTCTCAGGGTCCACGTAACGGATGACCCAGTATTGGGTTCCCTCCGGCCTAGCCAACCAAATCTTGAGGAACCTCTGCACAAACCAGCGTCTAATAGTATCCTATGGTGCCACATGATCGCAAGGAACGTGAGATAAAGGAAGAACAACTTCTAGGAAGTGTGATCATGGCGAAGAAGGATATCGGACGTAGAGAACGTTCGCCGAAGTCCGTTGAGATATAACCGAATGTTGTGTACCGGATAGTTGAAAACGGCGGGTGGCACTGCTGGCTTGTCCAGCAGTGCCCTGTGACCCATCTTGACAATATCGGACCTGTCCCGTTTTCGCCGTC
>CALFBP010000014.1 GCA_937951625.1 uncultured Thermoguttaceae bacterium
ATGCCCCGACTCCGCCAAGCGAAATCCGATCGACTCCTGGAGGTGCTCTCGCGTTACGAAAAAGTCCTGGTCGCCACGCACGACAATCCCGATCCGGACGCGGTGGCCAGCGGCTGGAGCGTGTGGACGCTGATCAGCAAACGCTTGGGGAAGCCAGTTCGACTGGTGGGCGGTGGTTTCATCTCCCGGGCCGAAAATCGCCACATGGTTCGGCTTTTGGAGCCGCCCATCGAGTTGCTCAGCGAGTTGGCCTGCGAGCCTGACACCGCGGTAGTTCTCGTTGATTGCCACCGGGGCAATCAGAGTTCTTTGCTCTGCGAGGACGGAGCCAACCTCGTGGCGGTGATCGACCATCACGAGAGCAGCGGCCGTGGCAAGCGTCCTGCGTTTTGGGATGTGCGGCCGCGCGTGGCGGCTTCGTCGAGCATTGCCGCCTCGTACCTTTGGGAGCAAAAAATCGAGCCCAACGACCGTCTGGCCACGGCCCTGCTTTTCGCCATGCGGACCGAGACCCGCGGCGCCGAGACCCATTATTCCCGGCTCGATCGACAGATCCTGACTTGGATCACGCGGCTGGCCGATCCCAGCCGCCTGGCCGAAATCGAAAGCGCCCCGTTGCCGCTGCACTATTACGCCGACCTCGTCCTCGCCTTGCAGAACACCTTTCTCTATGATGATGCGGCATTCTGCCTGCTTCCCCGCGCGAATGGTCCGGAAATCGTCGGCGAAGTCGCCGACCTGTTGATCCGCTGCAATACGATCGGCCGGGTCTTGTGCGCTGCGGCGTTCAGTGGCGACTTGCTCGCCTCCTTCCGCACGGAACGTGAAAACGACGACGCCTCGGTTCTTGCGCGGAAGACCCTGGCCGGTCTTGGCCGCGGTGGCGGCCATCGTCACCGCGCCGGCGGCAAGATTTCCAACATCGGCCCACGCATCACCGAAGACCTCGAAGAAGAACTCCGCAATCGTTGGTTGGCGGTCTGCGGAGTCGAGCGGCACCGCGGCAGGCGACTGGTCGCCGTCCGCGAGATCGTCGAGAACCTTTAAGGCCTCACGTTAGGCCGCCATGCCCTTGCCGGACCACTGCGCCGGCTGCGGCTTCCACCCCACCCGTTTTGGTGGACCACGCTCCCGGTTGGCCGTGTCATTCCGCCCATCTCAACACAAAAAGGACAAAAATTTCTTTTGAGAAATTGCCAATAGTGTACTATTGTTGACCGCATGACGCCGCTCAGCAATACGCCGGTCAATCAGCAGAAGCTCGCCCTGCTGCACCAGGCCCTTCAGGAACTGCTTGCCGACACCCTTCGCCGGGGCTTTCACGGGACCGCCGGCATCGAGTTCTGCGTTCAGGACGGCACGATCCAGTTCCTTCGCCGCCGCTTGGAACGGATCGAGAAATGACAGGGCCTCGCGGCAGCACAGTGCTTACAGACCAGGCACAGCCTCGGGCGGGGGGCGGATTGCGGCCACAGGCTCGCTGGGTCCTGGCCGGCGGCGCGGGCCGACGTGGGAACACGTCCCGCGGATCGCGAGCGGCCAAACGCTTTCGTGCCAGCAGGAGAACTGATCCATGTCGGAGTTGCTGCGAGAATACGTAGATTCGCGAGGGCTGAAGGTCGAGGTGGACCGTCAGGCCGGGCTCATCCGTGGGGTGAAGATCCTCGGGCTGAAGTCCCGCAACGGCCGAATCTACTTGCCCGAGGCCTTGGAAAAGGCCGCCCCGCTGTACGAGCGGGCGAAGGTCAACGTGAATCATCCCAAGGGCAACGCCGAGGTTCCACGCGATTATCAGGATCGGCTCGGCGTGATCTGCAACGTCGTCCTTCGCCCCCACGAGGGTCTGTTCGGCGACTTGCAATTCAATCCCAAGCACGCCCTGGCGGAGCAATTGATCTGGGACGCGGAGCACTTGCCGGAGAACGTGGGCCTATCGCACCACGTCGAGGCGCGAACGCGGCGGAGCGGCGATCAGGTGGTGGTCGAGGAAATCCTTCGCGTGCAGAGCGTGGACGTGGTGGCGGATCCCGCCACGACCCGGGGACTGTTTGAATCCGCGGGACACTCGGCCGCTCCGCCGCCGTGGGACCAACTGACAATCGATAGCTTGAGGCAACATCGGCCAGATTTGGTGGAGGCGTTGTCCCAGGAGGCCGCCGCCGAACTTTGCCGAGTCCGTCAGGAACTGGAGCGACTCCAAGCAGCGGAGGCGGCGCGGCAAAAGCGGGAGCGTGTGGAACGCCTGCTCAAGGAATACCATCTGCCGGATCCCGAGCAGGCGGAGGGCTGGGCCAAAGCGCTGGTCAGTCCCACGTTCGTGCAGACGCTATTCGAGGCCCCCGACGAGGCAGCGCTGCGTCGGCTGTTGGAGGACCGGGCAGCCGTGGCCCGAAGTCTGGCCGCACTGCTCCCGAGAGGATCGCAGGATCCCGCCCGACCGCTTTCCCGAGACGCTGTCGCCCTCGCCGCGCCCACGCCGCTCGATACGAAATCCTTCGTTGCGGCGATCACCTGAGGGGCCACCCGAACCACGAAGGATGGACGGCAATTCCCCGCGCGAAGGCGAAAACCAACTGCCTTGCGATCTGTTTGTACCCCCGAATTCTTTTTTCTCAACGGCGACCCGATTCAGGAGAGACGCGATGAGCGACAAGATGCGTTGGAGATACGGCGACACCAACCCGGTGGTCGCCGCGGTCGATGCCGCGACCGTGATCGAGATTGGCGACCTGGTCTACCTGGATGTCGACGATGCCAAGCCCGCTTCGTCCCAGGCCGACCAGGGTTCCGAGCCTGCCAACCAGGAACTATTCGCCGACCGTTTCCTGGGCGTGGCGATGCAGCGGAGCCGGTCGGGCGACACGGCGCCGATCCGCGTGGCGACCACCGGGGTCTTCGAGTTCGACTGCCCCGCAAGCACGTTCGAGTTGGGCGATCTGGTGGGCGTCGACGAAAACGCGGCGGGCAATGCCTTGCTCCCTCAGCAGGTCGCCAAGGTATCGGCCAGCAAATACGCCGTGGGCCGCGTGGCCAAACGAAGCCCCACGGCGGCGACTTGCGTGTTGGTCGACATCCGCTCCACGGTCATGACCGGCGGTGTGGAAGGCTCCAGCCCGAGCGGCGTGTGAACGGCCAGCCATCCGAAACAAGATCACCGGCCGCTGGCGATTGGCCTTGAATCCTACGAACCTCCCAATCCCCTTTTCAGGAGAACAACGCGTGGCAACGATTCGTTATCGAGAACTGCGAAGGCGGTACCATTTGGACGGCCCGGAAAAGACGGTCCAGCACCTCCGCGAGGCCTTGGCCGAGGGCACGCTTCGGCCTGAAGACTTCAGCCTCCGCGACTTGGCCGAGGGGCTGGTGCCCGACGGCAGCGAATGGGTCCGCATGATGGACCCCCGCCATTCCGGCGGAGTGAATTTGTTGGAATCGGCCGAGGCGGTGGACCTGACCGCCTTCCTGAACGTGACCGGCCAAGTGATCTACTCGAAAATCCTCGAGGCTTATACGCAAGAGGCGTTCGTCGTCTCGAAACTCGTGGACACCGTGCCCACGCGCCTGGACGGCGAAAAGATCCCTGGCGTCGGTCGGCTCAAGGACGAGGCCGCCGAGGTCCGGCCCGGCATGCCCTATCCGCACGTCGGCTTCGGCGAGGACTACATCGAGACCCCGTCGACGATCAAACACGGCCTGATCGTGGCCGTGACCCGCGAGGCGATCTTCTTCGACCGCACGAACCTGGTGTTGAGCCGGGCGGCGGAGGTCGGGGAGGTGCTGGGCGTCAACAAGGAAAAACGGCTGGTGGACCTCGTCATCGGCGCGACGAACAACTACAGGTGGAAGGGAACGAACTACAACACCTACTACGCCTCGGGCGAGTCCGGGCCTTGGGTCAACGCCCTCAGCGGCAACGAACTGGTCGATTGGACCAACATCGACGCCGCCGAGCAACTGTTTGCCGAAATCCTCGATCCGCACACCGGGGAACCGGTGCTGGTCGAGCCGAATACGATTTTGGTTATGCCTGCCTATCGTCATGCGGCGGCGAGGGTGGTCAATGCCGCCTCGATCGAATACGCGGCCGCCAACCGGCCCACCACCACCCACGCCCCCAATCCGCTTTCCCGTTACCGCGTGTACGATAGCCGCTTGGTGTATCGCCGGATCGTCGCTTCTGGCGTGACGCCCGCCGCGGCCAAGAAGTGGTGGTTCCTCGGCGATTTCCGCAAGGCCTTCGCCTACATGGAAAACTGGCCGATCACCGTCACGCAGTCGCCGCCCAACAGCGAGGCCGACTTCAACCAAGACATCGTCGTCCGTTTCAAGGCCAGCGAACGCGGCGCCGCCGCGGTGATCAACCCGCGTTACGTGGTGAAATGCACGGGCTGAACGAGCTTGGCCCAAAGCACCTTTCCTCGTAAATCGCTGGCCTTGCAACGATGCACGGCGAGCGTGACGTTCCCGCACTCCCCCCCGCTTGACTTGTCAACCAGGAGTCTTCCATGCCGAGCGACTTGGAACAGATCCAGGCGATCAAGAGCCAGGCGTTGGCCCGGATCGCCGAGTTGACCGCCGAGGCCAAACCGACCTATTACCTCGACGGCCAAAGCGTGTCGTGGAACGAGTATCTTCGGCGGCTTCAGGCCACCGTGGCTTGGTGCGATCGCCAACTGGCGGGCCTGGAGCCGATCGAGGTCCATTCCCAGGGAATCACCTGATGTTCGACCCCGGCAAGGATTTCCCCAACGTGGCTGACGGCCTGGAGGCGGTGACCGTCCACCGTCGGGACAGCACGGAGGCGATCGCCGTGGCCCATGCCTTGCGTCAGGCCATTCACACGCGCGAGGCTGCTTCCTCGCAGGGTCGGTACACGGCGGCCGACGTGGGTTGGAACCTCCCCGCCTCGGAGCTAGCCGAACCGCCGAGTCCGGGCGACGTGATCGTCGATGTGCAGGGGCAACGTTGGACCGTCCTCGAGGTCAGCCAGCTTGCCCGGCGAAGCCGTTGGCGGTGCGTCGCCCGGAACTTGGCCCTCTTCCACGGCTTGGCCGACTCCATCGTTTTGGAAAAGGCCGAGTTCAGCAAAAGCCAGAGCGGCGCGGAGCAGACCACCTGGCTGGTCTGGCGGTCCGGACTTCGCGCGCGGATCCAACCGATCGAGGCGGAGGTCCGCACCGAGCACGGCCGGGAAACAACCGCCCGGCGGTTCAAGATATTCCTCGAGGAATCCATGCCGCTGGATGAAACCATGCGCATCCGAGGCCCGGACGGCGCCATCTACCGCATCCAAGGCTTCCGCAAATCCGAGGCGCTCGACGCGCTGATGGAGATCGACGCCGTGCCAGCGGACGCCCCTTCGTAGAGTCGATGCTTGCGAGGCACCACCACCATGAAGCTGGAACAAGCCATCCACGCACGCTGGGCGGCGGCGGCCGGGCTGAGTGCATTGCTCCCGGCAGAGCGGTTCACGACGGGCAGGATACATGCCGTCCTGCGACCCTATGCCAATCTGATTCGCAAGCCTGGCCGCACACTGTGCCGCACGCACGCGGGCGAGGCCGTGGACGAAATCCCGCTGGAAATCCATGTCTGGCACGACGTGTTCGACGCGGCCCAGGCCGTGGCCCAGGAGGTGAAGGCGGCCTTCGACCGCAGCCGGTTCCCGCTCAGCGATGGCGCCAAGGTCCTACAGATGCGCCGGGCGGGCGAATCGTTTATCCAGCACCCGGATGGCGTCTGGCAATGGATACTCGGGTTTCACGTGCAAGTACTCCTCCCCTCAGGCTATTAGACCCATGACCACCAACTTGCGCAGCAAGATCGACGTGCAATTGGGTTGGAGCTGGCGCGACCGGATCGGCCCGTTCACGGTGATCGACGACAACCGTCTGGCTTTCCGGCGAGAACTGAGCGATGGGATCGCCGCTTGGCAGGCCGATGTGGTGTGGCACGCGGCCGATCAAAGGCTGCTGGCAGGCCAGTCCACCACCTTCCGCCTGGCCGCGCTCCGCCAAACCCTGTTTGGCGAGTCGGTGCCCATTCCCTTGGCCAAGGTCAAGGCGATCCTCGTGGTCCATAAGGGCTCGACTGGCGATGCCTGGCTGCTGGTGGGCGGGGCCGGTGTCGATGAGTGGTCCGCACCCTTCGGAATGCTCGGCGACACGGCCAAAGTCATGCCCGGCAGTCCGCTGCTGTTGGCCAATGTCCGCGAGGGCTGGGAGGTCGAGCCGGGCTACGACGCCCTCAAGCTCGAAGCCGTCGGCGGCGACGTGGTGTTCGACATCGCCATCCTGGGTACAAGCCGAAGCGACGCCGAATCGCCTTCGAGTTAAAGGCGGCCGTGTTCCACGATTTCCCGGGCGATCCGTCCTAATCAAAAACCAAGCCCCGCGATCGCAGCTTTGCAAACCACCTTTCTCGAGGTCCGCTCGCATGTCTGTGGCTTTCAAGGAACTCGGCGGCTCGCCCCAAGAGCGTTATACCCCCGATGGTTTCCTGGCCCGACGGCAGTTTCTCGTGGCCTGGGAAGACCGCGATGCCTTCGCCGCGGAGGTCTTGGGCCGGGCAGGGGATTTTGGGGCGAGTCCCTCGCTCACCTATCCCGGCAAGCCCTCGGTGTTCGCCACCAGCGTGGCCTTCGAGCCGTTCGATCCCCACAGTCCCGACCCGCAACTCCTCACCGACCTCACCGCAGGCCTCAATAGCTACAGCCACTCGTTTGCCAAGGCGACGGTCCTCTACCGGACGCTCACCTTACGCGATCGACCGGACGGGCCCGACCACGAACGCGGCACGCAGCTCACCTACCGCATGGGGCACGACCTCGAATTGCTGAAGCTCTCGCCCCGGGGCTGGCGTTGGGCCGATCAACCGAGTCTGCCTGTGCCCGAAGATTTGGAAATCGTCAAGACCGTGCCGGTGACCGACCATCTGTTGACTTGGCGGCAGGTGATCCGCCCCCCGTGGGACGCCATCCGCGCCTTGCAAGGCAAAGTCAACCGAGGGGAATTTCTAGGCAGCCCCGAAGGCACGGTGCTGTTTCGCGGGGCCACCGCCAACAAACTGTTTCGCGGCGGGTTCGAAAGTGGGGTCTCCGAGTTCTGCTGGGAAATCCAATACGCCTTTCGCGAGCGGGCCATCAAGGCCAATGGCCAGGTGTATGGTTGGAACCACGTGTACCGCGCCGACCCGCCCGGCTGGGTCGAGCTCACCCACGGCGAAGATCGCCTTTACGAGTTGGCCGACCTCTCGTTGCTGTTTCAACAGGCGGGGACGGTCTAGCCCAAGGCGGCCCAATGCTTACTCGCCTCGAGAACGCCGGTTTCCGGCTTGAACGCGAAGCCCAAATCCCCTTGTCAACTGCTTAAGAACGCACAAAGGACCGGAACATGTGCGGCAGGCGAGCGGCCGTGTTCGTCGCCGGCTATCCCGGGGCGTTGGGCGGGGCCAACACCGAGTGCTGGCACACGATCCGGCTGTGGCGACGCTTCGGCCTGAGCGTGCAATGCATTCCCACCTGGCGGCCCGATCCCAACTGGCAGGCCCGCCTCGAACAGATCGGCTGCCCGACCGTCGTCGCCAGTCCGGCGGAACTCGGCCGTGTTCCTGGACTGCCTGGGAGCACGGTCGTCGCCTTTTGCAATTCGCGATTCCTGGAAGCAGCCGATCGGTTTCGCGAGTTGGGCTGCAAGATCGTTTGGGTCGGCTGCATGACCTGGCTCTTGCCTCAAGAACGACAGCATTACCAGCGGCGCGGGCCGTTCGACACCTACGTGTTTCAAAGCCAATACCAACAGGCCCAGGTGCTGCCGCAATTGACCAAGTTCGGGGTGACGCCACGGCAGTGTTTCCTTATCCGCGGGGCCTTCGACTGGCAGGAGTTCCCTTTCCGCCCCCTAGCCCACCGGCGTGGCGAACCGCTGGTGCTTGGCCGGATCAGCCGTCCGGCCGCCGACAAGTATTCCGCCGCCACGTGGTCGATCTACCGTCGGGTGCCGCACCCGATTCGGGCCCGCGTCATGGCCTGGGATGAATCGATCGCCCGCAAGCTCGGTCCGCCGCCCGCCTGGGCCGAATGCCTGCCCGCATTGGCCGAGTCGCCGCGGCAATTCCTCTCTACGTTGCACTGCATGATGCAAGTCAACGGCGGGGCCGAGGAGAATTGGCCGCGATCGGGACTGGAAGCCATGGCCTGCGGCGTGCCCGTGGTCGCGCCCAACCGCTGGGGATGGAAGGAAATGATCCGTCACGGCGAGACCGGCTTCCTGGCCGACTCGCACGACGAAATGGCCTACTGCGCGGCACGCCTGGCCTACGACGAGGACCTCCGCAGGGACATTGCCCTTCGTGCTCGGCGTGAACTCGAACAGTGCTTGGCCGAGCCTGCCGCCTTGGCCGCCGCCTGGAGGGCGGTGTTCGCCGGTTGACGCCCCCCTACTTGGCTCGCCATCCCGAGCTTGCAGAACGTGCCAATAGGGGAAACCGAGAGGCCCCGATTGGCAACAACGGACGATGTTATCTTGACGTGCGAACAATCGCGGTACGGACGTGGGCTTACTGTTGCTCGATGGGCTTTTGTCCTAAAATGTGCCCTGAAGAACGTTGATCGTCCCACCGCCTAGCTAGCTCATTTAGGCTTCGCGCGGTGCAAACACGATCTACAACACCGCGGCAGCAGAAGCTACTACGCTGCCAAAAGTCGACACGTCGAATCCAGGAACTCCCGAAATGAGAGATGCGAACATGGTGAAGTTGGGGCTGGGGACGTTGCTCGTCTTGGCGAGCCAGGGATTTTTGGTAGCGCAGTCGTCGGGCGCCGAGGCAGCCCCGACCAAACACGTCAGCATCTTTTTTTCCGCCGACGCCGTGGCCCGCGCCAAAGAAAACGCCGCGAAGCACCGTTGGGCGGCCGCGATCCGCGACAACCTGGTGGCCGCCGCGCAGCCCTGGATCAAACTCAGCGACGACGAGCTTTGGGACTTGATGTTCTCCAACAGCATCAAGCGGTCGTGGATGGTCTGGTCCAATGGCCATTGCCCGGCCTGCAAAAAGCCGGTGCCGATGTACAACTGGCAAGTCGATGCACTGACCAGGCCGTGGAAGATGCAGTGCCCGCATTGCAAGGAACTCTTCCCGAAAAACGACTTCGCGAAGTTCTACCGATCCGGCCTCAACGAGCAGGGGATTTTCGAGCCGGCGCGGGCCGATCGGTCGCTGTTATTCAACGTCGAACACCCGGACCCCAACGACCCGCTCCATCGCTTCGGCGTCGACGACGGCGAGGGCTATGTGGAGGGCGAAAAGCGGTGGCGCTTCATCGGGGCGTATTTGATCTATGGGCAGTGGAAGCAAGCGATCGTAGGCGGGGCGCGCAAGCTGGCCGCGGCCTACGTGGTCACGGGCGATCCGGTCTATGCCCACAAGGCGGGCGTGATCCTGGACCGCGTGGCCGACCTCTACCCGACCTTCGATTTCCAGCGCGAGGGCGTGTTGTACGAAGGCCCAGGTGTGCGAGGCTACGTCTCGACCTGGCACGACGCGGAGGTCGAGGTCCGCGACTTGGCGATGACCTACGACCAGGTCTTCGAGGCCCTGGCCCGCGACCCCTCGCTGGTGGCCTTCCTCTCGGCCAAGGCCCGGCAGCACAAGCTGGCCAACCCCAAGGCCAGCTTCGCCGACATCCAGCGAAATATCGAAGAGCGGATTCTCCGCGACACGTTGGCCAACCGCCCCAAAATCGAGTCCAACTACCCCTCGACCGATCTAACGCTGACCTTCATCCACGCCGTGCTCGGCTGGCCGGGCAACCGCGAGCAGGTCACCAACATGGTCGACGCCATGATCCAAAAGGCCACAGCGGTCGACGGCGTGACCGGCGAAAAGGGCCTCGATGCGTACTCCACCATCGGGCCCCGCTGCATCGCCGACCTGCTGGGCTGGTTTTCTCGGGCCGACGCTAACTTCGTGCGCGACGCCGTGCGCCGCAATCCCCGGCTCCACGCCATGTATCGCTTCCACCTCGATACCTGGTGCCTGGGCCACTATTACCCCAGAGTCGGCGACACCGGCTCGTTCGCCGCGCGAAACGACCATTACGCGGGCGTCATTTTTACGAGGAATCCCGGCATCGGACCCTCGGCCTACGCGCTGATGTGGGACCTGTATGAGGCGACAGGCGACCAAGACTTCGCGCGGTTGATGTTTGCAGCCAATGGCGGCCGGGTGGAGGGCATTCCTTACGATTTGTTCGCCCCCGCCCCCGAGGCCTTGCAGCAGAAACTCCAAGCCCTGATCGACGAGGTAGGCCCTGAAATCCGCCTTACAAGTGTCAACAAGCCGCAGTGGTGCTTGGCGATCCTACGCTCCGGGCAAGGGACCCACGAGCGGGCGTTGTGGCTGGACTACGACTCGGGCTTTGGCCACGGCCACGCCGACGGGATGAACCTGGGCCTGTTCGCCAAGGGGCTCGACCTTTTGCCAGACTTCGGCTACCCACCGGTCCAATACGGCGGCTGGGGCTCGCCGCGGGCCCGCTGGTACACGCTCTCCGTCGCCCACAACACCGTGGTGGTTGACGGCGTGAACTCGCGAAGCGGCTCGGGCAAAACCACCCTCTGGGCCGATGGCGACCAGTTCCGTGCGATCCGCGCCTCCGCACCCCAGCTCATCGGCGGCAAGCAGTTCGAGCGGACCGCGATGCTCGTCGATGTCTCGCCCACCGACTTTTACGTGGTAGACGTTTTCCGCGTGGTCGGCGGCAAGGAACACGTCAAATTCACGCACAGCGCGTTCGGGTCCGTCACGTCCCAAGGTCTCTCGCTCAAGCCGGTTGAAGCCCTCGCACAGCTCGAACAAATGCGGAATTTCCGCAACGATCCTGCTCCGCCGTCGGTCTGGAGCGTGGATTGGGCGATCGAGGATCGCTACAAGTACCTGCCGCCAGACAGAAAGATTCATTTCCGCTACACAGACCTGACGAGCGGTGCTGAGGCGATGCTGGCCGAGGCCTGGGTGTCGGTCGGGATGTTTGGCAGCACGGCGGAGGCCTGGATCCCGCGGGTCCTCGTCCGCCGCCAGGGCACGCAATCGCCGCTGGCCTCGACCTTCGTGGGGCTCTACGAGCCGTATGAAAAGCAGCCCAATGTGGTTTCTGTGCGCCGGCTCGGGCTGGAGACCGCGGACGGCAAGCCGCTTCCCGAGGCGAATGTGGCCCTGGAAGTGCGGCTTGCCGACGGGCGGCGCGACGTGATCGTGGCCACCGACGTGGAAAACCCGCTGGCGCTGGTTCCCGCCGCTGTTGCTGGTCAGGAAGTAGTCCAGCCAGATACAGGACTCCGCCTCGATGGCCAACTTGCCTTGGTGCGCTTTGACGCCGCCGGGAAACCGCAACGGATCGCCTTCTGCCTCGGTCCATCGCTGACGGTGGGCACGGTCGCCGTTCGCGCGAAGAAGCCAACCGATTTTGTCGAGGTCGCGATCGAGCCGGACGGTGCCAAGGTCCTCCACGGACCGGCCGACGAAATCGAGGTCCGGCAATGAACGCCAGCGTCAGGCTTCTGCCAGCGAGCGGTAGTAATCCATCAGGATGCGAGCCACCTCAGGGCGAGCGAACTCGGGCGGCAGTTCCTGGCCCGCGGAAAGCATTTCCCGGACCTTCGTCCCGGAAAGATTGACGAAATCCTCGGGTCGGTGGCCGGGCGGGGCCTCGCGCATCATGATCACGTCGCCAACGACCTTGGAATAGGCGGTGTGGTCGGCCTCGAAGATCTGGATTTCCAAGGCCCCGGGTGGGACTTCTTTGCGGAAGATTTCCTGGGCGTCGAAGGGGCCGTAATAGTTGCCTACCCCGGCATGATCGCGTCCCACGATCAAATGCGTCGCCCCCATGTTCTGCCGAAAGATGGCATGGAGGACCGCTTCGCGGGGCCCAGCGTAAAGCATGTCGAAACCATAGCCCGTGATTTCGCAGGTGTTGGGCTCGAAATAAAGCTCCACCATTTTGCGGATCGAGGCATCGCGCACGCTGGCCGGGATGTCGCCCTCCTTCAACTTGCCCAACAGCATGTGGATGATCGCCCCGTCAGCGCCCACCCGCTGCATGGCGATCTTCACCAGGGCCTCGTGGGCGCGGTGCATGGGGTTGCGGGTCTGGAAGGCCACCACCTTTTTCCAACCCCTTCGGTGAATGATCTCGCGGATCTCCATGGCGGTGCGGAAGGTGTCTGGGAAGTCGGTGGCGAAGTACGAATAGTTGAGCACCTGGATCGGCCCAGCCACCAAAAACCTGCCCGCCGAAAGGAAATTGTTCACCCCGGGATGTTTCGAGTCTGTGGTGCGGAAGACCTTTTCCGCCATGAACCGCATCTGCTCTTCGGTCGCCTCCTCGATGGAGAGCACGTCTTGGATCGCCAGCACGGGATGGCCTTCGACGTTGGGATCCAAAAGTGCGATCCGCTTGGCGTCGCGAATGCCGGAAACCTCCGACGCCACATTGAGGATCGGGATCGGCCAGAACAGCCCACAGGTCGCTTTCATCTCCCCGGCGACGGCCAAGGCGTCCGCAAGGTTCATGAATCCGCTCAGGGGGGTAAAGTACCCACTGCCCAACATCACGGCGTTCGCCGCTGCCTGAGAACACATCAGCAGCTTAGGCAGGTTGGCTGCCTCTCGCACCAACTCCGAGCGAAGCCCCACATCTTCTACATAGCGGGGTTTGAGCGTTTCCGAACCGTGCGGTCGAATCATCGATCTCTCCTAGACTCCAGCCAATTACATCACTATCTTGACAATCATTGTAACACAAATTGCCCGCTCTATTCTAACCCTTTTGGGACAACTTCCGCCAGCACCGACAGCCCGACAAGCGATACAACAAAGGTCCGCCACAATAGAGTATTCGAGTATGGCTTGTAGGTGGGGTTCAAGTAACGCGAAACTCAAATCGGCCGTGGAGTTTTCAATCGAGAAACCGCCGTTCCATCGGTCGCCAGGGCAGGCCAGGTAGCTTCAGCGTGCCGATGCCGCTGAAAGTCCACCGGCGAACCCGCTGCGGCTTGGACTTGAAAAAGGATCGTCTCCGCGCGTTCGTAACGGGGCAGCCAAAAGAAATCAATCGCGTCCCAAGGTCGGCAAACAGGACGAAACCGGTGCTGAAGAACGTCTCGCTTCGAGACTTGCACCTTGGGCTGAGCAAGCGCACCCCACAGGACTCGAACCTGTAACCTTCGGTTCCGTAGACCGATGCTCTATCCAATTGAGCTAGGGGTGCAATCTGTTAAAGTTCTCTACTTACGGTTACTTCGGCACGGCCGACGGTCGCGGCGCCACCTGGATTACTACGCCCCGCAAAACGCAGCCCAAAATTTCTAAACGCTGCGCGTCGAGTGAAGCACGCTTACGTGATTGCTATTCTAACAAGTCCTGTCTGCCCAAAAAGCCCCACCTCGAATTTCCAATACCCGCGAATTCCACTATTGTTTGTGTACGCAGACCCCACATAGGCATGTTTATTGGCGAGTTGGCGCTTGTTTAGGCAAGCCGATTTGGGCGACGTGTAACATTTCGCTGACGGGATTTTCGCGATTCAGGCGTCGCGCGAGGGGCTGTGCCGCAGGACGACGCCGCTGGCGATCCGTAGCAGACCTTGGGTCGTTGCCAGCAGCAGCCCTCCATCCGCCGCGATCCCTCGGCAAATGCCTTGGACGGTCCGGCCACCGGTCTCAACCATCAGCGTCAAGCCGCGTTGGAGGCATAACTCGTCGGCGGCCTTGCTGATGACGCCCGGCTGGGTGGTAAGCTGCCGGAGCATGGCGGCAAGGCGTTTCAAGAGGTTGATGACGAAATCTGTTGGGTCATGTTCATTTCCAGTGAGGTCGCGGAGCGTTACGGCCGTGGATTGGAGTTCGGCTGGGGCCTCGGCAAGCGTGTTGTTTAGATTCAGCCCAATGCCAACCACAAAACGTTTTCCTGGGGGGGCCTCGACCAGTACCCCGGCGAGTTTTTTTTGCCCTACATAGACGTCGTTCGGCCAATGGATCCCAACCCGACCTTGAGGCGCAAGAGGCGCCACGACCCTTGCGGCGGCCACTGCGGCTGCCAGGGCCAACAACGGACCGGGCTGGGGCTGCTCGGGCCAGGTTCGGCCATCGAGGACCAGGCTCATAGCCACGCTCCCCCTACCAGTCCACCAGCGGTTGCGGCCCCGGCCTCGCCCCGCCGTCTGTTGGTCCGCCACGACTAAATACGGCAACGGACAGTCCGGCTGGGCAGCGAGTTCCTTCGCCCGATCGTTCGTCGAGCCAAGCACCCCATGATGTTCCGTCGCTCGGACAAACGTCTCTCGGAGCAAGCGGTCGATGTCCCAGCACATGGCGACCTGGCCTCAACGCCCGACGTCGATCCAAGATCTGCTGGCCGCAGAACGTAAAACGCTGTCCATCAAACGTTCCAAGGCGATGCCTTGTTCGAGGCCTGGGGTGGCGGGCCGGTTTTCGGCCACGGCTTGAAGAAAATTGGCCAGGCAAGCCACGTGACCGCGAATCCAGCCGATCGCGGCTTTGGGACTTGGGAAAGTCGTCGCGGGAGCAGAGTACCGATGCCCGGCGTCGATCCGCGTCCAGCCCCTGAGGCCTCCGTGGGGCCGATCCGCGGCCTGGGCGTCATAAAACTCCACGTGGTGCGGATCCATGCCGTTGAACCGCAACGCGCCCCGCGACCCGTGGATTTCAAAACGAATCTCATCTTCCGTACCTGTGGCGATTTTCGTGGCCTCGATCGTGCCGACCGCGCCCGACGCCAGTTCCGCCAACACGACCACGCAATCCTCGGCATCGACCTTTAGACGCAGGGCAGGATTATCGGGGGCGGGCCGGTCGGGATAAGCGATGTGCGTCACCGCGCACACACGGCGAATCGGCCCCAGCAGCCAATCCACCAGGTCCAGCACGTGGGAGGCGAGGTCGGCCACCACGCCCCCTTTGGCCGCCGCGGTCAGTTTCCACTTCAGCGGCGCTTCAGGATCCGCGCTCCCGCCGTGCAGGTAGCAGGCCCGAAACTGGAGCGGTTTGCCCAACGCGCCCGATGCCACCATCTCTTTGGCCCGCAGCGTCGCCGGGAAGAAGCGATTTTGCAACGTCATCTGGGCAACGCCGCGGTAGTCTTTCAACGCCGCCTCGATCGCCACGGCCTCGGCTAACGAACCGGTGAGCGGTTTGTCGCAGTAGATGTGCTTCTGGTTGTGCATGGCCGATAGCACCGCGTCTTTGTGCAGGTGGTTCGGCGTGCAGATATGGACGATGTCGATGGCCGGGTTTTCGGTCACCTCGCGGTAGTCGGTCGTTGCCACGTCGGCGCCGAGGAGCTGGCGGGCCCTTTCCGCTGTTTCCTGGCGGCTGGCAACGACATGCGTGATGCGGGCGACCAAGGGAACAGGATCGCAATAGAACGGCAAGGCCGCGTAACCATAGGCATGGACCTTGCCGATGAAGCCAAATCCTAGGATGCCGACGCGATAGATTTTCGCGGCCATGTCTGCTTGCCCTTTTCGGAAATGTCATCCCGCCATCAGCGAGTACTGCTCAACCCGGCACAGCCCATCCTTCGGCGATTAAGTGGATGATCAATTTTGAGATCTTATTACCACTTTAATAGGCTTCTATTCGCCTAACTAGAAGGGGTTAGCGGCGAAGTCGGACTCACCTTACACGAAGGCCCGAACCGAAACCAAAGTCTGGACGTAACGTAAGCGGGTGGCAATGCGCGCTGGAGCGTTTGGGCGTCGACAAAAATACCACCCGCTTGTTCAAACCAGCATAAGATCCACGCCAATGCGAATGTACGTTTCCCGCAAATGCCTCCCTGCTGGGGGTGTTGGCCGTTCGGGATGAGGGGCGCATACACCGACTGAATTGATTGGTCAGGGCGACACATCCTACCATGCTGCTGCAACTACGCGAGGTCAAGAAGTCGTTTTTCCAGCCCGACGGGAGCGAGCTGCCCATCTTAGACATCCCGGAGTTCGACGTCGACGCAGGCGACCAAGTTGTTTTGGTGGGGCGCAGCGGGTGCGGCAAGACCACGCTGTTGCATATTATCGCGGGGATCAGCCGCCCTACGTCCGGTCGTGTGAAAATCGACGGCTGGGACATCGCGCTGATGGACGAGTCGGAGGTGGATCAGTTCCGCGCGGAGCGGATCGGCTATGTGTACCAGACCTTCAACCTGTTGCCAAGCTTTACCGCCTTGGAGAATGTGTTGCTGGGCATGACGTTCGGGCGGGAGCGTCCCGACCGCGAGCGGGCCAAGGCACTCTTGAAGCGGGTGGGGTTGGAGCATCGGCTGACGCACAAGCCGCCGATGCTTTCGGTGGGCGAGCAGCAACGGGTAGCGGTGGCGCGGGCGTTGGCGAACCGGCCGCAACTGATCCTCGCCGACGAGCCCACGGCCAACGTCGACGTCGGCAACCAGCAGCAGATCATCGACTTGCTGCGCGAGACCTGCCGTGAGGAAAATGTCGCCTTGATCCTGGTCACCCATGCCCCGGAAGTGGCCGAACAGTTCGATCGCGTGGAGTATTTGGAGAAGATCAACCTCGTGCGAGGGGGCCGATGAGTCTTTGGAAGATCGCCTGGCGAAGCATCCAACAACGGGCGTTGGCCTCGGCGCTGACCGCCTTTTCGATGGCCCTGGGCGTCGCGCTGGTGGTCGCGGTCATCGTGATCCACGGCGTGATCGATCAGTCCTTCCGCCGCGGGGCCCAAGGCTACGACCTGATCGTGGGCGCTAAGGGAAGCCCGCTGGAACTGGTCCTTGCGGCTGTTTATCACCTCGGCCGCGTCCCGGCCAACATGTCGTACGACGCCTACGATGAACTCGTCAACGGGCAGTTCGCCGCGGACATCGAGGTCGCCATTCCGATCTGTTTGGGCGACAATTTCAAGGGATTCCGCGTGATCGGCACGACGCCCGACATGTTCGCGCGCCTGGAGTACCTCGGGGGACGCAAGTACGAGTTCGCCGAGGGACGCAACTTCGACGATGTGGCGCCGCGCGAGGCCGTGATCGGCGCCACGGCGGCGCGCAAGACGGGTCTCAAGGTGGGCGACACGTTCAGGCCCGTCCACGGCTCGGCAGCTACCCGCGGCGAGGAGCACGAACCGTTCGAGATCGTGGGCGTGCTGGCGCCGACGGGCACCCCCAACGATCGGGCCATTTTCGTGAACATCGAGGGGTTCTACCAGATGCATACGAAATCGCCGGAGGAACCCGATCGGGCCCTGCCGGCGATGAAAGCCGAGACAAAGCCCAAGTCGCAGGCCGCCGATCCCCAGTCCAAGGAACAGGACGAAAACGTTCCTGAAAAGGGTGAGTCTGCGGCAGGGAAGTCGGAAGACGAGCCGGGCGAGAAGCAAGAGTCCCACGCCGAGCACAAGCACCACCACGAGGGTATCCCCGATGAGCATAAGGAAATCACTGCGGTGCTGGTGGTTTTGAATCCAAAGATTCCCCCACCACGCCAAATCGCACTACCCAAGCTCATTTCCAAACAGTTGGATGTCCAGGCGGTTGCCCCGGCCGAGCAGATCGACAATATGCTTCGGGGGATCGTGGGCAACGTGCAGCTCGTGTTGCTGATTCTGGCGGTGATGATCGTCGTCGTGGCGGGTATCGGCATCATGGTGAGCATTTACAATTCGATGAGCGATCGGCGGCACGAGATCGCCATCATTCGGGCCTTGGGGGCCCGACGCACGACGATCATGGTGGTGGTGCTGTTGGAGTCGATCCTTTTGGCCTTGGGAGGGGGCGCCGCCGGACTAGTGCTAGGGCACGGCCTGACCGGCGTGCTGTCGCCGATCATTGCCGACCAGACCGGTGTTTCCGTCAATCCCTTCCAATTCCAATTGAGCGAATTGATCTTGATTCCTGGGCTGATCGTGTTGGCGACGGCCGTGGGCTACTTGCCCGCCGTCGTGGCCTATCGGACCGACGTGGCCCAATCCTTGATTGCATCCCCTTAGCGAGCTATGCCGAAACCGTCGCAATTCTCCAGCCAACGTGTCGCGATCCTAAGCGACGATTCAGTGCAAATGCGTCAGACGGTGGAGACGTCCTACCGGGCGCTCAGCGGTCTGGCGGTGACCAGCGTGCTTTTCGGCTGTTTGTCGGTCTTGACCTTCTTGGACTGGTCGTTGGCCTTCTTGCCGGTGGTGGCGATCGTGTTGGGGTGGATCGCATTGCGGCGAATCCGCCGCAATCCCACGGAAAGCTTGGGCGAGCATTGGGCGATGGCGGGAATCGGATTGGCAGCGTTGTTCTGGATTGCCGGGTACGGTTGGCTTGCCTACGGCTATTTCCACCAGGTGCCCGAGGGTTACCTGTTGATCTCTTTCAAGAGCCTGCAACCCGATCCCAACCGGCCCGACCAACGCGTCTCGGAAGAGGCGGAAATGCTCGACAAACGCAAAGTTTTCATCTGGGGCTGGATGTATCCCGGGCGCCAACGTTCGGGCATCAAGGAATTCCTGCTCATTGATGATCCCGGCACCTGCAACTTTTGTGCTGCTCAGCCCCGGCCCACACAAGTCATCCGCGTCAAACTCATGAATAACCTCAAGATCGACTTCACCACCCGCCAAATCGGCGTGGGAGGCGAGTTGACCGTGTACCGCGATCCGATGGACGAGGCCTCGGGTGGGGTTTTGTATCAGATCGAGGCCGATTGTTTGCGTTGATCCGCAACCATCTTCCCGCGGCGGCATCCCCACGAAGAGAGTCTCATTTTCGCGGGCTTCGCCGCGAACCGCGGGATAGCCGTCCGGCAAGCTCTTCGGTCTGAACAGCGCGTGGGCGGCATGCGACCTACCATGCTATGGATCTTTCCCATTGGGGCCTGCGGCCGGGCGGGCCCAAACGTCGTGGGGTTCGTGCTTTCGCACTCCGCACCGAGCCGATATACTGAGAAAGTCTCAGATTTGCCTTCATGGTGTCGAGGAATGCCAAGATATATCGTGCGTTACGGGGCCATGCGCCTGGTGGGCAAATTTGCCCCTTCCGGGGAGCAAGCGTTCCGACGGGGCACGCATGTCATTATTCGGACGGATCGAGGATTGGAGGCGGGCCTGATCTTGTGCGAAGCCCGCCCGCCCCAACAAGAGGAACCTCCCGCCCTTCAAGGGCAGATCCTCCGGGCCATGACGCCTGAAGATGCCCGGGAACTGGTGAGAATCCACGAACAGGAACGCTCGGAATATGGTGTTTGCCTCCGCTCGATCGCCAAGTTGGGCCTGGACATGCGCCTGGTGCATGTCGAGCACCTCTTCGGCGGAGAGCGGATCATCGTCTATTATCTCGCAGAGGGGCGCGTCGATTTCCGTGAGCTAGTCAAGCTCCTGGCCAGCGAGTTTCAGACCCGGATCGAGATGCGGCAAATCGGCGTGCGCGACGAGGCCAAGCTCCTGGCCGACTACGGCGATTGCGGCAAGCCGGTGTGCTGCAATACGCACCTGATCGAGATCCCTCCGGTTTCCATGAAAATGGCGAAGCTTCAGAAGGCGACGCTCGATCCGACAAAGATTTCCGGACGTTGCGGCCGGCTCAAGTGCTGCCTGCGTTACGAGTACGACATGTATGAAAAGATGCTGAAGGAGTTGCCTCCGTTGGGCTCGCGGGTGACGATTCGCGAAGGGCCCGCCCGAGTGATCGGACACGAGATCTTGGCCGGCCAACTCCTCGTCGAGACCGACGACCGCCGTCGCCGCCTTGTGCCGGCGGTGGAAGTGTCCCCTCTTGAGTTATCAACTCCGAGTGAGACACCGGATCCCGATACCCCATGAGCGACCCCTTGAAATCCTTTCACGAGTTACTCCGCCGTGATCGACGCTATCGGCCCGAGGCCTATCAGTTCATTTGGGAAGCCCTTCATTTCGCCCAAGAAGAGCTGAAGATGGGCAAACCGCGGCCAAGCGAGGGATCGGCCGGCGAAGGCGCGGACGCTCAAACCAAGCTCGAACGCCATGTCACGGGCCAAGAACTTTGCGAAGCGGCCCGGCAGTATGCCCTTCGTCAATTCGGCATGTTGGCCAAGACCGTGCTCAATTCGTGGGGCATCACCAGCACCAGCGACTTCGGTGAAATCGTGTTCAATCTGATCGGCATCGGGCACATGCGCAAGACGCCGGAAGACCGCCGCGAGGACTTCGACAACGTCTACGACTTCGACGAGGCCATCGAGGGCCAGTTCCGCATCACCTGGCCGGAGTCCTAAAAATCGTATTCTCAGTTCCGCGTCTGCCGCGGAGCGGACGAGGGACGGTCAGCAACGTGGTCCTCAGCCGCACCCCCCGCCCACGACGCGCCGGGCCATAGGGGCCTTGACCTTGGCGGAAAACGATCGAGCGGAGGCCACCGTCAAAGGTGGTCGGGAGACATCAAAGCGGTCGCCGAGCGCCGCGGCAAAGCGATGGGCCAATCGGTCTCTACCCAAGGAAGGGATTTCGGGCCCCGGCACGTCGCCTCGCTCCGCTTGATAAAGATCCAACCAGCGGTTCACGCCGCCGGCCAGCACGTACACACGGCTGCGATCCGTAACCGGGATTTCCGGCCTCGGGTTCAAAAGGACTGCCAGTCGCTTCCACGCCTCGTGGGCGCCCGCCTCGTCGTTCGACATGACGACCACCACGGCGTTGGACGGGACCCCCGCAGCCCAACGCGGCGTGAAATCGTCCAATTCCACACGCCGGGCATCCAGCAGGTGAAACACGTTGAAATCGCTTTCCGGGCGGACGTCGAGCAGCACGAGCGGCATTTGGTTGCCGTGCATCAAGGTCAACAGTTCGGCTGGGTCGACATGCACCGCGCGACTATGGAGTGAGGCCTCCAGACCCGCTTCGGCCCAACGGATCTTTCTTTCTAGCGACGGCTGCCCCACAACCCAGGTCATTCCGGCCAGTCCCATAGCGGCCCCCACAGCCGCCCAACGCCAGCGTCGTTCAGAGGGATTTTTCAAAGGAGCGGGTCCCGGGTCGTCGAGGGACGACGAGCGGGCGAACTTACGTTCCAACATTTCAGCGAAGGCGAAGGCCCCGACGGCCATGGCAACCACCCCCAAGACCACCGAGCCTGCATCCGCTCCCAACAGGTCAGCCAAGGTCATACGGTCCAAGTAACCCGCCGTGTGGTAAAACGACCAAAATCGCGGCACCGTTTCGGCGAAGGCCAGCAAGCCCACCGATACGCCCGCCACGAAGGCCATCCCATCGAGTTTCCCTGTGGCCGCCGCCACGAGCGAGGTGCCAGGACAGTATCCCCCGATGATGAACCCCACGCCTAATAGCAGGCCGCCGATAATGGCGGGTCCGAGGTACGTGGGCGGAACGGCTACCCGATCGAAATCCAGCCAGCCCAAAGCCGAGCTGAAAAACACCAAGAGCATGGCGGTCACGATCGCCGTGAACATGACTTTGAGCACCCGCATGTTATGCAGATAGAACTGCGCAGCCAGATTCAAGGCATTGCCGAAACCCGCCCGTTCCAAGACGAAGCCGAACCCGAAGCCGATCACCAGGGTGACGGCGAACTCGACAGCCGGCGAGAAGCTCCAAGGGGCCATGGTGGCGGTCTCCTATCGAATCAGTTCCAGAGCCTACGGAGCGGATAAGCCAGGGCGTATCCTCCGGCAAACACCATCATCATGAAAACCCAACTGCCCACGGCGAGCACCGCCCCGCCAGAAAGGGCCTGTCCCGAGGTGCAACCGCGGGCCAACCCAGCGCCGTAGCCCATGAACGCGCCGCCCAGGAGGGCCAGTCCCCAACGGAGGCGAGGGGAAACGGCTGGTCCTCGAAAGGTCTCCAGCTTCATGCGGCCAGCCAGCCAACCGGAGGTCGCCCCGCCCACCACCGCGCCGAGAATCATCCACACGATGCGATGTTGCAGGGCTTGGTTTTCGCCGCCGGCCATGGGAGCGAGGTAGGGGTTGCGGTCCACGCGTTGGGGCGTAACCTGCCGCTCGCAAAAGGCGACGATGCGGGCCAATCCGCCCGAGGCCCCAAGGCCGCTGCCTGTCGCGAAAATCGACGCAAACAGGACCAAGCCCAAGACCACGCCCGCCGCGTAAGGGTTCCAATAGCCAGAAGTCTTTTCGCTGGGATTCATCTCATACCTCCGAAACGCCAACGGAGAGGCCCTCCCGGCCCGACGTGGAGCCCTCCTCGGAGCCTGCCTCCCGGCCCACCTCGCCATCTGGCGTGCTTTCCACCGAGTACCCCACGACCATGGTCCTCAAGTACGCCAGCGGCGTGGGGCCTGTCGTCGTCAAATACACGTGCATCACGAGGAACGCGGCAAACAACCACGCCCCAAGGGTGTGTACCGCGGCCAGGACCGGCAAACCGCCCAACCAGTCCACCGAACCCTTCCACGCCTGCCCACTGAACATCAATAAGCCCGTGGCAATTTGCAGCGGTAACAAAACATTAAGAATCGCCAAGTACGTCGCCTGTTGCAGCGGGTTCAAACGGTGCTCCGGATCGCGTTGCTCCGGATGAGACTCGGCGTGGAAAATGCCGCGCAGATAATACTCGGCCACGCGGGCAGTGCGGGCGAAGAAGTGGTCTGGATCGGGAAACAACTGACGGATGGCTCCGGACGTCGCGTAGTAGAACAACCCCAAAAACGCGTGGACCGACAACAAAATCCCCAACGTATTATGAATGACGATCATCCACGCGAAAGGCACGCTCAAGCTCAAGGAAGGCCAGTGGATTGCCGCCCCAGAAAGCAACAAGGCCCCAATCCCAGCCGCCTGGAGCCAGTGCCAGATGCGTTCATGAATCGTGTAGATCATTCGTCGTTGCTCGTGCATGTTCGTACCCTTGCGGTTGCCCCAAGCGTTTTTGGCAATGCCTTGCTTCCCCAAGCCCGACGACAGCGACCTCACCGGACGGCGTTTTCAATAACGGCGGCCTCGCCGACGTGCGACCCACGCCCGCAAGCTGGCGTGGATGCCTGCCGTAACCATTACGCTCCCCAAAATCGCCGCACCCAGAGTGTCAACCCATAGCCATCGGCTATAGCCGAACACGTAGGCCCCGGCGCTGGCCGGATCGGAGAGGATCGAGTCGGGGGAATGGCAGGCCTCGCAACTTCGTAAGGCGGTCCGTTTCGGTCCGACGCCGTGGTGCAGCGGCGACCGCTCCGTGGACGTCGTCAACTCGGGATTCACCAGGCCGACGGCGATCAAGCGCCGTCGAGCAACGTCAATTTTCTCGGGCGAATCCAGAACCAGTTCGGTTGCCGATAAGGCCCCGTCGCCATCTTCGTCCAACGCCTTGAGGATGTCGGGGTGATGGTTCGGCCCTTCCAAAAAGGCCTTTCGAAGCACTTCGTGGGGCACGGCCCGGGCTTGATCCGCCCCCCCGCCTTCCCCCGAAGCTTCCGTCCAAAACACCGATACCACCTCGTTGGTGGGGGCGAAACGTGTGCGGCCACCCGCCACAGGCCGGGGAAGCATCTGCGGACGAAAACCGGTGATTCGAACAAGCGGGTCGCGAGGGTCGCCGTCCAAACCTTTCCACTCCGCTTGAGGCTCGCCTCGGGCGTCGAGCATCGTCCAGTCTACCTTGCGGAGGGCGGGAGCATGGACCTCGGCAATGTGGCACGTCTCGCACGCCACTTTCGCGAAATGGGCCTCACGGTAAGGCAGCCACTCGTGGGCCGTCTCGGCACGGTGGCAGTCTTCGCACCGCCACGTCCGATCCCTCGAGCGAATGCTCCCCATCGCGTGCCGCCGGGCGGCCTCAAGCGAGACCCGCAGCGTAGTCACGGTCGCGCCCGGATGATCCATCGTCGGATGACAGCTCGAACAGTCCATCAAGCGTTGGGCATGGACGTCCCAGGGCCGACTCAAAGAGGACTTGTCCTTCAAATTCAAAGCCGAATCTGAAATCCGCTGTGGCGAAAAGACCATCCCAGTTTCGGCTCCAGGCCACGCCACGGCCGAAAGGGTAAGCTTCAACGGCTCCGCCGCGACTTCTCCCTCGGACGGCCTTCCGATTCGCACGACGCGGAAACGATCGGCCCCGCTCCAAGTATCGGGTCGGAAGGCGGGGTCGCGGGGGTAGCCGAGACGCTGCCAATCCAGCACCCCGTTTGGCGAATGGCAGTCGCGGCACTGCAAGGCCTTGTCGGCCGACTGCACCATGTGCGACAACGGCCAATACATGGCCGTCTCAACAAAACCATATTCGCCGCTGTACGGCAGCCCTGTGGCTTGGGAACCCAAACGGCACGCCTTGTCCCAGTCGAATTCCGTCCAATAGCCGCCTTTGCCCCAGGTTTGCGGAGTCAGCAGGTACTTGAACTTCACGTCGTAAATCTGCTTGCCACGATGGACCTTGAAGGGCCAGATTTTGGCCTTCGGGTCCCGAGGGCCGCCCAAGGGACGATTAATCAGCACGACACTGGACGGATCGATCTGCTCCCCCGTCAAATACCGCTCGCCCGTCCCATTGTACCAGTAGTATTCCGGCCGGGCGTTTTTCGCGAATCGGAAGCTTCCCTTTCCTTTCAAATACACATAAGGGTCCTCGGGACGGCCGTCTTGGCCCGCCTCGGACCAATCCCAATACATCTTGGTCGGTGAGTCGATGGCCATGCGCGGGATATGGCAGGTCTGACAGGCCACCGCTTGCGTGTGGGCGTCCAGTCGGGCATCGCCGTGAGGTTGCTCGCGGTGGCAATCGGTACATTCGACGCGCAGCACCGTATCGTAAGGCGATCCCATTCGGGTTCCCGAGATGTCGTGTTTCACCGTTCGGTGACAATCGACGCAGTGCAGATTCTCGCGGCCCATGTGGACGTCAAGCCGCGGCGGGGGGAAAAACATCGAGCTGTCCATGTCGCCATGTTTGACCGCGTCGCCACCGCCGCCCTTGAAGTGGCACTCACCACAGTTTTTCCGCGTCGGACGCCCGACGCTCCTGGCGACTGCCAACAAATCTACTCCATTTTCGGGGTATCCAGCAAGCCCCTTTTGGTAGTTGCCCGTCTGCTCGTGGCAAACCAGACAGTCGACGTTCTCAGAGTTGCCGAAGTCGAATGCGTTGTCTTTCCACCCGTAACCGGCGTGACAGGAGGCGCATTTCTGGATGTTCGGGCCCGCATGGATGCAAAAGTTGTTGATCAAGTTCTTTTTGCCCACGGCAATCAGTTCCTGGGATGCTGGCGCCCGCACCTTCAGCCCCGCCCAGGTCCAGTGACCCGTTCGCATCACGTCTTCCGCGGCCTTGGGATGACAGGAAAGGCAAGCGCGGGTCACCGACGGGCCGTCAAGAAAAGGGCCCTTCAACAAGTTGGAGTGGTCCACATGGCCCGCAGGCCGTGGCACATTTTTCCGCGGTGCGTCCTTTTTTTCCGAAGCAAAGCCCGAATTGGGCCGCACGCCGCCCACGACTACGAAACAAATCAGTCCTGCAATCGGCCAACGAGCCTTGCGCATGGTGGGTCCCCCGATCCTAACCCGCGCATCACAACGGACACAAACGCATCCCATATAATTCGGATGCGCCGCCGTCGCGTTGGTTACGCAAAAACAGAGGGGCGGGGGAGGTAATGAAAATCCACCATTGTGGGTGGATTGATTGACATTCCAGCCATTTCCGATTCATACTGCGAGCATTAAAGAAAATAGAAATAATAGCAAATCAGGGAAAAGAAAATAGTTTGCGGAGATCTTCCGTGGTCTTTGTAGTGATCCAAAGGAACTTTTCCCATGCCTCCCCCCGAACCCGATGCCTTGGCCCAGGCCGCCTCATTCCGCATGCATTTGACGACGATCGGTTATGACTACTTGTTGCACCGGCAGCTCTTCGGCGAGTTCCTGGATGCCATCGTGCCGTTGGCCGAACAAGTCCCTTCGCTGATCTTTCATAGCCGGACGGATTCGCAGATCGAGTTCAGCTACCTCGGCCAGGGCTACGCGATCTGGCACCAATACGACGGCGAGAGCAAGACGAGTACCCTGCGATCAGCGGTGAAGACGCGTGGCGAGAACGGAGGGTACACGCTACGTCATTGGCTGACGATGGACAAGTCGGGCAATTTGGCCCGCCCCGATGAGAAACCCATCTGGTCCGTGCGTGGCGGAAGTGAACGAGCGTTCTATTATTTGCTGCTCGGCCAATAACCCTGGCTGCGTCTGGGTGGCGAGATACGGCCCGGCAAAGCCGAAAACCCACTGTCGGCGTGGAGGTAGTGATGAACCAGTGGTACGTACAGTTCGCCGAAAAGATTTATGGGCCGATGTCGTCGGAGGATTTGCGTCGGCGGGTGGCCGCCGGTCAAATCCCGCCCGAGAGTCTCGTCCGTGATGGCCCTACCGGTCCCTGGACTGCCATCTCCCGTTTGCCAGCGCTGACGGCCGCGGCGTGGCCAGAGGTCATGCAGTCCAGTGCGAAGACCTCGCGCGAGCAAGAGACCTCGGCGCGTCGCGGCCCGACGCCCTTGCGTCCCTGCCCCGACTGCGGGGAATATGTCTCGCAACAGGCTGCCGCCTGTCCTCGTTGCGGGCGATCGTTGCTGCTGACGACGATCGACGTCCCTTACCGGGGCGAACACCCGATCGCCGTGATGATCTTTTTCGCCCTGCTGGCGGTGGTTTTCGTTTTGTCCACGCCCGTCATCATCTATTTCGTGGCCGATTCCCTTAGCGCCAGCGCCGGCATCAGCGAAGCGGCGCAAGGGCGAATCGCCTTTTTGGCAGCGGCCGCTTACACGGTTTCGATGGTCGTCTGCGCGGTGCTGGGCCGAGCGGTTGGGGCGGCCCGAATGGCCTTCTACACCGGAATGCTGTTGGGGCTGTTTTTTGGTCCCATGGGCGTGTTGGTCGCCTTCGCCGTGGATAAGCGGACCCAATGCCCAAACTGCTTCAGCCGTCTGGACGGACTGGCTCGACAATGCCCATACTGCCGTGTGATCCTCCGCTGGGAACAGCGACCGCGGTGGTACTGAACGTCGATCGCAGCACTCATATCGCAGCGGCCCGCTCAAGTCGGAGGACGGACGGTTTCCGGCAACGCTGCGTCCTCGGCTTTGGTTGACAAGTCCATGGCGCTGATCGAACTCCGCGACATCCGCAAGGTCTATCGCCTTGAAGAGACGCAGGTCGAGGCCCTCCGCGGCGTCTCGCTCTCGATCGAGCAAGGCGAGTACGTGGCATTGATGGGGCCCTCGGGGTCAGGCAAATCCACGCTGATGAACATGTTGGGCTGCCTGGATCGGCCTACCGAGGGCAGCTACCGGCTGGATGGCATCGAGGTCGCCAAGATGTCCAGCGACGAGCGGGCAGCGCTGCGGAATCGAAAGATCGGGTTTGTGTTTCAAAACTTCAACCTCCTGGCACGAACCAGCGCCCTGGAAAACGTCGAACTCCCGTTGCTCTACTCGCGGAGGATGACTAGCCGCCAGCGACGCGACCGTGCCCGCCAAGCGCTCGAACTCGTCGGCCTGGCCGATCGCTTGGACCACCATCCTGGCCAACTCTCGGGCGGACAGCAACAACGGGTGGCTATTGCCAGGGCCATCGTCAACCAGCCTGCAATCCTCATGGCCGACGAGCCCACGGGCAATCTCGACTCGCGCACCAGCAAAGACGTCATGGCCATGTTCCGCGAGTTGAACGAAAACCAAGGCATCACGATCATCGTCGTGACCCACGACCCCAGCATCGCCCGGTGCGCACGACGCATTCTCGTGCTGCGCGACGGACAGGTGGTCTCCGACACGAGCGACATCTCCCAGGCCATCCAGGCCCTGCATTTGACTAACGGCGAGGAATAAGCCGCCATCCCCCGGTTAGTAAAATACGGTTCTGCCGGGGGGGATTGGCTCGCGTCTGCTACCCTTGATCCACCGCATCACGTTTTTCCAATGGACCATCTGCGACGGTCGTGACGATGCTAACGGATATGAGGCATCGTCTGATGGGGGTGGCATGGGGCGTTTGGGTTGGCATGGGCCTTCTGGTGGGGGCATATCCTACCCCATGCCAGGAGCCCTGGCGATTTGCCCTTCCCGAACAACGCCAATTGGAAATTCGCGATCCCTCGCAGTTTGCCAAGGTTCGCTTTCCTGACTTGCCACCACCAACGACAGTGAAGACACCCGAAGAGGATGTCGTGTCTCTGCACCTCTCGCTAGACGAGGCCATCCGCATGGCCCTGGACCGCACCGAGGTCGTTCGGGTGTTGGCTGGTGTCACGGCGGTCTCCAGCGGTCGCACGATCTACGATCCTGCCATTTCCAATACCCAGATCGACGCGGCCCGGGCTCGTTTCGACCCCCGCTTTGGACTGAACAACAACTTCTTTCGGAACGACGATCCCAGCCTCGTGGTAACTCCCCCAGCTCCCGCCCCCCCGTCGGTCACCGGGGTCCCGCAACACGCTTACGACATGCAGATGGGCTTGGCCAAGGACACGGCGACCGGCGGCACGGCGAGCATGAGTGTACGCGCGTCGCCGATCCGGGATCGCTTCATGCTGCCGGGCCAGACGCTGAATCCGCGGGCGCCTTCCAGCACGGAACTCAGCTACACGCAGCCGCTTCTTCAGGGCGCAGGGGTGCGGGCCAACACCGCCCCAATCGTCATCGCACGGATCGACACCGAGCGATCTTTTTTTCAACTCAAGGACAGCGTACAACGGATGGTTCGCGGCGTGGTGGAGGGATATTGGGCGTTGGTGCTAGCGCGGGTCGAAGCATGGGCCGTGCGCCAGCAAGTTGAGCAAGGCCAGGAAGCTTTCGAGCGTGCGGCGGCCGCGTTGGAGGCTGGGCTGGGCACGGCTGCGGAACTCGCCCAGGCCCGCTCCGCGCTCGCCACCTTTCGCGCCAATTTGATCACTGCCGAGGCCAACGTACTCCAGCGCGAGGCCGCACTGCGCAACCTGTTGGGCCTGCCTCCGGCGGGCAAAGAGATTCTCGTGCCTGTCACGCCCATGGCCACCGATCGCGTCGAGCCCCAATGGGACGCTCTGCTTGAATTGGCTGCCCAGCAGCGGCCCGACCTGATTGAATTAAAGCTGATCCTCGAGGCCGATCAGCAGCGACTCGACCTTGCCCGCAATCAAGCTCTGCCACGCCTGGATGCCGTGGCCCTTTACCGTTGGAACGGCTTCGAGGGAAGGCTTCCCGACGGCGCGTTCCTTCGGGCGGACCCCAACGACTTTACGGAGTGGCAGCTCGGCGTGAACTTCTCCGTGCCGTTGGGATTGCGTCGGGAACGGGCGGCCCTGCGGCAGCAAGAGCTGCTGATCATGCACGATCGGGCCAACCTGGAGCAAGGCCTCCATGCCGCCGCGCACGAGTTGGCCGAAAGCCTCCGCAACCTGGCCCAATATTACGAACAATACCAAGCTTTCTCCGAGGCCCGGCAAGCCGCTTGGGCCAACCTCGAGTATCAATTGGCCGATTATCGCGAGGGTCGGGGCACGCTCTACTTGAACGTGCTTCAGGCGATCACCAATTGGGGCAATTCCGTCAGCGCCGAGGCGCAGGCCCTGGCCCGCTACAACGTCGAACTCGCGTACCTCGAAGAGCGGACTGGCACGATCCTCGAATCGCACGGGATTCGTTTTTTGGAAGAGCGTTTCTACACCATCGGCCCCCTCGGTCGAGCATTTCGGGATCGGCCTTATCCGCAGTCTTCACCGCTTAGCGCCAGTGTGGACCGCTATCCATCCAGCGAAGAGGCCTCGGAAAAAGCCTTGAAGATCGACGGCCCCGCCCCGCCCCGCCGCGGGCAAGCCGAACCTCCCGCCGCTCCGCTGCCAAGTCCGAACCCGCAACTCAGGTGAAAGTCACCGGAGGGCGGGGGGGACTCACCTCCAAGGTGCTTGTCACTTGGCGAAAAGCCCGCACGGCCACGCGTGGCCAGCGAGCGTTATTTGGTTGCGGCCTTTGACCAAGGGAGCACCCCCCTCGGGCCGCAAGTCCGTCACTTCATGGAGATGGTCCGGGCCAGCGGCCGAAGGACGTGATCCACCACGTGGTTGTCGAGAATGTCCTGGCAAATTTCCGCCAGTTTGTCGAGCGTCTCCGCAAACGTCCGGCCAGGGCCCAGGCTTCCGTACTGTCGGGCGGTGACGTAGACACTCAACTGTTCCTCGGGAAAATCGCCGGTGCGGATTTGATAGGCGTTCGTTCGGGTCTCGACACTCACGCGACATTGCAGACGGCAATCTTCGTCCAGGGCGATGGTCACCGAGGGTTCGTGGTTAATCACCGTGGCGCCCGGGATGTCCAGCAGTCGTTCCAGCGACGGAGGCACCCCAAGGGCCTCCGCCACCACGTGGTTGTGGTTGCCCCGATACGTGAAGTCGAAACCGAACAGAAGGTCGAGGGCCTCGCAATCCAAAGGGCTCACCGACAAGCTGTAGGGGGCAAGTTCCAAAACCAGCCTATGTTGGTCCAGCGCGGAGCGAACGTCCTCCGGGTTCACATGGCCTGAGCACACCCGGCGCGGTTCGATCGTACACCAGCGGTACGAGCCGTCTTCTTTGTCCTCCTCCAGCACGATATCGCCGCGGTCGCGACAATAAAAGTTTCGCATCGTGGGATAGCTTTTCTGGATCCTCTCGAAGAAATGCAGAATCGTTTCCCGGTTGTTCGGCAGCTCCATCTCCGTGCTGAGGTTCATATTGACGTAAAAATCGTCACACAAGGAACTGTAACGGTTCATGCGAAGAGTCCCTGCTGATCGAAATCGTCGCGCCGGCCTGACCAAAATAGGGGGTATATACCACCGCAAGGCCGTTCCTTAGACTGTTTAAGTATAGGGTGAATCGGTATTCAGTGTCAAAGCAGCCTACCCAATGGCTGAAATCGCCCCCTCCTTTAGAACCACTCGCCATTGTAAACCGCAGCGACATGACTCCGACTTCGGTCGGTTGGGAAAAACAGCGGAAATCTGCGTTTTTTCCACCGCGCTCGGTTGGATGGCGATCGTCGGCTCCGCGGGGCGTTTGCAGGCGCTGAGCTTCGGTCATGCCTCCGAGGACGACGCCTGGAACGCCCTGGTGGGCCTGTGCCGTCGCGGCGCACGCTCCCGCCGCTGGGACGAGTCCTTGATGCGAAAGCTCCAAGCCTACGCTCAGGGGGAAAAGCAGGCGTTCCTTGACGTCGCCATCGACTGGAGTGGTTACACCGCGTTCCAACGCGCTGTCCTGGAGGCCTGCCGCCGCATCCCTTGGGGCGAAGTGATCTCTTATGGAGAACTGGCACGTCGGGCCGGGCATCCGGGCGCGGCCCGAGCCGTGGGCCAGTGCATGGCAGCCAATCGAACCCCTTTGGTCATCCCATGCCACCGCGTAGTAGGGACGGATGGGCGGCTTTGCGGCTATTCAGCCCATGGTGGTTTGGCAACCAAGCGTCGCCTGCTTGAACTCGAAGGCGTCCGATGGACTGGTACGACGGTCAATCGCCAAGCCGGGCGATGACCGCGTCGGCAAAGGCGTCCGTACTCAGCGTCCCGCCCAAATCCCGGGTCTTCTGGCCCTCAGCCAGCGCCCGGTTATAGGCCGCCTTGATCCGGTCGGCGGCTTGCTGACAACGCGGATCGCTCCGCGTTTCGGCCAAGTAGTTGAGCATCATCACGCCCGACATCAACAGGGCCAGCGGGTTGGCCAGCCCCTTGCCGGCGATGTCCGGGGCGGAGCCATGCACCGCCTCGAAAACCGCCAGGTCGTCGCCGAAATTGGCCCCTGGCACCACCCCCAGCCCGCCCACCAAACCGGCGCACAAGTCGCTCACCACGTCGCCGTAGAGGTTTTCCAAGAGAAGCACGTCGAATTGCGAGGGGTCTTGCACCAGCTTCATGCAGCCCGCGTCGATAATCAGTTCCTGGTACTCGAGGTTGGGGTAATCTTGTTCATGGACCTTTCTCGCGCAGCGGAGAAAAAGCCCATCGGTCACCTTCATGATGTTGGCCTTGTGGAAAACCGTGATCCGGCGACGGCGGCGACGGTTGGCGAAGCGGAAGGCCCAACGCGCGATCCGCTCGCAGGCCACTTGGGTGGCCACCTTCATGCTCATCACCACGCCGTCGGTGACCTGATTTTCCACGCCGCTGTACAGCCCCTCGGTGTTCTCCCGAATAATCACCAGATCGACGTTCTCGAATCGCGTGGGCACGCCGTCCAGGCTGCGGACGGGCCGCACGGCGGCGAAAAGATTCAGCTTTTTTCGCAACTGGACATTGATCGAGGTGAAGCCCTCGCCGACCGGCGTGGTGCAGGGCCCCTTCAACGCCACACGGTGATGACGAATGGCGTCGATCGTCTCCTCGGCCAGCAGGGGTCGGCCCGCTTGCACCGCGGCCAGGCCCGCCTGATGCTCCTCCCAAACCACCGGCACCGAGGCAGCCTCGAGAACGCGGCGGACCGCCGCGGTCACCTCGGGCCCGATCCCATCTCCCGGGATCAATACCGCTTGATGCATCTGTGGGTTGTCGCCCATGAACTCGAACTCCTCCAGCTCCTTCATCGCAAACTCCCACCGCCGACGACGGCTCCTCAAACGATGCCGGCTGCGTCGATGGTCACCGCAACTATTGTCGCACGCGGCTGCAAAAAATCGAGCCCCCTGCCAAAGGCATCAAGGCCCCGAGATTTGGCGCGAAGCATCCTTTGCAGCTCTCAAAAGTTCAGTCAAGCGCTTATAAAGGCGATTGAAAGAGTGATTCGCTCGGGCCTTTTGGAGATCGAAGCGCTTCGTGAAATCGCGCTGGTGCATGAGTGGATCATAACCGAATCGCATCCGCTCTCCGAGCCAACCTTTCGCATCCCGTATCTTTTCGGGACAGCGCGGTGCTTCCGAATCCTGAGACAATCCCTGGAGGCCGCGCAACGACTCGGCCGCAGCAACGAACCACGTTTCATATTCGCGGTACGCAAGCGCAACGAGAACGACGACGTCGTCGCGCACGCTTTTGGCGCGGCGCAAGAGATCGGGCCCAAGTTCGGCAGGACACGCATCCTCGCAGTCGAGCAAGATCAGCACCGCGCCACGCTGCTGCGCCGCTTTCTCCGCCGCCAGCGCGACATATTTGCGGAAATATCCCTCATCGCGGAGAAATGAGGAAGCCTTCACTCGGATGGGCGGATTGACCCGCAAATTGCAGGCAAGCTTCTCGGTCTCGAGAATCCGATAGAGCAAGGCGGGGACCGCCTCGACCTCGCCGTGACCTTCCACGATGGGAGCGACGAAGTCCATGATCAGCGTCCGTTCGTCTCGAAGAGTTTGAGTTGCCGCTCATGGGTCACGTCGGCCACGGATTTCGGGTCGGGGGCCAACTGATTCTGCCGTAGCAGTTCCCCTGGAGTAAACAGTTTTTCGTGGAGTATCTTGCGGCCGGCGGCATCGATCGGGCCGATCCGCGTCAATCCATCCTGATTTTCCACGGCGAGGATCGAATCATCGCGAATGTCTGGATTGTCGAGCAGATCAGGGCTATGGCTGGTAACCAGAATCTGGCATTGCTGAGCGCCTTCGCGCAAGGCAGAGAGCAGCACGCCCGCGGCCGCCGGGTGGAGGGCCATTTCCGGTTCCTCCAGCCCGATCAAGCGCGGCGTCAGACGCCCTGGCCGGGCCGCCGCAGCCTGGAAAACAGCCAACAGGTTCCCGAAGGCCCGCAACGTCCCGTCTGACATCGACCCGGCCAGGAATCGCCACGGGTGTTCCTGTCCCCTGACACTCTGGCGGAACTCGATCGTTTCCTGAGAACCCAGCGTCTTCGCCGCCACGTCCGAGATGCTTGGAACGATTCGGGAAAGGTGTTCCGTCACGCGCTGGCGTGCTTCGGGCGTAAACTGCTGGAGAACGCTGGCCGCATTGCTGCCGTCGCGACGGAGCAGATCGCCAGGATCGGGTTTTTGCATCGCGCCGATCTGGCGCGGGTTGAGGTTGTAGACCTCGACCCGGGAAAGAGCGTCGAAGACTGGCCTGAATTCATGGAACCCCGAAGCGGCCACCAGAAATAGCCGATCTTTCAGAATCGCTGGTAAAGGCGACACCGAGGCCTCCACTTTGCCCGACCGGACGCTGAAGTAATGACGCCGGCCAAACGCTTCTTCGCTGTCGAGGCAACATTCTTCCGTTTGGACCTCGTAGGCCCCGGCTGGTTTCGCCCCTATTCGGAAGGCGTAGTGCCCAGACTGTCCCGACGGTAATGAAAAGTCCAAACGCAAGGCAAAGTGATTCGGATGCCCGCCGCTCCGCCGCCGCACCTCCTTGATCGTGCCGCGCTCGCGCAGCGCGTGATCAAGCGAAGTGCGTAAGGCGTCTGCCACGAATCGCAGGGCGTCGAGAAAATTGCTTTTGCCGGATCCATTGGGTCCAACGAGAAACATCAGCGAACCGAGGTCCACCTGGCAGGCGGCAATGCTCTTATAGTTGCGAATCGTGACCCGATGAAGAAACGGCTCTCTCATGCAGGAACCTGCGATCCACTCGTGTTTGGCGAGATTTTGCTCAATGCCTATCTTAAAAAACCTGTCGTGTCCAACGTCCCGTTGCCTATGTCATGAGGTCTTGGCGCTGTTTCAGCGTGGTTTTGGGATAAGCTCTAAGTCGCCTAAGGCTCCTTTCCCGGCTCATCCTCTCCCCGTTTGGGAAGGCCCCAAAACAGATTAGCCCCCGAACAGGTAAAATACCCGGCACCGCTTTTACGTTCAGGTCTGATATCCAGTGCCATTTCGCGTGTCAAGCGAACGCTGCATCGACGAGGCGGCCCCGGCAACCTGCCGAGCGGCCTTTGAACAACGCGACGTCGAATCCTTCGGCAACTGGCCAACGTCCTCGTGTGGTAGTGCGAAAATGGCGATTTTCTTAGAATATCACTTCCCAATGCCGCCGGAAAGAAGGCTTTGGTCGATTGGTACGCAGCACGGTGCGCACCGTTCGGTAGCTTGGAGTTGACCGCAAGTCGCTCTCCCCTCAAGATTCCTCGGCCTTACCAGACGAATCTCCGCAAACAGAATTTGGCGATTTCCTTTGAATGAGCGGACGCATCATTGCCATCGGAGACATTCACGGTTATGCCACGGCGCTGGCCGCGCTGCTCAAGGCCATTGCGCCGGGGCCGGACGACACGATCGTGGCGTTGGGCGATTATGTGGATCGCGGGCCGGAGACCCCTGCCGCCTTGGACATGCTGATCGCCCTGGGCGAACGATGCCGCTTGGTGGCCCTGCTGGGAAACCATGATGAGATGTTGTTGGACCTGCATTACGGCGGGCCGGGACTCAACGCGTGGTTGGACTGGGGTGGCCGAGAGACGCTGGACGCCTACGGCTGCGATCACCCCCGCGACATCCCCGATCACCACATCGCCTTTCTCGAAAACTGCGTAACGTATCACGAGACCGAACGCCACTTCTTCGTCCATGCCAGTTACGATCCCAACCTCCCCCTCGATTGGCAGTCGCCTCAAGTCCTCCGTTGGGCGTCGATCCGGAACGATCCGCCCGGCCCTCATATCTCCGGCAAAATCGCCATTGTGGGGCACACCGCCCAACGCGACGGACGGATCCTTGACCTGGGCCACCTCAAGTGTATCGACACGGGCCTGTATTGTGGCGGGTGGCTTACTGCCCTGGAAGTCGAGTCTGGATACGTCTGGCAGACCGACGTCGTTGGAAATTTGTACAAACCGGACGCGTCTGGCGAAACCTTGTAGACGTTTTCAGGGTTTGATCGTTAGGAGAGAATAGAAACTCCGAGGTTGTGTAGCGCGGCGAGATTCGGAACTACCACGCGGCACACGCATCGACGATCCGATGGGTGGAACGGGAAGAGGCAAGACATGCCCTACCTCGACGGTACGGGACTTTTGTTGCTCGTTTGGTGCGTTGGTGTTGGTGGGGCGGTCCTCGGTCTAGCCTGTTTATTGCTTGAGAAGTATGCGGGCTGGCGTTACGTTAGCTTAGCTTCGGCCATAGGGGGATTGGCGTTCTCTTTCGCAGCCGTTGCGGTGAGGCTCGCGAATCGGCCCGTCGAGGTTTGGGCCCCTTTGGCCGCCTTGGGAGTTTTGTCGCTGTTTGCTTGGGCCGCGTACTCCTCCTACTTTTTGCGACTCTCACGCCTCGTCCGGCGATTGGCCCGGCCGAGATTGATTTGGCTGGCCCTGCTGGTCGGCGGTCCGCTGTACGCCAGCTACGCCGTTACGAAACTTGTGGATCCGCCCGACACGCTGGAGGGGATTGATTCAGTCATTCTCAGCCGGGAGCAGATTCCCGGCATTCGCCTGGTCACTGATCGCGGCCGAATGCTCAAGCTCTACCGTTTCGTGGTCAGCGACGAGGCCGAAGAAGCCGAACGGCAATGGGTCGCTGAAGGTCGCCTAGAGTTTCGCATCATCCGAACCGGCGACGTCGATCCGGCAAGCAATTGCCACGGTTGGGTGTTCACCGGCGGGCGGTACGCCATTCACCCCGAGGACGTCGAAACCATCCTTGACGATAATGGTTACCAGCCAGTCGAATCGCCCTCCAAAGGTGACCTCATCGTTTACCGCAACGAGGCCGGCGTGATCACGCACACGGGACTCGTGCTCGAGGTGGTTCACGAGAATCTCGTGCTAATCGAGAGCAAGTGGGGGCCTTTGGGCCGTTACCTCCATCCCCCAGAATACCAGCCTTATGGCGTCAACTATACGTATTACCACAGCAACCGCGAGGGCCATCAAATGCCCATCGTGGAGACCACCGAGCGCGACGGCCGATGAACGGCAAGATGCGTTGCCCGGCAAAAACCTCTTCCTTCGCCGTCACCCAAGCTGTGCCGACTGGTACGATTTCATTCCGCCAGAGAGGTTGCGGACTTGGAATCCGTTTTGGCGGAGCACCCGCGTCGCATAGTAGGACCGTTGGCCCACGCCGCAATGGACCCAGATTTCCCGATCGCGGGGCAGTTCCCCGAGTCTCGCCCGCAATTCACCCAACGGAATATTGACGCTCCCTGGTACCGCGCCCCGGGCAGCCTCGGCAGTGGTGCGGACATCGAGCACGAGCGGTTCCTGATTGCCTTCCGCACGACGCGCCCGCCAGTCGTCCCAATGGGCCACGTTCACGTCGCCGCGCACGATGTTGGCGGCCACGAAGCCGGCCATGTTGACGGGGTCCTTGGCGCTGCCATATTGCGGGGCATAGCAGAGTTCGGCCTCTTCCAGATCGAAGACCGTGGCTTGCTTTTGCAGGGCCATGGCCAAGACATCGATCCGTTTGTCGACGCCAGCCCCGCCCACCGCCTGTGCCCCCAGGAGCCGACCCGTGTCTGGCGCGAAAAGCAACTTGATCGTCATCATTTCCGCGCCGGGGTAGTAGCCAGCATGGTGAGTGGAGTGGGTGTAGCTTTTTTCGTAGGGTATCCCGGCGGCGCGAAGCCGTTTCTCGCTAGCGCCCGTCATCGCCAAGGTGAGGCCGAACACCCCGACAATGGCCGTGCCTTGGCCGCCGCGGAACACCGTGGCCCGGCCGCAAATCGCGTCGGCCGCGACGCGGGCCTGACGGGCAGCCGGCCCGGCCAAGGCCAAAAGACACCACTGTCCGGTGACGACGTCGCGGACCTCGACCGCGTCGCCCACGGCCCAAATCGCCGCATCCGACGTCCGCATCTGCTCGTCCACACGGATCCCGCCCAGGGCGCCGATTTCCAAGCCGGCGTCGCGGGCGAGGTCCACGTCGGGCTTCACGCCGACAGCCAACACGGCCAATCCCGCCGCGATCCGCTCGCCCCCAGTCGCCAGCACTTCAAGCTGCCCGGCCTGGCTCTCAGCGAAGCCGGCCACGGCGCAGTTCAAGCGTAAATCCACGCCTTGGCGGCGGAGTTCCGCGTGGACTGGCGCGACCATTTCGGCATCCATCGGCGACATGACTTGGGACGCGGCCTCGAGCAACGTCACGTGGATGCCGCGGCGATGCAGGTTTTCCGCCATCTCCAATCCGATGTACCCACCGCCTACGACCACCGCCCGATCCGGACGATGCTTCTCCAGCCACGCCTGCATCCGATCGGCGTCCTCCAGGCTCCGTAAGGTGAAGACGCCCGGCAGGTCGATGCCCGGCAGGGGCGGGCGCACGGGCTTTGCCCCGGGCGAGAGCACCAAGGCGTCGTAACGCTCTACCGAACAGGCCCCCGTTTGCAGGTTTTCAACCTCGATGCTTCGCCCGGCCCGATCGATCCGGCGGACGCAATGCCGCGTGCGGACCTCGACATTGAGCCACTCTTGAAAGCGTTGTGGGCTGGCCACCAGCAGGTGTTGCCGCTGGGGGATCGCCCCGCCTAGATAATAGGGCAGGCCGCAATTGGCGAACGAGATGTCCGGTCCCCGCTCGAAAAGCACGATCTCTGCTTTTTCATCGAGTCGCCGGAGCCGGGCAGCGCACGCCGCTCCGCCCGCCACCCCGCCCACCACTAAATATCGTTTTGGCACCACGAGCATTTACCTCGGTTACTGAAGGATTCTTTTCTTAAGGTCTGACCCTAGCATTGCAAACCCAGCCAGTTGCAATTGTCGCGGCTCCGCTGCCTTGGTAGGCATAGCTGCAACTGGGGGCCCCTCGGCCCGGCAGGGAACCACACTTCACCGCTTCGCATGCTGGGCTTCAAGCTCGGTCTTGATCTGGCGGAGTTCATCCCAGGCATCCCGGTCGAGAAGTGCCGGTTTACCCGCCCGACGATACCAATAACTGCTATTGCCCAAGTCGCCCTCGATCTTATGGAGTACCGCGTGAATCCAACAGGCCGCGGCGTCGGTCTCGTGATTTTGGACGATACGATGGGCCGTGTCCCATTGTCCAGCCAATGCCTCGTCGATCGCTCTCAAAAGCTCCTTAAGCATGGCATTTAAGTCTCCCCGGGCTTGGTCTAGGAACGTTTTGTGAATTGCGAGCCAACGGCCCCTCTCAGACCCATCAAACCGTCGATCCGAGACCCGGCGCGGCAATGGCCCGAGTCTCACCCGCGGCCAAGCAAGGGAATTGCGACGGGCAAGGCCCTTCGCCGGCCAAGGCCGAAACCGCATGAGCAGCAACCATCCCCAAAACGACCCAGGACACGAACAACGCTTTCTCCGCAACACTTCGGTTGCCGTGTGTCTTCATCACTTCAACCTGTGCAGCGATTGTTCTCACAGAACTCCGAAATGAAGTCAAAGCCTTCAATCGTCGATCCAAGCGGGCCTGAGCATGACGCTTCCGAGAATCGGAGCCATCCCCATCGCTCCTCGGCCGCGGCGAGCACGTCATAGCAAGGGCGACTCCCACAACAGCGCCGGTTCGATATTTTGATTTCAAACCACTTGCCGGGCAAGCCACGCCATAGCTTCGGATGGCAGCAAAAGACTGGGGCGCGAAAAGATTTTATAAAAACTGCGACGTTGAAAGAAAGTTCGGCACTTAAAAGGGGGATGGCTATTTGTTTTAGGCAATCTCGGAAATTGGTGCAAAGAAGGTTGTTACATACACCCCAATATACCCTAGCAACCCAAATTTCCTCGTTGGAAGCTTTCTGATCGATACTGAGATTCCGAACAATTGTCGTGGAGCTGCTTCGTTTGCATGGACCGGGCGACAGCCTCGCCCCCCTGTGTTGCCGCCATTTGTTTGTCGGCGGGATTTTGAACGGCCCAGGAACCCCAGGGATGGTGGGTTTTTAAAGCCAGCTCTTCGCTCTCGGCTCCCCGGCTCCCCCAAAAATCGGGAAATTGCTATCCCCTCGAAACCAGGACATCTGACATAATCGTGCCCGTTTTGGATTGCGGCACCGTGAGGACAAGGGTGGTGGTCCATGCTCGCGCTCGGACGAAAAAGGCATCAAAGTGTTGTGATTGGAGACGAGATCACGCTGACGGTCGAGGAAATCTGTGAAACCGGCACTGGGGAACGCATCTTGGGAGCGACAGTACGCCTGGGGTTCCAGACGCCACCGACGATTCCTATTTATCGGAGCGAGTTGCGTGATGACCAACGGCGCAAGCGTCGAGGGGATAACTCGGAACGAAAATCGCCACAGCAAAGACAAAATCGCGTCTTGCTTCCAGATGCCCAAGTGCAGCTGCGAATCCAAGTGCCGCCCAAAGTGCCCGTTTGTGTCAACGGAAAAGCAATTTTGGCAGTCGAATCGAGAGCCGGAACCTCTCCCGAAACCCATGCGCCGCGATCAGTGTATCGAGTCACCTGCCGCATAAACGACCGCATTGCAATCTGCAACAACATCATGATTTCCGCGATCAAGTTCCACCGCGTCGTATCCCGCGAGGCCGCGGCCTAGTCGCAAAGGCCGAGCGATCTCGCCGCGCCAATCAATAATTTGCCTGCACTCGGCGACCGAAAAGGGGCTTTCTGCATACCGCTAAGTTGCCGCCCGGTGACGGAGTCTCAGCTTCGCAGCAACCGGAATGGCCAATGCGGGCTACAACGGGCCACGGCACTGTCTTGGGGCGCGCTGAAGAGTCACGGGCCATCCGGATGACTCTTTGATTCATTGGGCTTATCCCGCAGAAGAAAGCCGCCTCCTTTTCTCGCCCCTGACATAAATCACGACTGCCCAGATAAACTTTACACCCCACCTTGGGGGTTGCCTATCCTAACGTTGCCCTGCTTTTTTGGCTTTCCCAGCAGCAGGCGGAGTTCCCAAAAAAGCCACGTAAAATCTTCTCGGAACCGTCCCTTTTCTGCGGGGGGCGGTAAAGTTGTGTTGAGACGAATAATTAGGAAAGAAGGGGTGGTTCCGTCGAACCGTCCCGATCTATGGGCTTTTAGGTCTGTCAGGGGCTGCAGTGGCCGCTTTTCGGAGAAGCTCCCGGCAGACCAAGGGCAATAGGCGGAGTGGCCGAAAGTTCGGCAGGCCCCGGTTTACGTGGGCCTTAAGTGGCGGCCGGCGAGCATTTCCGCCTGATAAGCTGCGCCTTGGACACGGTTTTTATGCTAAATAACTGTTGAGATGCCGTTCTTCGGAATAACGTCGGATCGCGGCGGCAAAGCAACTTTGAGTTCGCCTCGAAGGTCAACGAGCGCAAGATGATAGTTATTGTCGGCTGCATCGTGGTGATCGCGGCAGTCCTGACCGGTTTTACCTGGGCAGGGGGGCACTTCGCCGCGCTGATTCATCCCTCGGAGATCGTGACCATTGGCGGCGCGGCGTTGGGCTCGTTGATCGTCATGTCACCGAAGAAGGTTCTCATCGACCTGGTACGAGGCTTGGTGCAGTGTGTCAAGGGCACGCCATACAACCAACGGGCCTATGAAGAGCTGTTCAAGGCGCTGTACGACTTGTTCCGCTTGGCCCGCCGCGAGGGATTGATCGTGCTGGAATCGCACCTCTCACGGCCCGAGGAAAGCGCCTTGTTTCAGAAGTATCCCGCGATCCTGCGGAATCACCACATCATGGAATTCATTTCCGGGGCGTTGACGCCACTCATCGAAGGGACCGTGCGGCCGGAGCAATTGCCCTCCCTCTTGGAGGCCGAGTTGAAAGTAATCGAAGAAGAGCACCACGGGCCCCAGGGGGTGCTGTCGAAGACCGCCGATGCCCTGCCAGGCTTCGGCATTGTGGCCGCGGTGCTGGGCATTGTGATCACGATGGGTGCGATCGACGGACCGGTGGAGGAAGTGGGCGAAAAGGTTGGCGCTGCTCTGGTTGGTACCTTCCTTGGGATCCTCCTGTCCTATGGATTCTTCGCCCCGCTCGCCGTGCGCATGGAATTCCTCGGCGCGGCGGAACTCGCGTTTTTCCGCACCATCGCCACGGCCATCCAAGGATTTGCCAACGACCTGCCGCCCAAAGTCGCCGTGGAGCAGGCTTGCCGAGGAGTAATGTCGGAGATGCGGCCAAGCCGGGCGGAGCTCGACGAGTTGTTCGCGGCCGTGGAAGCGTCCTAAGGAGGAGCCAAGGTAATGGCAGGCAAAGGCGGCGGCGCATGGAAAGTGGCGTATGCGGACTTCGTGACCGCCATGATGGCCTTTTTCATGGTCATGTGGATCACCGCCCAGGGAAAGGAGGTCAAGCAGGCCATTGCTTACTATTTCAACTATCCCACGAAATCCAAGGCCAAGAACCTGAACCTCGTCCCGCCCTCAGGCGATAATGAGGCGGGAAAAGGAAAACGACAAGAGCCTGGACCGCTCCCGCCAGGACGCGAGTTGGGTACGCCGGGGCTGAATCCCTCGGCCAAAGCGGGAAACAAAGGCGATGGGGTGCGCAGACCCACCGTGTCCGCTCTTCACGACGGCGACCGCCGCATGGACGGAATCGTGATCACGTTTCCAGAAGGCTCCGCCGAGTTGTCCGACGAGGCCAAGGAAAAACTCAAGCAAATCCTTCCGTTAATCCTTGGTAAGCAGAACAAGATCGAGCTGCGCGGACACGCCACGCGACGACCGTTGCCGCAGGGAGCCACGCATCGCGATGCCTGGGAGCTCTGCTACGCGCGAAGCCAGGCCGTGATGCAGTTCCTCCAAGCGCAAGGCATCGCCCCGGAACGCATCCGCCTCAGCCAGGCTGGTTTCTTCGAGCCGTACACCATTCGCCCCGATCCCGCCAAACAGGCGTTGAACAACCGCGTCGAGGTCTACGTCTTGACCGAGACGGCCGACGAACTCATGGGCACGCGCGAGGAGCGCGCCGAGCGACTGAAAAGCCTTTAGACGGGGTTCCCTCTGGCTAGAAAATCGACAGGACGGCTTCCCGCGCCGCACCACGCTGCCAGCCTGGAGGGCCGCTCTTTCGGCCACGAGGGATTCTACTCGGGGCCAGGCCGGCCGCTGCCGTTGCGGGCGGAACGGTTTCCCATCACTTGCCAGTCCCCAACAGCCCCCGGCCGCGGAGCCATGCCTCGCACTGTTTCGGCCAGTTGCAAGTCCCGGGTATTTTCGCGGCCAGCCCGACCCCGTGCGGCCCACGCTCGTAAAGGTGCATTTCCGCCGGCACGCCCGCGGCGTGCAAGGCCCGGTAAAACGCAATGCTGTTTTCCGGCGGGACCCCTTTGTCTTCATCGGTGTGAAACAGGAACGTCGGCGGCGTCTGTTTCGTGACCTGTTTCTCACTGGACATCTTCACCACGAGGGCTGGGTCAGGGTCCTTTCCCAGAAGATTCTGCTGGGAGCCGCGATGGGTGAAAGGCTCGCCGAAGGCGATTACCGGGTAACAGAGGATGAGAAAGTCGGGCCGGCAACTGACGCGCTGAATGGGATCGGCCGCATCCGGTTGGCCGTTGTCGAAATGGACGCCGGCGCTGGAGGCCAGGTGTCCGCCCGCTGAAAATCCCATGATGCCGATCCGGTTGGGATCGACGCTCCACTCCGCGGCCCGAGCGCGAACCGTGCGAATCGCTCGCTGCGCGTCTTCCAACGGGGCTGGGTGCCCGTAGCCCTTATTGCGATGTCGGTAATCCAGGATGAATCCCGCCACGCCAAATGAATTGAGCCACTCCGCGATCTGATGGCCCTCATGGTCCATCGCCAAGAAGCCGTACCCCCCGCCCGGACAAATCACCACCGCGCACCCGTTCGCCTTTTCCGGCGGAGGAAGATACACAATCAGCGTGGGCTTGTCCGCTGGGGCGTTGCCTTTGGCTCCTGGCGCCCCTTGCGGCCAAAGCAGCTCCACCTTCGCTTCGCCAGCCCTCGCGGACGAAAGGCAGAGAGCGCACCAAAACAGGAAGATGGTGGCCAAAAGAGGCACGGGGCATCGAGCTCGACGAAAACCGTTCATCAACATGTTGCGACTCCTGGATACAAACGTTCGCCCTGGGCGCACAAAAAGGCCCCCGGAAAGGCCGCGTCCCGCGGAATCTTACACTTGGTCCGGCACGACGTAAGGTTTTCGGTACTCGCGGGTCAGAAACCGATCGGCCTCGGGATCGTTGACGAATCGCTCGGTGTTGGGATCGAAATGTACGCTGCGGCCCAGCTTGGCCGAGATCTTCGCCAAGTGGCAGATGGTGCAAGAGAGGTGCCCTTCCTCGACATCGGCGGTCAAGTCTTTGTAATTTCCGCTGCGAATGGCCTTGGTCCAATTGCGGAAGTGCGGGATGCTTTCCGTGCGCCAGTCGATTCCCGGGCCCGCCGTCTTGAACGGGCCCGGCTCGTTTTTGGGGCCGAGGAATGTGTAGTAGCTGCTGTAGTCGGGAAAGATCATGTAGCCCTCGCTGCCGAAAAAGATTTCGCCGACGCACTGGTTTTCGGCCACAAAGGGATACTTGTCGCGCATGCCCGCCTCGCTGTTGGTGTACCAATGGCGGATCTCGAAAGTCACCAGAATGTTCTTGCCCGCCCATTGGCACAGAAAAGCCTGGGTGTTCGGCGTGTCGGCGTCATCGTCTTCGGCCGGGACGAAGCGTCCGCCAAGGGACATGACGGTCGTTGGATGGGTGTCCAGGCCGAGTCCCCAACGCAGCTTGTCCACGTCGTGAACCGTCTGGTTGGCCACGTCGCCGCTGGCGAAGTTCGAGATCCAATACCAGCGGTGGTGATGGAAGCTGGAGTACTCGACCATCTGCGCCGGCCCGACCCAGGCATCCCAGTCCAGTCCCTTGGGCACGGGACGAGGCCGATGCTTTCCCAGATTGCCGCGGAGTTTGTAAGTCATGCCGCGGCCCATATACAGTTTGCCAATCACCCCCTCCTTCAATTTCTGCATCCCCTCAATCACGTTCGGACTGGACCGGTTTTGGGTACCGATCTGGACCATGCGTTTGTACTTTCGGGCAGCCTCGACCATCTTGCGTCCTTCGGCGATGCACCAGGTTGGCGGCTTTTCCACGTAAACGTGTTTGCCTGCCTGACAGGCCCAAATGGTTTGCAAGGCGTGCCAATGATCCTGAGTCGAAAAACTGACCGCGTCGATTTCCTTGTCGTCGAACAACGCCCGTTGATCCTTGAAGACCTTGAGTTTCTTTCCCGCCAGGTCTGGGTAACGTTTTTCCGCGGAGGCCAACTTCTCCTCGTCGCAGTCGCAAATCGCGACGATATCCACTTCATCCGGCATGTTGGCCAGGGAACCGATGTGCGAGGCCATGCGGCCGCCGAGCCCCACCAGCCCCACGCGGATCCGTTCGTTCGCCCCGGCCGCGCGCGAAACCAACGACGGTGCCGCAAAAGCCATTGCACTTGCCGTCGAGGAAACCTTGAGAAACTTCCGGCGATTGCTGGCTGCCATCTTCGTGCTCCTTGTTTCGGGAATCGCGATTCGGTTCTTTGTGCTCTTTTCCATGGCCACAGCCTCCGGCGGGTCTTGCCCGAGGCCTGCTCAACTTTGTCCGGAAAACGAGCCTCTGGGCCCTCTTGTTAAAGCATTTCGGCCCGACTTGCAATCGCCAGACTTGGAATTCCGTGGAAGCACACCCCTCGATTGATCGACACAGGCAACGCAAACGGGTGCATTCAAGCCTCGGCGAGACTGAGGCGATCGTCAGACCGCGAATGCCCGACCATGAAATCCAGCGAGGCAAACGCCATTGACAGAGGGCAAAGGACTCGGGACTCGTTCTCCTCTTTGGCGGACGATTTTTTTGCCTCGATACAAAATCGTCCCCAGCGACGTAACTACACAGTCGCGACCTCGTAGCTTGGGCGGTTTCTCATGGGACGAGGAACCACGCTCTGCGTGCTCATGCTGTTTAGGGCCTACAATATGGGGTCAGAATTATTTTCTCTCGCCTATCCTGCCGTGAAATAGTTCTGATCCGTTCGTGTTGCCTGACCCGTTTGTCTTGCCTATCGTGGAACGGGTTTCCCGTCGCCGGAAACGCGTTCTGGCGGACCGTGGTTCCTCGATTATCCCGCACGCAGTTCACCCTGCTGGACAAGCCAGCAGTGACATCGATGCTCTTGCGTGAACCTCGTCTTGCCGCCACAGAGTTCGAGCTATTCGCTCGGTGCTATCCCAATCAAGTCTTCTCTATGATCATGGAGGGAGAAAGACTTTTACGGAGCTGATTGTTTCGGGGTGACTGTCACCCGGCTCGGGGCGGTGCGGATGGTCATGAGACTGTCTTTGATTTCGCACTCGTAAACGCCAGCGTTTTCCAGCGTCACCGGGCACAATTTCAGGGATGGCTGGTCCTGCCCCCCGGGCAAAGGCTTGCCATCCTTGAACCAGGCGTAAAAAACCGGCCCCAGAGCCCCAGTGATCCTGACCTCCAGGGTGTGACAGGCGTTTTCCTCCAAGGTGAGGTCGCCTGGGGCGCTTACGACATCCAGGTGAGGAACCACTACTCCCAAGTTGTTGCCGTTGTAGCGTTCGGTAGGTTCGAAAACCAACTGTTCGACACCCACCGGGAGCTTGAGCCAATTTTGGCCGGTGCCCACGGGCCTATTGACCAATTGGGCTTGGCCCCGGCCAGGCACCCAGCGGACCAAGGTGGTCGAGCCACCGCCGTCCAAGTTGATGCCGTTCCAGGCGCCGAAATGTTTCAACCACGCCCCGACTTCTTGGATGGTGGCCCCCTGGCTGGCGTGCCGCCGACCGTCGATGACCAAAAGGTAGACCACCCTGCCATCTTGGGACACGCCGGCGCCGGTCCGAGGCGCCAAATCCGAACTCGAAGCATCGGGATTGCCCGCGTCCAGGCAGCGATAACCACTGACCGCGGTGTGGATGTTTTCAAGTGGCGTGGTGGGTCCGGTCGCAAGAATCGCCGCCTTGTTGTCGTTGTAGAAAACTAAGGAATACGTGACCGATTCGGCCGGAGAAACCACGTCGCCGTCGGTGATGGCCAGACCGATGAGGTAAGACGGCGTTGCTGCGTTCCACGGAGCCGGCCAGGGAGCGAAGAAATTGGCATTGATCGCGAAGACCATGGGCAGGCCAGCCTTACGGCAGCGAATCAGGAAGTCCCGGGTAGTTTCGCGGATGGTCTCCCGCTGGCCGGCCACCCAATCCGACGCCCGGTCGGAATTCCGGAACCGCAGGCCCGGCGTGGTGAGGTCCACTTGCAAACAGAAAACATCCATGGGCCGCGGCGTTTCCACCCGAATCTCAGCAAGTTTGATTCCTGGATACTCCGCCTTGACGCTGCTCCAATCGTACTTCCCGCTTTGGCCCCACGCCGACCATGTTGCGCCGCACAACCATGCCAGCAGCACACTGATCCGCACGACCCGGCTCATCATCGTTCGCACGACAAACAAATCAATACGCATAGAACATCTCTCCCTTGGTTGACATTTTCGACAGGCTTCCCCCTCTGGGAAACTTCGGTCATCACGGCGAACAGCCTAGGAGAAAACCCATGGAAGCCTCCACCTTCCCAGCCCGCAATCGCGCTGTCTCATCGCGGAGTTAGCAAGCAAGCCGTCTCTTCAAGGAGTTCGAGCGGGCCAGCCAGTCGAGAATGCGGCGTTACGGAGGGATTGCAGTTCAGGGACTGTGTTTTGATCGAGAACCAAGCTCCTTTGCCTCAGCTTCCAAACATCGCCTTGATCCGGGCCTTGTCAGCCGAGCCCGTGTGATCGGCCACAACTTGCCCGCCGCGGAAGACCATCAATCGCGGGATCGCCGTCACGCCGTAAAACCCCGCTATAGCCGTTTCCCGATCGATGTTGACCTTGACGAACCGGGCTTGCGGCATCTCGCGGGCCAAGTCCTCGATCACCGGATCCAGTTCTTTGCACGGGCCGCACCAATCTGCGTAGAACTCGACCAACACCGGCACTGGCGAGCTGAGCACTTCCTGAGAGAACGTAGCGTTGCCGGCGTAACGTACGCGCCCGGCGGTCGCGGAATTCGCCGCCTCGTCGGTCGTGGTTTTGGACACATACGGCCTGGGAGGTGGCTCGGGGATGAAGAACCAGCCCAACGCCGCGCCCAGCAAAACCATGAAGACGAAAAGAGCCGGCCCCTGAGCCGCTTTCCAGGAATTTCGACCCATGGGTAACTCTCCCTACCATGCGGCTTGCTATGGATTATAGACTTCGGTCCTCGTGTCGGGGAGCCGGATGGTTATGTCGTTAGAGTTCTCGCGACTGGGCCTTCGCAGAGGCCATCAACTGGCAACCGCTTGCGGCGTGTTGCGCCAAGCGGCCGAAGTCCCGAAGCCGCCGATGAAACTCGCCATCGTCAGCCGAACAGGATCGAGGCAAGGCCAAGGTAATAGAACAACGTGGCGATGTCGGTCATGGCCAAGGCGATGGGACCGGAAGCGGCCTTCGGGTCGCGCTGGGCAGCGCGGAGCGCCGTGGGCACGGCGAATCCGAAGAGGGCGGCCGTGGCAACGGCCAGGGAAATGCTCACCAGCAGGCACACGGCCACCCGATGCTGCCCTTGCCACAACCAAGCCACCAAGCCAACCAACATGCCGCAGGCCAACCCCAGTAAGCCGCCGACCAAAACCTCGCGTCGCCCCCCCGCTACGATCCTTTTGAAGCTGAACTGGCCCGCCTCATGGACCTGAAGGGTCAGCGTGAGAGACTGGATGCTGACGCTTTCCGCCAACGCCAGGACGATAGGAATGAACATGGCCAACACAACGACCTTGGCCAGGACTTCCTCGTACCAGGCTGCCAACAACGCACAGGCCAAACCGCCCGCGATATTGCACAGCAACCAAGGAAACCGCCCGCGAAAGGCGGCGGGCAGTTTGGCCTCGCGGACCGCGGCCAGCCGAACCCCGATCAGTTGGAAGATATCCTCGCTCTCTTCCCGGGCGACCAAATCGGTGATCTCGTCGGTATACAGTTCAACATCGACGATGCCCTGAATGCGTCCCTCGTGGTCCACCACAGGTAGGGCCAAGAGTCGATGCATGATGAAGAACTCGCAGGCATCAAAAAGCGTGGCCGTGGACGGTAAGGTGATGACGTTTCGTTGCATGATTTCGGCCACGGGAGTGTCAGGGGGGTTGAGAAGCAGCCGCCGGGTGGGGAGCACGCCCCGCAGTCGCTCGGCCTCGTCCACCACGTAAAAGTACACGATTCGCCCCTCTACCTGACTCCGTTGAATCCGCGCCAGGGCCTCGCCCACGGTGTCCGTCTCCAAAATCCGCACAAAATCTTTGCGCACGTGCTTCAGCACCGGCTCATCGTGATGGCCCGACTGGGACAACCTGCCCATCAAGTCCTTCCTTTCGCGTAATGGTAAGCCACCCAAATTTGGTTCTTTTAGCCTTTGCTCTCCCGCAACTCGTGAACCAACCTGTCCGGCGGCGTTTACGTCAGAAAACGAGCCTGGCAAATCCGTTGATCTTTCCGATTTAGTGAACTTTTTCGATTATGGTGTCGTTGACGAGTTTTAGCTACCCTTTGCGTGTTGCACGGATACCGCGGTCAAGCCGTTCGGCGTCATGGAAAAGGCAGACAAACCAGAGGATTGCAAATTACATCGATTCCGATGAGTGCCGGCGCGCGCTCGCGCCAAGCTCGTGCAACCAGTCGGTAAGCCTGGACTAGGCCAAGAACGCCCTGCTTCGGCCTGTCTATTTATGCTCACGCCCGGCGTCAGTAGTACCGCCGACGCCGTCCGGCGTGTTTGGCCTCGGTAAGAAACTTTGCCAAGTGGAAAAGTATGGCTGCCACTCCCACGACGGCCAGGTAGTTCCTGAGGTCGTTCCACAGCGAGTCATGCTGCGGAGAGGGCAAGTCGGCCAGGTCCACGCGGGGCGCGGGCGGGGACTCGGCGGGAGGCAATGGCGATGGAACAGGGACCAAACGATCCGTGCCGGCGTCGCTCGGCGGCGCGGAGGCGTTGACTGCAATCGCCACACTCGGACTCGACAAGGGAGTGTTGGGCCAGGTAGCCGCGGAGGGCAAGGCGCCTGAGTCCGCATTTTGGGATTCCAATGCTGACCCACGGGTGGGGGCCTGAGCTGGAGAGCTGGCTTGTCTTGCCAGCGCGGCAGGATGGGGTGCGAGCCTGTAAAAATCGTCGCGGACCGACTCCAAAAATGCCCGCACTCGCCCACAATAACTGCCGGAGGTCTGCCCTCTGGCCGTCCCGAAAAGCACCCCTGCCAATTCGCCACGACTATTGAAGATCGGCCCCCCCGAATCCCCCTGCCGTGCGGGTGCAGAAAGCTCCACCATTTCGAATGGCTTGTTCAAGCCTGGCGCCACGTATTGTGTGCAGCGGCCGGTGATGGTCCGGTATTGGCCGCTGCCGTAGCCGGCAATCGTCAAGGGTTCTCCCGGTCGGGGCGCGGTGTTCGAGAGCGGCACAGGCTCCACGTTCGGCCGCCAGATCGCCAATGCCGCCAAGTCCCAGACGGGATCGGTCTTCAGCACCAAGGCTTGGGAGCGGAATCCGTTCGGAAAGACCACGGCAATCGGACCGGCCGCGTCGCGGACCACGTGCCAGTTGGTGACCACCAGCCCATGATGCTCGCTGACCGCCACCAGCGTGCCGGAGCCGAGTGAAAACCCGTCGCGATCCGTAGCCACTACCCGGACGACCGCCGGATGAATCCCGTTGCGAGGTTCGCAATCTGCCGTCCGCTTTAGCAGGACCGCGCTCAGGGCAAGCGCGACGGCCAATGCCCGTATTCCCAGCCCCTCCGCTGAAAGCCGTCGAACGGTGCGGAATTGAAATCTTGCGATCTTTAGGCCGAGGCTTCGTTGGGTATCCAATCTAGGGGAATCAAGGCCCACGACCGTTGTTGAAAAACAACCCGGCTGAACACGCCTCATGAGGGACCATGTCTCGGACACCCATCTTGCGGGGGATCATTTGGCTGCGGCCAGGGGTGCGGCACGGCGCTGGGCCTCATTTTGCACGATCCTCCGCAGCAATTCGCGGCGGAGCCGCTCCAATTCGGCAGAACGAACCGTTGAAGTCTTAATGGTTTGCATAGCCTCAGTTTCGGCCGCGGCGGGCCCGAAAGCTGAATTGTCGCACTGGCCCTGACATACGCCTCGAAAGCTGAAAAGCTATCCAAGGCGCAAAATCCTTTGCCGAATCGCCAGTTTCTCCGTCTTACGGAGCCTACAAATCTGGCGTTAATGGAATGGCCTTTTCAACCGAATCGGCGCCCACCCCTGGGACTCGCCACAAACCGTGCGCCTTGCGTATCCCAGGAATCGTGCTTCACCCGATAGGCCCATCCAGATCGCTCAAACACTTCGCCGCAGGATTACAACCGGGCCTTGAGAAGGTCGCGGATCTCGGTGAGCAGTTCCTGGTCCTTGGTCAACTGGGGCGGCGAGGAAGCCGCCTGCTTTTTCGATTTCAAAATCATACCAAGGAACTTCACGATGAACAGGTACAACGCCGTCGCCACGATGAGGAAATTGACCACCTCGCCAAGAAACAGGCCGTAGGGGATTTCCTTGCCGTGGATGACCCATTTCCACCCCAAATAACTCTGTTGACTTGGCACAATCAAGCTGATCAGGGGCATAATCAGGTGCTTGACCAACGAATCGACGATCTTACCGAACGCGCCGCCGATGATGACGCCGACGGCCAAATCGACCACGTTGCCTTTGAAGGCGAAGGTCTTGAACTCCTCGAACAGCGTCAGTGCGCTCTTGCTGGAGGCATCAAAAAACCGTTTGGGCGGAAACGGGTCTGGCATGGTATTCCCTCCAATGGAATCGGGCTGGCTTGGTCGGCACAACGGAGCCGTCGATCTTCGACGGCTTCCAACATGCTGGTCAGGTTGATCGAGTCTGCAACTCAGACTGCTTGCTGAAAAAATCCGAGCGGTAAGCTTCAGTTGCCGAAGTATCGGCGAGCGCGTTGCGCACCGTCTGGCCGTGCTCCGACGAGAAAGCCGCCTTCAAAAAACGGTTAAGTCGCTTTTGCGAGGCCTCGATCGTTGGCCTCGCCGCGGCGGCCTCCGCCCGCGTGCCGTACAAGGCTAGAGGTAGTTTTCCGGGAACTTCCACGGTTCGCGGTACTGCGGCTTGGCGAGCCGGGCGGCTTCTTCGTCGCCCACGATCTTTTCCGCCACAGGGTCGAAGCGGACGGCGCGTCCGAGTTTGAAGGCGATATTGGCCAAGGCGATGGCCACGTCGATCTTGTAGTGATAGCCCACGTGGCAACTCGGCGGCTTGCGGCTGAGGATCGAGTCGATCCATTCGTGTTCGTGGCCGGGCGAGGGGGGGATGGTCTCCTTCGGTTTTTCCACGCCCTTCATGCGATCGCCCTCGGGCACGATCCGGTGTTCGTTATAGTTGGCGAACAGCGTTCCCCGCTCCCCGTGGAAATACACGCCCAATCCGCGTCCCATTCCTTCCCGGTGGAAATCGAAACTGTAGCCGTTGACCAGCGAAAGCATCCACGTCATCACGAGCTGCGGGTATTGCCAGAGCACTTGTTGGGTGTCGTAGGCGTCGCCCGCGTCGCGGGTGACGAAGCGTCCGCCGCTGGCCGCGGTCACCAGGGGAAATCCCAAGTCCAAGGCCCAGTAAGGCAAGTCGATGATGTGCGGGGCCATGCCGGGAGTGTAGCCGCCGCTGAAGTCCATGAACGAGCAGTTCGGACCAGCCGACTCGATCATTTTGGGATGGCATTTGGTCATGCGGGCGGGCCCAACCCACAGTTCCCAATCGAGGTCCTTGGGCGGATCGCCCGCCGGGGCGTTGCCGATTCCCTCTACGCCTTGATTCGCGGCGAGGAAGGTCCGCACCAGGGGGATCGGCCCCAGCGCCCCGGATCGTACCCACTCCACCACGCGGCGATAGTTCGCCCCGGCGTGGATTTGCGTGCCGATTTGCGTGATCCGCTGGTGCTTCTCGGCGGCCCGCTTCACCGCCAAGGATTCGGCCAAGTAGATCGTCATCGGCTTCTGCAAATAGAAATCCTTGCCCGCCTCGGCGGCGAGAATCGCTTGCAAGGCGTGCCAGTGCGGCGGCGTGGCGATGATCACCGCGTCGATGTCCTTGCTGGCGAGCATCTCCCGGAAATCGTGATACGCTTTGGCGGTGCTCTTGTATCGTTCGAGAACGGCGTCGCGGCGCGACTTCCAAACGTCGCACACGCCGGTGACCACCGCGTGGGGATGCCGCGCCGCGGCGGCGAGATTTGCAGCCCCCATGCCTCCGCAACCGATCAGTCCGATCTGTACTTTGCTATTGACCTGCGCCAAAGTCGACATGGCAATGGCCCCCATCAGAGTGAACAGACATAGTTGCCGCAATGCGCCCGCTATCCTAGCGATGTCGAATCCGGCGGTCTAGTGCCAACGGCCTGAACGACCCGCACCCAAAAACAGCCTTCAGCGGCCACGCTCCACCGCGCCGGTGCTTGGCAAAGACCCAAGGGCACAAAGCCGCTAGGGGAGTTCTGCGGGCACAGAGTATGGACCGAATCGTCCCATTTCAACCCGGCCGCCTTGCTGATTGCTATCCACCCTTCAAACCCTGCCCCCGATCACTCCAGGCAAGGCAGGAAGGGATTCCTGCTGACCCTTGCGGGGCTTTGGGAAAATCTCTATGATCCACGATTCCCGTCTCTTGGCCTGCGGCGTTTTGGAGCGGCGTTGATGAGCGATAGCATTTCGATGTTTCCTCGGGCCTGGATTCCCTACGGTGCCTGGGGAAGCAGTTTCTTTCCCGCCTGGCAAACCTCGGCCCTGGCGGAGGTCAACATCGGCCAGTTCGCCGGCGAGGCGATGAACCGCATCCTGGGCCTCCGTAGAGTGCCGAAGAGCGAGCTGGAGTATTTGGTCATCGGTTCCACGATCCCGTGGCATTGGAAGTTCTGGAACGCGCCGTTGGTGGCGAGCTGCCTTGGCGTGCGGATTCCCGGCTTCCATCTGGAACAGGCCTGCGCCACAGGCCTTCAGGCCGTGATTCACGCGGCGGCGGAGGTACAGAGCGGCTCGCACGACGTGGTGGGCGTGCTCACCTTTGACCGCACGAGCGATTCGCCCGTGGGCGTGTTCCCCGAGCGGCGGGCCCATCGCCGCACGATGGCCTTGTGCGATGTCTGGGACAACTTCGGCTTCGATCCGGCGGCCGGGCAGGCGATGATCGCCACGGCCGGCAATGCGGCGCGGAAACACGGCCTCGATCGCCGCGAGGTCGAGGAGCTGGTGCTCTGCCGCTACCAGCAATACTTCGACGCCAAGGCGTCCGGCTTTTTGGACCGGGTGTTGGTGCCGCTGGACGTGCTCAACGCCCAAGGGCGTCTGCTGGGCAGGATCGACGCGGACTTGGGAGTGCGACGGATCACCCGCGATGGTCTCCGCGCGATGCGGGAATTGGATACCTGCGTGACCACGGGCCTCCAGACGCACGCCGCGGACGGCATGGCGGCGCTGTTGGTGACCACTCGGGACAAGGCCCAGCAGCTCAGCCCTCGTCCGGAGATTGCCATCCAATGCGTGGCCAAGGCCGAGGCCCGGGCCCATCCGGCCCTCATGCCCGAGGCCCCTACGCTGGCCGTGCAAAAATTGTTGGCCAAGACCGGCCTCACGTTGGCCGACGTGGCGGTGGTCAAAAGCCACAACCCGTTCGCCGTCAACGACGCGATTTTCGCGAAAGTGATGGGCTACGATTGGAGGAACATGAACCGAAGCGGCTGTTCGTTGGTGTGGGGACATCCCCAGGGGCCGACCCTCACTCGCCTGTTGATCGAAGGCCTGGAAGAAGCGGTGGATCGGGGCGGCGGATTGATGCTGTTGTTTGGCTGCGCGGCGGGCGACGTGGGCATCGCCGCCCTGTTCCGCGTTTCGGAGGGAGGGCGTTCGCAATGACCAAGGCCATCCGCCAACCCACGCTCGCTACGCTCGGCCTCGGTACGGTGCTCGAGATTTTCCGCAACGGCCGCCTGCCCGTCGATGCCGGCGAGCTGGTCGACCGGGTATTCGGCCCGCCCACTGATCGGGGTTCCTTGGTGATCTCCGGGGCCAACGGCATCGTTGGGGCGGGGAAGATGATCCAGCTCACGGCCCGATTGGAGCCGTTCGGCGTCACGTCGATCGGCCTGGCCCGGCCGCGCACGCCCGACGGCATCGCTCGGCATTATCGCGGCCTGGTCGAGGCGGTCGGCCAGCAGCGCGCCGATCGGATCATGAGCCGCGTGGTGCGCATGACCTACGATGGCCGCACGCTGCCTGCCGAACTCGCCCGCTGGCGGCCCAAGTTCCTTCTCGAGTCCATTCCCGAGGTCCTCGAGGTCAAGCGGGCCCATTACCAGCTCTTCCGCGAGGCGTTTCCCGACATCGAAATCCGCTCGGTCACCTCCGGATTCCCCAGCTCAGAACTCGGGGTGGGCGTGCTCCACCCAGCCTTCCCCCATGAAATCAACAAGGTCTGGGAAGTCGTCGAGCCGAAGACCTCGCCGATCACGCAGCTCCTCTGGGCCTTGGGGCTCATTCCCATCCCGGTCAGCGACCACTGGTCGTTCGTGCTCGATGTGTTGTTCTGCGGCATTACGCTGGCGGGCGTCCGCTATCATCGCGCCACGAACATGCCTTTTTGGAAGATCGACAAGTATGTGCGCAAGCAGGTGGGACCGAATCCGTTTCGGGCGCACGACGTGATCGGGGCCAAGGGCGCGAACTTCCTCACCTGGTCTTGCCTGCACCACTTGGCCGCGAAATACGGCCCGTTGTTCCAGCCCACGCCCGAATTGGTCGAACGTCAGGCGAGCGGCCAGAACTGGTACCCGCCCGACCACTTCCGCCCCCTCGTCGATTGGCCCTTGGACCGCGAGGGCGAAGAAGAGTTCGCCGATTGGATTCAGGGGGCCTTGTTCCAAATGGCCGCTTTGATCGTGCAGGAGCGGCGGTCCCACCTCGCCCATATCAACGCGATCGGAGAGCTTTGCGCTCAGTTCCGCCGGGGGATTTTGGCGTTGATTCGTCGGGTCGGCGCCGCGGAGGCGATCCGCCGGGTCCAGCGCTATCACCGCCTCCATCCCGAGGCTGCGCGTGCCGCCTGGCATCCCGAGGCCTTCGACCTGATTGCCACTCCCGAGTGGCAGCAGCTTTACGTCAATGCCGAGCACGACGGCCAGGTCGGCGTGATTACCATTGGCCGGGAAACCTACAACGGCGACGTGGACGCCGAATTGAACCGGGCCATCGATTGGCTGAAGGCCGAGGGTGTGAGCCGGGTGATTGTGACGGGCGATTTCCATCTAGCCACGCAGATGATCGGGGCGGACACCAGCGAGTTCTTTCCCGCCCTCGACGACGCGGAGCACGGTCGCCGCCTCGCCGCCGCCTGGTCCGCGACCGCCCGGCGGCTGCACGACGAGTTCCAGGTCTCTGTCGGGTTCATCCACGGGAAGCGATGCCTGGGGGGATTTCTCGAATTGCTGATCCACTGCCACTACCTGGTCGCGGTCGAGGATGCCCTGCTGGGAATGCCGGAGGTGACGCTTCCGGTCGTGCCCGGAATGGAAGGCTGCCATTGGCCTTTCCGCAAGACGGCTCCGGAACACTGGTCCAAGTTGGTCCGCCTGCTGCTAGGCGGCGAGGCGGTTCGGGCCGCGGACGCGGTGGGCTGGCTGGTCGATGGTGCGGCGCCGCTCGACGAGGCCCTGCGCACCGCGTGGCGATTGGCTTCCAACGCCCCAGGGGACTGGCCTCCGCGACGGTTGACGCCAGGGCTACTCGAGGGCATTCCCAGCGACGTCGGCCTCGGCGTCTCCGACAATCCGGCCACCGAGGCGGCCCGAAAGGCCATCATGGAGTCGATTGTAGCGGCCTGCGGGGCTCCTTTGGCCGAAGCACTCGACATTCAGGCCCGGCATTCCGGAGCGTTCTTTGCCACGACCTTCTGCCGCGAAGGAGCCATCGGGACCGAACACCAGCGGACCATGAGCGTGTAGAGGCGGCGCCACGGCGTCGCCGTTTCGGCTCGGCAGAAGTCATTCCCGGATCGCCGCGACGCCTTGCCACCGCTCCACTGCGGCGGTTAGACTCAACGGTCTCCAAGCGTGCCAGGAGACTGCGATGGTCAGTGTTAGCGATTGCCCGTTTTGCGGACAAGCGGCCACGATTCCCGAGGACCTGGAGCCCGCCGCCACAGTCCAATGCCCTCATTGCCAGTACGAGTTCCTCGGGGACCGGGCGTTGATGTACGCCGTCGAGGCCCCGCCGGAACACGTGGCGGAATTGCCGCCAGCCCTGATCCCCGTGCTGGCCTCCGAGGCGGGCGCATCGGCGCAGGCGGCGCCCTCGGACGATGGGCCGGCGGCGGCAGGCCAACACGGCGAGGCTGCCCCGACGCCGACTCAAGCCGACCAGCCTCCGCCGGCGGCGGGACCAAGCGAGCCTGCGTTGGAGGCCCCCTCCGTAGCTGCGGCGGTAGGCGGCAGTGACGCGGAATCGGCGAAGGAATTGGCGAGGGAATCGGCGGAGGAATCGGCGGAGGAGCCGCCCGGGGAACTCGCCTCCCGCTTGGATGCATCTCAACCTGAAGGCGTGGAAACCGCGTCGCAGGAAGCTCTCGGAGCACCATCCGCGACCGTGGAGTCGGTTGCAGCATCGGGGAGGGAGGACGCAGGCACATCATCCATCGAGATGGCCGCGCCGCCTTCGCCGCCAGCGTCCGATGCATCGGAAACGCAGGTCGCGGCTGTGCCTCCAACCGAAGCGTCCGCGGCTGCCATCGTGCCGACCTCGACTTGGTCCTCGCCAATCCAACGCGAGCGTCGCAAGCCCAATCCTGTGCGAACCGCGATCGGCGTGGTGATCTCGGGCCTGTTGGGCCTGGCGGTTGCCTATGGGGCCTTGCTGGGGTTGTCGAAACTTGGCCTGATGGGTCGCGGGCGAACGCCCGCCGCCACGAGGAACCACGTCCCGAGCAAATCCAACGGAAAACACGCCGAGGCAACGATGGTCCCGCCGCCTCAACCCACGGAAGACGACGAATGGCCCGGCCTGGATGAAAACCGCTTCGATGTCGATCCCAAGGAAAAGAACAACGCAAAGCCCTCCGGACGAGCAAAAAAGGGACCGTAAATCGAGGGCCCGCCTCACAGCCAGCCGGCTCTCGTTCCGCGGAAGATGGAGGGCAGTCGCGCACGCCTTGCGGGCCGCCGAGCGAACCTCGCAGAACTCGCGGCGGGCGGTGCCCCGGCTAGCGGATACGCGATCGTCCGACCAGCAATAGACGCTCGAGCCAAGTCGCGTTGAACTCAGGCCTCATGACCACCGCACACCCACCCGTTTCATCCGCCGATGCGTCCCCCGCCGCTGGCGGCACCACGGTCCCGATGCACTGCGACCGACTGTTCTTGGCCGGCCTGGCGACGCTTTTAGGGACCTACGTCCTTTTGATCGCCGCCTTGCTCGTGGCGTTGGGGTCGTTCACCTCGCCTGTGTATCTGGTCCGCGCATTGTCCAGTCCGGAAATCCAGTATGCGTTCCGGCTGAGTTTGATTTCCTGTACGCTTTCGACGCTCCTTTCGCTGTGGATCGCGGTCCCGGCTGGCTATTTGCTGTCGCGGTTTGGTTTTCGCGGGAAGAACTTGGTGGACACGTTGCTCGACGTACCCATCGTGCTGCCGCCCTTGGTGCTCGGCTTGGCCTTGCTGATCCTTTTCCAGACGCCGCCGGGCCGGGCCATCGAGCGTGTGGTGCCCGTGACCTTCGCTGTGCCAAGCGTGGTTTTAGCTCAGTTTTCCGTGGCCTGTGCGTTTGCGGTGCGGACCATGCGGGTGACGTTCGACCAGATCAGCCCGCGCTCGGAAGAGGTGGCCATGACCTTGGGCTGTAGCCGGGCCCAGGCGTTCTGGATGATCGCCTTTCCCGAGGCCCGGCGGGGAATGCTGACCGCAGCGACCTTGGCCTGGGCCCGCTCGCTGGGCGAGTTCGGGCCGATCCTGGTGTTTTCCGGGGCCACGCGGATGCGGACCGAAGTCCTCCCGACCACGGTCTTCTTGGAACTGAGCATCGGAAACATCGAGGCCGCGGCGGCTGTCTCCCTGGTCATGGTGGTCGCGGCGATGGTCGTACTGCTTTTGGCCCGCGCGTTCGGGCTGCGGGGAACAGGACTGATCTAGTTCGGCCCTGTGCCTGGGAGCCTGCCATGATTTCCCTCTCGCACGTCAGCATCCGTCAGGGCGCCTTCCGGCTGGAGGACATCTCGCTGGAAATGGGAGAGGGTGAGTACGGGGTGTTGATGGGCAAGACGGGATCGGGCAAGACCACGATTTTGGAGGCGATCTGCGGCCTGCGGCCCGTGGCCTCGGGCTCGATCCGTCTTCTCGGTCGCGATGTAACCTCGCTGCGGCCCGCCGCTCGCGGCATCGGCTATGTCCCCCAAGACGGCAGCCTCTTCTCGCAGCTTAGCGTGCGCCAACACCTGGCCTTTGCCCTGGTCGTGCGGCGGTGGCCCCGGCCGGAGGTGGAACGCCGGGTGGCGGAGCTGGCCGAAATGTTGGGAATCGAGTATCTTCTGGATCGAAAGCCCAAGGGGCTTAGCGGGGGCGAAATCCAGCGGGTAGCGTTGGGGCGAGCCTTGGCCATGCGACCCGGCGTGCTCTTGCTGGATGAGCCTCTCAGCGCGTTGGACGAAGACACCCGCGGCGAGATGCACGAGCTGCTCCTCGCCGTGCGGCGGCAAACTCGCGTCACCGCCTTGCACGTGACCCACAATCGCTCGGACGCCGAACGCCTGGCCGACCGGCTGTTCGAACTCCGCGACGGCGTCCTCCGCGAGGTCACGTGAATTGCGTCATGAACACCGTTTCGCCGCGCGACGATTTCAACATCGACATGGAGGAAATCTCATGATGCGAGTCCTGTTTTGTTTGGCCACCGCGTTCCTGCTTGCCTCGAGTCCCATGGCTGTTTCGCCCGTCGGTGCAGCCGATCGTATGACTGCCCTCGATCCCCGCGAGGTCCAAGTGGGCGGGGAGATCGGGCGGCGGATCGACATCACCATCCGCAACAATCTCCTCAAGCTCGACGTGGACAAGGACTTTTTGAAGCCGTTTGTGAACAAAAGCGCGAAGGAGGGATTTATCGGGCTGGGAATGCTGTTGGACGCGACGGTCCGCCTGGCAGCCTACTGCCGCGACCCGGAAGTCCTCGCCCTGAAAAAACGTCTCGTCGGCCAGGCAATCCAGGCCCAGGAACCCGACGGGTATCTCGGCATGTTGGCCCCGGCAAGCCGGATGTGGGAGCTTTGGGACATCCACGAGATGGGCTACTTGATCTATGGGTTGACGAGCGATTACCGCTTCTTCGGGGAGACCGCGTCGTTGGCTGCGGCCCGAAAGCTGGCCGACTACATCCTCGCCCACTGGTCCGACAAACCGGATTGGCAACCCCAACCCATCAATGTCCACATGGCCGTCACCGGCTTGGAGCGGGCCCTGTTGACCCTCAGCGATGCCTCTGGGGAGCCGAAATACCGTGAGTTTTGTATTCGGGAGCGAAAGTTGCCGGAGTGGGACCTGGGAATCGTGGTCGGGCGATGGGGCACGGTCGAGGGACACGCCTATGCCTACATGGCCCACAGTCTCGCCCAACTTCGCCTTTATCGCATGGACCCCAACGACCGACTCCTGGTTACTACCCGACGCGCCATGGACTTCCTCACCCGACACAACGGCCTGGTCGTGACGGGCACGTGCGGAGATCACGAGTGCTGGCACGATAGCCAGGCCGGCACAACCAATCTGGGCGAGACCTGCACCGTGGCCTACCTGATCCGGTTGCTCGATGACCTGTTGCGTTTGGAAGGCAATCCCTTCTATGGCGACATGATGGAACGGGCGATCTACAACGCCCTGTTCGCCGCCCAATCGCCCGACGGACGCCGGATCCGTTACTACACCCCCTTCGACGGCCCACGCAAGTACTTCGATGGCGACACCTACTGTTGCCCGAACAATTACCGCCGCATCGTCTCCGAGCTGCCAACCTTGATCTATTATCGCGCCGAGGGCGGACTGGCGGTGAATCTTTACACGGCCTCTTCGGCCAAAGTAAAGCTCGATCAAGGAATCGATTTAGCCGTGCGTCAGGAAACCGAGTATCCCAGCGATGGGCGTGTGACGCTCCGCCTCGATCCCTCGCGACCAGCGTCATTCCCTGTGCTTCTTCGCATCCCGCGATGGTCTGCTGGCGTGAAAGTCGCGGTCAACGGAGAACCACTGGGCGAGGCGATTCAGAGCGGCCGGTTCCTTGCCATCCGACGGGAATGGAGATCGGGCGACCGCGTGGAGATCGACATGCCCATGCCCTGGCGTTTGGTGCGGGGACGCGAGGCCCAGTCCGGCCGCGTGGCGATCCTCCGCGGCCCCCTGGTCTTCTGCCTCAATCGTGCCCGGCACCAGGAGCTGGCAAACCTCGACCTCCGTCTCTTGACGCTGGTGCCCAGCTCGCTTGAGCCGCCCGTTCGGGACGACTCCGTCCGCCCCAACGGCTTGGCTTGCAAGGTCCGAGCCTGGGGGCCAGGCGCGTGGTATCCTCACGCCAAACCGAGCTTGCAGCTCGTGCTGACCGAGTATCCCGATCCCTCGGGCGAGCTGGTCTATTTCCATGTCCCCAACCCGCGCGACGAGGCGTTTGTTGCCGACGAACTGATCGAGAACGCCAAGTGAAAAGGTTTCATCGTAACGGCTGACCCAGGCGGAGTCTCGATCACTCGTCGCTCAGCCCTTCGAGGCGGATAGCACCTGCGGCCAGGGCATCGAGAAAGTCATGATTGCTCTCCAACAAGCCAGCCAAGCCAGTCATTTCGTCGGGCGTGAGCCAGTGAATGGATTCCACCTCGTTGGGGTTGGGCATCAGCGGGGGCGTAGGCTCCAGGTCGCATTGCCACCACGCCAGGGCCACACCCCACGGCGTGACGCTTTGCCAAACACGCCGCACCGGGCGGATCGCCGCCCCGAGTTCTTCGCGAAGCTCACGCACCAACGCCATCGGCTCCGATTCGCCCGACTCGATCGCCCCGCCAGGGAAACAATAGGTCCGAGGCGCCTCGACGTAACGCGACCGCCGAATAACCAGCATCCGACCTTGTCGCACAACAACCGCTACCGCGCCGCGCCGGATTTGCGGCTCGCAGTTTTCACAACAATTTGATTTTGGCATCGTTGGACAGATTGCACGAGCTTATGGTTCGGGGCTGGGCTTGCTCGGCCCTAATCTGCCCCCTTCCTAGTGTGGATTGAATACACGCACGTTTTCGGGTGATTCCTAGCGCATCCTAACTTTATGGTGGGGAATCAAGTCCACCACGTTGTGTGGTCGCGCGTCGAAAAAGTTCTGCGAATATCGTACAATTGGCTAGTCTCGAGGTAGAGTACGTGTCGATTGCTCGCGCAACAGGTTTCGTTCACGGCGTTCGCCACGTGCGGCAGAATTCGTTAGGGAATAAGTGTCAATGGAAAACACTTCTGGAAAAAGCCCTTCTTCAGAAGGCAAAAAGACGCCTCGTCAGAGGGTAAGTGGCTCAACCCTCGTGTTGGTGGCTGTCTTGGCGGTTGCAATCATCTTCTTGCTTTCCCGACCGGGGACGGGGACGCGAAACGAGGTCCCCTACGGCGTGTTTCGTGCCGAGCTGGCTCAGGGTAACGTAGCGCGGGCAAATGTGAAGGGCATGAAAGTCTATGGCGAGTTCAAGACCGCGCCGGTCATTCCCCACGGCAAGTCAGGGCGGGATGGCGCCGCGGAACGCTACGACTTGAAGTTCGTCACCACCCTTCCACCCCAAGTGCTGGATGATCCCGCCTTCGACGAGATGATGCTCAAGGCCCTCGGGCCCAACTATTCGGCGACCGAGCCAAGCGACAACACCGGCTACATGTTGGGTGTGTACTTGCTGGTGACGGTATTGCTCTTCGCGGCGATTTGGATCATGTTCCGTCGTACCCGCGACCAAGTGCTCGGCGGCGGATTGCTCACCGGCTTCGCCAAGAGTCCCGCCCGGCGTTACGAGGCCGGCGACACCCGAGTGACCTTCGACGACGTGGCGGGCCTGGAAGGCGTCAAGCACGAATTGGAAGAAGTGGTCGAGTTCCTCAAGAGCCCGGAAAAGTTCCGTAAATTGGGCGGTCGCGTGCCCAAGGGGGTGTTGCTGATGGGACCACCCGGTACCGGCAAGACGCTTTTGGGCCGGGCAGTGGCGGGCGAGGCGGGCGTGCCGTTCTTTTCCATTAGCGGTTCGGAGTTCATCCAGATGTTCGTCGGCGTGGGCGCTAGCCGCGTCCGCGATCTGTTCGGCACCGCTAAGGAAAACGCCCCCTCGATCCTGTTCATCGACGAGATCGACGCGGTGGGCCGTCACCGCGGGGCAGGACTAGGCGGTGGTCACGACGAACGCGAGCAGACCCTCAATCAAATCCTCAGCGAAATGGACGGCTTCACCCCGACCGAGTCGGTGATCGTCATGGCCGCCACCAATCGGCCCGATATCCTCGATCCCGCCCTCCTCCGGCCCGGCCGCTTCGACCGCCATATCACCGTGGATCGGCCCAATTTCCAGGGCCGATTGGCGATCTTCAAGGTCCATACCCGCCAAGTCCCGTTGGGCGACGATGTGGACCTGGAGCGTTTGGCGGCAGGCTCGGTGGGGCTGACCGGGGCCGACATCCGCAACCTGGTCAACGAGGCGGCCATTTGGGCGGCGCGACACGACAAGGAGCGGGTCGATATGAGCGACTTCGAATACGCCCGCGACCGCGTCATCATGGGCTCGAAACGCGAGGAAATCCTCACCGGGAAAGAAAAGTCGATGACCGCCTATCACGAGGCCGGCCACGCCCTGCTCGTTTGGCTAGCCCCCTGCCGCGACCGTGTCCACAAAGTGTCGATCATTCCCCGCGGGCGGTCGCTCGGCGCCACCCAACTCTTGCCCGAGGAAGACCGCGTCAACATCAGCGAGTCCGAACTGCACAACCGCCTGGCGTTCCTTTTAGGCGGTCGGGCCGCGGAAAAACTGGTCTTCGACGAACTCAGCGCGGGCGCCGAGGACGACTTGAAACAAGCCACCCAACTCGCCCGACGCATGGTCGCCCATTGGGGCATGAGCGAACGGCTCGGGCCGGTGGCCTTTCGGGCGGGCGAAGAACATCCGTTCTTGGGCAAGGAAATCGCCGAGCCCCGCGAATTCAGTGAGCACACCGCCCGATTGATCGACGAAGAGATCATCCGCCTCCTCCGCGCCGCCGCCGAACGCGCCGAGCAGACCCTCCAACAAAACCGCGACAAACTGGAACTTTTGGCCAAGACCCTCGAAAAAGAGGAAGTGCTCGACGAACGCCAGATCGCCCAATTGATCGGGCCTCGGGCGTGGACGCCTGAGGAGAACGGCAGGAAGGCTTGATCCCGTGGCGCTTTCCCCTCGACACCTGATGTGCCTCAAGTCTCAAGAACTCCGCCCGGGCCGTCAATGACTCGCTCGGCTTCCAATCGCCTTGGAGGCACTCGCCCACGGCCTGCCAAATCGCCAGGAAGTTGGGAAACCGCTGGGTGTACACGAAAACCCTCCTCTTAGGTAGTCCATGGGTTTCCTGTAGGCATGGATGAGTTTGATAATCGACAAGCTTTCGGGTTGCAGCGGACTGCGGCCAAGCCACCTAGGGGCCTCGATTTCAGATTTATTGATTGCAACGCAATAGGCAAACAGTAAAATTGAAGGTAGTCTCGGGCAGGGGCTGCACGTGGCTGCGGGATTGGCGCCAGGGACAAAGCCTGGTTCTCGTCAGGATTGTCAATGGCTCCTCAATCACGAGAGGCATCGTGCTTGCCCGAGTCCATCTCAGTGCCGTTGAGTGACGCGTGTTTCCTCGTTTCCTTTTTCACAACGGAGGTTTCCATGTTTCGAGGTCGTTTCAAATCTGGTCCGGGAGGCAGTCGCGGGGCGTTCACCCTCGTGGAACTGTTGGTAGTGATTGCCATCATTGGCATCTTGATCGCCTTGCTGTTGCCCGCCGTGCAAGCCGCGCGGGAAGCCGCGCGTCGGTCGCAGTGTACGAACAACATGAAGCAGATCGGGCTGGCATTGCACAATTACCATGATAGGACGCAGACTTTTCCGCCCAACATCATTCTTGGTTCGCCCAACCTGACCCAAGCCCAGAATGGTGGGGTGCTGCCTCGGGCCCAACATCACACCTGGATATCCATGATCCTGCCGGGCCTGGAGCAACAGGCCTTATGGAACACGATCGATTTCAAGTTGAGAGCGTGGGGGCAGCCCCATGTGAGCACCGTGCTCAATGTTCTGCTTTGCCCGTCAGACGCAGGCTTCCGGGACAGCACGCAAAGTCATAACATCGGCTGGACCTGTTATGCGGCCTCGGAAGGATTCCACTGGTGGCCTACGGCGTCATTGGGCAATTGGGCTCCTTGGGCAGGGCTGGGGTTTACACAAACAGGCGACTTCTCCGGCTTGTTTACCCACGGCAACGTGAACGCCATGAGAGATGTCCTCGACGGCACGTCCAACACCGTCATCGCCGCAGAGGCGAACTCTTGGGGATTCTTCGGCGGCCCGGCTTGGACTTCGGGGACCGGCAGACCGCGACGCTCGGCCGGGGAAGCTGTCTTCCGCGCCGCTTTTGTTGGAACAACTTATGCCGGATATCCGACCAACGAGGGTGGGACGACGCGATTTGCTGAAGTCGATGACTCCGGCCCCAAAGTGGCGGGCGCTTGGTTCAGGGCGGCGCCGTATGTTTTCAGTCCTAGTTACTTGGCCCACTGGGGCCCCAATAGTGAATGGCCTGGCGCCAGCAGTCTACATCCCGGTGGTTTGAACTGCTTGATGGGCGACGCCTCGGTCCGTTTCGTGAGCCAAACCATCGAATGGCGAACCTGGGTCATCATCAATGGCATCCGCGATGGCTACACCGCGCCAAATTGGTGATCAATACCAGCGGCTAAAGCAGTCATCGACTGGCTTGATTGGGAAACGTGCGGGTCTCTTCCGGAGACTGTGCGTTTCCCTTATATTTTAAGAAATCGGGCGTTCGACATTAGGTAGCGATGTTGCGGCAGTATCGCAATCGGGAGAGAGCGTCTTTTGGCGGCGGCCCACTGCTCCACGTTGAGACTTGGGGCCTACTGTCGATGACTTAGTTTTTTTGGTGTTTCACAGACTGAGGGATTTACACCTATGCGACTTACTTTGAACATCGCGCTTTGCATGGTTCTGGCTCTCGGCATGTTTAGCCACGTGGGATGCAGCGGAGCTCAAGATCCGGCGAAGAAGCCGGGTTTCCGCGCTGAAACAGCATCGGATCCCTCGAAGATTCAGATGCCGACCATGGATACGAAGAAGGCTGACGTTCCTGAAGCGAAAAAATAAAACGTACCTGAGCCCTACCACCTGCCCTTCCCGGCTACTTAGCCTTTCAGGATCACCCAACTCTCGACGACCTTCGGGGATCCTTACGAAAAAGGGGAATTAATCTCGCAGCGGGGGTGTTAAACACCTTCGCTGCGACGTTTGTTTGGACCAGAGCTTGAGGAAGTCATGGGCCAAGTCTTGATCGGGAACGTCGAGGAGGAAAAGACTCTTCAGACCATCGCGGCAGCGATTCAGGCCGAGCGACCGTATCTGCGCCTGAGCCGGGTCGAGGTCCGAGGCCAAACGGATTTAGCCTCGCAACAGGGCGGAATGCGGGTTTTTTGGATTTATCGCGGTCAAGGCGAGGTGTTCTTGCCCACGGGCTATCGGACCCAAGAGGGCGACGGCCGCCCACTGCCCGAACCCTATCAACCTGACCCTCTCGACTCGGCCTTTGCGGACCTGCTCCAAACAGCGCGCAACGGTCTCCCGAAACTTCGCTCCGAGGTCCAGGTCCCAGTCCAAGCGATCCTCAGCCGCTGGAAGAACGACCGGTTTTTCACAGGCGACATCGGCGGCGAACTGTGGAAATTAGAGCACTTGGCCCGACCTTGGGCAGAAGAGCCCGAAACGGAAACCGCCTTAGCTGGTCTGTTCGCGCGATACCGGTCGGTGGGTTTTTCTACCAAGCAAGAGTCGGGTTGGGAGCCGATCTGCGAGGGCGACCAACTGATCGCCGATAGCCAACAGTCGATCTCCGTCCGGGGGGAATTTTGCTGCCTGAGCATGGAGCACATCGAACGGCCGACGAGCCACGTGTCGGCGGTGCGGCGGTTGCGGTACCTGGCCGACACGGCCGGCGGGTGCAACCCAGATTTCGACCCCTTCCGTCGGCTGCCGCTGACTTGGTACATGACCGCTCCCGGCGACGCCGAGGATGGCGTCAATTGGGTCAACAGCCACGTGGTGAACATCCCCAAAGAGACCTCGCCCAGCCATTTCCACCCCTCCCGGCCCATCCGCGGCGGACAGCTTCAAACCGAGATGTACCTGGTGCTCGACCCGGCCGGCTATCGCCTGAACACTTACGGCCGAAAGGCCTCGCTGATCGTGTTTCCCGATTTACGGGACCTGAGCCGGTTCGAACAACACGACCTCTCGCCGGGGACTTTCGTGTACATCCCGCCCGGCACGGGCCATCGGGGCCTGGACGTCTTCGTCAACGTGCTGACCCTGCCCGGCTTCAAGCCCCACAACGAATACTATATCGACCGGGACATCCGCGAAACGACGAACGGCCAAACTCCGTACAACGAAACGCTGCTGGACGCCAAGAATTATCAACGCATCGAAGATCTTTTGGCGTGACCAATACTTGATGGGGAGGAAGATTCCCCGTCAGCACGCGTTTCTTCGCGCCTGCCCGCCGCGAGGTAATCGCCCAAGATGCACGGGTGTTACTGTTGGCTTACCCAGCGGTGTCATTGTGTGGTCGGGCTGCTGGCCCGATTTCGTGGGCACGGTCGCCACTGCGACGTTAACGGGTGGTACTGCTCGGTAAGCCAGCAGTGGCACTCAGCACGCGGAACTCGGCGTTGCTTGTGCATTATTTGTTCACTACCGTATTTTGGGCGGGGCGTTACTGGGTCATCTTGACGGTTTCCGAACCGGAGTGTTAGATTGGGTGAGTCGCGATGAAGAGGTCGGAAGGGGCATTGGCTCCACGCAAGGGAGGGCGGTCTGATGTTAAAGACATTGGGCATGGTCGAGGCCTGCTTTCGGTCGCCCGCTGCCCGAGCCAGGGCCTCTCGCAAACTGGGCGACCAATCGGTTTTGGAATGGGTGGTCCGCCGCGCCACCGACTGTCTGAAGCTGAGCGGGGTGATCGTGGTGGTTTCTGAGTCGGATCGCCACGCCTTGTCGCATCTGGTGCCTGCGGATGTGCCGATCTATGCGGCTCGTCAGCCCGACCTGCTGGGCTGCCTGGCCGCGGCCCTCGCTGAATACCCGGCCGAGGCCGCGGTCCGCATCGGCGCCGCCTGTCCGTTCGTGGATCCGCTGTTGATCGATCGGTTGGTGACCGCCGCCGAAAAGCACGGGTCGGCCGATTATGTCGGTTACCGCTCACGCGACGGGCGACCGGCGATCCTTTCGCCGGCGGGCGTATATGCCGAGTGGTTCCGCAGCGAGGCCCTTCGCCGGGCTGCCCAACGGGCCAGCGACCCGCGCGATCGCGAACAACCAACGCGCTACCTCTATACGCATCCAGAGAAGTTCCGAATCCACCTTCTTCCGATGCCTGAGCAAATCGACCGCGAGGACGTTCGCCTGCGCATTGATTTAGAGGAGGACTTCGACCACGCGGTAGCCATCGTGGAAGCCCTTGGGCATGACGTGGACTATCAGCGAATTGCGAATCTTTTGCACCATCAGCCCGCTTTGCGGAGTCGCATGGCCGCAATCAACCGCGCTGCGGCGGCGGAGACGTGAGGTAACGTTTCCTCACCCCGCCTTGAATCAGGCTTGAACGCCATTCGCCGAACACCCTACCAAACCTGCCCGCCTTGTCCGAGCTGACTTCGACTCTATAATTCGCTCCCCGGAAAATCTTCCAGGCAGGCCCAACAATCGGGGGGACTCTTGGGGCCATCCCTGGACTTCGGGGTATGCTTTGCGTGGCTGCGGAACGCTCTCCGCTGGCGACGTCTTTTGCACCAACCGTAAGCCAATACGACTACTATGAGGAGAAGTAATCGATGGTCAAGACGGCGAGCACTATGCTGCCCTTGGGCACCGTTGCCCCGGATTTTCGTTTGCCCGACGCCACTGGGAAGATGTATGCACTGGCCGATTTTCAGTCCGCTCCGGCGCTATTGGTGATTTTCATGTGCAACCATTGCCCGTTCATGAAGCACATCGCCTCGGGTTTGGCGGAATTAACGCGGGAATACCAGGCCCGCGGCGTGGCCGTGGTGGGCATCAACGCGAATGACTACCGGCTGTTTCCCGACGACGCGCCCGAAAAAATGCTCGAAGAAATCCGCGTGCGGGGCTATACTTTTCCGTACCTCATCGACGAGTCACAGGAGGTGGCCAAGGCCTACCATGCCGCATGTACGCCGGACTTTTTCCTGTTCGACAAGGAGCGAAAACTCGTCTATCGCGGCCAGATGGACGGGAGCCGCCCCGGCAATGACGTGCCTGTGACGGGCAGCGATCTTCGCGCCGCGCTGGAGGCGGTGCTGGAGGGTCGGCCTGTCTCGTCGGACCAAAAGCCCAGCCTCGGTTGCAACATCAAGTGGAAGCCCGGGAACGAACCAAGCTACTTCGGGTAGCCTCGATAGCCGGAGGGTGATTGCTGATCACCGAACCGCCAAACCCGCCGGAAGTGGGCTCAGGGGGGAGCCTTTCAGCTTTTCTCTAGGGCTGAGGCTGCGAATCGGCGCCACGTCGCTGGAGAAGGGCTTCATCCCTCAACGGGTCCGTCGCCAATCTCCAGGCTCCAACAAACGGAGTAAAGACCGGCACTCATCGGCGAGCAATGACGCACCGCCGGAGTCGAGCGCTCGGCGGCAGAGCGTCTCTTCGTTTTCGACCGGCCGTTTTGCTAGGCCGCTCCCTTGGTGTTTTGGGCACTGAAGGGGTAGGATGGAGTATGGGGCAAGGCAGGGGCCAGGGCGACGGTGGTTGGAACGATGGAGCCAAAACAACTGGGACCCTACCGGATTGTGCGGATGCTGGGCCGGGGTGGCATGGGCTCGGTCTATGAGGGGGTCCACATCGAGACCGACGAACCCGCCGCGATCAAGGTCTTAGCGCCCTTGATGTCGCAGGACCCGGATTTCCGCCAACGCTTCGAGGCCGAAATCGAGACGTTGAAGCGGTTGTACCATCCCAACATCGTGCAATTGTTCGGGTTCGGCGAGCAGGACGGCCAACTCTTTTACGCCATGGAGTTGGTGGATGGGGTCAGTTTGGAGGAGGAGGTCAAACAGGGTCGGGTGTTCCCCTGGCGGGAGGTGGCCCGATTGGGCATCGACATGTGTCGGGCGTTGCGCCACGCCCACGACCGTGGCATCACCCACCGCGACATCAAGCCCGCCAATCTGCTCCTGACGCGGGAAGGCAGGCGGATCAAACTCTCGGATTTTGGCATCGCGCGGCTGTTCGGGAATTCGCGGTTGACGGCGACGGGCAATGTGGTGGGAACGGCCGAATACATGGCGCCCGAGCAGGCCGATGGTCGGCCGACGGGCCCGCGGAGCGATTTGTACAGTTTGGGCTGCGTGTTCTATTTCCTACTGGCGCGGCGGCCGCCGTTCCGCAGCCGCTCGTTTTTGGAGACGCTCCAAAAACACCGCAGCGAACTGCCCATGCCGGTCAGCCGCCTGGTACCCGACATTCCTGAGGAATTCGACGCCCTCATTCTCCAGTTGCTGGAAAAGGATCCCGAAAAACGGGTGGCAAACGCCACATTGGTGTCGCGGCGATTAGAGGCGATGCTCCATGCCTTGGTGCGTCGTCGCATTGGCGCGGAGCGCCGACCCGAAAATGAACCGGAATTCGAGGTGGGGTTCGCCGGTGATCCAAAGGGCCCTGCGCCCGCCTTCAGCCTGCCCGAAACCCGATTGCTTCAGCCTTCCAGTCCCGCCGGGCCTTCGCCGACCACTCCTACCCGTCCGGCTGAAGACTTGCCACCGACGTTGGCTACCGAGGCCTTTCAAATCTACGGCAAGGAGAAAGAGTCCGAGGCGGAGAAGGACAAAGTGGGGCGGACGACGACGGGCCACTTCGTCGTAGTCGATAAGGAGCAGCTCGGCCGGATCGAGCCGGAAACGCCGCCCCCGCCGGCCCTCGTCTCCTTGCAAACATGGATTTTGGCGGCGTGCCTGCTTGCCGTGGGTCTGGGGGCCTGGTACCTGCTGCGTCCTCCCTCGGCCGATGCCCTCTACGACAAAGTGATCGCCATCACCGCCGACAAGTCGATCGATTCCCTGCTGAATGCGGAATCGTCCATGCAGGAATTCCTCACCCGATACTCCGATGATCCCCGTGCCGGCAAACTTCGCTCCTACATGCGCGACATCGAGTTGTATCGTCTGGAAAAGCGGTTCGAGCGTCGGGCACGGGGTGCGGCCAGTTCCGAACGGTTGCTGCCCATCGAACGGGCCTATGTAGAGACCATGAACCTCGCCGCGATTGATCCGGAGCGTGCCTTGGCGAAGCTCGAAGCGCTGGTGAATCTCCACAGCGACCGCACGGATCCGACAGGCCCGGAAGGCCTGTGCCTCGATCTGTGCCGACGCCAATGGAAGCGTCTCCGCGAGCAGGTGGAGCGATTCATCCCCGAGGCCCAAGCCGAACTCGAAAGCCGCTTGGAGCGCGCCAAGCAACTCCGCGAGACCGACCCGAAAACCGCCCAAACCATCTTGCGCGGCCTGATTGAGTTCTATCAGGACAAGCCTTCCGCCGCCGCCGCGGTGGCCCGAGCCAAGCAGATGCTAGCCCAGGATGACCCATCCCGACCGCCAGGTTCTGAACAAGGTACGAAGGACTCAGGCGGCAAAAAGGAGTAATTCCCAAGCAATAAATAGGCACTAGCTTGGCATCGAACGCCCCATGGGGTTTGCCGTGATTCCATTTCGGAGGTTCCCGTGACGTTTCCTACGACTCGCCTCAGACGCTTGCGTTATCACCCGGCTGTCCGCAATCTGATTCGCGCCACCACATTGTCGCCGAGCAATCTGGTGTTGCCGTTGTTTGTGCGACCGGGTAGCGGGGTCCGCAAGGAGATCGCCTCGATGCCCGGCCACTTTCAGATGTCGCCGGACGTCTTTGCCGAGGAAGTCCGCCAGGTGGCCCGGCTCGGGTTGGGGGGGATCCTTCTGTTCGGCATTCCGGCCGAGAAAGATGCGTGCGGCAGCGACGCCATGAGCGATCAGGGCATCATTCCTCAGGCGGTGAGGATCGCCAAGGAAGTCGCCCCACAATTGCTGGTGATTACCGATGTCTGCTTTTGCGAGTATACGAGTCATGGGCATTGCGGGGCGTTGAGTCGCGTGGGGGGAAGGATCGACTTGGACAACGACACCACGCTCACCATGCTGGGTCATCAGGCGGCGGCGCACGCCCGGGCCGGGGCCGACATCGTCGCCCCCAGCGGCATGATCGACGGCATGGTGGGGGCCATCCGCCGCCGTTTGGACGCGATCGGCTACCATCACGTGCCCATTTTGAGCTACGCCGCCAAGTACGCCAGCTCGTTTTACGGCCCCTTCCGCGAGGCGGCCGAGAGCGCCCCGCAATTCGGCGATCGACGAAGCTACCAGATGGACCCCGCCTCGGACCCTGGTCAGGCCCTTCGCGAAATCGAACTCGATCTGGCCGAAGGCGCCGACATGATCATGGTCAAGCCAGCTTTGGCCTACTTGGATATTATCTGCCAGGTTCGCGAGCGATTCCCGGGCGTGCCCTTGGCCGCTTATAACGTCTCGGGCGAATTCAGCATGGTGAAGGCCGCCGCCCGACTCGGGTGGCTCGACGAGCGAGCCGTGGCCATGGAAACGTTGCTGGCTATCCGGCGGGCCGGCGCGAGCATCATCCTCACCTATTGGGCGAAAGACGTGGTCGCTTGGCTGAAGGGCTGAACGGGGCGTCTTGCGATCGGCTATCTCCACCAGATTTTGACTTCGAGCGCACGGGTGCCAGTGTTGCAAGCGCTCTTAGTCGAGGCCAAAGCGGGGGATCAGTCAGCCCACGGCTAGGTTTTCTCCGATCTTGTTTCCGCGCGGCTTTCGCTGGACGGCCTGGCTGAGTATCCTGGATTGCCCGCGTTCGGCGTGACGACGACAGTCTCGTCGTGCGGCCGTTCGAAGGCCTAGCAACAGCCGAATCCCTAGCCGGTGGATTTTTCCCTGAACTTGCATTGAGCATCTGAGGTGGACCCTGCCATGTCCGAAAGTTCCCGATCCGCGTCCGAAACACCCCTTTCCGAAGCCGCGCCCCAACGCCACCTGAGCCTGTTCGATTCCACGTCGATTATCGTGGGCATCATTATCGGCGCGGGGATTTACGAGACCACGCCGCTGATTGCCCAAAACGTGCCCGGCGTGTGGGGGCTGGTGGGGGCTTGGGTGCTGGGCGGATTTCTCTCGTTTGTCGGCGCGTTGTGCTACGCGGAGTTGGCCACGGCCTATCCGCGATCGGGCGGGGACTTCGTGTACTTGACCCGCTCGTTCGACCGGCCGATCGGGTTTTTATTCGCCTGGGCTCAACTTTGGGTGGTGCGTCCGGGTTCGATCGGCGCGATGGCCTTCATCTTCGCCCGCTATGCGAACCATCTCCTGCCGCTAAATCTTGGAGAAGCGGAATCGAGCGGACTGCTGATCTATGCGGTGGCCTCGGTGCTCGTGCTGTCGTTCATCAACTTAATGGGCGTCCAGCAGGGGAAGTGGACGCAAAACATCCTTACTACGGCGAAGGTGCTGGGGTTGTTGCTGGTGGCGGGGGTGGGCCTATTGTATTCCGCGCCGCCGGCGGCTGCACCGGCCTCGCCCCCTGCCGAACCTTCCACGCCGAACTTCGGTCTGGCAATGATTTTCGTCTTGTTCGCCTTTGGCGGCTGGAACGAAATGGCCTACGTGGGCGCCGAGGTCCGTGACCCGAAGAGGAACATCCTTCGTGCATTGACGCTGGGGACCGTGGCCGTCGCCGCGATCTACATCCTCGTGACGCTCGCCTTCTTGCACGCCTTGGGACTGGAGGGAACTCGCAACAGCAAGGCCGTGGCCGCCGAGGTATTGGACCTCGGCCTGGGCGGTTGGGGCGATCGGGTAATCAGTCTTTTGATCAGCATTTCAGCCTTGGGCGCGATCAATGGCCAGATTTTCACCGGTGCCCGCATCTACTACGCCATGGGCAAGGAACACCCGCTGTTTGCCGTGCTCGGCCGTTGGGACGCCCGGCTGGGCACGCCGGTTTGGTCGCTGATCGTGCAAGGGGTGATCACGTTGGCGGTGATCATCGGGTTTGGTTGGGCGGGGGCGGACAAAGGATTCCAGCGGATGGTCATTTTCACGACACCGGTATTCTGGATTTTCCTGGTGATGGTGGGCCAGAGTCTGTTCGTGCTGCGGCGTCATGAACCGCAGACGCCGCGACCGTACCGCGTGCCGCTCTATCCCATCCCGCCCATTCTGCTTTGCCTTTCCAGCCTCTACATGGTCTTCACCAGCGTGGATTACGCCTTGCAGCCGTTCAACCGGAGCTACGAGGCGTTTTGGTCCATCGGTCTGCTTCTGGTGGGCGTGGTGATGTGCTTTTTCGATCCCAAACCGGCGTCGAGTGAGGAATCGGCCTGAGTTTTGGCATAAGGCGCAGCCGCAGTTTTTTCGCACGCTCTCTCGCTTACGCGGCCGCGCTGCGGGGATCGGCCTGCGGTACGGCGGCCCCCGGACATTTCAATTCAAACAGGCTGAAGATTTGCTCTTGGGTCAAGCCGAACTTCGGCCGGGTGTTGACGCCGCACGAAAACACGGTGTCGAACAGTTCGCGTTTCTCCTGAAGAATGCGATCGATGCGTTCTTCGATCGTGTCGACGACCAGGAACCGGGTAACGGTCACCGGTCCGCTGCTTCCGATGCGATGGGCGCGGTTGATCGCCTGGTCCTCGATGGCCGGATTCCACCAGCGGTCGAAGAGGAACACGTAGCTGGCGAACTGAAGGTTCAGTCCGACGCCGCCAGCCCCGTAGCTGATCAGCAGCACGCGGCGGTCGGGGTCTTCGCGGAATTCGCGGAGGACCGCCTCACGCTGGCGCGGCGGGATCCGGCCGTGGAACTCGAGTGGGCCGAACGGTTGAAGGCGGTCCCGGAGACGTTCGAGTGTGTCGACCCATTGGCTGAAGACCAGGGCCTTGCGTCCACTGGCGGCCACTTCCTCCAGATCGGCCTGGAGCCGCTCCAATTTGGAGCTTTCGCCAGTGACGGGATCGAAATTGCAGATCTGCTTCAAGCGCAACACCAGCTCGAAGACGTGCTGGATGGTGACCGAATCGCCCAATTCGGTGAGGCGGAGCACGCCCTCGTCCTCGGCCAGCTTGTAGGTCTCGCGTTGCGCGGGCGTCAGTTCAAGTTCCGCGTCCCGAAACAGTTTCGGCGGGAGGTCGGTGAGCACTTGGTCCTTGGTGCGACGAAGCACAAAGTCGCCCACCGCCCGAGCCATGCGCCGCGGGGCCATCGACGGGGAGAGGTAGCCGGGCATCAGGAAATCAAAGATCCCCACCAAATCGTCAGGACTGTTTTCGATAGGCGTGCCAGTCATGGCCCAGACGCGGTGTCGGCGGAGGGCCTGGGCCGCCTGGCTGGTCGCGCTGAGCCGATTCTTGATGCGTTGCGATTCGTCGAGAATCACGAGATCGAAATCCGTTCCGGGGCCTTGCGCGCCTTCCAAGATTTCCCGATCCCGGGGCAGAAGCTCGTAATTGGCGAGTTTCACGGGCACGTCGGGCAATTCCCATTGCCAACGCCGCCGCGCCTGGTCGCCCTCGATCACCAGGAGCGGAATCTCCGGCGCCCAAACGTGGAATTCCCGCTGCCAATTAGCCACCAGGGGTTTGGGGCATACCAAAAGTACTCGTTGAACCTCCCCCGTGTGAAGCAGCAAGCGGAGGGCGGTAATCGCCTGCATCGTTTTGCCCAGGCCCATCTCGTCGGCCAGGATGGCGATCTGCCGCGGATACAAGAATGCCACTCCCTCCCATTGGTAAGCAAACGGTGCGCACGGAAAGTTCAGGGACTCAGTTGCCAGCAACGTTTCCAGCGAGGGCTGCAACACGTAATGGAGCCGATCCGCCAATTTGATCACGTCGGCCGGTGGTTTGAGCCGCGTCCGGGTCGTGGGCTTGGCCAGCCCTAGCGGCGGCGGTGTCGAGGAGCCCTCGGAAGATTGCAGTGAGCCGAGCTTGGCGACAGGGTCGGGAAACACGAAGCTGCGGACGCGAATCCGCGGAGCTCGGATAAGCACACGGACCACGCAGGGCGACTCGCCTTTGGGCTCCTGCCGCATCACTTTGATATCTGGCTGCCGCGTTACCGCACGATTCCAACCTGTGGGAAACAACGCCACTGGCAGGGCAAGATTTTCAGTAAACACGCTAGGCCCGGGATGGGGGAACCAATTTCCCACCGAAATCGAGCCCGCACTCGACTCGGACCCGCAAAGGCCGTTTGCTCTGCCTAAGACTTCCTGCACGAATGTGGGGCCGAGGGGTTGGTCCATGGAAATGCTTTTTAACCGCCGCGCCGGGCCTCCTCGATGGCCTCGCGAATCCGCTCGAAAGGTTCGCGGAAATCGAAGGAATCGGCGATCTCCCCCAAGGCCGCTACGACTGCCTCGCGGTCCGTCGCTGACTCGGCCGGAACCATCAGCCGATGAGGGCCTAATTGAAACGCCGCCAGTCGATGAGGGTTCACGTGCGCCGCGTCGATACGGTACCGGGAATCCGTGTCCTCGCCACCCGCTGGGCTGCTCTGCCCCGGCACCAGCACCACCGGCACGTCGATAAACTCGCGAAGGGCCAAGGCTGGCTCGCGGTCGGTGAGCACGGCTACCGGTCTGGTCTTCGCACTCGTGGCCAGGGTTCGACCAATCTGCTCGCCGTACAAATAGGGTTGGAGGGTCGGGCCGTAAAGGATCTGCTGGGCCCGGGTCGGCTTGATGGGGGTGGTGCAATGAAACTCCAAGGGGCGACTTAACCGGTTGAGGATTAGATACCCCCCAAACAGCCCCTGCTCGGGAAACTCGATCACAGTGAGGAAGCCTATGGCAAGATTGAACTTAGCGTCGCTAGCTGGCATGGAGATAGGCTGCTCTTCCTGGTTTGCGCAATCTCTCTGGTTGTTCCATGTTTCGGTTGCGCGCGGCGTGGGCTTGGACCAATTTCGGGCATTGGAAGCAGGCGACTTTAACCCAGCGGCCGAGAGGAATTCTCCCGAAAGACTCGACTTTTCGGCACGTTCCTGTTTATACTGAAGTGGAAATGGCAGAAAGGAACTCCGCCCATGAGTCAAGATCGCCGCTCCCAACCTTCGCTCTATTCTCAGGTGGACGTCGCTCACGGTGCGTTCGGGGCTAGTGGTTCGTCAGGAAACGTGGGGAGCGAGATTGTGGGCCTGTTGCGGGAGCTACTGGCCGCCCAGGACCGGCAAAACGAACTGCTCGAGGAGCTGGTGGCCCACCTGTGTACGGCCCAGCGGCAACGGGCCAGCGAACTTGGCAATTGGAAGCAGGCCAATCCCACGCTGGCACGCAAATGTCGGATCGCCGCCGAAGCATTGGCCAAAGTCCAGAACGAATATCTGTTGAGCTTGACTCAGGAGATCAGCGATAACTTCGAGAACCTGCGGGACGGCGAGTTCATGCTCAACGAGTTCATCGATCGTTTCGGTCCGCGATTGGCCCACCTCAATGGTCTGCTCCAAGTGCTCGCGCAACTAAGCAGCACGCCCAATCCGGCCAGCACACAAAACTCGCCGTGAAGGGATTCATGCGGGGGATTTGGGTTCGCGCATCTGGCGGGTGGATGCTTTGCGCACTCGTGATGGTAGGGTGCCGTCCCCACGCCCAACGTCTCCAACCACCAGTTGCCCTTCCCCCGCCCTTGCAGGACACAATCGGTTGGCCGAATTGGCGAGGGCCGAACAGCTCGGGAATTTCTGCCGTCGGCTGTCGGGCACTGCGGTTCAGTCCAGAGGTCGGCGTGCGCTGGCGCGCCGAGGTGCCGGGACGCGGAGTTTCCTCGCCCGTGGTGTGGAGCGACTACGTGTTCCTCACCACCGCCTTGCCCGGCGATGAACTGCCCCAACTGGCCGTGCTCTGTTACCGCCGCGACGATGGCCAGCTCCTTTGGCAAGCAGAGGTCGGTCGCGCGGGCGGACGCACGCACGCCAAGAACGGCTACGCCTCCGCCACCGTGGCCACCGACGGCGAACGCGTCTATTCGTTCTTCGGCACGACTGGCTTGTTTTGCCACGACCTGCACGGCAAGCAGTTGTGGCGTGCTGAGCTGGGGAACCTGGACCATCAATGGGGCACGGCCGCCAGTCCTGTCCTCTGCGGCGATCTGGTCGTTCAATTGTGCGACGCGGAGCAGGATTCCTACATCGCGGGCTTCGACAAAATGTCGGGAAGACGCGTGTGGCGCACGCCGCGACCAAGCTATGGTTGCTGGACCACACCCGTGTTGATCGAAGCCTCAACCGCCCAGGGAAAACGCCAAGAGCTGGTCGTCAATGGAACAAGCAGTCGGGTGTCCGATGGCCGCATGGTGATCGCTTACGATCCAGCCGATGGCCGCGAGTTGTGGCGGGTGCGCGGGACCACGGAGCTCGTCGCTCCCACGCTCCTTATCGGCGACGGACTGGTCTACAGCACAAGCGGGCGGAACGGCCCGATCATCGCCATCCGCCCGGGCGGCGACGGCGATGTGACCCAAACCCACGTTGCCTGGCGCCGGGACCGCGGCGGCCCGTACATTCCGACGGGCCTGTATTACCGTGACCGACTCTACATCCTCAACGATGCGGGAGTCGTGGCCTGCTACGACGCGGCCAGCGGCAATGAGCTTTGGAGGAGCCGCCTCCGCGGCACGTTCACCGCCAGCCTGGTGGCCGCCGCCGACCGCATCTATGCCGTGGACGAACGCGGCACCGTCTTTGTTTTCGCGGCGGCCGACCGCTTTGAACTCCTTGCCCAGAACGACATGCACGAAAAGGTGCTGGCGACCCCGGCCATTGCCGGCGGCGATCTGTTTCTCCGCACCGAGTCCCACCTATACTGTATTGCTGGCGCTCACGCCGCCGAGCCATGAAGGCCCACGTTATGACCAGGCAAGCAGTTTCAGCCCCATCGTGGATGGGAGGGCGTTGCCGCTCCCGATGCAAATTCATCGGCTTCCCGCAGCCTTCCGCGGGCGTATGCGTCGCAGCTTTGCTAGCGGCGGTGACCGCCCTGTTCGTGGCCTGCCCGGCCCGAGCCTTGCTGGCAGCCGAGACAGCGGCGCGATCATCCCTTGGGGCGACCTCAGAGGACGGCCAGCAGTGGCCGTTGTTTCGGGGCGACCGCCAGGCCACGGGCGTGGCGCGTTGCGAACTCCCCGAGAAGCCGGAGCTGCTTTGGACCTATTCTGGGCAGAAGGGCGGCTATGAGGCCGCGGCCGTGATCGGCGATGGCACGGTCTACATCGGCAGCGTTGACGGAAAATTCTCGGCGATCGACCTTGCCAGCGGGCAGGCACGTTGGGAATTCTCCACCGATGCCGGCTTCAACTCCGCGGCGGCCTTGGTCAAAGGTCGGGTGTTGGTTGGCGACACGAACGGCCGGTTCCACTGCCTCGACGCCCGAACCGGCAAGGAGCAATGGCACTTCGACAGCGAAGGCGAAATCAACTCCGGCGCGAACCTGCACGGCCAGCACGTGCTTTTCGGCTCGCAAGACAGCTTTTTGTATTGCCTGGACGTGGACACCGGAAAGCTGATTTGGAAGTATGAAAGCCCCAATCAGATTCGCTGCTTTCCGACCATTGTCGAAAACCGCACCCTGGTTGCTGGGTGCGATGGCCGCTTGCACGTGATCGATCTCGCCGCGGGAAAGGAAGTCGCCAGCGTGGACCTGGAGGGACCGACCGGCTCCACGCCTGCTGCCCTCGGATCGTTGCTCTTCGTCGGCACGGAGGGCAAAACCTTCTTTGGCATCGACTGGCAAAAGGCGACTGTGGCGTGGAGATACACGGCTGAGGAGCGGGCGGCGTCGTTCCGCTCGTCGGCTGCGGTGACTTCCGAACTGGTCGTCGTGGGCTCGCAGGACCGACTCGTTCATGCTTTAGATCCCAAGACCGGCGCGAGACTTTGGACCTTCGCCACCCGGGGCCGCGTCGATGGCTCGCCGGTCATTGTCGGTGATCGGGTCTTTGTCGGCTCGGCCGACGGGCGGATCTATGCCCTCGACGCCAAGACCGGCAGGGAGCGGTGGCGATTCGAGGCCGGCGGGGCCGTGGTCGCCTCGCCCGCCGTCGCCGCCGGCCGCCTGGTCATCGGTACGGACGCCGGCGATTTGTATTGCTTCGGCCGAAAATGAAGCCGTCGGGGATTATGGTTCCGACCCGCGGCACCGCTCGCTTGCTTGAGCGGCGTGCGTCCGAAGCGTTGGATTTGCTAGGGTCGATTCGCGATGGAATTGCGGCCTGAACCATGCACATCGCAGGCGCCGCTTCGGCCCGCAGCCCAGACCGGGGACCAAGGCAAAAGCCATGTCGGCCATACAGGCGCTTGCGTGCCGCGCTGCCTGCTCAACGCTTGCCGCTCGCCACGTCGTAGCTGGTCATCGGCACCTGATAGTAGCCCATCGCCGCCGCGGCCACGTCGATGCGGTAGATGGGGTCTTGCATCAGGCAGACGCGCCGATCCTCGGCGGGAATGGTCGTGGTGTAAATCCGAAGCTCGCCCGGCACGCTGGTGATGATCTCTTCCCGCCAGTCGCCCAGGATGTCGGCCACGGCCACCAGCGAGCCTTCGATCTTGGCGATGGGCTCGCTGGCGCCGTAATTCGTAATCCGCGAGCCGAGGACCAACTCGCGCTGCCGATCCGCATCCCAATAGGCCGAGCGCGGCGCTAACCCGCCGATGTCCTGCGTGCCGATCAGCTTGCCTTGCGCACTGCGGAGCCAACGTTTGTCCTTGAAATCGCGTTCGCCGCTGTAGCACTCGCTGCCGGGATGGGCTGGGTCGATGTCCGAGCAAAGCCCCGAGGAGTGGATATGGATCGTCGGTTCCTCATGACCCCAGAGAATCTTGCCGGTCCGCGCATCGACCAGGCACATGGAGTTGCGCTGGTTGCGTGTCTCGATACCGAAATAGATTTGCAGGCCCGGCCGATCGGGATCGATCTTGCCGAGATAGAAATGGTCGGGATGGCCCAGGCCCGTGCTCCACAAGGCCGTTCCGTCGTCGTCGATCATCGCCGAGCCGATCGCCACTTCGTCTCGGCCATCGCCATCGACGTCGGCGGCGTGCATCCAATGGGCGCCTTGACCGCGATAGGCACGCGACTCGTTGCGGTTGTCCCACCGCCACAATTCCCGCAGCTTGCCGCCATGGAACTCGTAGGCCACGAGGATGATCGTCGTATAGGTCCCGCGCTGCATCAATAAGCAGGGCGTTTTGCCGTCCAGATAGGCCACGCAGAGTTGATTGCGCGAGGCGTAGTTGTACGAGCCGAACGGCTCGCGGGAAATCCAATCGGTGCGTGCGAGGGGCTTGCCGGTCAGCCCGTCGAGAATGGTCAAGTATTCTGGTCCCTTCTGGACGCGGCCGTCCGGGTCGCGGGGGTCTCCCTCGCCGGTCTTCACGGCCACTTCCGCACGACCGTCCCCGTCGAAATCGTAAACCAGGTAGGGCGAGTACCAGATGCCGCGCTCGATCGCCCAGCCCAGGTCGTACCGCCAAAGGAACTTGCCGTCGTGCCGATAGGCCTCCAGCTTGTACGTGTCCGGACTCCGCTTCCAGTATTTCTCGTAGGGATCGATGTTGTCCTGCGGCGTCTTCACGACGAAGTCGTATCGTCCGTCGCCATCCAGGTCGGCGATGCCTACCTTTTGTATTGTGGCGTCCTTGTTCTGCAAAGGAATCTTCACGAAAGAGGCCGGGCCCGGGGAAATCACAGCCAAGGCTTCCGGCGACAGCGGCCCCTCCTGGTCGCCGTCGACCAGCCGGACCGAATAGGCCACGCAATGGCCCCCGGGAGCGGTCGAATCGACGAAATCGGTCGTCTTGCGGATCGGCTCGGGATGGACTTTTTCGAACGGGCCGTTGCCGATGCGTCGATAGACGTTGAAGCCTGCCTGGGGCGGATCGCTGTCCAGAAGCCGCCAACTGACGTAAACCGTGGTCGGAGACGTGCGGATGGCCACCAGGCCGCGATCCAACTTCTCGCGGACTCGGCTGGTCGCATAGCCCTCGACCTTCACCCCCGTTGCCTTCTCCACCTTCCCTTTTTCGGCCGCGGCAGCCGGCAGGACCATGGCGCACGTGAGAAACACTGTTGTCATTCGCATCGAATCGCCCTCGCGACTGGGAATCCCGCTTCGGAACCAGATCGGTCAAGGAACCAAGTGCTATTCTGGTTGCCGTTCGGACGCAAAAGCAAGGGGCCACACGAGTCTTCGTTGATTTATCGCCACTCCCTCCAGGCCCGCGAATGGCGCGAACCACCCTCGCCTGAGGGGGCAATACACCTCCCGAGCGGAACGGACGAACTTGCTGGGTTCGAACCGTGAAGCAACAAGACAAGAGATTTGGGGCCGAGGTCTCACCCAAGCCCCCCAGCACAACACTTTCGAGTTAGTCCGCTCGCTCCCTCAGGCGTTGTTCGTTTGAGTGGAAAGGCCAAGGGATTTGACATTCGCTCCCGTCCGGGGGAAGATGACCATTACATGGGGCTGTCTCCCCCTCATGGATGCCTCGGGCCGGAACTTCTCCTCGTCGGGCGGCGTCCAATGTGTAGCCGCGAAGCGACCGTGAACGACGACGCTCAATTGATCGCCGAGACCCTCGACGGCAAGCCTGCGGCGTTTGGACAGCTCGTCCAAAAGTATCAGGACCGGCTGTACAACACCGTCGTCCACGTGGTGGGTTCCCCGGAAGACGCCCGCGACATTGTCCAAGAGGCCTTTGTCCAAGCGTTTGTCAAACTGGAGACGTTCCAGAAGACGAGCGCCTTTTACACGTGGCTGTACCGGATCGCCTTCAACGTGGCGATCAGCCGTGGCCGCAAAAGGCGACCTACGATCTCCGTGGAACGCGCCCGAGAGACTGGAGGATCCGAGCCTGCCGACCTTGGGGCTGGGCCGAGCGAACTGCTCGAACAACGTGAGCGGTGCCGTCAGGTCCGCGAGGCCATCGCGGCCCTGCCGGAAGAGCATCGGGCCGTGGTGATCCTGCGGGAGATCGACGGCTGCTGCTATGAGACGATTGCCGAGATCCTCGATTTGCCGATCGGGACTGTGCGGAGCCGACTGCATCGCGCCCGCCTGCAACTCCGCGAACTGCTCAAGGACCTCTTGAGCGTGGATGATGGATTCGATGAAGAACGTGCCGGAAAATGAACTGTTCAGCGCCTATGTCGACGGCGAGTTGACCGCCGCCGAACAAGCCGAGGTGGAACGGGCGCTTGCCGCCAGTCCGGAGGCTCGGCGACTCGTCGACGACCTCCGCGCGCTCGGTTCCACGCTCCAGGCTTTGCCGGTGCAGAGGCTCGATCAGGATTTGAGCGGGGAAATCCTGCGGGTAGCGGAGCATCGCATGTTGTCCGGCCGGGCCGAATCCCAGGCGGATCTCGGCGAGCCGTTGCCGGAGTCGATCGCTTGGCGGGCGTTCGTCCGCCGCTGGACTCGCCCCCGCATCTGGCTTTGGCCCGCCCTGGCCGTGGCCGTCAGCCTGTTGCTCGTAGTGCTCCAACCCGAACAAGGTCGGCGCGAGGTCCCAGCGCCTGGCGAGAAGGTCGTCGCACTGGCCCCGCCCGCCAGGAAAACTTCAGAACCTCCCGCGATCGGCGCCTTGGTCGAGGCGGAGGCAAAGCCCGAGGCCGAGAAAACGGATCAATCTTTCGCGCGGAGGTTGGAAGATGCGAAAGCAGCCTCGGGCCCCGAAATGCAGGGCCGATCCGCTCCGGTCCCGATGCTCAAAGCCCCGGCTGCGCCGGCCGCAGACGCCGCCTCGCCCGCCGAGCCAGCAAAGGCCTTAGCCCCTGAGGCCGTCGCCCCTTCGGCGAAGGCCCCAGTCGTAGCCGCGATGCCATCTCAGCCCGAAGCGGCGACCTTGGCTGAAAACATGTCCAAAGCCGCGGGCGAGGTGACGATCGTCGTTTGCGACGTGACCTCCGAGGCCATTCCCTTCGTTGAGCAAGTGCTTGCCAATCGGCAGCTCGCCTTACTCGCAGACTGGGACGATATCGAGACCGACCGGAAGTCAGACTTCCAAGACGGGATCTTTGTCGGGGCATGGGCGGGAGCCCCGAAACGCGATCCCCAAAAAACTTCGTCCCGCTCAGCCGACAAGATGCTTGCGGGGATCATAAGTGGAGGAGCTGCGGTAAAGGATGACGAGGGGGTGGTTGCGTTCCACGTCGAGGCCACGCCGGAACAACTCGAAGCCGTGCTGGCCGATCTTCAATCGAGACCGGAATTCGTCCGATCCATTGCCCGAAACCAGATCGCCGGGCCCATCGCGGAGGGGGATTTGAAATCTTTACTCCAGTCTGCGGTGGCGTCTGCGGTCAAACCGACGGGCAAGTCTCCGGCGGCGGAACGTTCCTTGGGGGTGACGCCGAGGCAAGCCAAGGCCGGCGGTTCTGCCGGCTTGGCTCCGCGAAGGATGCTGAAAGCCCCCCCCCAAGATCGCTCGGCCGACGGGCAAACGGCTGCCTCTCCGGAAACTCGGTTGCCTACGCGCAAAGCGCTGGAGCCAGCGGAAACGGAGAAGAGGGCGCCGGACCTATCGCCGGCACATCGGCAATCTGAAAAGTCGCCTGAGTCAGGCAAGGCCACGCCATCCGAGCAGCAGACTAAGAGTTTCGGAAAACCCGAGCTTCATCAAGCCAGACAGCGAGCCGTTGAGAGCAAAGACACCCCTGCGCTAGATGCCGTCGCTGGCGATCAGGCAAGGGGCCTTGTCGTCTTCGTGTTGCGTTCGGTGGGCAATCCCTCCGAGATTTCGGACCGCGTCAACCCGCCTGAGGCCGCGCCGCCCCATTCTGCCAGCGAAAAAAAAGCCCATCCCGCCGCCGAAAAATAACTTTTCGTCTCCAGAAAAACGCTTTCTGTCAGGGAAGCAGAATCTCCCTCCGCCCGCATTGCCCCCAAACATCTTATCCTACAACCTCTCCTCTCCCGCGAGCGGAAGGGGGGTTGGGAGTGAAGGCAGCTAAAACTAAAACGCAGAGGTTTTTTCCCCTCGTCTAAGATCTTGGGCCCTCACCCTGACCCTCTCCCAGAGGGAGAGGGGATAGGCTCTTAAGAAGAGAGGGAATAGGCTCTTAAAAAAAGAGAGAGGGGATAGGCTCTTAAAAAGAGAGAGGGATAGGCTCTTAAAAAAGGGAGATTTTTTCGCCAAGACGATAGCGACGAAGGCTTGCAGTTCGTGCATATTTGGCCAATAATGCATGTCTTGCGGTCGCTAGCTTTTGCCACCTACCGCAAAGCCGCTTGCACATGCCTTGCGAGAGAGACCTTTCGCGGTAGGCGGCGGAGCCCGCCAAATTGAAGGCGGAGATTTGAGACCAAGGAGTCTCTGGGCACGAGGCAGTTGGCTTGCCCTGAGCCATAATCCACGACGGGAGGAGGAACAGAATGAGCACCACGAAAAATCCGTGCGTTGCGGTCGCCATGGCAGCAGTTCTGGTCTTGGTTTTCCTCGAAATCTCAAGGACGCAAGGCGCGGAGCGGCAAGCTTCAGAAAAGTCGGGCCAGAGTGCGGCGAAATCTTTTCCTGTCGGGGTCTGCCCGCCGTTCCACCTCCGGGATGAGGACGGAAACATCATCAATCCCGTCAAAGACGAAAATGCCGCCAAGCCCTACTCGCCGAAGAAGACCTGCGGGGCGTGCCACGACTACGACAAGATCACCAAGGGCTTCCACTTCATGCAGGGGATGGGCGAACAGCCGACCGCGGAACAGGTGGCCCGGTACCTTTGGGCCTCGACCCCAGGCAACTTCGGCGGCAACTGGTGCTCGCCCGCCCCGCTGTACCGCTACTTGTCGCCGAAAAAGAACGAGTCGCCGGCCACGATCGACATGACGGCCTTCACCTTCTTCACATCGCCCTGCGGGGCCTGCCACCCGGGCGGCGGTTCGGCCGAATATGACCGCGAAGGGAAACGCTATGATCGCTGGATGAGCGACCCCCAGAGCGGCTTCACCTCCAAAGGAGACAATAACCTGGATGGCGACTACTATCAGGCCCGTTGGTCTGAAACTGGCGTGCTCGAGGCCGACTGCCTTTTGTGCCACATGCCGGAGTACGACTACGAGCAGCGAAAAAAACAGCTCGGGGCCTGGAATTTCCGCTGGGCCGCGACGGCCGGAGCGAAGTTCGCCGCGGTCAAAGGCTCGGTTCAGAAAGGCGAACCCGTTGCGGTGGTCTACAACAAGGAACTGTTCAATCCCGACGGGACGATCGAGCCGCACATCGTGCGCGAACCCCGCAACGAGGCCTGCCTAGGCTGTCACGCCCAGCCCGGCTGGAAGAAACGTGGCGCGAACTTCTCGCCGCGCACGGATGTTCATCTTCGGGCGGGGCTGAAGTGCGTGGACTGCCACCCGGCGGGCAGCTCCGCCACCGACCCTCGCATCGCTGGCAAAGAGGAACACCAATTCGGCAAAGGCGACGATCCCGGCGGACTGGTGCGCAACGATCTGGACAACACGATGGTCGCTTGCACCGATTGTCACGATACGGGCCGCTCTGGGGCCCCGATTGCCCGGCACCCTTGGCTCCCACCGTTGCACCTGGAGGCCATCGCCTGCCAGACCTGCCATATCCCAGAACGACTGGTGATGCCGATCGAGGTCCAAGCATCGGACTTATTCAATCCCGCCCCCAAGATCGACCAGCCAGGCAAACGTCTATGGACCTTTTACGGCCCCAATTGGCAGTTCCGAAACCATTACGGCTATCTGCACATGATGGGCTACGACGACAAGCCCACCGAGCGATTCCGGCCGAAATTGGTCCGCTACAAGGGCAAGATTTATCCGGTCAACCAGGTCCACAGCGCCTGGCCGGGCATCGAAATCGAGGGCCAAACCGCCTTGATGCAGCCGCGGATGAGCGACATCGTCAAGATGTGGATGGCTCACCGCAACGACCCGACCAAATACCCAGAGCTGGCGAAGATCGTCGATGATAACGGCGACAACGTGCCCGAGGTCAACCGGCCCGAGGAAATCGACGCCTTGATTCGCTCGATCACGCAGATGCTCAACGATATTAAGTACCCGATGGAAAACAAGCGCGTCGTGTGGGTGATGGATGATCGGGTCTATCGGTCGGGAACGGAGTATCGCGTTGTTGAAAAAAAGGAGTGGGAGGCCTCGCCCTTCGCCAATGTGCATAAGTATAGTCACGACATTTTCCCCGCCAAAGCGGCGCTTGGCTCGGGTGGCTGCACCGACTGCCACAGTCCCCAGGCGGAATTCTTCTACGCGCCCGCCTTGGTTCACCTCTTCGATGAGTCGGGAAAACCCGTGACCGAACCTCAATACGTGCGACTCGGCCTGAACCCTGCCACCGTGCAACTGACGGTATGGTGCCAAGCGTACCTCAAGCCGTGGATGTACAGTCTGGTCTTGTTCTTCCCCTGCGCGGTGATCGCAATGGCAGGCGGATCCGCAGTGCAATGGGTCTTCGGTAAACGCCGCCCGCCGATGGTTGTCCAGTTGATCCCGCTGGTGATTGCTCTCGCTGCGGTCGTGGGTGTGGTGATGCTCCTCTATCAGCCTGCGCTCCTGGAGTACATGCTCCCGTCCCGCATGTGGCTGGACGCCAACCACTTCCTCTTGGCGGCGGGTGTCATGCTGATCGGCCTGATCGCGCTATTGTGGGAGCTGCGGCAGTGGATCGGGGACGATGGCCGGCGGCGGTCGGCCCTCGGCATCCTCGTGGCCTTGATCGAGGCCCTGAGTTTGGCGGTCGCCATCGTGGCCGGAGTCTTGATCTTCCTCAAGATTCCTACGCTCGATGCGGCGACCCGGGCCTCGTACACGGTCTTCGACGCGGCCATTACCGTCCTCCTTGCGGCCGCCATCGTTACCGTGTTGCGAGGCTTCTTCCAGCAGTTCCGAAACCGCGGCGAACCCCTTCACGCGGACGCCCCGTAACAGATCGCCTGGAAGTCAGTCTTGGTAAACAGGTCGGTTTTGTGAAGAAACGGGTTCCAAGCAAACTCGCCGGGTTGGGACGATTCGCATCGATGGATGAACGGGGATGAACGGGCAAACTTCAGGCGGGGTTGACCCACTTTAGTAAGCCGCTTATGATTCGCCCCCCTGTAAAGTCTTTCTCTCCCTGCTCGGCAGCACGATGCGCGAACCCCGTCGAAGCCGATGTCGGTCCGTTCGCCCACCAATTCAGGGGGCATGGCGTCTGGTTTTTTCCGCGTTGGCCCTCGGAGTAACGTTATCACTTTCAGGTCGCGTTTCTGCGGGAGACCTGTTTTTCGCATCGTCCGGTGAGTCGTGGGAGGCTTCAGAAGACGAGCAAGTCTCGGTTGCTCCGCGAACCATGGCGGAAACCACTCCGTTGCTGGCCGCGGAAAACCCGCTTGGCGCGGACACCGCGGCGGCGTCGCCCGATTTCAGCCGCCGGCTGGCCGATCTAGAGAAGACCTTGCGGCAGCTTGAGGCCCGGGAGGAAGCGGCGCGAAAAAGCGCCTCGCAAAAAATGTCGATCAACTTCCGTGGCCAGTTGTTGTTCGACGGCGCTACCTTCAGCCAAGACGCAGTGGACAAGCAGCGGCGTAACGAGCAGAACGGCTTGAGTTCTCGCGTCGCCCGGTTGATCATCGAGGGCACGGGCGCCGATATCATGAGCTACAAAGTGGAGTTGGAGGTGGCGCGGCTGTACATCGAGGACCTGTGGCTCGGGATCAGCGAGTTGCCCCACTTGGGCAACCTGCGGATCGGGCACATGAAGGAACCGTTTAGCTTGGAGCAGATCCCCAGTCCCAAGTACAACACCTTCATGGAACGCTCGGTGGCCGAGGCCCTCCACATACCGCCTCGGCGGGTCGGGATTATGGCCTTCGACACCGCCGCCGAGGAGCGCATCACATGGGCCATCGGGCTGTTCTCTGACGCCCCGGGCACGAACTTCATTCAGGACGACGATTTTGGCGGCGCCGTGACCATGCGCGGCACCTGGACGCCCTGGTACGACGAGGCCACCCAGGGACGAGGCGTGCTGCACACGGGCATCGCTTACAGCCATCGCGAGTGTTTCCGTAGCACCGCCCGTTTTCGAACTAAGCCGGAATCCTTCTTGGCGTCCAACGTCATCGACACGGGAAACATCCCCGCCGACACCGTAGACCTGCTCGGCACCGAATTGGCCGTGGTCTACGGACCTTTCTCGGCGCAGTCGGAATACATCGTCGGGTTCATCGATCCCATCGGAATGCCCGCAGCCTCGGTCCACGGGACCTACGTCCTGTTCAGCTATTTCTTGACCGGCGAGAGCCGAAACTACCTAAAATCTCAAGCCATTTTCGGTCAAGTCAAACCTTTCGAAAACTTCTTCCGCGTCCGCACGGAAGACGGCAGCACGCAAACCGGCAAAGGGGCCTGGGAATTGAGGTACCGCTACTCGTATCTCGACGCCTTGGACGGGGGCCGATTGGTTGGGGGGCGGATCGGCAATCATGCGATGGGCGTCAGTTGGTATTGGAATCCCTTTAGCCGTGTCATGGCGGAATACATCTGCTCGACCATCACCAAACCCCAAAAACCCTCCGACGGCCACCTGAACATCTTTCAACTTCGGACCCAGATCGAATTTTGACCGCTCAGCGGTTAAAACGTGCTTCCGCTTGGTCCAGCCCCGACTGGGGCAAGTTCACGACCGCCGTTTCGTCGCGCTCACAACTGCCGCTCGGGCGGCGAGATCATTCATCGGCCCCGTTGTTGAAATGGGGGTTGTTCCGCCAGAAATGAGCGGCGTGCCGAAATTTGTTGGGGGTCATTCCCAATTCACGGCGGAAATAGAACGTCAAACTGCTCTGATCGCTCAAACCGACCTCGAGTGCGATTTGGCTCAAGGAAAGCTCGGTTTCGGCAATGAGCGAGGCCGCCTTGTGGATCCTGGCCTTGGTGATGAACTTCTTCGGGCTCAAGCCGAATACGTTACAAAACAGCCGTTGCACTTGACGTTCCGAGAGGTAGGCGTGCTCGGCCAATTGCCGTACCGTGATGGGTTGGGACAGGTGTTCCTCGATGTAATCGACCAGGCTCTTTAGCGGCTCCGAGACGGGCAGGCTAGGCGGGTGTTTGTATTCCTCCAAGAAGCCAATAATGCCCACGATACGCCCTTGCCGATCGCGGAGGGGCAGCTTGTAACAGGTGAACCACTGGGGTAGGCCCTCATAGGTAAACCAAACCTCGATGACGCCCAGCAAGGGCTGCCCAGTCTGCAGCACGGTTTCGTCGCGTGAGCGATAGATTTCCGCCAGAGGGCCTGGCGTCAATTCGTAATCGTGGACGCCGATCAGACTCGCCTCGTCCGTGGCGCGGAGGGTGTGGAGCATGTTGCGGCTGACAAACATCAGCTCACCCGCCCGACGCTTAAGGAAAAACCGATATTGCGGCAAGTAATCCAGCAAGGCGTTCAATCCGGCCAACAAATCCACCTTCCTCAGCCAGGCATCGCGATCCCGGAGGCGGACTTGCCGTTCCTTGGGGGGCGTCGTTTTAGGCGGATGAAGCACAAATTTCTGACCCTGCGGTGTCGCGTTTGGCATAAAAGAAGTCCTGTTTTGCAAAGACGGATTCCCGCGTGGTCGGGTAACTTAAGAACATGGCGAAAGCCGAGAGAGGCGGTTTCGGGGACGTGGGGACGGTTCGGTGCCGGTGCTCCTCTCTGCGGGGTCCCAGTAGATCCGAAACCCCTTGTCGCTTGGGCGATAGTGCGTTGTAGTCGGCATTAATGAGGTCTTCGTTGAGGAGGTTGGCCATGGGCGCCAAGAGATTACGAATCGGTTTCACGCTTGTAGAACTTTTGGTTGTGATTGCCATCATTGGCATCCTCGTCGGGCTTTTGCTGCCGGCCGTTCAGGCGGCCCGCGAGGCAGCGAGACGCACGCAGTGCGTCAATCATCTGAAGCAGGTGTCCCTCGCAATGCACACCTACCACGATACCTTTAATTCTTTCCCCGCCATGGGGTCGCGAATGATCACAGCCCCCGGCAGGCAATGGCACTACTACTCCTGGGCGATGATGATTTTGCCCTACGTGGAGCAAAAGAACCTTTACGATCCTTTGGTAAGTGCCGCCCAGAATAATGGCTTGCCGTCGCCTTGGTCCAATTGGGCCAACTGGAACCGCGATTTGCCACCCTACATGTGCCCCTCCGACATTCCACCACCCGATCGGAGCAAGGCCCCGGCTCTGCTCAACTACAAGGCATGCGTTGGAGACGATTATCTCCAAAACCACCTCACACCCCGTGATTCTACCATGCCGGGCGTAGAAAATCGCGGCATCTTCCAACCGGAACGCTGGATTGCGATGGCGTATATCAAGGACGGAACTTCGAATACTGTAATGCTCGGCGAGATGGTTGTCGGGGGACAGCCAGGCGCAATCCCGGGGGGCGTCGCCTTGAATATGCAAACCCCATCTCCGGCAGGGTGCCTTGCTCGCATCGACCCGATTAATCCAAAAATGCTGACACCGCCGGTCCAAGATTCCAGCAGGCCGGTAGGGGGGAGGGCCTGGTACGGGTTGCCCAATTTCTCAGGTTTTTGCACCATGATTGCTCCTAATGGGCCAAGCTGCCTTTATTCCCTGGATGGTGCCGAGTTCATGGGTGCGGCGTCAAGCCGCCATCCTGGGGGAGCCAATGTCTCGATGGCCGATGGCTCCGTTCGTTTCATTTCTCAAACCATCGACACAGGCAACGCGGCCGCGCTAGACGTGCCCTCGCCAGGCAACCGTCCCTCACCATGGGGGGTTTGGGGAGCCTTGGGGAGCTGTAGCGGCAGCGAGTCCATCCAGACGCCTTGATCCAAACGTTGTGGACTGCCCGCCGCTTTCTTTTGTAGCTCTCGGAGGCGGTTTGGGAACACCATTCCAAACGGGAAGGCGTGTGGTCGAAGTCATAGCACGTTGCGAGTTCCTGATCGGCGCGATCTGGATGCTTGTGCTACCGCCGGTTGGGTGCCCTAGCAGCTTCGTAAGTAACGATTTTGCGTGCGAGTATATCGGGAGATTGGTGCCATGCGAAACAAATCGCTTACCAACGTTGTTGGGTGTTTCCTGCTGTTTGCGGGTGTCGGGGTGATCGTGGCTGGGTGCGGAAAGAAAGGGCCGGTTTTGGCACCCGTAAGCGGGAAAGTCACCTTGGACGGCAACCCCCTGCCTCACGTGATCGTTACCTTTTCCCCGAATGGTGGCGGCGTGGCCTCATCCGGGGTGACCAATGAGCAGGGGGTGTATCTGCTCGCCTGCCAGCTCGGCCAAGGGGCGGTCGTTGGGAAACACCGCGTGTCGATTCAATCGCAAAATCTTGCTGCATCTGCGGAAAGTGTCGCCCCGGATGAAGACGCCCCCAATTATCGGCCCGACCCGTATGCCAGCGCGCGGGCCCCTGCCTTCGTGGAAAAAATTCCCGCTCGCTACAATACCGATTCGCAGCTCGTTTACGAGGTGCATCGAGGCAACAATGTGATCGATCTGGAACTGAAGTCTCAACCGTAGGCCAAGCCCGCCGAGACTCGAGGAATCGCCGGATGCGCTTAGCTTCCTACGACCGTCCGGCGTTTTTTCTTTCCAAATAACGCCCCTCCCAAGGAACCAGGCTGGTAGACGACATGATGAGAAAAACGTGGATCCCTTGTTTATTAGGCTTGCTGGGGTTTTCAGCCCTCTCGTTTGTGGACGCCCTCGTATCATTCGGCGAAACCCGCTGGACGATAAAAAGCACCCGACAGGCCGATTTGCCGGTCCCGAATTTCGGAACCGAGCAAACGTGCTGTCTGGTCTTCGATGTGGATCAGGACGGTCTCGACGACTTTGTCATCGGGGAGCGAACGCGTGCGCCCGCCTTGGTGTGGTACAAGTGGCATGGAAAAGGGTGGTACCGTTTGATCGTCGACGATAGCGCGTTGCCCTTGGAGGCAGGCGGCGCCATGGCTGATATCGATGGGGATGGCGATTTGGATATCGCCATAGGGGAGGACTATCGGGGAAACCGGATTTGGTGGTGGGAGAACCCGTCTCCCGAGTTCGGGCGGCCGTGGAAGCGACGGATTATCAAGGATTTTGGAGATCGTCAGCACCACGACCAGCTTTTTGGCGACTTCTTGGGCACCGGTCGTCTGCAATTGGCGAGTTGGAATCAGAAGGCCAAGACCCTGCTGTTGTTTCCCATTCCCCAGGATCCTAGAAACGCCGAGCGGTGGGAGAGTGTGCAAGTTTACCGCTGGACAAGCGGGCCTCAACGGGAGGGCTTTCCCGTCGAGCCTGTCGATTTGGACCTGGATGGCAAAGCGGATCTAGTCGGCGGCGGTCGTTGGTTCAAGCATCGGGGAGGCCAGGATTTTGAAGAACAGATCATCGACGAGCGAATGAGTACCACGCAGTGCGCGGTGGGGCAATTGATTGCCGGGGACCGGCCGGAAGTCGTGTTCTCGCCGGCAGAGGAGGCTGGCATGGCCCGTTGGTATGCCTGGGTGGACCACCGTTGGGTTGCGCACGATCTTGGCCATGTGCGCAATGGGCACACCTGCCAAATCGCCGATTTCGATGGCGACGGCCACGCGGACATCATGATTGGCGAGATGGGAAAACCCGGCGCCGGCGACGACGCAACGATTTTCATTTGGTACGGGAATGGCCGCGGCGATTTCCGCAAAACCATCGCGTGGCGTGGACTCGCGATTCATGCGGGAAAAGTGGGAGACTTCAACGGGGATGGACACCCCGATATCCTCGTCAAACCTTACAGCCATCGGACGCCTCGCCTGGACGTCTTGCTTAACGCCGGACCGCACCAGATTTCCCTCGACCGCTGGCGTCGCATCCGAATTGGCGACCTCCCGGATCGGGCAATTTTTATCAGCGCCGCGGACTTGGATCGCGATGGGCACCTCGATCTCGTCGCGGGGGCGTGGTGGTGGAAGAACCCCGGCGTTCTTGCAGGAGAATGGCAGATGCAGCCCCTCGGCGCGCCGCTGTATAACATGGCCACGGTCTACGACTTCGATGGCGACGGGCATCCCGACGTGTTGGGTACCCAGGGCAAAGGAAGCGAAACGAACCGTCAATTCCTTTGGGCCCGAAATGAACCGGGAGGGAAATTCCGCCTTCTCGGTAACGTGCGGTATTCTGGCCAGGGCGATTTCCTCCAAGGATGCACGGTGGGGCTGTTTCCCGACGGATTAAAGGTCTTCCTCTCCTGGCATCGCGATGGCGGCGGCATCTCTGCCCTCAACGTTCCGTCTGCTGCTTCGAAGGAATCGTGGACCTCGCAGTTGATCAGCCAGACCGTGAGCACCCCGCCGCAAGGAGAAGACCTGGCCTTGGGAGACATCGATGGGGATGGCGATCTCGATCTTTTGCTGGGCGACAAATGGTTGAGAAACGACGGCGAGGGCCGTTGGTCGACGCACGCGATCGCAACGATCGAAAAAGGCGAGCCCGATCGTTGTCGTCTGGTGGACCTCGACCGCGATGGCCGATTGGACGTCGTAGTCACTTTGGAAAAAGGAACCGATGTCTTGTGTTTCGAACAGCCCGACTCCTTCGATCGCCCCTGGAAAAGGCATCAAATCGGCACGGTCGAGGGCCAGGGTTTCAGCATGGATGTGGCTGACTTCAACGCGGATGGCTGGATGGATATTGTCGTCGGGGAGCACGCCGGGCGGGATGTCAATCGCGTTATCGTCTTTAGCAATCCGGGCTCCAAGGGGCTTGCGCAACAGAAACCTTGGAAGCAAATCATCATCGACGAGGGCCCCCGAAAGACGATCGATCACCACGACGGTACCTTGGCCTACGACATGGATCGAGACGGCGACCTCGACATCATCTCCATCGGCTGGCGAAATCCGGCCGTCTGGGTGTACGAGAATCTCAACGGGACCAAGCGCGATCGCTTGCAAACGGCCGGTGAACGCTGATCCGGTGCTCCGCGTGCTTGATCCTTTTTTCTGGGAATCCCTTCGTAAGGAGACTTCGCGGTGTTGCTTCAGTCGCTTTACACTTCCTGGGTTCTGCTGGCATTGCTCCCGAATGAGGTTTTAGAAGCGCAGCCGACGCAAAGGTATTTGGCACCGGGAGCCGTGTACAAAGAGTTTATGCTTCACAACTCGGGCGACCGTGCTTGGCGCGTCACCAATCCTCATGCGAAGGATTCCGGGGCGAAAAAATACCTGCCCAACCCGGTCTTAGAATTGGAAATCGACGACTTGGACGGAGCCATCGGTGCGGAAGCCATGCTTGATCGTTGGGGAGGCCATCTCCACACATTGCAGCCTACGATTCGTTTCAATCAAAACGAGTGGTTGACGCTTCCGCCCCCGGTCAAGAATGGTCAACTGCTGCCGGAGGACTACTATTTTCAGGACAATCCCGTCGTTCCGGTGCCGATTACGCATTTGAAGGTGGGTACCAACACGATCGAAGGCGACTGTCGACACACCAAGCCCGATGGCTGGGGACAATGGGGCTTGTATTCGCTTATATTGCGAGTGTACTTCGATCCCTCGCGCAAGCCTCATGAACGAGGCCGAATTATGTCACCGCAGTCCGGTGACGTTCTGCCCGAAAACCCCAAAATTAGGCTCGATCTGAACCCCGAAAAGGTTCGGCGAGTCGATCTCTTCGCGTGGTATCACGGCTACGATGAGAACGGAGACGGCCGCTTCGGGGATTGGCACGGCGGGTGGTTTCAGCCCCAAAGAAATACCCCGGCCGAGTGGCAGGACCACGTCGCCACGCTGAAAGCCGCCCCCTTCGAAGCAACCTGGAACACGCGATGGGTCCCGGATCAACCCGCGGGTCAAATCCAACTCATCGCGCGCATCCAAGGGCAAAACAGCGTCTGGTTCGTCACCGACGCGGTCGACCGTTTAACGCTAAAACGACCGAACGAAACCGTCACTTTGCATCGCGTTCAAGATTTTCCACCAGATTTTGGTGTCCGTGTCGGCCAGCGGAAATCGTGCGTCATTCCGTTGCCCGACGACTTCGACCCGGAGCGGATTGTGGAAGTGGGGCTTCACTATCGCACGTGGCACGGCTGGGACAAGCACCACGAGCCATACCAGCTTAACGACCTCGTGCAGGCACACGAGGGAAAGAATCACCATTACCACTATCACATCCATGCGATTCCTCCAGGGGCATTACGACCGGGCGGCAACGTGTTCACAATCTTCTCGCAGACCGACCACCACATGCTGGAGATCCTGTGGCCTGGTCCGGCGCTTTTGGTACGCCAGAAGCGATGAATCGAGCGGCTAGCGGCCCTTGGCGCGAACGTCCTGGGATCATCGCGGCACCTGTCGTGCAACGATCGTTTTCCGAGCTTCGTCAGCGATTGCACGCGACCGAATCCCCCCCTCTTTGGCAACTTCCCGCATGGTGCGACTGGCGTTTCTTCTTCTCTCCCGTTTCCACCATTCCCGCTAGTCTCTCCTAGTTTTTTCCCGTTCCTCAGTCCAACCGATACAGCTTGCCGAGCACCTCACTCGGAACTAGGAGGCAGCGTTGTTTTCGTGCCTTTTGCCTGAGTTTGCTTCCCGCTGGCTTTCCGAGAGCGAACTCTTTGAAGCCAAGCAACTTTTTATCTCATAAGCTACCTGCGAGGTGGGCACCTACCGGCCTGCTTGCTGGGGCAGGTGTCTGCCCTCGGCATGACAAGACAATGTGCCGGCGTTTTTTCGTCGGCTCACGACCACTGCGTCGTCCTTTGCCTTCTATGACCTTTCCACATTAGATTTTGGGACGATTCAAAAAGAGGCCCTTGGGCTGGATTTCGCCAGGTTCACGAGTCCCAACGGTCTGAAGGTACCGCGCACGGTAGCAGCAATTCTACATCTGCGGCCACGTTTCCTGCCGGTTTCGGGTTCGAGGCGGGCAAGGGACCGCTGATCGCCGGCGATTGCCGAAAGTCTGACCGCGCTGGGCCGCGTTGAGATGCATAAGGCCGCGTTGGTAAGAGGGGATCAGCATTGATTGTGACTGCGGAAAGAGCTACGATCTCTTGACCGGCGTTTGCTACCGAGGCGGCTCGATTGGATGCTGCGCTGCCTGCACACGATATTTCGTAGGTTTTGGCTATCAATGGATTTAAGCTTTTTGGACAGACTTTCGGTCAATGAGACCACGACGTTTCGTTGGTCGTTTGAGGAGGATGTTACCCAGTATCGTGAGGAAGGCATCCCTGCTATTGGGGTATGGCGTCGAAAGCTTTCGGATTATGGGGAGGAGAAAGCGGCCGAGCTGATCCAGGAGACGGGCCTTCGGGTTTCGCATGTTTTTTGGGCTGGGGGCTTTACGGGAAGCGACGGTCGAAGCTTTCGGGCGAGCGTTGAGGATGCCGAAGAGGCCTTGCGCACTGCGGCGAGCCTGAAGGCGGAAAGCCTGATTGTGTACAGCGGGGCCCGGGCTGGGCACACTCACAATCACGCCCGACGGCTTTTCCGAGAGGCTTTGAACGAACTGGCGCCGCTGGCGAAAGAGACCGGGGTGGCGTTGGCCGTCGAACCGATGCACCCGGGCTGCGCCGCGGAGTTTACGTTCGTCACCTCACTTGACGACGCCCTCAACTTGCTCGATGCCGTTAACCACGATTGGGTAAAACTCGTTCTGGATACGTATCACTTGGGTTGGGACCCCCAGCTTATCCAACGTATTCCGGAACTCGTCCCTCGTATCGCTCTGGTGCAGTTGGGGGATGGGAAACATACACCCGAGGGTGACCAGGATAGGTGCCTCTTGGGGGATGGCGTGCTCCCGTTGCGGGAAATCGTGGATGCATTGGCGGCCGCCGCGTACAATGGTTTCTATGACGTGGAGCTTCTGGGAGAGGCGTTGGAAAACGTCGACTATCGGGAACTGTTGAAGCACGCCAAGAAGGCCTTTGCCGAGCTGGTCGAAAAGCGTGCCTGAGGTCTTGCGAACAGACGCTGATGGCAGCCAGGGCCCTCGAATCTAAACGGCGCCTCGTGGTGACACCGGGTTGGAGCATCCCGGTCGACGAGTTCTATTTCACCTATTCCCGAAGCGGCGGGCCCGGCGGGCAGAACGTCAACAAAGTCAATAGTAAAGCCACCTTACGATGGCAAGCCCAAGGCAGCCCAAGTCTCTCGCCTGAGCGTTGGGAGGGGCTCCAAGCGCGATTTCGGAGGCGTTTGACGGAGCAGGGCGAATTGGTGGTGAGCAGCCACCGATTCCGCGATGCGGGGCGGAATGCGTGGGACTGCTTGGAGAAGCTTCGCAAGATTCTGCTCGCCATTGCCGTACCGCCGAAGGTTCGCCGGCCTACGAGGCCGTCGTGGGCCTCGCGACGGCGTCGCCTGGAGCAAAAACGACTCCGACAACAACGAAAACAGTCGCGACGGCCGGAAAGCTGGAGCTGAACCACGGCGCGCTGCGGGGATGAACAGATTAGACAAGCTTGAGCCCATGACCAACAGTGAAGACATTGGCGGGATCCTCGCCTCCTGGCCCTTTCAGCCCGGTGTCATTTCGGCGCGGCTGATTCGCGCCTCCGATGGCCGCGAGGTCCTTCAGATGAGGATCGAATTGGGAATTCTCCAGATGGAAACGACGGGCCGGCCCGACGGTCAACGGCCGGGAGGCTGCAAGACCTATCTCGACTATCTTCGCCGCCAGCATCGTAAGGCCCGGCGTGGGATGCCACTCACGGAGGAACAAACCAGCGAGGTCGACCGCGAGTTTCTCCAATATTATCACCGCCGGATTTGCTGGCTTGCGTTGCGGGAGTTTTCGCGGGCGGTCGAAGACGCCGATCATACCCTGGCCTTGATGGACTATGTGGCCAAGCACTCGCCAGACGACGAGTGGTCGTTATCGCACGAACAATACCGGCCGTTTGTCCTTTTCCATCGCACCCAAGCCATGGCCTTGGCGCAACTGGATAATGCTGGACCAGAAGCGGCGATCGAGGAAATCAACGAGGGGCTTGGGCGTATCCGCGCGTTGTTCCAAGCCGTCGAGGCCGAAGAGCAGTTCGAGGAGGACGAGTTCGTTAAACAGTTGACCGCGCTTCGCGACTGGATTCGGGAGCACTATCACGTTGGTAGGACCCTAGCCGAGCAACTCGCCGACGCCGTGGCCCAAGAGCAGTACGAATTGGCGGCTCGCCTACGGGACGAAATCGCGCGCCGACGAGCCGCGGATCGAGGGACTGTAATAGGAAGAAAAACAGCGGAAGGCAGGAAGAGGACGGAAGGGAGAACCGAGAACGAGCCCGACACTTAGTTTTCTCAATCCCCCCAAAGTTAACTCCCTCCTCGTGACTGGCTGCGGCCCTTGGGCAAAGGACAAGTTTTAATCGATCGGTAAAATCTACACCGACTTTAGCCGCCCTTACCGCCCTCCCTCATGGCCCCCTTCATGATGAGAAAGTTGTGAAATAGGGGCGAAAACTCCACCATATTGTGGGGGCATATCTTGCCTTTCATTGGTGCCACCCCGACGGCAACTCACTTAAGTTCGGGGCTCTTAAAAGTTAACGGGCTGAAAAACATGACGCGGTGCCTGCTTAGGGCACCAAAGCCCCTCGCGGCAGCTATCAGTTAGGATTGCCCTGGCTCTTCTGTACGTAGCCGACTGTTCTTGGGCTAATCGGACCCGGCGTGCAGTGAAGTTACCGAGTCTGGCGACTGTCTTGCGCCCTCGCTGAGGGGCCTGACATCCCTCCACAATCCTGGCTGGGGGGAAATTTGGGCAATCTTTACTCAACGTTTCGTCATAACTGGATTGCTAAACATTGGTTATACCCCTAATCGATGCGTGTTTCGCTTGGTGTTATCCGATTCTGCCCAATGTAAGGAAATTGTGTCCTTTGCGTTTTATGTGTTCTCTGGTGATTTCAGCGGAAGTTGCGATCCGAATCAAAGTGCGGCCAGAACAGGGGCAATCCGCGAAAAAGGTCGGAGCTCTTCGTAGCTTCCGGCAAGTCAGCGAAGGGAGAAACAGATGGGACAGCACGCTCGCGAGTTGGCTGCCTGGGCGCT